>NZ_NMQT01000213.1 GCF_002234405.1 Amycolatopsis thailandensis | reverse complement strand
CGCGACGTCCATGAGCTTGTCTTTGGAGTCGACCTTGCCGTTCGCGATCTCGACGACCTGCTTCGCCGTGAACAGCGGCGCCGTGGCGACCTTGTCGACACGCAGCTTCAGCGTTTCGTCGACCTTCAGCTTGAGCGCGGTGTAGATCTTGTCGATCGTCGCGGGCACCAGTTTGATGGCGCCGTCCATCTGCGCGACGAGTTCCTTCGCGTCAGGCTGGATCCGCTGCTCGTACTTGACCTTCGCCGCCGTCGCGCCCTCGCCCTTCCAATCGTGGAAGAGCGTGGTCAGCGCCGAAGTGGCGTCGGTCCCGGTCTGCTCGACGGTCTTCTTGGCATCAGTGAGGTCCTCGACCTCGTCGAACATCGCCTGGAAATTGATCTCGCGGTTCTCGTGGAACCGGTCCCAGATGTCGGTCTTGTAGTTCAGGTCGGACGGCTTGTCCGGCATCTTGTTCCAGACCTGCTCGATCCAGTCGGAGAAGAAGTCCAGCGCCGGGTTGCCGAGGTCGAGCACCTGGTCGGACTTGGTCGTCGAACCGCCCGCGGCCGGCCGGGCCATGGCGTCGAGATCCTTGTCCGCCTTCTCCACCGCGGTCTTCTGCTTCTTGTCCGCCGCCGCGTTCGAGTCACGCTCGGCGATGGCCTTCTCGTAGGCCGCGTCCCCACCGAAGATCAGCGCGTTCTTGGTGCCCTGCGTGATGTACGGGTCGTCGAGCAGGGCTTTCTTCTGCTCCCACGTGTACTTGCTCATTGCGTCCCCGCCTTGTTGGCAGCCGCGGCGTTCGCCTGGTCGGATGAGGTGTAGCGGGTCGACGCGGTACTGACCCCGCCGGCGAGCTGGGTGAGCTGGCCCGCGTAGCCCTTCATCGCGTCGGAAATGGCGAGGATTCCGGTGGCGTAGCCCTTTTGGTAGTCCTTGTGCACGCGGCCGAAGTCCGCGGGCTGCACCTGGGTCGGTCCGACTTTCCCCGCCTCGGACGTCGTGTGCTGAGCCGCGCGATCCAACGACGTCGACGCCGTGAGCATCGCCTCTGAATCGGCTTTGTAGCCCCCGTCCGGCATGACCGGTGCCCCCTTCGTCCCGCTGTATCCGCCTCGTTGTCCTACCTACGACGCACGCCGACCGCATCAGGTGCCGTCGCATATGCACACAGAATGTACCTATCGGTCACCGAGGC
>NZ_NMQT01000212.1 GCF_002234405.1 Amycolatopsis thailandensis | reverse complement strand
GCTGATCGAAGAGGCCATGCGGATCGCCGAAGAATCCGGCCAGACCATCGGCGAGGGAGAACCCACCGTCACCGTCGGCTGAATCCGGCCGAGTGGTCGAGACCACGCCATGAAAGGTCCTTTCCTCGCAAAATTTGCGAGGAAAGGACCTTTCATGGCGCTTGTGGGGCCCGACCTGCTGAGGTTCTCTCAGCGTGTCGTAAAGCTTGCGTTCCGTTTACGCCGCTCATCTGGCACCCTGGAGTGGTGTTGCGGCTTGCAGGTGCACGGCTGCTCGATGATCGGGACTATCCGGCGGTCCGTGCCGCGCTCGCCACAGACCCGGTCGGCAGCTGCATGGTCAGTGCCAGGGTGGAGACCGCGGGTCTCGACCCCTGGCGGCTCGGTGGTGAGCTCTGGGCCGCCGATTCCCGCCCGGTGCGCGCGGGCAGGCTCCAGGGGCTGTGCTTCTCCGGGCCGAATCTGATCCCTTTGCGCGGCAACGCCTCCGCTCTGCGTTCCTTCGCCGATCGTGCCCTGCGCCGCCAGCGGAGCTGTTCGTCGCTCGTCGGCCCGGCCGAACAGGTGCTGGGGCTGTGGGACGAACTCGAGTCGGAATGGGGCCCCGCCCGCGAAGTCCGGCACGACCAGCCGCTGCTGGCGCTCGACGGGATCCCGTCCGTCGCCGCCGATCCGGCGGTCCGCGCCGTACGCCCGGAGGAACTCGACAGGTACCTCCCGGCCGCGATAGCCATGTTCATCGAAGAGGTCGGCGTCGATCCCCGCAACGGCGACGGCGGCGCCGGTTACCGCGCCCGGGTCGCGGAGCTCATCGCCGGCGGCAGGGCGTTCGCGCGGTTCGAGGACGGCGAGGTCGTCTTCAAGGCCGAGATCGGCGCGATGTCCTCCACGGTCGGCCAGATCCAGGGCGTCTGGGTGCATCCGGAACGCCGCGGCGGCGGCCTCGGCACCGCCGGGACGGCGTCCGTGGTGACCAGGCTCGTCCGCGGGATGGGCCGCACCGCGAGCCTGTACGTCAACGCCTACAACAGCCCGGCGCTCGCGGCCTATCGCAAGATCGGCTTCCAGCAGGTCGGACAGTACGCGACTGTTCTTTTCTAGAACGGCGTTGCATCCGGTCGGAAACCGCCGGGAATGGCAGGATCCGGGGCATGCCAGCAGGTCGTCGTTTCGCCGTCGTCGTGCTCGCGGGGGTGGTGGGCCTTTCGGCCGCCGGGTGCGGCCTCTTCGCCGATTCGGGCCCTGAAGACGCGATCACGGGTTTCCTCGACGGACTCTCTTCCGGAGACGCCGCCGCGGCGGCGTTCTTCACCGATTCGCCGGACGCCGCGCGGGCGGCACTGGAGATGGCGCGGAAAGCGCTTTCCCCCGAGTCGGTCAAGGTCGCGGCGGACGAGGTCAAGCACGCGTCCGGGGCGGACAACGGGACGGCGACCTATCAGCTCACGTGGAATCTCCCGCGCGGCCGGGTGTGGACGTACAAGGCCGACGCGCAGGTCTATTCCACCCAGGGCGGCTGGAAGGTGCGCTGGCTGCCCACCGTGCTCCATCCGCAGCTGGCCGCGCAGCAGACCGTCGCGCTGAAGTCCGAGCCGCCGGACCTCGCGCCGGTGCTGGACCGCGACGGGATGCCGTTGCTGCGCCCGCAGAACGTCGTCAGCGTGGTGCTCGACCCGGCCAAGGCGGGCGATCTGGTGGCGGTCTCCGACAAACTCGGCGCGGCGCTCAACCGGTTCGAAGCCACGGTGACCGGGCAGTCGATCCGCGACGGCGTGAAGGCGCTCAAACCGGGAGCCGGCTATCCGGTGGTGAGCCTGCGGGCGAGCAGCTACCAAGAGGTGAAACCCGAGATCTACGACCTGCCCGGCGTCCGGTTCAGCCAGCAGGACAGGCTGCTTCCCGACGACAAGAACTTCGGCAAGCAGGTGCTGCCGTCCGTCCGCACGCTCGTCGAGGACCAGGTCGAGGGTTCGGCGGGCTGGCGCGTCGTCACGCTCGACACGGCAGGCGGCGAGATCGTCGACCTGCACGACGAACACCCCAAACCGGCCCCCGCGGTCGTCAGCACACTCAGTGTGAAGGCGCAGGGTTCGGCGGAGCGGGCGCTCGCTCCGGTCCCGACGGCCGCCGCGCTGGTCGCGATCCAGCCGTCGACGGGCGAAATCCTGGCCGTGGCACAGAACACCCCGGCCGACGCCCAGGGCGCGATCGCGCTCACCGGCCGGTTCCCGCCGGGCTCCACGATGAAGATCGCCACCGCCGTCGCCGCGCTGTCCGCTGGCTCGGTGCGGGCGGACAGCCCCGTCGACTGCCCCGGCACGGCCACCTTCGAAAACCGGACGGTGCCGAACGAGGGCAAGTTCGCCCTCGGCGTCGTCCCGTTGTCGACGGCGTTCGCCAAGTCCTGCAACACGACCTTCGCGAAGCTCGCGACCGACCTGCCGCCCGCCGCGCTGACCGATGCCGCGCGCGACCTCGGCGTCGGCGCCGACTTCGTGATCCCCGGCCTGACCACGATCACCGGCTCGGTGCCGCCGGCGAACACCGTCGCGCAGCGGGCGGAGAACGGCTTCGGCCAGGGGACCGTGGTGACGAGCCCGTTCGGCCTCGCGGTCGCCACCGCCACGGTCCAGTCGGGGAAGATCCCGGTGCCGACACTGGTCCGCGGGATGGCCGCGACGTCGTCCGGGCTCGGGAAACCGATCCGGCCGGAGGTGCTCGACGCGCTGCGCGGGATGATGCGCGAGGTCGTCACCGACGGCACGGCGACGCTGCTCAAGCCGCTGCCCGACGTCCGGGGCAAGACCGGGACGGCCCAGTTCGGCGACGGCACGCATTCGCACGGCTGGTTCGCCGGTTACACCGGAGACCTCGCCTTCGCGGTGCTGACGACCGACGCGGGGACGTCCAGACCGGCGGTCGAGGCGGCCCAGCGCTTCCTGGCGGGGCTCGGCTAGCCGTCAGGTCGTAGGCTGGACTCATGTCCGTTCGTTCCCCCTTGAAGCCCGGCGTCCAGACGCCCAGGCGAGTCGTCCCCGCCAGCATCGCCCGCCCCGAGTACGTCGACCGGCCGGCGCCGAAACGCGACACGGGCAACGGGGTCCGCACGCCCGAGGTGATCGAGGCGATGCGCGTCGCGAGCCGGATCGCGGCACAGGCGCTCGAGGAGGGCGGCAAGGCCGTCAAACCCGGCGCGACCACCGACGACATCGACAAGGTGATCCACGAGTTCCTGCTGGACAACCACGCGTACCCGTCCACCCTCGGCTACCGCGCGTTCCCGAAGTCGTGCTGCACCTCGCTCAACGAGGTGATCTGCCACGGCATCCCGGACTCGACGGTGATCGAGGACGGCGACATCTGCAACATCGACGTCACCGCGTTCATCGGCGGCGTCCACGGCGACACCAACGCGACGTTCCTGGCGGGTGACGTCTCCGAGGAGGCACGGCTGCTGGTCGAGCGCACCCGCGAGGCGACCATGCGCGCGATCAAGGCCGTCCGCCCCGGCAGGCAGCTCAACGTGATCGGCCGCGTCATCGAGGCGTACGCGAAGCGGTTCGACTACGGCGTCGTGCGGGACTTCACCGGCCACGGCGTCGGCCCGGCGTTCCACACCGCGCCGACCGTCCTGCACTACGAGGAGCCGTCGGTCGAGACGGTCATCGAGCAGGGCATGACCTTCACGATCGAGCCGATGATCACCCTCGGCACCATCGACTACGACATCTGGGCCGACGACTGGACGGTCACCACCAAGGACAAGAAGTGGACCGCCCAGTTCGAGCACACCCTCGTGGTGACCGAGGACGGCGCCGAGATCTTGACCCTGCCATAGGGCAAGTACATGAAGGCCCCCTTCCTTGCGTCTAGCGCAAGGAAGGGGGCCTTCATGTACTCGAGGGTCAGGCGTCCTCGTGGTCCACGCGGGCCAGGAGTTCGTCCAGGAAACCGCACGCCTCGCTGGCCGCCCGGTCGGCGTCGCCGTCGGCGATGGCCTCGGCGAGCCCTTCGTGCCCTATCTCCGGCAGGTACTCGCGCCCCGGCGTCACGTTCGACGTCGCGGCCACGCTGGCCGTGATCACCTCGGTGAGCCCGCGGTACATCTCGGTCAGCAGGGTGTTATGTCCACTTTGGACGACGGCGAAATGGAATTCCGCGTCGAGCCGGGCGAAATCCTCCCAATGGCCCTCGCGCAGTTCGGCGTTGCGGCGTTCGAGCAGCGAGCGCAGCTCGGCCACTTCCTCCTCGGTCCGCGACGCGGCCGCTAGCCGGGCGCCTTCGACCTCGAGGATGCGCCGCACCTGCAGCACCTCACGCAGCTCCGAACCGCACAACCGCCGGATGGCGCCCGAGACCTCGCTCGTCGCCCTCACGTAGGTTCCGTCGCCCTGCCGGACCTCGAGCAGCCCCGTGTGCGCGAGAGCGCGAACAGCCTCGCGGACGGTGTTACGGCCGACGCCGAGCTGCCCTGCCAGCTCGGGCTCGGTCGGAATCCGCTGCCCGATGGGCCATTCTCCCTGCGTGACGGCGTCACGCAGCTGCTCGATGACCTGATCGACCAGGCCGGCACGGCGCGTGGTGGCCAATGGCACAGCGTTGTCCCTTCATCCAATCATCCTATGTATGTGATACTAGCCGACGTGCGTGTCGACTCCCGAGAACCCGTTTCCCCGTTCGATGACAGTCTCGAACTCGAAGGCTCGATCGAAACGGAGTGGCGGCCGGGGGTGATCACCGGCGGCGTCCTGCTCGGTGTCGCGGTGATCCTGGTGGCCCTCAATCTGCGCCCGGCGATCACCAGCGTCGGCCCGATCCTCGGCGAGATGCGCGACGACCTCGGCGCCACCGCGACCTGGGCTGGCGTGCTCACCACGCTCCCGGGGCTCTGTTTCGCCGCCGCCGGACTCGCCGCGCCCCTGCTGGCCCGCCGGTTCGGCATCGGCGCGGCGATCGCGTCCGCGCTGTCGGTGCTGGCCGTCGGCCTGGTGCTGCGGGTGATCGACGGACCGTACGTCGTGCTCGGGGGAACCCTGGTGGCCACGGCGGGAATCGCCTTGGCGAACGTACTGATCCCAGTCGTCATCAAGGACTCCTTCCCGGCGCGTGTCGGCATGATGACCGGTGTGTACACCGCCGCCTTGCAGGGCGGAGGCGCCCTGGGGTCCGCGCTCACCCCTCCCTTGGAGAACGCGTTCGGCGGCTGGCGCCAAGGTCTCGGCGCCTGGTCGGTGCTGGCGGTGCTCGCACTCCTCGTCTGGATTCTCGCAGCCCGCGGTGCGGGACGTGCGCCCGTCGCCGAGGCAGGCAAGCAGGGTAGCGGGCGATCGCTCCTGCGGAGCCCCCTTGCGTGGATGGTCACGCTTTTCTTCGGCACTCAGGCCTTTTTGGCCTACGTCGTGATGGGCTGGCTGCCGGAAGTGATGATCGACGCGGGGGTGAGCAAGGGCGACTCCGGGCTGCTCCTCGGGCTGATGTCGCTCATCGCCGTCCCGATCAGCCTCGTGGTGGCCCCGATGGCCGCGCGGGCGAACAGCCAGAGCCCGTGGATCGTCGGGCTGGGTGTCTTCGGCTTCGTCGGCATGGTCGGCATGATGGTCGCCCCAGAGGCTTCGCCGCTGCTCTGGTGCGTCCTGATCGGGCTCGGGATGAGCGTCTTCTCGCTCGCGCTGACCGTGATCGCGCTGCGGGCCCGCAGCGGTGAGGACACCGCGCGGCTTTCGGGGATGGCGCAGGGCATCGGCTACCTGATGGCGGCCGTCGGGCCGTTCCTCTTCGGACTGCTTCACGACCTCACCCACGGCTGGACCGTCCCCTGGATCATGATGCTCGTGGTCTTCGTCGCGCAGATGACCTTCGGCGCCTTGGCCGGTCGCCGCCGCTTCGTCTGAACGCGTTCAAAAAACTCCTTGACCCCGCACCGGGCGGAGCCTTAGCCTGATCGAGTTGAACCTGTTCAAAAACTCGGTTCTGGGGGTCGGCGTGGTGGAGGGACTGGCGTACGGGACGGCGTTGGCGTGTTTCGCCGCGGTGTGTATCGCCGTCGCGTCTGAGCGGCCCGCGGCGGCGATCTCGCCGCACGAGTTCTACCGCGCCGTCGACCGGGTGTGCGTACAGGTGTGGAAGGACAGCGGCGCGGAGATCCGACGCTACTGGCCGGACGCGAAGGGGGACGCCGCGACCGAGCTGCGCAAGTCGCAGCACTACGTCGCGGTGAAGGCGGACGGCGCCAAGGACGTCCTCAAGGGGGCGACGGGGGTCCGCACGGTGCCGGGAGAGGCGGCATCGGCGCGGGAGGAGTTCTTGGCGGCGGTCCGCCGGTACGCCGAGGCGGGCGAGCGGTTCTCGGAGGACGGGGCCCGCTCGCCCGCCTTGATGATCGTCTTGGCCGACACAAGGGACGCGGTGCGCGACCTCGCGGCGCGAAACGAGTCCCACGCCTGCACTCTCATCGTCTGAAGTGTCATGAGGGGTCCCCATCGGACAGATTTCGTCCCATGGGGACCCCTCATGACACACGCGCGAGGGTCAGTCCAGCGGAAGGTTCAGCAGCGCGTTCTCGACCAGTTCCGGCATCGCCGGGTGGATCCAGTACTGCCCGCGCGCCATGCTCTTCGCGTCGAGACCGAAGCTCATCGCCTGGATCAGCGGCTGGATCACCGACGACGCCTGCGGGCCGATGATGTGCGCGCCGAGCAGCTGCCCGGTGGCCGGGTCGGCGAGCAGCTTCGCGAAACCGGTGGTGTCCTCCATCGCCCAGCCGTAGGCGATGCCGGCGTAGTCCTGGTGCGACGTCACGTACGAAACGCCGCGCTCACGGGCCTCGCGTTCGGTCAGCCCGACCGAAGCGACCTGCGGCGAGGTGAACACCGCGTGCGGGACGAACCGGTGATCGGCCTCGATCCGCTCCTCCGGGTGCAGCAGGTTGTGCTGCACGACGCGCTGTTCGTGGTTCGCGACGTGCTTCAGCTCGAAGACCGACGAGATGTCGCCGAGCGCGTAGATCCCATCGACCACGGTCTGCTGGTACTCGTCGACCACGACATGCCCGCGTTCGCCCGTGGTCACGCCGGTGGCGGCGACGTCGAGGATGTCGGAGTTCGGCGTGCGGCCGGTGGCGACCAGCAGCACCTCGGCCTCGACGGTCTCGGCGCCCTGCGGGCCTTCGAGGTCCAGCGCGACACCCGACTCGGTCTTGCGCGCGCGGACGGTCTTCCGATCGAGCCGGACGTCGAACCGCTGCGCCGCCAGTTCCGTGAACCGGGCGCTGACGTCGTCGTCCTCGGAACGCAGCAGCGCGCCGGACCGGTTGACCACGGTCACGTCCACCCCGAACGAGGCGAAGACGTGCGCGAACTCGGCCGCGATGTACCCGCCGCCGAGGATGACGATGCTGGCGGGCAGCTCGTCGAGCCGCATCACCGTGTCGGAGGTGTGGTAGCCGGTTTCGGCGAGGCCGGGGACGTCCGGGATCACCGGGCGCCCGCCGGCGGCGAGCACGAACCTGTCGGCGGTGATCGTCTCGGCGGGGCGGCCGTCGGGGTAGCTGACCAGCAGCTCCTTGTGCCCGGTGAAGCGCCCTTCGCCCTCGTAGACGGTGACGTTCTTGTTGTCCTCGTGCTGGACGCGGTACTCGCGGCCGCCCGCGGCGATCGGGTCGATCCGCCCGAAGACCCTGTCGCGCACGTCGCGCCAGCGGACTCCGGTCAGCTCCTCGTCCACGCCGAACTTCGACGACGAAGCGGGCGTGGCCGCGACGTTGGCGGCGTGCACGAACATCTTCGTCGGGATGCAGCCCACGTTCAGGCAGGTACCGCCGAACGTGCCCTTCTCCACGATCGCCGTGTTCCAGTCCGCGAAACGCGGGTCGAGGATCGAGTTGCCCGATCCGGTACCGACGATCACCAGGTCGTAGTGGGGCACGCTGTCTTCCTTTGCGGCGGGGGAGCGGGGTGGTTCCGACTCTAGCCAACTTCTCACGGCGGCCGGTTGTTCCCGGTCAGCGCCCGGTGGAGCTGAAGTGCATCCGGTCCTTCGGCGTCGTCCAGGTGCCGCCCCAGGTCCAGCCGATCGCGGAGAAGGCGGCCACGGTCGGATCCCCGGAAGTGATCATCCCCGGCCGCCGGTTTCCCCGATCGAGGTACGCCGACGCCAGTTCGGGCAGGACGAGGTCACCCTTGGTGTACGGGTTGCAGAACGGGTTGACGTCGATCGCGAGCCCGTAGGCGTGCGCGGACCAGTTCGTCTGGCCGCGGGCCGGACGGCAGACGAAGGCGTTGGTGTTGTTCCCGTCGCCGGTCGGGGCGGCGGTGAGTTCGGCGGGAGCGGTCACGCGCATTTCCTCGATGGGGAACTTCGCGGAGAACAACCGGCCGAATACGGTCACCACGGGATTGGCCACGGAAGCGTTCACGAGCATTTCCCCGGTGTGCGCGCGGCCGTCGAATCCCCAGAAAGACAACGTGAGATAGCGCAGTTCGGCGGCTTTGACCGGGCACCCCGCCTGCCAGGTGCTGCGCGCGAGCACGTCCGCCGGGACCGGGTTCACCGTGCCCGCGAACCGGTTCCCGGCGGGCGGGGGAAGCGGATCGGCGGTCGGCAGGGAACGATTTGCCAGGACGGGAGGAGTCGGGAGGATCTGCCCGAAACCGTCAGCGCGCAAGGGAAGCGGCTTCGCGCCGACCTGCCAGGCCGGTGCGGGCGGCGGGGCCGACGAGCTCGGAACCGGTGCCGCGGAAGAGGTTTCCTCGGGAGCGCTGGTCACGGCAGGGGTGGTCGAGGTGGCCGGTGCGGGTGCCGGGCCGGGCGGCGCCGGGCTGGCACACGAAAAGAGGAGAAAAGCCGTACCCGCCAGAATCGTCGCCGTCGCCCGCACGAGCTCCAGCCTGACAGATGCGTTGGGTGAGCACAGGTCCACCCGTTTCAGTGACACCACATCGGGCTTTCGCCGATTAGGGTATTCGCGATCGCTTGTGTACGCGCTGGAGTCGAAGGACTTCCCAGGGCTTGACCATTCGTACGCCCCGGTGAAGGGAAAGAACATGCCCAAGAAGTCACGTCGCACCCTGCTGCTCGCGGCCGGAGCGGTACTGGCGACGGCCGTGATGGTGCCGATCGTGGTCACCAGCGCGTCGGCGGACGACAGCGCGACGAGCGGCCCGGAGAAGGCGGCCGAACCGAGGATCGTGGGCGGTGGCAAGGCTTCGGTCTCGCAGTACCCCTACGCGGTCTTCCTGGCCGATCGCAGCGGGAACCAGTACTGCGGAGCGGTGATCGTCAGCTCCACGACGGTCGCGACGGCGGCGCACTGCGCGGTCGCGGTCAAGAAGAACGACGTCCGCGTGGTCGCGGGACGCGAGGACAAGCGTTCGCGAGACGGCGTCGAGCTGCGCGTTTCGAAGATCTGGGTCAGCCCCGACTACAGCGGCGACCCCGGCAAGGGTGACGACATCGCGGTGATGACGGTCAGCGGGCAGCTGCCGTACCGGCCCGCGAGGGTCGCGGACAACGGCAACGCGGACCTCTACGAAGAAGGCACGAAGGCCACGGTCCTCGGCTGGGGCCGGGTCGCCGACGGCGGCGCGCGGTCGGACTACCTGCGCAGCGCGGTCGTCCCGGTGGTCAGCGACAAGACCTGCCGCACCGCGTACTCCGGCTACGACCCGAGCGACATGGTGTGCGCCGGGTACCCCGAAGGCGGGGTCGACGCCTGCCAGGGTGATTCGGGCGGCCCGCTGATGGTGGGCGACACCCTGATCGGGATCGTGTCGTTCGGCGAAGGCTGCGCGAAGGCGGGCAAGCCGGGTGTGTACACGCGCGTCTCCCACTTCGCGAACGAGATCTCGCAGCAAAACGGACGCCGGCTGATCGGCTGATCGATGCCTTCTTCACGTCCGATGTGCTAACAAGTGGGCGTGAGCACCGACACCCCGATCACCGAGACCTCGTCGTTCCCGCTGTCCGTCGCCGGTGACGAGATCACCGCCGCACAGCTGCACGGCATCCTCCGCCTGCGCGTCGACGTGTTCGTCGTCGAGCAGAACGTCGCCTATCACGAGATCGACGGGCGCGACCTCCTGCCTGGCACCCGGCATCTCTGGGTCGGTGGCTCGGTCGCCGTCGACTCGTATCTGCGGGTCCTGCAGGACGCCGGCGGAACCTTCCGGATCGGCAGGGTGTGCACGGCCGTCCGCTCACGCGGCAAGGGACTGGCGGGACGGCTGATGGAGACGGCGCTCGCGGGGATCGGTGACGCGCCGTGCGTACTCGACGCGCAGACCTACGCGAAGGACTTCTACGGCAAGTACGGCTTCGTGGCCGAGGGCGACGAGTTCATGGAAGACGGGATCCCGCACCTCACGATGTGGCGCCGGGAGGCGCCGCTGCCGTGATCACGGCGACCGCGCGGTCCACATCGGCTTCGGTGAGGTCGGCCCGCGCGGTCAGGCGCAGGCGGGAGATGCCGTCGGGCACGGACGGCGGCCGGAAGCAGCCGACCCGCACACCCTGATCCGCGCAGGAGGACGCCCACGCGACGGCCGCGTCGGGCGAGGGCGCCTGGATCGAGATCACCGCGGCGTCCGGGAGACCGACCCGGAACCCTGCCGCTTTCAGTTGCATCGCAAGGTTTCCGGCGGCTTCGGTCACCTTGGTCGCGAGCTCCGGCTCGGCCTTCAGCGCGCTGAGAGCGGCCAGCGCGGCGGCGGCGCTGGCGGGCGCGAGCGCGGTATCGAAGATGAAGCTGCGCGCGGTGTCCACGAGATGCTTGATCACGCGACGCGGTCCGAGCACCGCTCCGCCTTGCGCCCCAAGGGATTTCGACAGCGTGATCGTGGTGACGACGTCCGGCGCGCCGGAGAGACCCGCCGCGTGGACGGCACCGCGGCCACCCTCGCCGAGGACGCCGAAGCCGTGGGCGTCGTCGACGAGCAGGGACGCGCCGTGCTCCCGGCAGACCCCGGCGAGTTCCTCCAGCGGGGCGATGTCGCCGTCCACGGAGAACACGGAATCGGTGACGACGAGCGCGCGAGGCTTGCGGCGGGTCGCCAGCGCGTGCTTGATGGCGCTCGGCTCGCTGTGCGCGACGGCGGCGATGTCCGAACGGGACAGCCGGCAGCCCTCGATCAGCGACGCGTGGATGTACTTGTCCGTGACGATCGCGGAATCCGCGCCGGACAGGGCCGTGACGGCGCCGAGGTTCGCGGTGAACCCGGACGAGAAGACCAGTGCCGCCTGCGCGCCGCAGAAGCGGGCGAGTTCGTGCTCGAGTTCGGCGTGGACCTCGGTGGTGCCGGTGACGAGCCGGGAGCCCGTCGACCCGGCGCCCCAGCGCAGCGCGGCCGCCGCGGCCGCGCCGGCGACGCGCTTGTCCCTGGCGAGCCCGAGGTAGTCGTTGCCCGCGAGGTCCAGCTCGGGTTCCTGCGCCTGCCGGATGCGCAGCTTGCGCACCAGCCCGGCCTCGGCCCGCTTCTCCGCCTCCACGTCGAGCCAGTCGAAGACCTGGTCGGGCGGGAGGTTCTGGGAAACGGGGCCGGGAGAAGTCACGTCCCGCAGTCTCCCATCCGTGTTGTGCCGGCTTGTGCGGTGGTCCTGGTGCGAACGCAATGAAGGGGCCTTTCATCGCAAATTTTGCGATGAAAGGCCCCTTCATTGC
>NZ_NMQT01000211.1 GCF_002234405.1 Amycolatopsis thailandensis | reverse complement strand
GGGGTTAGAACGACACTTGCCGCTCACGACCACCCCGACCCCCACCACCACCCACCACCGCACTCCCCGCTCGCAGCTCTTGAAGGCCTCCTTCACGTACTGACCACAAGCCGCGAGCCGCAGCGACCACCGGTCGCTACTGGCGAGTTAAGCTTCCCCAATGGCACCGTGGCTGACTCGTGGACTCGTGATGGCGCTGCTGCACGGCGCGGCCGTCACCGTGCTGGCCAAGTACGAGGTCTTCAACCCCACCGACAAGACCCTCTTCACCTCCCTCGCCCTCGCCGTCCTGGTCGGCGCGGCGGCGGGCTGGAGCGCCGTGGACGCCTGGCAGGGCAAACCCGAGCGCGGCAAGAACTGGTTCATCGCGGCGCTGATCGCGGGCCCGGTCTCGGGCGTGCTGTACGTGATCGGCCGCGCGGTGTTCGTCGACCAGACCGGCGCCTCGGAGCTCGGCGGAGCGCTCACCGGCGGCGCCGCCTTCTCGGCCCTGCTGGTGCTGATCCCGGCCGGGCTCGGCCTGTTCGTCGGCGGGCTCATCGCCAAGAAGGCCCCGGCGGAAGAAGAAGACGACGAAGACGAAGCTCAGCCCGCGAGCGGGAAACCGGCCGGGAAGCCGTCCCAGGCCTGATCACTGATCTCTTCGACGGTCGAGTCGTTCAGCGCCGCCGCTCCCGCGTCCGGCACCACGTACAGCTTGCCGTCGAGCACCACGCCGAATCCGCGGCCCGGCGCGCGCACCATTTTCGCCCCGGCGCTCAAGCGCGCGGCCTGCGGGAACTTGTCGACGACCTTGAGCCGCTTGTCCAGCACCTCGCCCGCGAGCGCGGCCGCCACCGAGCGCCGGTCGACCCGCACCAGGGCGCCGTCGGCCACCAGGTCGATGGTCCGCTGCGGCGACGGCATCGCGACGCCTTCGAACGAGGTCCGGATCCGGGCGTCTCCGTCGCAGGCCCGCGAGCCCCGGACGTCGAGACCGAAATGTTTGAGGTCGGTCGGCGCCCCCGCGCCGCCGACGATCGTGGCACGGACGACGTCGAACGGGACCCGGTCGCAGACGTCGCCCGAGGAGAGCGGCGCGTGCCCGTCGGGCCGCCGGACCAGGCCGGGGCCCTCCTTCCACGCGCCGGGGATGATCGCGGGCCGGTACGGCTGCGCGGAGAAGTCCCTGGTCCAGAAGGTGAGCGTGGTGCCGGTGTCGGTCTCGTGCGCGATCACGAACGCGTCGAGCGCGCCGACCCACATCAGGTCGGTGCTGAATCCGTCGACCAGCGAGCGTGTGCGCGGCGAGATCGTGCTGGGCTTGGCGACGAAGCCCTGCTCCCCCAGCGTCTCCACGCCCTGGGTGAACGCCGCGTCCTTGGCACGGAGCAGGAACTGCCCGGCGCCGTTCCACCCGGCGGCCTTGGCCGTGGTGTCGGTGAAGAGCACGTAGAACCAGCCGTCGAGGTACACCGCCGAAGGCTGGCCGGCGCCGTAGACGTTGTCGCGGTGCACGTCGTGCGCGGGCCCGATGATCGGCTGTCCGCCCGCCGCGCGGGTCCAGGTGAGCCCGTCGGGGCTGGTGGCGAGCCCGATCGAGTTGCCGAGCGCGTGGTCGCCCGCCGCGCCGGTGTAATACATGTAGTAGGTCGAGCCGACCTTGATCACCGACGGATCGCAGGTGTGCATCCCGTCGAAACCACCTGGGGCGCCGGAGAACACCGCCGCCGGGCCGCCGCCGGACGGGCCGGTGAAGGGACCGTCGAGCGAGGAAGACTGCGCGTAGAGGACGTCGTCACCGGCGGGCTGGGCGCTGCCGTACTGGCTGCACCACCACATCTTGAGCTTGCCGCCGTCCCGCATCACGGTCGGGCCGTAGTTGTAGACCGCGTCCTGATCGCCCGCGCCGACCACGCCGCCACTGGCCCGGGGATCGCTCGTCGCGAGCTCGACGTCCATCGGCCGCGGCTTCTCCTTGGGCGGCTGCTGGGCTCCGCCGATCCCGCCGCCTTTGCCGTCGGCCTGGGACTGCACATTTCCGTCGCTGCACGCCATGAGGACCGCGCCGGCCGCGACGAGGGCCACCACGATACGGGCGGTTCGCCGACCCCCACGAAAAAGGCGCATGATGGCCGAGTGTAGCGAGGCTTAACCCGGCCGGGTGACGTCAGTCCCCGGTAGGGCGACCAATTCCACTTCGAAGCCATCGGCGTTTTCGAGGTAGGCGGCGTAGTGGTGATCACCCCCCGCATTCGGATACCTGTCCGCGAACATCGCCGACCAGCCGTGTTCGAGCGCTTTCGAAGCCAGCTCGTCCACCCGATCGGGGGACTCGACGTGCAGGGCGAGATGGTTCAGACCCGGCGCGGTCCGCTCGTGCTTTTCGCCGCTGAGCGCGGGAGAACGCTCGACGACGAGGTACGTCGCGCCGTGCTTCCAGCTGACTCCGGCGGGCCAGCGCTGGAACTCGCGCCAGCCGAGTTCCAGTAGCAGCCAGCCCCAGCTTTCCTCCGCGCGGGCGAGATCCGGCACCCACAGTTCGATGTGGTGCGCGCGACCGTGGTCCGACGGCAGCGCGACGAACACCCGATGCGGCCCGCTGCCGTAGTGGTCACCGCCGCCGACGTCGAGGAAACCCAAGCGCCGCACCAGGTTCTGACTGGCCACATTGGACTCGCCGACCAGCGCCCACACCGACGAAAGGCCGAGCCCGACGAGCCCGTGTGCCAGCAGGGCACGCGCGGCCTCGGTCGCCAGCCCTTGCCCGCCGTGCGCACGCGACAGGTAATAGCCGATCTCCGGGACTTCGCCCGGCAATTCCGCCGACGGCCGCAAATGCGCGAGACCGATGACCTCGCCGTCGCGTTCGATCGCCCAATGCCCCATTCCCGCCGGGCCGTCATAGGACAGCCTGCGGCCGACCATTTCGCGGACCAGGTCCGGCTCGGTCAGAGGGACGGCGAAATGCGCGCTCATCGCCGGGTCGGCGAAGAGCTTGACGATCGCTTCGGTGTCGGCCTCGGTCAGCGCGCGCAGCCGCAGCCTCGCGGTCTCGATCGCCGGTGGGCTGTTCATGCCGCGTTCGCGGCCATCCAGCGCAGGGCCAAGGGGTATCCGTCGACCCCGAGCCCGGCGACGACCGCGGTGGCGATGTCCGACAGCACGCTGTGGTGCCGGAACTGCTCACGCTTGTGCACGTTGGAGATGTGCAGCTCGATCAACGGCGACGTGAGCTGGGCGGCGGCATCGCGGACCGCGATCGAGTAATGCGTCCACGCGGCCGCGTTGAGCACCACCGGCCAGCCCGCGTCGGCGGCTTCGTGCAGCCAGCCGACCATCTCGCCCTCGTGGTCGGTCTGCCGGACCTCGACGTCGATCCCGAGTTCCTTCCCGGTGCCGACACAGGTCGAGACCAGGTCGGCGTGTGTCGCGGAACCGTAGATCCCCGGCTCGCGCAGGCCGAGCCTGCCGAGGTTGGGACCGTTGAGGACGAGCACCTTCACAGCAGCACGCTCCCGCCGGCCTTGGGGGCCTCGCCCGCCACCACCGAGTACGCGGCCGCGAGCAGCGACGGGTCGGGCCCTTCCAGCCTGCCGGGTTTCGCGAGCCCGTCGAGGACGACGAAGCGCAGCACCCCCGACCGGGTCTTCTTGTCGCCCTTCATCGTCTCCAGCAGGTGCGGGAGCGCGTCCGGGTCGTAGGTGGTCGGCAGGCCCAGGAGCTTGAGCACGGACGTGTGCCGCTCCGCGGTGGCGTCGTCGAGACGGCCTGCCAGTCGCGCGAGTTCGGCGGCGAACACCAGCCCGACGCTGACCGCGGCGCCGTGGCGCCACCGGTACTTCTCGCGGCGTTCGATGGCGTGGGCGAGGGTGTGGCCGTAGTTGAGGATCTCGCGCAGGTCCGACTCGCGCAGGTCCGCGGCGACGACGTCGGCCTTGACCTGGATCGAGCGGCGGACCAGCTCGCCGATGACCTCGCCGGTGGTGTCCAGCGCCGCGGCCGGGTCCTGCTCGACGAGTTCGAGGATGCGCGGATCCGCGATGAACCCGGCCTTGACGACCTCGGCCATTCCGGCGACGAGTTCGTTGGGCGGCAACGTCTCCAGCGTCGCGAGGTCGACCAGGACCGCGCTCGGCTCGTGGAAGACGCCCACGAGGTTCTTGCCCGCCTCGGTGTTGATGCCGGTCTTCCCGCCGAGCGCGGCGTCGACCATGCCCAGCAGCGTGGTGGGCACGTTGACCAGACGCACGCCGCGCATCCAGGTGGCGGCGACGAAGCCCGCCAGGTCGGTCACGGCGCCACCGCCGAGCCCGACGACCACGCCCTGGCGGTCCAGGCCCATGCGGCCGAGCACTTCCCAGCAGAAGCTGGCGACGGTGAGCGCCTTGCCGTCTTCGGCGTCGGGGATCTCGACGCGATGCGCGTCGATCCCGGCCGCGGCCAGTTCCTCGCGGATGGCCTCGGCGGTGGTGGTCAGCGTCGGCGGATGGATCAGCGCGACCTTGGAGGCGTCGGTGAGCTGCTCGGTGAGCTCGCCCAGCAGGCCGCGGCCGATGACGACGTCGTACGGTTTGGCGGTGTTGACGGTGATGCGGACCGGCTCGGTCATCGTTTCCCTCACTTCGGCGGAAGCCGCTTGGCCCTGGCGACCTCGCAGGTGATCTTGCCCTTGACCGGGGTGTCGCCCGGGATTTCCTCGGTCACCTTCTGGCCGGGCGTCATCCGGTTCTTCGCGAACAGCGCCTCACCGGAGGCCTTGCCGTCGGCGTCCTTGATCGCGATGGTGACGGCGTAGCGCGCGTCCTCGCCCGTGCTGTTGGTGACCTCGATGGTGATCTTCGGCGTGTAGCCGCCGCTGTCGCATTTGGTGACCTTGACGTCGGCGGCGACATCCGTCTCGGGCGCTCCCGAGGCGGGAGCGCCGCTGGTCGCGGCGCCGGTCTGGATGACGTCGGCGCCGGCGGGCTGCTTCTCCTCGCCGCACGCCGTCAGGGTCAAGGCCACGGCGGCGAGGACGACGCCGGCGATGGTGCGCTTCATGCTCGTTCCTTGCTGATCTCGGCGAGCCCGATGAGGGCGGCCTCGACGACCTCGTCGGCGGTCAGCCGGTCGGTCTCGATCTCGAACGCGGCCACTTCGCGGTACACCGGCAGCCGCGCGTCGAGGAGCGCCTTGTACGTGGCGCGGGGGTTCACCCCGGCCAGCAGCGGGCGCGCGGTCGAGAGCCCGGCGCGCTGCACGCCCGCGGCCATCCCGACGTTGAGGAAGATCACGGTGTGCCCGGCCAGCCGCTCCCGGGTGCCCGGGGTGAGCGGCGCTCCCCCACCCAGCGAGAGGACGCCTTCGTGCTCGACCAGCGCCTTCGCGACCATCTTCTCTTCCAGCGCGCGGAAGGCGGGCTCGCCCTCCTCCGCGAAGATGTCGGTGATCGGCTTGCCCGCGCTCGCGACGATGTCGTCGTCGCTGTCGCGGAAGGCGAGACCGAGCCGGGCGGCGAGCGCCGGGCCGACCGTGCTCTTGCCCGAGCCCGGCGGCCCGATGATCACCGCGCGAGGAGTCACCAGCGCTCCTCGAGCGCCTTCAGGTAGGCCTCGGCGTTGCGCTTGCCCTCGGCCAGCGAGTCGCCGCCGAACTTCTCCAGCGCGGCGTCCGCGAGGATCAGCGCGACCACCGACTCCAGCACGACACCGGCGCGGGGTACCGCGCAGACGTCGGAACGCTGGTGGATGGCGACCGCGGGTTCGCCGGTCGTGACATCCACAGTGGACAGTGCTTTGGGGACGGTCGAGATCGGCTTCATCGCGACGCGCACGCGCAGCGGCTCGCCGTTGGTGATGCCGCCTTCGAGCCCGCCCGCCCGGTTGGACCGGCGGGTCACCCCGACCGGGCCGGTGCCGCGGTCGATCTCGTCGTGGGCCTGGCTGCCCCAGCGCTGGGCCGTGGTGAAGCCGTCGCCGACCTCCACGCCCTTCATCGCCTGGACGCCCATGAGCGCGCCGGCGAGGCGGGCGTCGAGCCTGCGGTCCCAGTGCACGTGCGAGCCGAGGCCCGGCGGGAGGCCGTAGGCGATCACCTCGATCACGCCGCCGACGGTGTCACCCGCCTTCCGCACGGCGTCGACCTCGGCGACCATCGCGTCGGTCCCCTCCTGGCTGAAGGCGCGGACCGGGCTCTCGTCGATGGCTGGCAGGTCCGCCGCCACGGGCAGCGGGCCCTCCGGCGCCGAGGCACCGCCGATGGACACGACGTGACTGAGGATCTCGACCCCGAGCAGCTGCTTGAGGTACGCGCGGGCCACCGTGCCGAGCGCCGTGCGGGACGCGGTCTCGCGGGCGCTCGCGCGCTCCAGCACCGGCCGGGCCTCGGGGAAGCCGTACTTCTGCATGCCGGGCAGGTCCGCGTGACCAGGCCGGGGGCGGGTCAGCGGCTCGTTGCGCGCCAGTCCTTCGAGCTCCTCGGCGGGCACGGGATCGGCCGACATGACCTTCTCCCACTTGGGCCACTCGGCGTTCTCGATCTGGACCGCGACGGGACCACCCTGGGTGAGCCCGTGCCGGACACCGCCGGTGAACTCGATGTGGTCGGTCTCGAAGCCCATCCGGGGGCTGCGGCCGAAGCCGAGCCTCCGTCGCGCGAGCTGCTCGCTCACCTCGGCGGTGGTGACCTCGACCCCGGCGGGCATCCCTTCCAGGATGGCGGCGAGGGCGGGTCCGTGCGATTCCCCTGCGGTTATCCAGCGCAACACCTGACAGATCCTGTCACAACCTCCTCTCCGTCCCAGGACAGGCCGGGCTATCCCGGACCAGGTCCGGCGAAGACCGCGAGCGCCCACGCCGCGACCAGGAGACCGGGTCCGTGCGGCACCACGGGATGCCGGGGCCCGCCCACCGCGAGCGCCACGCTCAGTAGCGCCGCGGCGACGGCGCCGAGCACGACCGACGGCCAGCCCGTCGCGGCGAGGACCGCGCCGACGCTCCCGGCGAGCTTCACGTCCCCGGCGCCGAGCGAGCGCGGCGACAGCGCGGGGACGAGCGCGTGCGCCCCGCCGAAGACCAGCCCGCCCAGCACGGCCCGCCCGGCGCTGGCCGCCCCCCCCCCGGCCGCGGCCACCGCCAGCGCCGCGGCCAGCGCCGCGTACGCGGCCAGCGCCACGACGTCGGGCAGGCGGCGGTGCCGGAG
>NZ_NMQT01000210.1 GCF_002234405.1 Amycolatopsis thailandensis | reverse complement strand
ACCCTCCTTATCACTCACGACCCCTTCGTAAAACCCATGCAAAGTTCTCAAAACGGGCATTTCCCCTGGAATGAGTGTCCCTAGTGGACGGTCGAGGTCGCGACCGGCTCCGGCGGGCCAGTTCGGTCCGTGTCGCGAAGGCCATGCTCAGCAGGAGGCTCGATCACGCCATATTTGCCTTGCCTCTCAATAACCCGAATCGCCGCTCACGACCAACTGGACCCATCGAACGCCGCCGCTCTGGCGCTGGGCCAGGGCCACGCGGATTGCGAAAGTCAAAGCACAGACTCGTGTCTCGAAGGAGGTCTCCGTGGACGTCACCCAGCTGCGAGCGCAGGCTCGACGGCATCTCGGCCCGCACTTCACCCGCAAGGACACCTGGGCCTCGGATTTCCCGGTGTTCGTACGCGGCGAGGGAAGCTACCTGATCGACACCGAGGGACGCCGCCACCTCGACGGCCTCGCCGGGCTCTTCTGCGTCAACATGGGCCACGGGCGCGCCGACATCGCCAAGGCCGCCGCCGACCAGGTCGGCACCCTGGCCTACGCGAGCAACTGGGGTTCGGCGCACACCCCCGCGATCGAAGCGGCCACGCTGCTGGCCGAACTCGCGCCGGGCGATCTCGGGACGACGTTCTTCGTCAACTCCGGCTCGGAGGCGGTCGAAACCGCGCTGAAGTTCGCCCGGCAGTACCACCGCAGCCAAGGGCAGCCCGAGCGGACGAAGATCATCAGCCGTGACATGGCCTACCACGGCACGACCATCGGCGCCCTCTCGGTGACCGGGCTGGCGAAGATCAAGGAACCGTTCGGTCCGCTCATGCCCGGCGTCCGGCACGTGCCGAACACCTTGGGACTGCTGGGGGATTGCGGCCCGGCGGCCGAATTGGACTGTGTCACCGCGATCGAACGGGTCATCCTCGAAGAAGGGCCCGAGACCATCGCGGCGCTGTTCGCCGAGCCGGTACAGAACGGCCGCGGCGCGCTGGTCCCGCCGAAGGGGTACTGGCCCGCTTTGCGCGCGCTGTGCGACAAGTACGGCATCCTGCTCGTGTCGGACGAGGTCATCTGCTCGTTCGGCAGGCTGGGGCACTGGTTCGGGCACGGTGTCACCGGGGTGGTGCCGGACCTGGTCACCTTCGCCAAGGGATCGACGTCGGGTTACGCGCCGCTCGGCGGGGTGATCGTGCGCGAGAAGCTGGTCACCGAGCTGTACGACTCCCCGAAGGGCGGCGTCTTCACCCACGGCGCCACCTGGGGCGGGCATCCGGTCGCCACCGCGGTCGCCGTCGCGAACCTCACCGCGATGCGGGACGAGAAGGTGCTCGACAACGTGCTCGCCGAGGGCCCGGAACTGTTCGCCGCGCTGAACTCGCTCAAGTCCGCGCACCGCTGCGTCAAGGACGTCCGCGGCACCGGGTTCTTCTACGCCATCGAGCTGATGGCCGACAGCGACAGCGGCCGGGAGCTGACCGAGGCGGAGTCGCTGAAGGTGCTCCGCGAGGTGCTCCCGGAGGCGTTCCGCCGCACGGGCGTCATCCTCCGCGGCGACGATCGCGGCGCGACGATGCTGATGATCTCCCCGCCGCTGGTCGCCGATCGCGAGGTGCTCACCGAACTGCTCCACGGCGTCGACGCGATGCTCAACGACGTCGAGAAGGCCGTCCAGCCCTGAACCAGCCCAGTTCACCCGGTGGGGGTCGCCGTCTTCCGGCGGCCCCCCGCTTCGTTTGCGGAGGTACTTCGATGAGCCTGACCACCGAGGCCACGCCGGACGTGACGCTCGACAGATGGCGGAAAGTGTTGCGCGGGCGGAATCTCCGCGTCGCGTTGGCGGACGGCGACGACGACCGCGCAGTCCGCGCCGCCCTCGCGCTCCGGGCCGAAGGGGTCGTGCGGCCCTCGCTGTTCGGCGACGAGGGCAGGCTTCGCGCCGCCGGAGTGCCGGCCGACGTGATCGTGGACGTCGCGGACGCCCTCGCCGACG
>NZ_NMQT01000021.1 GCF_002234405.1 Amycolatopsis thailandensis | reverse complement strand
CTCGGCGATCTGCTGCAGGGTGGCGTTGACGTCCGAGGTGAGCGTGGTGGTCATCGACTGCACCGAGATCGGGTGCTCGCTACCGACGCCGACCGGCCCGACCTGCAGCTGTCGGGTCTTGCGACGCTCGGAGAGGACAGGAGGAGGAAGCGCTGGCATACCAAGAGCGACAGTCACGCCCTCAAGCGTACCTACCCCGATCGGCGGACATCCACGACGTCAGCCGTCACGGTGAGCAGCATTACCTGGGCGGCTCAACGGTGCTGACAGTGCGCTCCGTGACCGCCCGTCCCCGTCACTGGAACAGCTTGACCGGATTCACGATGTCGGCGGTGATGGTGAGCAGAGTGACCGCGCCGCCGATGAAGACGAGCACCAACGTGACCGCGGAGAGCTTCGTGTAGTCGACCGGACCACCCGCCGCCTTCCCGCGCAGCTTCCGGAACCAGTCCCGGACCCGCTCGTACCAGACGACCGCGATGTGCCCGCCGTCGAGCGGGAGCAGCGGCAGCAGGTTGAACACGCCGATGAAGAAGTTCAGGCTCGCCAGCAGGAGGAGGAAGACCTCCCATAGCCCGCGCTCGGCGGCCTCGCCACCGATCCGGCTGGCGCCGACCACGCTGACCGGGGTGTTCGGGTCGCGCTCGCCGCCGAAGATGGACTCCACCACCGCGGGCATCCGCGACGGGAACTCGATCAGCCGCTTGGCGGTTTCGGAGAACATCGTGCCGGTGAAGTCGAACGTCGCCCCGATCGCGTCGACCGGACCGTAGGTCGCCACTACCGACTTCGGCACCGGTGAGGCGCCGATCATGCCGACGTCCTTGACCGTGGTCTTGTTCTCACCGTCGGCGACCAGCCGCTGCACGCGCGGCACGTCGACGGTCAGGTTGAGCCGCTGCCCGTTGCGCTCGACCACGAACGGTGTCGGGCCGCCGGCGACCTGGACGGCCGCGAGCATGTCGGTCCAGGCCGGTGTCGGCTTGCCCGCCACCGACAGGATCCTGTCGCCTGCCTGGATCCCGGCGGTCTGCGCGGGGGTGGGGGCGCCGGGCGGGCAGGACTTGTCGTTCAGCTGCTCGACGGTGGTGGCCGCGCGGGCACACGACGTGGCGCTGATCACCGGCTCGGTGGGCGCCTTCGCCGCGTCCGGGTTCGGCAGGCCCATGGTGACGGCCATCAGGTACAGGATGATGAAACCGAGGATGAAGTGCGTCACCGAACCCGCCGCCATGACGACGGTGCGCTTCCAGGTCTTGAAGCGCCACATCGCGCGCTTCGACTCCTCCGGGGTGACCTCGTCGAGCGCGGTCATGCCCGCGATGTCGCAGAACCCGCCGAGCGGGATCCACTTGAGGCCGTACTCGGTGTCGCCGCGGCGGAAGGAGAACACCGTCGGCCCGTAGCCGACGAAGAAGCGCCGGACCTTCATGCCGAAGGCCTTCGCCGCCCACATGTGACCGGCCTCGTGCAGCGCTACGGACAGGCAGATGCCCAGCGCGAACAGCACGATCCCGAGAATGAAGACCACGCGCTACTTCCCCTTACCGATCAGCGCACCGGCACGCGCGCGAGCCCAGCGCTCGGCAGCAAGTACGTCATCCACGTCGCGAGGTTCGCGACGCCATTCGTCGGCGGCTTCCACCACCTGGGCAATAGTGTCCACAATCGAGGTGAAGCCGGTGTTCTGTGCCAGGAAAGCGGCCACCAGCTCCTCGTTCGCCGCGTTGTAGACCGCCGGGACACAGCCGCCGACGGTTCCGGTGTGCCTCGCCAGCTCGACGGCCGGGAACGCCTCGTTGTCCAGCGGCTCGAAAGTCCAGCTCGCGGGCTTGTCCCAGACGCACGCGGCCGCGGCGCCGGGGACACGATCCGGCCAGTGCAGGGCCAGCGCGATCGGCAGCCGCATGTCGGGCGGGCTGGCCTGGGCGATCGTCGAGCCGTCCACAAAGGTCACCATCGAGTGGATGATCGACTGCGGGTGGACGACCACGTCGATGCGCTCGGTCTCGATGTCGAACAGGAGCTTCGCCTCGATCAGTTCCAGCCCCTTGTTGACCAGGGTGGACGAGTTGATCGTGATGAGCGGGCCCATCGACCAGGTCGGATGCGCCATCGCCTGCTCGACGGTGACGTCGGCCAGCTCCTCGCGCTTGCGGCCGCGGAACGGGCCGCCCGAGGCGGTCAGCACCAGCCTGGCGACCTCGGACTCGCGGCCGGCGCGCAGGGCCTGGGCGATCGCGGAGTGCTCCGAATCGACCGGGACCAGCTGGCCGGGCTTGGCCGCGGCGAGCACGAGCGGGCCGCCCGCGATCAGCGACTCCTTGTTGGCCAGCGCGAGCGTGGCGCCGGTGGCGAGCGCGCGCAGGGTCGGCGGGAGCCCCTGGGAGCCGGGGAGCGCGTTGAGCACGACGTCGACCGGGGTGGCGTCGATCATCTCGACGACCGCGCCGGCCCCCGCGTAGATGCGCGGGAGCTTGAAGTCGCCACTGGAGTAGCCGCGCTTCTGCGCTTCGGCGTACAGCGCGAGCTGCAGGTCTTCCACGGCCGTCGGCCTGCTGATCGCCACGGCGTCGACCTGGTGCGCCAAGGCCTGCGCGGCCAGCGCGGCGGGGTCGGAACCGCCCGCGGCGATCCCGGCGACCCGGAACAGCTCCGGGTTACGGGCCGCCACGTCGAGAGCCTGGGCGCCGACCGAACCGGTCGAACCGAGCACGAGCACACTTCGCGAGGTAGTCATCGGGGCTCATTGTCGCTTGGGCCCCATCCGGCGCGTGCAGCCAGGTGTGGGATCATTCGCGGGCAAGCGAACCATCGGGTTTTGAGGAGTTGATCGTGGCGAGCAAAGCGGTCGAAAAGCGCGGCCGGGTGGGCGTCGACACCGTCGACCCCCGCGACGAGCCGTCGGCCGAGTGGGGCTGGCACGGTTCCTTCCCGAAGGCGACGCGGATCGCGGGCTGGCTGTGCGCGATCATCCTGCTGGTGATGCTGTACGGCAATCACCACGGCTGGACCGAGAACCTGTGGCTGATCGGGCTGTCCCTGCTGATGATGTTCGGGCTGGTGCTCGACATGCGTAAGCAGCGCACGGCCTGGCGTAAGTAGTCCGACCACGGCTCAATGGCCCCTGTCCACTCTGGTGGGCAGGGGCCATTCGCCGTTCCGGGCCCAGAGTTCGCCGACGATCTTGACCGCGTCGTCGGCCTCGACCCCGTAGCGATGCCGGTACTTCGCCGCGGGCCGCTGGATCGCCGCGGCGACGTCACCGATGGCGACGTCGTTCCAGGCGCCGTTCGGGAAGAACTGCCGCATCACGGCGAGGAACCGGGCCGTCGCCCAGACCGGGTCGGTCCGCTGCTCGAAGCTCCCCCAGCTCGCGCGCTGCTGGAAGAGCCCGACCGAGTCACCGAGCCCGCCGTCGAGGTTGGCGATGCTCGACTCGACGATCACCGTCGCGATCGCGATGGCCGCCGCGCGTTCGTTGAACCCCGATCTCTGGACGGTCTCGACGACCGCTCTGGCACAGGACGTGTTGTACGGGTTCATGTAGCCGCGCATTTTCGTGGCGAGCTGCTGGTTGAGGCTTTGGGCGGAGTCGTTGTCGTCGGCGGACGCGCCCGCTTGGGCGCAGGGCAGGGCGATGTGCTCGACCTGGTCGGGCCGGATTTCGGTGGGCGGGAGCTGGGTCAGGCCGATGGTGGCGGCGAGGTATACGGCGGTGAGTGAGCTCAGCATGCGCGGTGGCCGTTCGGTGCGGGTGGTCGTGAGTGGCGATTCGTGTTCTAACCCGAATCGCCACTCACGACCACCTGGACCGACGCCTCACCGCCGCCCTCACCCGCTCGAAGTACGTGAAGGCTGAACCGTCTGGGGCGTGACGATCGCCAAGTCCGTGAAGGCCTCCTTGAGGGACCCTGGGTCCCTCAAGGAGGCCTTCACGGACCGAACCCGCGCGAGTGCCGCCCGCCCGCGTGAAGCGCTACCCGACGACCACCCTTTTGGGTTAAGTTCCCCCTCATGAAGCTGCGCTGGGGTGTCACCGCCGTCGTCTCCGCTCTCGCCGCCGTCCTGCTGCCCGGCGTGGCCACGGCCGCGCCGGCGTCTTCGGCGTCCTTGCCGATCGTGCGCTGCGAGTTCACACCGACCCCGGAGAACCCGGCGGCCCGCCCGGTCTTCCGGCCGCTCCCCTTCGCGCTGACCCGCGGCACGATCGACGTCACGTTCCGCTTCAACTACGGCCCGGTCACCGTGCGCCTGAACCGCGCGGGCGCCGCCCCGTGCGCCGCGCACAACCTGGCGAGCCTCGCGCTGCAGCGCTTCTACGACCACAGCCAGTGCTGGCGCTTGACGAACTCCTCGCGCCTCGGCGTCCTCCAGTGCGGCGACATCTACGAGGCCGAAAAGGGCGGGCCGGGCTACAAGTTCCCGGACGAGGTCGACGGCACCGAGACCTACGAACGCGGCACCATCGCCATGGGCAACCAGGGCCCCGGCACCAACGGCAGCGAGTTCTTCATCGTGCACTCGTTCGCGAACATCCCGAAGAACTACTCGGTGATGGGCGAGGTCGTGCGGGGCATGGACGTGCTGGACCGGATCGTGGCCGCCGGGATCATCCCGACGGACCCGAACGGGCCGCAGGACGGGCTGCCCGCGAAGCCGGTGAAGATCCAGAAGGCGACCGTCGGTTTCTAGTGGTCGACGGTCGGAGTACTTCACGACGATGCGGGAACACGCTCAGGGCTGAGCCCGGACGAAGTCGGGAATCCCGTCGGCCGACGCCGGATCCTTGATCGGGTGCACCGTCGTCCCTTCCGGAGCGCGGACACGGATGGTGATCGATCCGGTCCGGTCCTCCGTCGATGACGGAAATCAGCGTCGACATCCAACCGGATCGCCGCGAATTCCGCTTCACCGCGGGTCGCCGTGGAGTTCCCGGACTCCTCCGAGCTCACCCGTGCCCGCCAGTTCGAGCTTCGCGCTGTGAGGCGGGTCCAGCAGTCCGACCGGCCGTTCGTAGCGCAGAATCGCGACGATCCGCAAGTCGACTTTCATCGACGTGCCATCCTCGAAGATCGCGGTGGACAAGACGTCACCGACCGAGACCTGGTGGCCGAGACACCGGACAACGCATACGGCCTTCTCTTCGGAGGCTTGCTCGGCACTTTCGACACCGAGCAGGATCAGTGCTGTCATGCCCCTCCGCACCTTCGGGAGCCAGAGGTCCTTGTGTTCAGACCGAGTCTTGCGACCCTCGGTTCGTCGACACACCATGCTTCGTAGTCGATCGCCACCGCACATCTCCTTCGAGTAGCCCAAGAGCGCGGACTCACCGCTCGCTCACGCGTCTACATGTCTTTCCAGCTCGCGCAGGATGCCGTCCAAGAACTCGCGCAGGTCCTTCGCGACCACTGTCGTTCTCTGGTGACCGGCTTCGTAGGCACCGTCGAGAAAGGCCCCTCCCCGCAGGCGGTAGACCTGTCCGCCGCCCGCGCTCAAAGCGAACAACGAACCCCCTCCGTCCGATCCGAAAACGGTGATCCGCTCCTCCACGACCCCGGCGAGTCGCGTGGGCAGAGCACCGAGCAGCCCGGTGAGCACGTGCCTCGCCGAATGCACGAACACACCGTTGCCGAGATCCGGCAACGACACCTCTCTCACGTGGACGAAGAAGTCCAGCAGCTCGGCCGGGGCACCGAGTTTCGCGAGCTCTTCGAGATCACCCGAATCGTCACCATCGGCCACGAAAACCCGGTTCTCACCCGGCGGATAGCCGAACCTCGCCCCGAACCCTCGCGTGAACTCGGCGCTCAGGCGGGACGAACGTTCGAGCCAAACCCTCAGTTCCTCAGGCTCCACCGGCAGAAACCCTCCCCTGCCACTCCGCATGAGTGGCGAACTCGATGTTGGCAACACCCGGAAAGCGCCGCATCATGACCGTGACCACACGGTTCCGGGTGGTCGCACGGTGCCGCCCGAACCGCCCATCCCACGATCCGGGAAGCCGAACCCGCCCTGGCCAGCGGCTGAGTAATTCGGGCGAAGCGCCCTTGTGCCGATCCGGTAGTCTGGTCGCCAAGGTCGAGAGGCGCTGCAACGGACCATGGAGTCCGCCACGCTCGGCCCCGGACTTCACCGCAAGGGCGCCTCCCACGACATGGGAGGAGCGCTGGATGGAAACGACCGCCCTGCGAAAGCTGCTGGACGAGCGCATAGTCGTGCTCGACGGCGCGTGGGGGTCGATGCTCCAGAACGCCGGCCTCAAGCCTGAGGATTACCGCACCGAGCGGTTCCAGGATCACCCCCGTGACATCACCGGCGACCCCGACCTGCTGAACCTCACCAGACCGGACGTGGTCCTCGACATCCACCGCCAGTATCTGGACGCCGGCGCGGACATCACGACGACGAACACCTTCACCGCCACCACCATCGGACAGGCGGATTACGGGCTCGAGCACCTCGCGTACGAGATGAACCTCCGCGGTGCCCAGATCGCACGTGAGGCGGCGGACGCGGCGGGCGGCAAGTTCGTCGCCGGGTCGGTCGGGCCGCTGAACGTCACGTTGTCGCTGTCGCCCAAGGTCGAAGACCCGGCGTACCGCGCGGTGACCTTCGACGAGGTGTACGCCTCGTACGCCGATCAGATCAAGGCTCTCGCCGAGGGCGGCGTGGACCTGCTGCTGATCGAGACCATCTTCGACACCCTCAACTGCAAGGCCGCGATCTCCGCCGCCCGCGACGTCGCACCGCATCTGCCGCTGTGGATCTCCGTGACGATCGTCGACCTGAGCGGCCGGACGCTGTCCGGGCAGACGGTCGAGGCGTTCTGGAGCTCCATCGAGCACGCCGATCCGCTGCTGGTCGGCGTCAACTGCTCGCTGGGTGCCGAGGAGATGCGCCCGCACATCGCCGAACTGTCCCGCCTCGCGGGCACGTACACGGCCTGTCACCCCAACGCCGGCCTGCCGAACGCGTTCGGCGGGTACGACCAGACGCCCGACGAGACCGGCGGGCTGCTCGGCGACTTCGCCGAAGCCGGGATGGTCAACGTCGTCGGCGGCTGCTGCGGCACGACCCCCGCGCACATCAAGGGAATCGCCGACGCCGTCCGCGGGATGGCGCCGCGCGCCCTGCCGGATGCCAAGCCGCACACCCGGTTCAGCGGTCTGGAGCCGTTCGAGATCGGCAAGGACACCGGGTTCGTCATGATCGGCGAGCGGACCAACGTCACCGGGTCCGCCAAGTTCCGCAAGCTGATCGAGGCCGACGACCATCAGGCCGCCGTCGACGTCGCGCTGGAGCAGGTCCGCGGCGGGGCGAACCTGCTGGACGTCAACATGGACGCCGACCTGCTCGACAGCGAAAAAGCGATGACCACGTTCCTCAACCTCATCGCCACCGAACCCGAGGTCGCCCGGCTGCCGATCATGATCGACAGCTCACGCTGGACCGTCCTCGAAGCCGGGCTGAAATGCGTGCAGGGCAAGGGAGTCGTCAACTCCATCAGCCTCAAGGAAGGCGAGGAGCAGTTCCTCCAGCAGGCCCGGCGCATCCGTGATTACGGCGCGGGCGTGGTGGTCATGGCCTTCGACGAGACGGGCCAGGCCGACACCGCCGACCGCAAGGTCGAGATCTGCGGGCGTGCCTACGATCTGCTGACACAGAAGGCCGGATTCGTCGCCGAGGACATCATCTTCGACCCGAACGTGCTCGCGGTCGCGACCGGTATCTCCGAGCACAACGGCTACGCCAAGGCGTTCATCGACGCGCTGCCGCGGATCAAGGAACGCTGTCCCGGCGTGCACATCAGCGGCGGTATCTCGAACCTCTCGTTCTCCTTCCGCGGCAACAACGTCGTACGTGAGGCGATGCACTCGGCCTTCCTGCTGCACGCGGTGCGCGCGGGCCTGGACATGGGCATCGTCAACGCCGGGCAGCTCGCGGTCTACGAGGACATCCCCAAGGATCTGCTGGAACTGGTCGAGGACGTGCTCTTCGACCGCCGCGAGGACGCCACCGACAGGCTGGTCACGTTCGCGGAAACGGTCAGCGGCAAGGGAACCCAGCGCACCGTCGACCTCTCCTGGCGGGAGAACACGGTCGAGGCGCGCCTCAGCCACGCGCTGGTGCACGGCATCGTCGACTACATCGAAGAGGACACCGAGGAAGCGCGGCAGAAGCTGCCGAGGCCGCTCGAGGTCATCGAAGGTCCCTTGATGGACGGCATGAAGATCGTCGGCGACCTGTTCGGGTCCGGCAAGATGTTCCTGCCGCAGGTCGTCAAGAGCGCGCGCGTGATGAAGCGGTCCGTGGCCTACCTCGAACCGTTCATGGAGGCCGAAAAGGAGAAGGCCCGCCTCGAAGGCCGCGTCGAAACCCGTCAAGGCAACGGAAAGGTCGTCCTGGCGACGGTCAAGGGCGACGTGCACGACATCGGCAAGAACATCGTCGGCGTCGTCCTCGGCTGCAACAACTACGAGGTGATCGACCTCGGCGTGATGGTCCCGGCTTCGGTCATCCTGGACACCGCGGTCTCCGAAGGCGCCGACGCCATCGGGCTTTCCGGCCTGATCACGCCGTCGCTGGACGAAATGGTCAACGTCGCCGCCGAAATGGAGCGGCGCGGGCTGAAACTGCCGTTGCTGATCGGCGGCGCGACCACGTCGCGCCAGCACACCGCGGTCCGCATCGCGCCCGCGTACGAGAACACGACCGTCCACGTCCTCGACGCCTCCCGTGTCGTCGGCGTCGTCGGCGATCTGCTCGACGCGGACCGCGCCGAGATCCTCGACAAGAAGAACCGCGAGGACCAGGAAGAGCTGCGCGTCCAGCACGCGAACAAGCAGCGGACCCCGTTGCTGACGGTCGAGCAGGCCAGGGCCAACCCGGAGAAGGTCTCCTTCGACGAGATCCCGACGCCCGCGTTCACCGGCGTCCGGTACGTGTCCCCGTCGCTCACCGAGCTGCGCGAGATGATCGACTGGACCTTCCTCTTCCTGGCCTGGGAGCTGAAGGGTAAGTATCCGGCGATCCTCTCGAACCCGGTCGCGCAGGAGCTGTTCGACGACGCGAACACCCTGATGGACCAGATCATCGCCGAGGAGCGGTTCCAGGCCAAGGGCGCGTACGCGTTCTGGCCGGCGCACTCCGAGGGCGACGACATCATCCTGGAGTCGGGGGTCAAGTTCCCGATGCTGCGCCAGCAGACCAAGAAACCGCTGGAGCGGCCGAACCGCTGCCTGTCCGACTACATCGCCCCGGCCGGGGCGGGCGACCACCTCGGCGGGTTCGCGGTCACCATCCTCGGTGCCGAGGATTTCGCGGCCGAGTTCGAAGCGAAGCAGGACGACTACCGCGCCATCATGGTGAAGGCGCTCGCGGACAGGCTCGCCGAGGCGTTCGCCGAGTACATCCACCTGAAGGCACGGCGGGAGTGGTTCGAGCCCGACGCCGATCCGAAGCTGGAGGACCTGCACGCCGAAAGGTTCCGCGGCATCCGCCCCGCGCTCGGCTACCCGGCGAGCCCGGACCACAGCGAGAAGCAGGAGCTGTTCGACCTGCTCGACTCCGACAAGCTCGGCATGACCCTGACGGAGTCCTTCGCGATGTCGCCCGCGGCGAGCGTGTCCGGGCTGATCTTCGCCCACCCCGACTCGAAGTACTTCACCGTCGGACGGCTCGGCAAGGACCAGGTCGAGGACTACGCGGCCCGTCGCGGCGTCGAACTGTCCACTGTGGAGCAGTGGCTGCGTCCGAACCTCGCCTACGAGCCCGAATGACACAATGATCGGGTGACTGCCGAGGGCTCGGACTTCCTGCAGCTGGACATCGGGGACGCACCACCGGGGCGCCGGTCGGACTGGCTGGCGTCGCGGTTGCGGCACGCCATCTCCGACGGCCGCCTGCCGGTCGGCAGCAGGCTGCCCGCGACCCGGTCGCTGGCCGCGGACCTGCGGGTTTCCCGCGGCGTGGTCACCGAGGCCTACCAGCGGCTGGTCGAGGACGGCCACGTCGCCGGGCGCGGCCGCGCGGGAACGGTGGTCGTCGCGGCACCCGCGAGAACCAAGGAACAGACGACGTCCGGGCCCCCGTCGGCGGGCACGATCTTCCAGCCCGCCCCGGGGATCGGCGTCTTCGACTCACTGCGGTCGACCCCGGCGAAGATCGACCTGTCCCCCGGCGTGCCGGATCTGACCGCCTTCCCGAGGACGGCTTGGCTCCGCGCCGAGCGCACCGTGCTCAACGACCTCTCGGCGGCCTCCTTCGGCTACGGCGACCCGAGGGGCGCGCCCGCGTTGCGGCTGGCCATCGCGCACTGGATCGCCCGCACCCGCGGCATCACCGCCGACGCCGATGACGTCCTGATCGTCGCCGGTGTCGCGCAGGGTCTCGGGTTGCTGGCCCAGGTGCTGTGCGACAACGGGATCTCCGAGATCGCCGTCGAGGACCCGAGTTCGCTGGGCGCGCGGCAGCATCTGCACGACCGCAGGCTGGCGACGCCGCCGATCCGCGTCGACGAAGACGGCATCGACGTCGGTGAGCTCGTCCGCAGCGGCGCGCCCGCCGTACTGCTCACGCCCGCGCACCAGTTCCCGACCGGTGTCGTGCTCGGCGGGGAACGCCGTCGCGAGCTCATGCGCTGGGCCGCGGACGGCGGGCTGATCATCGAGGACGACTACGACGCCGAACACCGCTACGACCGCCCGCCGGTCCCCGCGCTGCGCTCGATGCTCGCCGAACAGGTCTGTTACGCGGGCAGCGTGTCGAAATGGCTCGCGCCCGCGCTCCGAGTGGGCTGGATGCTGGTGCCGCCGCGCTACCGGGACGAGGTGGTCGCGGCCAAACGGTTCGCCGACCTGGGCAACGCCGTCCTCCCGCAGCTGGTGCTGGCGCATCTCATGGAGTCCGGCGAGATGGAACGGCAGCTGCGGTTCGTGCGCAAACGCCATCGCCGTCGTCGCGACGCGATGATCGACGCGCTCCAGGCGCATCTGCCGGACGCCGTCGTGCACGGCGCGGCCGCCGGACTGCACCTGACGATCACCTTCGACGCCGGCTTCTCCGACCTCGACTTCGCCGCGGCCGCGCTGGAGCAGGGCGTGAAGGTGCAGCCGCTGTCGTGGCACTGTCAGCGGCCGATGAATCCGGGCCTCGTCCTCGGCTACGGATCCAGCCCGGCGAGCGACATCGCCGAGGGCATCGCCACCCTCGGCCGCCTCCGGCGCTAGCCCACCTCCGCGTTTCGTCCTCTGAATGCGGTGGTTAGACGCCGAACTACCGCATTCAGAGGACGAATTGCCCGAGGAAGGCCAGGAGTACCGCCGGGTCTTCGACGTGGGCGTTGTGCCCCAGTCCGGGAAGCTCGGCGGAAGCCGGGCTGAGCGCGCGAAGCTGGTCGATGCGGCTCATGGGGTCGTGCTCGCCGGCGGCGAGGGCGACCGGGCAGCGCGCGGCGCCGAGCAGACCGGGCATGTCGGGCGCGCCGACGGCGAACGCGTGGGGGTCCAGCGCCAGCCGCCAGCCGCCTTCGGTTTCGACGACGCCCTCGGGGTCCGCTTCGGCCAGTCCGGTGAGACCGGCGATCTTGAGGAACGCCCGTTCGGCGTCCTCACGCTCCAGGAACACCCTGGGCGGTTTCGCCGCCATGTCGGCGGCCTTGGCGAGGTCGCCTTCGCTCCATTCGACCTTGACGCCGACAGCGAGCAGCCCTTCGACGTGGAGCCCGAACCACCCGCTGGCCAGGGCCAGGCCGACCACCCCGCCGAGGGAGTGGCCGATCACCAGCAGCGGACCGCGTTCCGGGAGCAGATCGGCGACCGCCCCGGCGAGGCTCCCGAAGGAGTAATGCGCCAGGTGCGGTGACGCCCCGTGCCCGGGGAGGTCGGGTGCCAGCCAGCGGTAGCCGGGCTGCAACATCAGGCCGTCCCACACCGCGCCGGTCGCGCCGAGGCCGTGCAACAGGAGCACGGCGGGGCCTTCGGTTCCGGCGGTGCGCAGTTTCAGTGGTTCCACCGGACGGATCTTTCCGCAGTCCCCTGTCCGCGGGCTAGTCTTCGCAGTCGTGATCACCGATCCGGACACCTACACCCGGGGCGTGCCGTACGAGCACCTCGCGGCGCTGCGCCGGGAGTCGCCGGTCGTGCGGATGGACGATTTCTGGGCCGTGCTGCGGCATTCGGACGTCAAACACGTGCTGAGGAACCCGCGGCTGTTCTCGTCGAGCCTGGGCGGGACGCAGATCCGGGACCCGGCGACCGAACAGGACCTCGGGTACGTCCGGCGGATGATGCTCAACATGGATCCGCCCGAGCACGCCCGGCTGCGGGGCCTGCTCACCAAGGCGTTCACGCCGCGCGCGGTCGGCAGGCTGACCGAGCGGATCCATGGCTGGGCGCGGGAACTGATCGCCGGGATCGCGGCGGACGGCCAGTGCGATTTCGCCGCCGTCGCCGCCGATCTCCCGCTGCTGACGCTGGCCGAGGTCTTCGGGATCCCCGAGCAGGACCGGCGGCTGATGTACGACTGGAGCAATCGCGTGATCGGTTACCAGGACGCCGACTACGCGGTGAGCGCGACCGTCGAAACCGGCGAGGTCACCGATCTCGCGCGGGCCGCGCTGGCCGTGCGTCCGCTACCGGGGCCGGACGGCGCGATGCCCGATCCGCGCACCCGCGCCGGGATGCCGGATCTCTACGCGTACGCCACCGCGCTCGGCGAGTACAAACGCCGTCACCCCGGCGACGACGTGATGAGCAACCTGATGAGTCACGTGGAAGACGGCGGGCGGGTGTCGATCGCGGAGTTCGAGAACCTGTTCTGGCTGTTTTCCGTCGCGGGCAACGAAACGCTGCGCAACGGCATCCCCGGCGGGATGCTGGCGCTGCTGTCGCATCCGGATCAGTACCGGCGGCTGCTAGCCGATCGTTCGCTGCTTCCCGGTGCGGTGGAAGAGATGTTGAGGTGGTGGACGCCGGTCATGCACTTCCGCCGGACGGCGACCGAGGACGTCGTCCTGTCCGATGTGGACATCCGGGCGGGTGACAAGGTCGTCGTCTGGTTCTCCGCCGCGAATCGGGACGAGTCCGTTTTCGAGGATCCGGACCGCTTCGACATCGGCCGCGCTCCCAACGACCATCTGACCTTCGGGCACGGTCCGCATTTCTGCCTCGGCGCGCAGCTCGCCAGGGTGCAGCTGCGCGCGATGTTCGAAGCGGTCCTGGACCTGCTCGGCGAGGCGGAACTCGCCGGTGATCCGGTGCGGTTGCGGTCGAACTTCCAGAACGGGCTGAAGTCCCTGCCGATCCGCTGGTGACCCGAAAGGGCCCTTCCCGCCCCCGAGCGCGGGAAGGGCCCTTTCACCCCCTTGGCTATTCGGCCGCGGCGAACTCCGGTTCGGCGACCGCGGTGCGGGCTTCGGCCCTGCGCAGGCCGACGACTCCGGACAGCGCCACCAGGACACTGATCACGGCGATGCCGGTGACGACGGTCAGCGCGGGCGCCAGACCGTTCAGCAGTGCGGCCGGGCCGGTGGCGCCTCCCGCGTTGCCGGTCAGGACCGCGGTCACCACGGCGAGGCCGATCGCACCGCCGACCTGGATCGACGTGTTCAGCAGACCGCCGGCGAGGCCCTGCTCGTCGTCGGAGATCCCGTTGGTCGCCTGGATGTTCAGCGAGGAGAACGCCAGCATGAAGCCGATGCCCAGCAGGATCATGCTCGGTAGCACCGAACCGGCGTAGCTGGAACTCTCGTCGATGCGCAGGAACAGTGCGTACCCGATGACGTGGGCGACGACCCCGGCGAGGATCGTGCGAGGCGTGCCGATCCGGTCGATCAACGGCTCGATCCGCGGGGAGCCGAAGGCCACGATCAGCGCGGCGGGCAGGAAGCCGAGCGCGGTCTGCAGCGCGGACCAGCCGAGAACCGTCTGCAGGTACAGCATGACCACGAACTGGAACCCGATGTAGGCGCCGAAGAACGTCGCGCCGCCGAGGTTGGCTCGGGCCAGCGGGCCGGAGCGCAGGATGCCGAGCCGGAGCAGCGGGTGCTTGCTGCGCTTCTCGATGAACACGAAGGTGCCGAGAAGGGCGAGCGCGAGGACGAACGTGATCAGCGTCCGCGGCGCGGCCCAGCCGATCTCCGGTGCCTCGACCACGGCGAACACCAGCAGAAGCGAACCGGCGGCACCGGTGATCGCGCCCGGGAAGTCGTAGCCGCCACCCTCCTGCGGGCGATAGGACGGGATCAGCTTGATCGCGGCGGCCAGCGCGGCGAGCGCGATCGGCACCGGCAGCAGGAACGTCCAGCGCCAGCCCACCTCGGTGAGCAGACCGGAGAACACGAGTCCCGCGGAGTAACCGCTGGCACCGAAGACGGCGAAGATGCTGATCGCCCGGTTGCGGGCGGGACCTTCGTGGAAGGTCGTGGTGATGATGGACAGGGCGGCGGGGGCGGTGAACGCGGCCGCGAGGCCCTTGATGAAGCGGGTGGCGATCAGCAGCGCGCCGTCGTCGACGAGGCCCCCGAGCAGGGAAGCGAGCGCGAAGACCGCGACGGCGACCAGGAAGACCCGGCGCCTGCCGAGCAGGTCGGCGGTGCGCCCGCCGAGGAGCAGCAGACCGCCGTAGCCGAGCACATAGGCGCTGATGACCCATTGCAGGGCACCGGTGGAGAGGCCGAGTTCGGCCTGGATGGACGGGAGGGCGACGGCGACCATCGACACGTCGAGCGCGTCGAGGCCCACGACGACGGACACGGTGAGCAGGACACCCCAGAGGCGCGCGTCCCACCTTGTAGAGCTGGTGGACAGCTGCACGGAAGAACTCATGATCGGTACATTACATGCATACGCATCTAATGCAAGTGCATTAAATGACTTTGCATAAAATTCACGTGCATGCTATCTTGGACCCCGTGAGCGACGTCGCCGAACAAGACCTGCTGCGGGAATGGCGTGACCTGTCCGCCCGGCACGCGGCGGTCTTCGGCCGCCTCGAGTGCCGGCTCCAGGAGCGTCACGGCCTCGGCGTCACCGAGTTCGAAGCCCTGGAACGCCTGGTCAACTGCGTCGTCGGCAAATGCCGCGCGGCCGACCTGACCGAGGTCGTCCATCTGAGCCAGAGCGCCACCTCACGGCTCGTCGCCCGGCTGGAACGCGAGGGGCTCGTCCAGCGCGCGCTCTGCGAGTCGGATCGGCGCGGGATCTTCGTCGTCGTGACCGACGAGGGCCGCCGTCGCTACGAAGAGGCGAAGCCGACGCACCGGGCGACTCTCGAAGAGACCCTGATCAAGGCCTGACCTTCGCAAGTCCCCCTCGTGAGTGACTAGGCCGGTTCCAACGCGCCTCACCACTCAGGACACCCCTGCACCTACCGCCACCTCACCTTGCCAAGTCCGTGAAAGCCTCCTTCCCTACCTTGAGCGTAGGGAAGGAGGCTTTCACGGACTTCGCAAGGTGCGAAGGTCGAGTTTCCTCGACTGGACCGAGGGAAGGGGCCCTTCACGCGTCACCACCGTGACTGCCGGCATCCCTGGGAGCACAGGTGCGGTTGCCAAGTCCGTGAAGGCCTCCTTGAGGGACTCTGGGTCCCTCAAGGAGGCCTTCAGGGACTTGCCACCCCGATAAGTGTAAAGAAACTTTGACATCAAGTCTGGGATTCTTTACCTTGGACGTCGTGGCACTGGAAGAGAAACGCGCGTGGATCATGGCCGCGGTCACGATCTGCGCCTACGCGGTGTACTTGATCGTCGTCCTCGGCCGGGCGGGCTCCGGCTCGCTCACCGACGTCCCTTACGTGGCGACGCTGCTGTGGACGGTCGGGGCGGCCATCGTGGCTTCGATCGTCCTGCACATCGCGGCGTCGATCGCCTCACCTCGGGACGCGGGCCGGAAAGACCAGCGAGACCGCGAGATCGGCCGGTTCGGTGAGCACATCGGACAGTCGTTCGTCGTGCTCGGCGGCGTCGCGGCGCTCGTCATGGCGATGGCCGAACTGGACCACTTCTGGATCGCCAACACCGTGTACCTCGCCTTCGTCCTGTCTTCCCTGCTCGGCTCGATCGCGAAGATCGCCGCGTACCGCCGGGGATTCCAGACATGGTGAAACCGACCAAGGTCACGAACTCCATCCGCGCTCTGCGGTTCGCCGCGGGCGAGATGACCCAGGCGGAACTCGCGGACCGGGTCGGCGTCACGCGCCAGACGGTCATCGCGATCGAGCAGGGCCGCTACTCACCGTCCCTGGAGATGGCCTTCCAGATCGCCAGGGTGTTCGGCGTCGGGCTCGACGACGTCTTCCAGTATCCGGACTAGGAAACGAGGCCGCCATGAAGGCGATCGTCCAGAACGAGTACGGCACCACCGATGTCCTGGCGCTGACCGAACTGCCCGAACCCGAAGCGGGACCGGACGGTGTGGTCGTGCGGATCCGGGCGGCGGCCGTCGACCCCGGCGTCTGGCATCTCATGGGAGGAACGCCGTACCTGGTGCGGCTGATGGGTTTCGGGGTGCGGAGACCGAAGGCCCGCGTCCGTGGGCTGGACTTCGCCGGCGTCGTGCACGCGGTCGGCGCCGACGTCACGCGGTTCCGCGTCGGCGCCGAGGTTTTCGGCACCTGTCAAGGTTCCTTCGCCGAGTACGCGCTGACCACAGTGGACAAGATCGCGCGGAAGCCCGAGAAGCTCGGCTTCGAGGAAGCGGCTGCCATCCCTATTTCCGCGTTTACCGCGCTCCAGGCGCTTCGCGACCGAGGGCGGGTCGCACCCCGGCAGAAGGTCCTGATCATCGGCGCGGGTGGTGGCGTCGGCACGTTCGCGGTGCAGATCGCCAAGGCGTTCGGCGCCCAGGTGGACGGCGTGTGCGGACCGGCCAAGGTCGACCTCGTCCGCTCGCTAGGCGCGGACACGGTGTTCGACTACACGCGCGAAGGGTTCGGCGGCGGCTACGACCTCATCCTCGACACCGCGGGCAATCGATCGCTGACCTCACTGCGGAAATCCCTCACCCCGCGAGGAACTCTCGTGATCGTCGGCGGCGAGGGCGAGGGAAGGTGGATCGGCCCGGTCGCCCGCAACCTGCGGGCGCTGCTGCTCGGGCCGTTCGTGAAGCAGAAGCTGCGCGGCCTGTTCTCCACGGAGAATCAGGACGATCTGCAGACGCTGCGCGCGCTCGTCGAGGCGGGAAAGGTGAAGCCGGTCATCGACCGCGCCTTCTCACTGGCCGAAGTGCCCGAGGCCATCCGCTACGCCAACAAGGGGCACGCGCGCGGCAAGGTCGTCATCACCGTCTGATGTTCGTCCTCGTGTTGGGCTCCGGTCATCTCGGCGGTGTTCGCTCTCGGAGAGCCGTCCGCCGAGCCGAGGAGACCACCGATGTCCGTCAACCGCCGGGACCTGTTGCGAGGTGCCGCCACCGCCGGCGCGCTGGGGCTGGCCTGGCCGTTGAGCTCGCGGATGACGGTCGCGCAGGCGGAAGAGGCCGCGGCGGCGCTGGGCGCGACCTGGGACGAGGCGCCGTTCACGCTCGGCGTCGCGTCCGGCGACCCGGTGCCCTACGGCGTCGCCCTCTGGACCAGGCTCGCGCCGAAACCGATGGAGTTCGAGCAGCCGCTAAACGACACCGTCGAGGTCGCCTGGGAGGTCGCCACCGATCGCGGGTTCCGCCGCCGCGTGGCCCGCGGGACGACGGCGGCCACCGCCGGGCTCGGGCACAGCGTGCACGTGCCGGTGTCCGGGCTGGAGCCGGGCTCGCAGTACTACTACCGCTTCCAGGCCCTCGGCAAGGTCAGCCGGGTCGGCCGCACCCGCACGGCGCCGGTCGGGCCGGTCCGGCGGATCCGGTTCGCCTCGGCGAACTGCCAGGCGTTCCACGACGGTTTCTACGCGGCGCACGCCGGGATCGCGCGCGAGGACCTCGATTTCGTCGTCCACCTCGGTGACTACGTCTACGAGCACGGTCAGGTCGGCGGGAACCCGCTGCGCGACCACGAAGGCCCCGAAGTGCTGACGCTGCCGGCGTACCGGCGGCGGCACGCGCTCTACAAGTCCGACCCCTCGCTCCGGGACGCCCACGCGGCCCACCCCTGGTTCATCACCTGGGACGATCACGAGGTCGTCAACGACTACAGCGGGACCACCCCTTCACTGAAGGCCCGACGTTCGGCGGCGTACCAGGCCTGGTACGAGCACATGCCGGTGCGCCCCGACCACCCCTCGACGCCGCGGATCCACCGGCAGCGCCGCTGGGGCGATCTGCTGGATCTGTCCATTTTGGATCTGCGGCAGTACCGGTCGGCGCAGAACCTGCCCGACGGGACGATCCTCGGCGCGGACCAGAAGGGCTGGCTCAAGGATCAGGTGACCGGCGCGGGCGAGGCGTGGCACTGCTGGGTGAACTCGATCATGCTGAGCCAGCTGGCGAAGCCCGGTGGCGGTGGCTACATGTTCACGGACCAGTGGGACGGCTTCCTCGCCGAGCGCAAGGAGGTGCTGACCCATGTGGCCCAGAGCGGCCTCGAAGACTTCGTGGTGATCACCGGCGACTGGCACTCCGCGTTCGTCGACGACATCCGCCCGGACTTCGCGGATCCGTCCACCCCGGTGATCGGGACGGAGTTCACCGCGCACTCGGTCACCTCCGGCGCCTACTCCCCCGAGTGGAACGCCACCAACGGGCCGAAGATGGGCGCGGCGAACCCGCACCTCAAGTACTTCGAAGGCGACCGGTACGGCTACGACGTCTACGAGGTCACGCCCCGCCGCTGGAGCACGCACATGCGGGTGGTGGGCGACCGGCGCGACCCGCGTTCGCCGGTGAGCACCCTGACGACGTTCCACGTCGACCGCGGGAGGCCGGGATCCTACGAGGACCGGGCCACGCTCACGTCTCCCGCGCAGTACCGGCGGCACTAGGCCGAAAGAGGCGCGACGAGACTCAGAAGAGGGGCGGGGGACGCTCTTTCGGAGCAGCGCGGCTCACCGCCCGCGTTCTCGTTTCACCTGCCCGATGAATTCACGACAATTCTTCCGTGCGGTTAATCTGAGCTTTCCATTGGGAACGATCCGCGGGAGAAAGCAATGAAGAAGAAAATCGCCGCTTTAGTCATGGCCGCCTTTTCGGCGGCCGGATTCCTGGCCGCCTCACCGGCCTCCGCGGCGACCGAAAGCCAGTTCCCGCCCTACGGATGCGACAGCAACCGCTACGGGATCGTCTTCGGCGAGGCGATTTCCCTGACCTGCTTCTCCCTGCCGAGACACTCGGAAACCTATCGGGTGGTCGCCCATTGCGCTTCGGGATCATCCTTGTGGTTCACCGTCGGGCATTGGGTTCCGGTCGGCTTCGGCACGTCGACCGCCGAATGTCGCGGCGGACTGCTCGCGAACGCCTACGTCGCGGGATATCACGTAGACGACTTCTAATATCCGAATGAAACGATGTTGATCTTCCCGGGGCGTTTCAGCGTCCGCTCCCGGCGGGTCCCCACCGGCCCACTTCCGCGGTGAGCCACCGATGCAGGGAAAAGGCCAGTTCGACCGGCGCGTCGAACTGGATCAGATGCCCGGCGTCCGGAATGACGTCGAGGAGGGCGCCGGGAATAGCGTTCGCGAGCTGTTCCGCCCGGTCCACCGGGATCCACGTGTCGTCCGCACCCCAGATCACCTTCACCGGCAACGCGAGTTCGGGATAGCGGTCCTGGATCTCGTCGGTGTACCGGACGTCCGCCTCGGCGATCTGCCGGTAGAAGGCGCGTTGCCCCGCCGTGTCCAGCCACGGCCCGGTCAGCGTGTCCAGTTGCGCGCGGGTGAGACCACGATGGGAGGCCGTGCCGATGTAGGACTCCAGGGCGCCTCTGTGCACGGTCGGGGGCTGCGCCTGGAAGACCTCGGCGTTCTCCGCGACGAGCCGGAAGAACTCCGATCCCCATGGCCGCAACGCGACGACGTCCACCAGGGCGAGCGAGGCGTATTCGGCGCCGTGCAGCAGCTTCGCCCGCAGTGAAACGGCCCCGCCGTAGTCGTGGGCGATCACGTGCGGGGCAGTCAGCCCCCAATGCCCGAGGAGGTCGGCGAAGAGTTCGCCCTGCGTGCCGAGATCGACGTCGTGACCGGCTTCCTTCGACGAGCGGCCGTACCCCGGCATGTCCCAGACGTGGACGGCGAACTCCTCGCTGAGCGCTCGCGCGAAAGGCGCCCACAGCTGGGCCGACCACGGTGTCCCGTGGCACAGCACCACCGGGGCGCCTTCGCCGAGGCGTTCCCACGCCACCGAACGGCCACGCCACTCGTACGTCCGCGACAACTCCAGCTCACCGAAAGCCATGATCGCGATCGTAGTGGCGATGGCCTGTTCAGTCGGGCAATTCCAGTTCCGCATGCCGCTTGGACAGCATCTCCGCCAGTTCCCGGAGTTTGATGTTCATGTTCTGCGACGTGTGCCGCAGCACCTCGAACGCCTCCGCCGCGTCGATCCCGCGGCGCGCCATCAGGATGCCCTTGGCCTGCCCGATCGCGTCCCTGCTGTCCAGCGCCTGCTGGAGCTGCTCCTCCTGGAGCTGACCGCGGGTGACCGCGTGCGTGGTCGCCAGCGCCAGCGACGCGTGCGTCGCCAGCAGCAACAGCACGTCGCGGTCGGGCCTCGCGATGCCGTGCGGACGACGCGAGTACACGTTCAGCGCCCCGGAAAGTTCCGAACTCGACGAGTCCGGCAGCAGAGCCGTCGAAACCAGCGAGTGGAAACCCAGCGACGCGGCGGCCGGGCCGAAACGCGGCCAGCGGGCGTCTTCGGCGAGGTTGTCGCTGAAGGCCGCCGCCGGTCCCGAAACGCGCGCCGCTTCGACACAGGCGCCTTCGCCGTACTGGTACTGCAACTGGTCCAGCTCGCCGGCGATCTCGTCGGTCCCCACCGGCGTGTGGAACCCGCCGTCGGGATCGAGGAGGGTGACGCTCACCAGATCCGCGCCCGGCACCAGGTCCCGCGTCGCGAAGACCACCCGTTCGAGTACCGCGGCGACCGAACCTGAATCCAGCAACGCCCTGGTCAGGGACACGAACTGCTTAACCAGTGGCCCGGCGATGAGCCGAGCGCCGTTCTCGGAGATCACCGGCAGGTCGCCGTCGCCGACATCCTCGACGAATCGGTTCTTGTCCTGCTGCCAGTCGACTTCATCGGCCAAAGCCCGCCTCTCCCACTTCTGCACATCGGCGTGATGCACCACGGGAGTCACCGGCGAGAACCGGCGCCGAGCGCGCACCATCAACCGCCGCAACCAACCCGGTTACCGGCGGATCGGCGCTAACTTCTCAACGCTCAGAACCGCTTTCGGAAGCCGACCTTAGCCGAGTGCGATCACCCCGCCTACCGCGACCCACGTTCGACCCGTCCCGGATCGCCTCTTCCGGTCACGCCGTCGATGAACCGTTCCGCCACCTGGCGTAACCTGACGTTCTCCCGCTGGGACTGGACCACCAGCGACGAGAACGCCTTCGTCCTCGTCGACCCGGCGCACGGCCATGAGCACGCCTTTGGCCTGGTCGATGACGGCCCTGGAAGTCAGCGCGGTCCGCGACTGCCCGATCGTCGTCCTGGCGTCGACATAGCGCACGAGGTTCTCGCTCACCGACAACGGCGCGGCCAAAAGCCGGCGAAACCGGCCCGCGACCCGCACGATCTCCCCGGCGCCGCCCGCCTCCAGGCAGGGACCGTTCCTCAGGTGGTACTGGTCGTGATCGAGTACGACGACGCTCTCGCGGTCGCGACGGCTGTGTGCGGGTGACCGTCGTGCAGTAGGGTGACGGACACCTCGTCGAGCGGCAGCACGCCCGCCGGCTTCGATCGGTTCATGGCGCCTCCTGCCCTCTCCCGGGCGAAGTACCCATTCGGCTGCCCGCTCATGTTTCACCCAGGGCGTGGGTTGGTACCCAGAACTCACGTTGCCGAGAACCTCGGGGGTGATCACCGTGGCCTCGCTCCAGGCAGAGGAGCAACGCAGGATCGTCGCGGCGTGCTTCGCGCGGACAGGGCTCACCCTGGAACAGCTGTGGCTGCGGTACTTCGCGCTGGGCGGCGACGTCAGCGAGCTCGAACTGGAGGCGTTCCTGCAAGGGCTGGTCCCCTTGCCCAGGATTCAGCGCGACATGGTGGCGCACGCGGTCAACGAGCGGCTCGAAGAGGTCTCCGGCGTACGCCAAGCGCCGTACAGCCGCGCGGCCGGGGAGAACACCCGTCCTCGCGGTCCCTTGGCCGCGCTGGTGGGACTTCTCGACGGCGCCCGCCGGACCCCGCCGGAGCGCTTGCCGGAGATCATCGCCGCGGCGGGCCGGGCACTGGACCTGGAGGTCGCCGTCTACCTCGTCGACGACGACCAGCGGCAGCTCATCCCGCTTCCCGACGGGTCGGCACCCGATCGGGTACCGCTGGCCGTCGAGGCCAGTACCGCCGGGCGCGCATACCGGCACGCCGACACCCTGCCCGCCGGCGAGCCGGAAGGGGCGCGGCTGTGGACCGTGCTGCTGGACAGCGACGAACGTCTGGGCGTGCTCGAAGTCAAAGCAGACGCGGACACCGACCTTTCCGACCCCGCCCTGCGAACCCAGTGCCGATGGCTCGCGTCACTGTCCGGCCGCCTCCTCGCCGAGGCGCGAAGGTACGGCGACGGCCTCGACACGCTGCTGCGGCAACGACCGTCCAGCCCCACCGCGGAGCTGCTCCGGCAGAATCTGCCGCCGTCGGCCGCGGCGACGCGGGACGTCTCGGTGGCGGGCGGTTTCGAGCCCGTCCACGACCTTCGCGGCGCCGCCTTCGACTACGCCCTTTCCGAGACGACGGCGTGGCTGGCGATCTTCGACGCGGGCCGCGAAGCCCCGCACGCGGGCCTGATGGTCACCGCCGCGCTCGCGGCTTGCCGATCCGCTCGCCGCGAGGGTCGCGGACTGCGGGACCAAGAGGCCGCCATCGGCACAGCGCTGTCGGCGCAGTTCAGCGGCGGCGCACTGGTACGCGGCACGCTGGCCGAACTGAACCTGGCCGACGGCACCCTGCGCTATCTCCAGGCGGGCGGCGAACCCCCGCTCGTCTTCGGCGCCGCCCACGAAGAGACCACAGTGGACAGTGACCGCCGCCCACCGCTCGGCGCCGGGCCGCCCGGCCGGATCACGACCACCCGGCTGAGGCCAGGGCATCTCCTGGCCCTGCACACCGCTGGCCTCTCGGACGCGCGCGACGCCGACGGCACGCGTTTCGCGCTCACCGGTTCCCTGGACGCCCATGCCGGGCATGTGCCGTCCGAAACCGTCCGGCGCGTACTACAGGCGGCGAAGTCTCACTGCCACAACGGTTTCGCCGGCGACGCCGGTCTGCTGATCGCTCACTGGTCAAGCCACGTCTGAGCCTGTTCAGCCGCTGAAATCGACGTCTTCGCTCGTGACCGTGCCTCCCTTCCGGCCCGGCGCGACCTGGTAGCGCCAGTACAGGTTCGTGTGCGCGATGACCTGATCCGGCTTCGGCGCTCCCCATTCCGACTTGTCCACCGTCGTATGCGCGTCGCCGACCAGCGTCGCGTCATACCCGCGGACCAGGGCACCGTGCAACGTCGAGCGGATGCAGGCGTCGGTCTCCGCCCCGACGACCACGAGCCGCCCGACGCCACGTTCGGCCAGCACCTTCTCCAGATCGGTGTCCTCGAAGGAGTCTCCGTAGGACTTGTCGACGCGCGGCTCGGCTTCCTCGGGAGCGAGCTCGCCGACGATGCGCCATTCTTCGCTCCCGTGCACGAGCTCCTCGTCGGAATGCTGCACCCAGACGACCGGGACGCCTTCCTTCCGCGCCCTGCCGACGAGGCCGCCGATGTTCGCGACCACGGCGTCGCGTTCGTGGCCCTCGTCGACGACGCCGTTCTGGACGTCGACGACCAGGAGCGCGGTGTTCGGCCGGTTGTCGAGAGTGGTCATGACGGGTATCCCTCCAGGTCAGGCTGCTGTGGCAGACCCTAACCCGGAGCACCGACAAGAACCGGCGATCAAGCTCCCGGAATCGCCGAAGCCTTCGCGTTGCGCCGGACGTCGGACCACGCCCCGTCCCGGCACAGTCCGCAGGAAGGGCCGAAGAACTCCGCCCGGGCCCGCTCGTCGCCGGAGAGCCAGAACCGGAACCAGGCGGTGATCGCGCCGCGGAATCCGCCGCCGTCACCCACGGGCGTGAAGTGGGTGGCCCCGGCGAGTTCGCCGTAGATCGCGGGCACCTGACTCGCGAGGCGGTAGCGCGGGATGACGAGCAGCGCGGGAACGACGATGGTGTCGAACTGGCCCCCGAGGAAGAAAGCCGGCCCCTTCAAGGCCGCGGCGGAGCCCTGTGGGCCCGGCTCGATCGGGATCGTGGTGGTGACGCGCGGATCCGCTCCGGCGGCGATCGCCCCGCCGCCGCCTTGGGAGTGGCCGGTGGCGCCGATGTGCGCGGTGTCGATCTTCCCCTGGTAAGGACTGCCGGGGCGGGAGTTCTCGGCGATCAAGGTCGTGGCCCCGGCCAGCATCTCCGCGCCGGAGCCCGCGTTCGGCGTGTCGGCCGCCGCGACCACGAAACCGTGCGAAGCGAGATGACGCAACAGGCCGTCGTAGATCTTCGGGTTCGCGCCGGTTCCGTTGCCCCACAAGATCACCGGGTGTTTCTCCAGCCGCGAAGGCCGGTACACGGTGTGCGTGCCGTCGAGAGCCTCGACGGTCACCGCGAAGGGCCCCGGTGCACTCCATGGATCCGCGCTGACGGTCGCGGCCGTCGCGGCGGGGGCGATGCCCACGGCCGCGAGCGCGACCATCCCGGCGATGAGTGTCCGTGCGCGAAATCCCGCCATCCTGGTCACCGTCCCGTTCGGCCCCGGGCCCCGTTGCCCGCGACGTTCCCTTCCCAGAGTGTCGGTCCGGTCACCGTAGGTCCATGGGACCGATCACAAGGTCTCCCGCTCGATCTTGTGATCGAGGGGAAGACAAAGGCTCGCGCCGGTCCTCGCGGGGGAGCAAGGGACCTTTGCTCCCGTTAGTTAGCGTGCTAAGCAACGTGAGCAAGGGTCCCTTGCTATCGCTTGTCTCAATGTTGAGAGAAGTGATAGCAAGGGACCCTTGCTATCACTTGGGCTCGTCCTGGGGCCGGCTCGCGTGGGCGTAAGTCCGTGAAGGCCTCCTTACCTACCCTCAAGGTAGTGAAGGAGGCCTTCACGGACTTTGGGTCCCTCAAGGGGCCCTTCACGGACAACCGGATTACCTCAAGAGCCCCAGAAACCCCACACGCCACGGCCGGGGTGCGTGAAGGCCCAAGCCATGAAAGCGCCCGACTGTCCACTGTGGTCACCCGAAAGCCGACAGCCCGTCCAGCAACCTGTCGACGTCCTCCACACTGGTGTACGGCGCGAGCCCGACACGGAGCGCCGGGTCCTCCAGCTTCAAGGCCGCGAAGACCTCGTAGGCGTAGAAGGACCCCGCCGGGGCGACGATCTTCCGATCGGCGAGATGCCGTTGCGCCTCGCGCTCGCGGCCACCGAGGCTCATCAAGAGCGTCGGGGTCCGGTCGGCCGCCTTGCAGTGGACGGTGACGGCGTCTCCCAGCCCCTTCTCCAATTTGGCACGCAGTGTGATTTCGTGGTCGTGCAAGGAGTTCAGCGAGTTCGTCAGCCGTTCCCGGCGTGATTCGCCCGCTCCCGGGTCGATGGCGGCGAGGAAGTCCACCGCGGCCGTCGCGCCCGCGAGGATTTCGTAAGGCAGCGTGCCGAATTCGAAGCGTTCGGGCACGGTGTCCGGCGACGGCATGAGCTTGTCCGGCTCGACGGTTTCGAGCAGGGACGGCGACGCGCCGAGCACCCCGCAGTGCGGGCCGAGGAACTTGTACGGCGAGCAGACGAAGAAGTCCGCTCCCAGCGCGGGAACGTCCACCAGATCGTGGGCGGCGTAATGCACGCCGTCCACGAAGACCAGCGCCCCGGCGTCGTGCGCGAGATCGGCGATCCGGCGGATCGGCGGCTTGGTGCCGAGGACGTTCGAGGCCGCCGTGACCGCGACCAGCCTGGTCTTCTCGGTGAGCACGAGGGAATCGAGGTCGAGTTCGGTCGTTTCCGGGTCGATGTCGAGCCAGCGGACGGTCATCCCGGCCCGTTCGGCGGCCTGGACCCAGGGCCGGACGTTGGCGTCGTGATCGAGACGGCTGACGACGATCTCGTCGCCCTCGCGCCAGTTCTTGGCCAGGTGACGGGAAAAGTCGTACGTCAGTTGGGTGGCGCTGCGGCCGTGGACGACACCTTCGGCGGGCACGCCGAGGAAGTCGCCGTAAGCGGCACGGAAACCGGTGACGGCGTTCTCCGCGTTGAGTTCGGACGGGCTGACCTTGCCCCGGTTCGACAGTGGAGCGGTCAGGGTCCCGGCGATGGCGTCGGCGACGGGCCGGGGTGTCTGGGTACCCGCGGGTCCGTCGAAGAAGGCGGTTCCGTCGGCGAGGGAAGGGAACTGGAGCCGGAGGGCGGCGACGTCGATGGCCATGACCTCGACTCTGACATCCGGCGAGGGGCCGGGTAAACGCTTCGTGGCCGGAAGTTTCTCCGGCCACGAAGCGCCCGGACTCAGTACAGCGTCAGCCGGTACGCCCCGGACTGCGCGGTGCCGGCGAACAGATACCGGCCGTCGGCACTGATCGCCAGCGAGAGCACCCTGGCGTCGGGGAGCGCGCCGGGCACCGGCGACCAGGTGCGGCCGAAGTCCGTGCTGCGCAGCACGCCTCCCCCGGTCGAGCTGCTCGCGAACCACACCCGGAAGTCGAACGGATGCGGCAGGATCCGGCTGATCTCGCGGGGGTCCCCACCGTCGTGGACCCGCCGGAACGTCCGGCCGTTGTCCTCGCTGAGCAGGATGCCCGCCCCACCGGCCAGGACGCGTCCGCCACCCCATCGGCTGACCGAGATCGAACTGACCGGTTCGTCGGAGACGTGGGTCCAGGTCTTGCCGCCGTCGTCAGACCGCGACAGGCCGCCGGAGTCACCGCCCCAGACCCGGTTCGCGTTCCACGGGTCGCCCGCGAACGCGATGAACCCGGTGTCGGTGGTGAGCTTTTCCCAGGTCTTCCCGGCGTTGTCGCTGCGGTAGAGCACATAGCCGCTGGGCGCAAAGGCCGAGACGAGGAGCCTGTCCGGGTCGGCCGGATGCGCGAAGATCGCCCTGGGAAGGCCTTCCTTCGCCTTCGCCGCGAACTGCCAGGTGCGGCCGCCGTCACCGCTGCGGAGCACGTCGAGCGCGAACCCGTTCCGGGTGACCTGCCAGACGACGTCCGGGCGGCTCGGCGAGACGGACAGCCGCGCGTCCTCGTGCAGCCGATCGGTCGGATGCGACTGCCAGACCCGGTCCGCCGCGGAGACCTTTCCGCGCGGGAGCGGGGTGTTGTAGATCTCCTGCACCCCGGCCGCGACGACACTCTCCCGCAGGATGTTCCCGCTGGTCACGAGGTCGCGAATGGATTCGCCGGGGACGCCGATCTGCTGGTAGCCGCTCTTGCCGCCGTCCGCGTACACCCCTCGGTACAGCGCGGAGATCAGCGTGGTGGCGGGTTTGCCCGGAGCCGCGGGAAGTTCGATCATGTCGCTGACGCCTTCGCCCGCGGCGGGCACCGGCTTGCGGGTCCAGGTGCGGCCGAAGTCGGCGCTGACGTCTATGTCGTTATACGTCGAGACGTACAGCCGGCCGCCGACGAAACGCGGTTCGCGCAGGGGTTGCCCGCCCGGTTCGCGCCGCAGCACCGTCCAGGTCTTGCCGCCGTCGGTGGAACCGTGCAGCTCGGGGCCGACCGTGACCACGAACCGCTTGCCGTCCGAAGCGACCTGGTTGACCTCGCCGTTGGTCCGGTAGACGAGTTCGGCCCGCGGCTCCTTGGTACTGACCCCGCGGACCACCCACAGCGAGTACTCCGGGTAGACCGTCGTGAAGTAGGCGTCGTCGCCGACCATGGTGAGCTTGAGCGCGCCGACCGGCGCGGCGATCCCCTCGCGCGGCCAGGTCCGCGGCACGTCGTTCCAGTTCTCGCCGCCGTCGGTGCTGACGCTCAGCGTGTCGAGGTTCTGCACCACGACGACCCGGCCGGTCGGGTCCGTGGCCATGCCGAACGCGCCGTCGGGGTACCACTCGCGCAGGGTTTCCCAGGTCTGGCCACGGTCCGTGGTGCGCAGCAGCAGGCCCTGCCACTCGCCGATCTGATACCCGGGCTTGTTGCCCACCGCGAGCATGCGGTCGGGATTCACCGGATCGGCGAAGAACCCCTGGATGGAGGTGTCCACCGGCAGACCTCGGCGCGCACTCCAGGAGGCGCCGCGATCGCTGGAGAGCCACAACGCGGGCGGGCCGGGCTGCATCATCGCGAGTCCGGCGGGCGACACGGCCAGCAGCCCGCCGACGCTGTTCGGGCCGATCGGTTCCCAGCCGCCGCGCGGCAACCCGGTCGCGTTGACGTCCGCGGGCGGCTGCTGGGGTTCGGCGGTGGCCACCGACGTCGTCCCGGTGGTCCCGAGAACCGTCAGCAGCCCGAGAACGAACATGCGTTTGGTGATCGATCTCAGTTTCATGCGGGAGATCTTGGCGCAAGTTCCGGCAAAGGTATAGAGATTCATCGGATCTTTACCGGGCAACTAGCTTTGTCATCCCGAACATCTACATGTCAAGACTTGACTTCCTCCTGACTCATCCGATCACTAGCGGACGACAATCGCGATCAGCGCGGCGGCGAGCAGAGCGAGGTACGCGATCGCGTGGGCGCGGTCCGGGATCCGGCCGACCACCCGGCGCGTCACCGCGATGGTCGGCAGCGACCCGCACAGCAGCGCGCCGGCGGCCACCAGGTCGATGTAGCCGAGATGAGCGGCGCCCGAAGGCGCGCCTGTCGCCGCCAAGGCGTAGACGACGGTGCCGATCACCGCCACCGGCAGGCTCAAGGGGTTCGCCAGCGCGGTCGCGTCGGCCATCGGAAGGCCTTTGCGGCGCATCAGGGGAACGGTCAGCACGCTGCCCCCGACCCCGAGAAAGCTCGCCACGGCACCGATCCCGGTCCCGCCCGCGGTGGTCGTGAACCCGCCGAGCGCACGAGGCGGAGCGTCCTCCCGCCTGCTCACGAACCCCTTCCGGACCACGCTGTCGGCGATGGTCAGCGCGAGGTAGGCGACGAAGAGCCAGCGCAGGACACTTTCGTCGGCCGCGGTGGCGGCGAAGGAACCGAGCAGGGCACCGAGGCCGATGAAGGCGATGAGCGGCCACAGGTACTCCCGGCGAAGCCGTCCGGTCCGCGACTGGGCGAGAGTCGCGCTTCCGGCGTTGACCACCATCACCGCTGTCGACGTGGCCACCGCCACGTGCATCGCGCCCAGGGCGTGTTCCGGCTCGGCGAGCGCGAAGGCGTAGACGACGGGCACGGTGATGAAGCCGCCGCCGAATCCGAAAAGGACAGTGGTGACGCCGCTCAGGCAGCCGAACCCGAGCAGCACCGCGATCTCGATCAGCACTTCCTCGACGGTAGGCGCTCGCGGCACGGCGGGCATTCGAAAGGACGCCACTTTCTTTCGCGCAACGGACAGGCGGAGTAGCCTGGGTGAGGTGCGCGACATCCCCATCGACGAGGTCGACCAGCTCGATCGCGCGGTGGTGGCGATCCGCACCGATTACCCACCGGGACACCGGATTCCCCAGCACCGGCACCGGCGGGCGCAGTTCCTCTACAGCGCGACGGGATCGATGCGGGTCGAAACGGCCGACGGCACGTGGACCATCCCGACCCGGCGCGCGGTGCTCGTCCCGCCGGAGACCGGCCATCAGGTGTTCACGACGACCGTGAGCACCCGGAGCCTGTACATCGAGCCGAAAGCGGTGCCGTGGTTTCCTCGGCGCTGCCAGGTCGTCGAGGTCTCCGCGCTGCTCCGGGAACTGCTGAACGAGGCCGTCGAGGTGCCCGAGTTGTACACCCCGCGCGGCAGAGACGCCGCCCTCATCGGCCTGATCCTGCACGAGATCCGCCGTTCCGCCCCGGTCCGGCTCGATCTCCCCCTCCCGGGACACGAACGGCTTCGCGCACTGTGCGAGTCCTTTTTGGATGGTCCGGACATCCACGATCCCTTGAGCGCCTGGGCGACCAGGCTGCACGTGAGCGAGCGGACGGTGAACCGGATCTTCACCGCCGAAACCGGGATGGGTTTCGCCCGCTGGCGGCAACGAGCCTGCGTCCTGCATTCCCTGTCACTGTTGTCGGAAGGCCGCCCCATCGCGGAGATCGCCGCCTCGCTCGGCTACGAAAGCCCGGCCGCGTTCTCCACGATGTTCACCCGGCTCATCGGCACGTCGCCGAGGGATTACCGCGCGGCTTCCGCGCTCTGACGCCGATGTCTCAACGTGAGACACCACACCCCGACGCTCCGCGGCGGTCATCGCAGACGTTCCGACCCTGCGCGGTCACCGCCATGGTCCTGCCGTTGGCGGTGAACGCGTGCTGCCCGGGTATCGTCGGGGCCGCCATGTGGTGACGTGGCGTCTTACGTTTCGTACGTCGGCGATGATCGACGGAGAAAGCCAATTCTCTTGAGCAGGAAAGCAGGACGATCATGATCTTCATCACGGCGAAGTTCCGGGTCCGTCCCGAACACGCGGACCGGTGGCCGGAAATCGCGCGCGATTTCACCGAAGCGACCCGCGCCGAGCCCGGTTGTCTTTGGTACGACTGGTCCCGCAGCCTGGACGACCCGAACGAGTACGTTCTCGTGGAGGCGTTCCAGGACGACGACGCGGGCGCGGCCCATGTCGGTTCCGAGCATTTCCGCGCGGCACAGCGCGATCTGCCGCAGTACCTGGCCGAGACGCCGCGGATCGTCAACGCGAAGGTCGATCAGGACGGCTGGTCGGAACTGGGCGAACTCGCCGTCGAGTAGGTTCCGCTTTCCGCCTCGGTCCTTTCGCGGGACCGAGGCGGAAGTCCTGCCCACTTCGCCATTCGTAACGTTCGGGCGGCCACGCCGACTATGTGTCCATGGCCGCCCCCACCATCGCCGCCGAGATCAAGACCATCGCCGGCCGGTTGTTCGAACGCCAGGAGTTCAAGCACTACAAGACCTGCCAGGACGAAATCCTGAGTCGCTTGCTGGCCGACGGAACCGAGAAGATCAAGGCGGCGACGGAAGCGGACGCCATCGCGCTCTCGCGCGCCACGTCCCGCTCGGCACGCGAGACGAAAAGGCACTCACGACGGCTCATGTTGAGCCTGCTCTGCCTGAGCGGTGCCCTGATCGCCTTCATCGCCGGCTCCCTGTTCTTGTCGATCGCCTCGAACGCGACCCTCGTCAAAGTCTTGGCCGGAGGCTCCAAGGAGAACTGGGTCGCCAGGGACCCCAACACACTGATCTTCCTGAGCTGGGCCGTCACGGCGATCTGCACGGTCATCATCCTGGAGGAATGGCTCAGAGGCCGTGCCACACTCCGCGCGATCCTCCAGCCCACGAAGACCGCGGCCGACGTACTGGAACGATCGCTGGCGTCATCGGTTCAAGAAGCCCTGTCCGCGGCCATCAACTCGGAACTGGGGCCTCGGGGGATCATCGCGTTCCCCACCCACGCTCCTCGGCTGGTGGAACTCGATGTGGCACATTTTCGTCAATCGCGGACCACCGCCTACATCAAGGAATTCATCCTCGAGCACGAGGCATCCGCTGTGGGTCTCGCGGGAACCCGCGGGTCGGGAAAATCCACCGTGATGCGCTCCCTCGTCGCCGACCCCGAGATCGACGGACCGGTGATCATCGTCCCCTCGCCCGTCCGCTACGACGCTGGTGAATTCATCAGGATTCTGCTCGGTGAGGTCGCCACCGCGATTTCACAAGGCCACAGCCGGCCCACGGGCGGTCGGCTCCGCGGGGCAGTGGAGCGGATCAGCGCGAGAAGGCTGCTCATGCTGGCCTGCTTCGGCATCCTGGCCGGAGTCCTGCCAGACACCTCCACCTCAGCGTCGATGCAAACAAGTTCCGTTTCCTGGTTGCCGAGCAATTCCTTCGGTGGGCTGATCGCCAATGTCACGTCAATCGCCCTGCTCACTCTCGTGATGCTCATACTGATGGGGAAGGTCGCACTCCGCCTCGACGCCGAAGCCCTGCCTCCGGACATCAGGCAAGCCCGCGAACTATTGCGGGAGCTGAGGTGGGAAACGGAGCAAGGGAGCACGACGAAGAGCACTTTGAAGGTCCGGTCCTTCTTCGAAACAAGCGGGGAAAGCAGCCTGAAGCTCAAGAGCCGGGCGATGACGCGGTCTGAGTTGGTCAGCGCGCTCCGTGATCTGCTGAGATGCTTCGCGAGGCACACGAAGACGACGCGCATGGTCATCTGCGTCGACGAACTCGACAAGATCAACGATCCCGATCACCTCGTCGCCATCGTCAACGAGCTCAAAGACCTGTTCCACATTCAGAAAGTGCACTTCCTGGTCACCGTGTCCACGGACGCCCTGGACTCCTTCGAACAGCGTGGGCTGGCGGGACGCGACGCCTTCGACTCGTCCTTCGACACCGTCGTACACACCAACTGGCTGACACTCGACGAGTCACTCGACGTCACGAACTCGCGTTGCACGGGATTTCCGCCCATAGTCGGGATGCTCTGCCATGCCTGGTCCGGTGGGCTGGCCAGGGACCTTCTCCGTGCGGCACGCGGCGCGGTGGAACTCCAGAGACGGACACCGGACGAGCCACTCAGTGTGGACAGGATCATCAGGAACCTGGTCTTCGACGACCTCGAGGGCGCCGTTCGCGCGTCCATGCGCGGCCTGCCCGATTGCGATGAACAACTCGACGGCTTGTGGAGGTTACATCAGTGCCTCGCGGCCGCGCGGCGCGGCGACCTCACACCCGACCAGGCACAAGAAGACATCTCCGGTATGAGTCTCAAGGAACCCGCCCTCCAAGCGCTACTGGCGAAGGCTCGAATTGGCCTGTCGCTGTTGTGGATAGCGGGCATCGCGACTTCGCTGCCCGTCTACTGGATCGAAGGTGGGAAGGCCAGCCTCCATCTCCGCAGAAAGGCCGAGGAACACGCCGCGGCCATCAAGGTGCTCGGCGAACCCACGCCGATTCTGGAACTCGCCGTCCAAACCGCGCTGGGCAAGCTCGACCGGCAGTACTCGAAATGACACGACCTTCCGTCAACCGCGCTGCGCGCGTGCCGCCCCGACGCAATAGGCGCCGAACGCGGCGACCCCCGCGGCCACCACGATGAGCAGCACCGTGCCGAACGGCTGCGCGGCCAGCGTGCGCAGAGCGGCGTCGAGCCCGCCGGAGCGCGACGGATCGTGCTGTATCGCGGCGAATCCGAGGAGCACGGCGACCACGCCGAACACCACGCCCCGGGCCGCGTAGCCGATCCTCCCGAGCCACTCGACCCACCGCCGGGTCCCCGACGGCAGCTTCGAGAGATCGAGGTCTTCCACGAAGGTCCGGCGTACACCCTTGACCACCGAACCCACCGCGACGCCGAACACGATGACGGCCGCCACGATCACCAGGAACGGGCCCGCGGGCAACCCGAGCAGCGTCGCGGTGAGCTCCTGCTGCTTCTGGTCACCGCTGCCCTGTTCTCCCGCGCCGACGGCGAGCCGGGCCGCGTAGAAGCCCAGTGAGACCCCCATCAGGCAGCGCACTCCGGACGTCACCCGCTTGACGGTGCGCTTCTTCTCCTTGTCGATCCACGTGTATCCCACCGCGGCCAGCAGTGCCTGCCACAGGCCGTATGCCACGAGCCCCGCCGCTAGAACCCACAACAGCACGCCGCCCACCGGGGTCGAACCGACTTCGGCGACCGCGCCGCGCCCGTCCGCTTCCTGGCCGGCACCGCCGACCGCGATCCGCACCGCGAGGTACCCGATCAGCAGGTACACCAGGCCGTAGCAGCCCATCCCGATCCGTCCGAGCACCTGGACGGCCTTGTGGTGGCGCACCTGTCTCGCCTTGGTCGCGGACATCCGGATCACCCTCCTCTTCGAGTCTTCCCCCGAGTTTCGCGGCCAACCCCCGAAACCGCCGTGTGACTGGTCCATCCGGCCCAACGGCGTGATCGACAAAGCGACAGCGGCCTCGCTACGTTGAGAAATCTCCGGCCGGAAGGAAGTGCCGTGCGCTCACTGGTCCGCAAACTGACGTCGACCGCCCTGGTCCTGCTCGCCACCTTCGCCCCGTCCCCTGCCGCGACCGCCGAACTCGCGGCGAGCAAGAAGGGCGTCAGCGTGAACACCGTCGCGGGGGTGAACGAAGCCCTGCGGGACGTGCGCGCGAGTTGGTTCTACAACTGGGCTTCCGATCCTCAAGGCGTCGCCAAACCGGCCGGAACCGAGTTCGTTCCGATGATCTGGGGCGCCGGTTCGGTCACCCCGCAGAACCTGGCCACGGCGAAGGCGCAGGGTTCGACCTTGCTGGGTTTCAACGAACCCGACATGTCCGGTCAGGCGAACATGACCGTCGAGCGGGCCCTCTCGCTCTGGCCGCAGCTCCAGGGAACGGGCATGCGCCTCGGCGCGCCCGCCGTCGCGTTCGGCGGCGACCGGGCGGGCGGCTGGCTGGACCGGTTCATGAGCGGCGCGGCCGCCCAGGGCCGACGCGTGGACTTCATCCCGCTGCACTGGTACGGCGGCGACTTCTCCGCGGCCGCCGTCGGCCATCTTCGCGGATACCTCCAGGCGGTTCACGACCGTTACCGCAAGCCGATCTGGCTCACCGAGTACGCGCTCACCGACTTCACGCAGAACCCGCCGCGATACCCCAGCCAGGAGCAGCAGGCCGCTTTCGTCACCGACTCGACGGCCATGCTCAGGGGGCTTCCGTTCGTGGAGCGCTACTCCTGGTTCACCCTCTCCACCAAGACCGCTCCGACCGGTCTCTACGACGGCACGCGCGCGAACCGGAGCGGTGTCGCCTACCGAGCGGCGGGGTGAGTCCGGCCACCCCTGGTCGCCCGCAGTTCGTGAAGGTCGGGATTCCACGGCTGAGCCGAGGGAAGGAGGCCTTCACGCGATCAATCCACCCCCGAGAAAATCCAGCAGGTGATGTCGGATCGCCCCCAGCCCGTTCGTAGAGGAGGTGAAAGCAAGCCCGGACTCACTGAAGGAGCCATCATGACCGCGACCTACACCTTCGACGTCTTCTCCAGCCTCGACGGCTACGGCTCCCACACGGGCGACTGGGGTGGTTACTGGGGCAAGCAGGGCCCGGAGTTCCTGGAGCGCCGCCTCGCCCTGTACAGTGAGAAGCAGCGGATGGTCTTCGGCGCCACGACATACCGCGAGAACGTGGAGATGCTGTCGGGCGTCGTCGAGATCGAGGCGCTCGACCCGTGGATCGCCCGACTGAAGAACCTTCCGGCGACGGTGGTGTCGACGACGCTGCGGGAACCGCTCGATTGGCCGGACACGACGATCGTGAACGGCGACGCCGTCGACGTCGTCGCCAAGCTCAAGGAAGAATCCGACGTGCCGCTGCGTTCGCACGGCAGCCTGGCGATGAACCGCGCGCTGATGGCCGCCGGTCTGGTCGACCGGGTCCAGGTGACGATCTTCCCGGTACTCACCGGCGAGACCGGAGCGGCACGGATCTTCGAGGGCGCCGCCGACTTCGACCTCGAACTGATCGAAAGCCGGACACTCGACGGGCACACCCAAGAGCTCGTCTACCGGCCCACCCGCCATCACTCGCGCTGATCGTCCACAAACAACTAGCGCTCGCTCACCCATGCCCGGAGTCGGCATCGCGGTCAGTCGAACAACGGTCCGCCGTCAAGACCGGCCGGCCCCTGCCAATCGGTCTCGATCACACAGCCGTCCGGAAGAACTCCGATCTCTCGGCTGTGGACGTCGTCCAAGATCCCGGATACGTCGTCGGCCAAGCCGTCCACCTCCTCCGATTCAGCACGCCGGAGGCGTTCCACCAGCCGTGCGGGAACGCCGACCCGAACGCCGAAGTCCGGGAACTCGACAGCCTCGAAAGCTCCCCGCTCTTCACGTTCTCCCGACTCCAGGACCCGCAAAAATGGCCGATAGTACGAGAGTAGGTAGTCATCTCTTTCGACATCGAAGAATGAAGGCTCGTCAATGTCTTTCACGGGATCGAACGCGTCCACCTGCATCGCACCATTGCGCTGCGGAAAGTAGGCGACACACCCGACCGCGACCCACGGAGGCTTGCCTTCGATCTCGGAGACCGAGCGCTTCTGCGCGACAAGCGTCCTTCTGAGCTCTAGCGGAACACTCCCGGAGCGTCCCTTCGCCTCAGCCACCACCCAGCCGTTTGGCGACGGGCCGAACAGGTCGGCTCGACGAGTACCACCGAACCGCAAATGGTACTGCGGCGCGTAACGGTCAACATGAAGAAGATGAGTGACACCGAGCTGCTCTCGGCAGAATATCGACGTCATCGCCTGCCCAAGAGCGTACGAAATCGCGACGGATTCGGATCTGTCCAACGACAGCGCGAGACTCGACCTGATCAGGTCGGCATTGAACGTGCGCTCCAGATAGGCCGGGATCATCGACACTCGGTGCAGCCATTCATACACGGACGCCTTACCATGAGCGCCCCGATGCCCTGGGGCACGCCCGGTGACGAACAGGGCATGAGCCAGATCGTCTGCCGAGAAGCAAAGGTCACCACGAGGAACCGCTGAATTCGGAGGGAAGTCGAAGGCCCAGAAAGGCACACGGAAATCGGGCGGCGGGTTCCTTGTCAGAGACACTCCCGCAACCTATCGCCCGCTTCCACAGGACACCGGACGCCCTGAATTCCAGGTTCAGCCACAAAGGACTCTCTGGTGATCTTGCCGAGCGCGTCGACGATCAAGGTTCGCAGCCAGCGATGCGCGGCGTCCCGGTCATGGCGGGCATGCCAGGCGAGGACGGCCGGTATCGGCGGAGTGGCCCCCGGCATGGGATACGCGCGCAGCGAGGGCGGGAGCGCGTGCCGCGTGAGCAGCCGGGGAGCGACCGTCACCAGGTTGTGCGTGTCCACGATCCGGAGCGCCAACGCCAGCGTCGGCACGGTGAAGGCGATCTTCCGGCGGAGTTTGCGAGCCTTCAGCAGATCGTCGACGTGGTTGTGACGTCCGCCTTCGCGGGAGATCACCACATGCGGGAGCGCGGCGAGCGCGTCCCACGTCGACGGCGGCCGCGGCAGGTCACGGCGGCCGATCACGGCCAGTTCGTCGGTGAGCACCGTGGTCGAACGCGCCTCGGTGTGCGTCGGGACCTGATTGGTGATCTGGAGATCGGCGCGACCCCGCCGCAGATCGTCGGCGGCGGGGACGGCGGCGTCGCTGAGGACGCGCAGGCAGACCCCGGGCGCCATCCGCGCGAGGTCGGCGGCGAGGTACGCGACGAGCGCGTCGATGACGACGTCGTTGCACTGCACGGTGAAGGTGCGTTCCAAGGTAGCCGGGTCCACCTCCGCCGCCGGGGTCAGCACCGCCTGCGCGCGGGTGACCAGCTGGTGCACCTCGTCGCGGATCTGCTCGGCGTAGGGCGTGGGCAGCATCGCGCGGCCGGACCGGACGAGGATCTGGTCGCCGGTGGCCCGCCGGATCCGGGCGAGGGCACGACTCATGGCCGGCTGCGTGAGATACAGCCGGTCGGCCGCCCCGGTGACGCTGCGCTCGTCGAGCAGCGCGTCCAGGGTGACCAGCAGATTCAGGTCCAAATGCACATGGGTAATGCTAGTCATACCCAGCTATGCATTTGAAGTCATTCACTTTCCCCTCTTGGCTGGTCTTATGCGCACTGTGATCGTGGGAGCGGGACTGGTCGGGCTCACCACCGCGGCGTCGTTACGCCTGATCGGGCACGACGTCACCGTGCTGGAACACGCCCCGGAGGTGCGGGCGGTGGGTGCCGGGATCGGCCTGTGGCCCAACGCGTTGCGGGAGTTCGACAAGCTGGGCATCGGCGACGCCGTCCGCCGCATGGGGGACACCGTCGACGCCTGGTTCTTCGACGCCGCCGGGAAACCGGAACGCGCGGACGGCTACGACCCGTCTCGGTACCGATTCCTGATGGTGCCGCGGCCGGGCCTGAACACCCTGCTGGCCGAGACCGTCGGCCTGGAGCGGATCCGGCTGGGCACCCATGTCACCGGCTTCACCGAACACGACACCCACGTGGAGGTGCACGTCTCCGACGGCCCGTCTTCGCGGGCGGATCTCCTGATCGGCGCGGACGGCGTCTACTCCGACGTCCGCGCCGCCCTGGTGCCGGGCAGCTCGGCGGTCGAACACGAGGGCAACCGTGTCTGGCGGGCGATGGTGCCTTCCGGCGACGAGCGTCCGGGCACGACGAGTTGGCGGCGATGATCGCCGCGACGCCGGAGGAGGCCATCCTGGAGAACCAGATCATGCTCGTCCCGCGGCTGCCATACTGGACCACCGGCAGGGTCGCGTTGATCGGGGACGCCGCGCACGGTCTGTCCCCCCACCTCGCGGTGGGCGGCACGCTGGGGATCGAAGACGCCGGGGTCCTGCGCGCCGAACTGGACGGCGAAACAGACCCCGCCGAAGCTCTCGTCCGCTACGAAACCGCCCGCCGCGCACGGATGGACAGAGTGCGCGAACACTCCGACGCGATCGAATACGCCGATGGAGCCGTCGAGAACGCTGAACGTTTCGCCGCCTTCAGCGACTGGATGCTCAGCACCGCACCCGCGACCTGAGTCAGCGGCTGAGCCAGGGCGCCAGCAGCGCTTCGAGGTCGGCGTCCGACAGCGCGTACGGGCCACCGTGGAACTCGTGCCAGCGCGAAGCGTCCCGCGCCGCGGTGTACTCCACCTCGAACGCCCGCATCAGCACGTACATGAAGGTCACCGAGCTGAACCGCTCGCCCAGCAGCGTCCGCGCCTCACGCGCGACCCCTGTCGCACCATGGCCGAGCACGTCCGCGAGCCGGAGCTCTTCCGCAGCCGGATCCAACAGGCTGGGGGCATACATCACGACAAAATCTCCATCGCTGAAAGGAAAAAAATCAGTTCTCGGCCGCGAGCTGACCGCAAGCCGCCGCGATCTCCTGGCCACGCGTGTCACGCACCGTGCACGCTACCCCGCCCGCGTTCACCAGCCGGACGAACTCCCGCTCCACCGGCTTCGGCGACGCGTCCCACTTGCTGCCCGGAGTCGGGTTCAGCGGGATCACGTTCACATGCACCAACTGACCCAGGTGCTGACGAAGACGCTTCGCCAGCAACTCGGCCCGCCAAGGCTGATCGTTGATGTCCCGGATCAGCGCGTACTCGATCGAAACCCGCCGTCCCGACGTGTCCGCGTAGTACCGGGCCGCGGACAGGACCTCGTCCACCGACCAGCGCTCGTTCACCGGCACCAGCGTGTCGCGCAACTCGTCGTCCGGCGTGTGCAGCGAGACCGCCAGCCGCACCTGCATCTTCTCGTCCGCCAGCTTGCGGATCGCCGGCGCGAGACCGACGGTCGACACCGTCACCGAACGCTGGCCGATCCCCAGCCCGTCCGGCGAGGGATCCGTGATCCGCCGGACCGCCGCCACCACCCGCTTGTAGTTCGCGAGCGGCTCGCCCATACCCATGAAGACGATGTTCGACAGGCGGCCGGGGCCGCCCGCCATCTCGCCGTCGCGCATCACGGCGGCGGCCGAACGGACCTGGTCGACGATCTCCGCCGTCGAAAGGTTCCGGTCGAGACCGCCCTGTCCGGTCGCGCAGAACGGGCACGCCATGCCGCAGCCCGCCTGGCTCGAGATGCACAGGGTCGCGCGGTCCGGGTAGCGCATGAGCACGCTCTCCAGCAGCGTCCCGTCATGCGCGCGCCACAGGGTCTTGCGGGTGGTGCCGTCGTCGCAGGCGAGCGCCTTGATCTCGGTGAGCAGCGTCGGCATCAGGTCGCCGACGAGCTTCTCCCGCGACGCCGCCGGGATGTCGGTCATCTCCTCCGGGTTCACCGTGAGCCGCGAGAAGTAGTGGTTCGACAGCTGCTTCGCGCGGAACGGCTTCTCACCCAGCTCGGCGACGGCCTCGGCCCGCTCGGCGGCGGTGAGGTCGGCGAGGTGGCGCGGCGGAAGGCCGCGCTTGGGCGCGTCGAAGACGAGAGGGAGGGCAGTCATAGCTCACTCAGTGTCCCATGTCCACCTTCGACGCGCCCGGGCCGCCCCGGGTCACTGTTCCCCAGGTCACGTGAACCACACCCGGCCCGCACCGTGCGGATCGCATACGAGGAGACGCGCGTACGTCATATCCGGTCCGAGACTCGGTGAGCGGAGGTGATCCACCATCATTCCCGAAACCACGGTTCTCCTCACCGGATCCCGGGCGCTCACCGAGCCGCTCGCGGACCTGCTCGCCGTCAGCGGGTACGTGAACGTGGGAATCCTGCGCGATCTGTCCGAAGCGGACGCGGAGCACACCGTCGTGGTCGCGGCCTTCGACCATCCCGCCCGTGCCGAGCTGACCACTTTGGACACCTTGTGCGCCGGGAACGGCGTGCGGTGGCTGCCACTGCGCCGCGAACGCGGCCGGGTGATCGCCGGGCCCGCCATCGCCCCCGGCGGGATCGATTTCGCCGACGTCGTCGCCCGCCGGCGCGCGGCCTCGCGGGAACTTCACACGCTCGACGCGATCCCGCCCGCGCTGGGTCCGGGAGATCTCCGCTGGGTGCTGGCGAACGTCGCCACGCACCTCGAACGCTGGCTCTCGGGCGGGCGGACCGCGATCACCACCGGCGAGATCGAGCTGAACCCGGCGGAGCTGACTGAGATCCGCCGCCCGGTCCTTCCCGTCCCGGATCGCGCCCGGGCCGTCTCCGCGCCCGCGTCGCTGATCGACGACCGGACCGGGATCGTGACCGGGCTCCGCGAGATACCGCCGTCGCCGGGCATGCCCGCCAGGCTGCGCGTGTGCCAGGCCGACGTCGCGGACATGCGCCGCGTCACGAACTGGCCCAATGACCGCGAAGCCGTCGGCGCGGCGTGGCACGATTTCGATCTCGCCCGGCAGGCAGCCATCGACGAAGCAGTGAAGCGTTACTGCGGCAGCTGGCTCGCTCCGGATCGCGAAGTGCGCTTCAGCAGCTACGAGCAGCTCGCTCGATACGGCGTCCCAGCGCTCGACCCTCGCCGCCTGAAGCTCTACTCGGCCGAGCGGTACCGCTCCCCCGGCTTCCCCTTCGCACCGCTGAAGACGGACTCGGACTGCTCGTGGGTGGAGGGCTTTTCCCACACCACCGGGGAGGCCGTCTGGGTACCGGCGTTCTTGGTTTCCCGCGAACGGCAAGCGGGAGAAGCCCGCTTCGCCGATCCTCTCCCCGCCGGCCTCGCCACCGGAACCTCCGCAGAGCAGGCTGTCACATCCGGTCTCGAAGAGGCCCTCGCAGGCGACCCCACCACACTCTGGTGGACCGGCATGCCCCGTCTCGCGCGGCTCCCGATCCCGGACGGGATCCGGTCGCTGATCGCCGACACCGCGGACGGCCACGAGGTCACGCTCATCCCGCTCGACAACGAATTCGACGTCCCGGCGATCGCCGCCGCGGTGTTCGACCGCGTGGCGCGCCGCCTGTCCCTCGGTTTCGCCGTCCGGCCGGACGCGCTCGAAGCCGCCAAGGAGGCACTCGCCGAGGGTTTCGCGCTGCATCACACCTATCGGGCCCTCGACGACGAGCGCGGCCTGTCCGCCTTGCGCCGGGAGCACGGCGACCTCAAGCCGTACCGGGCGGACAGGCGCTATCTCGACTCCTATCGCGACGACTTCGCCGACGTCACCGATCCCCTTTGCCTCCACCAGATCCGCCTCGATCCGCGAGCGGGCGGCCGGGTCGCGGCACGGCTGCGCAACCTGCCGGACCGTGCTTGGGACGATCTGCCCGCGCTCGGGGAACGGCGGCTCAAGGCGTATCAGGACCGAGTCGAAGCACGCGGCTTCGAGGTCATCAGCGTCGATCTCACGACCTGTGACGTCGCGGCCGCCGGACACCATGTCGCGCACACCCTGGTGCCGGGTCTCGTGTCACCGCTCCCCCGAACCTGACGAGCACAAGCCGCTGAGACACAGCTCACCCGAGGAGGGTTGCCGTGCGACCGGTTCCGATATATCGTGAACGAGTCGGAACATTACGTAGAGAGGATGCACATCATGCGACGACGACCTTTCCCTTCAGAACACGGCCGACCCGCCTTCGGGCCCTGGGCTCGCGGCGGCTTCGGCGACTTCCCCCCGGGCCCGGGTGGGCCCGGCCACCGTCATCGGCACGGCCGACGAGGTGGCCCTGGCGGACGGCGCGGCAAGCGCGGTGACGTCCGCGCCGCGATCCTCGCGCTGCTTTCCGAACAGCCGAGGCACGGTTACGAGATCATCCGCGAGATCGGCGAGCGCAGCGGCGGCTTCTGGAAGCCGAGCCCCGGCTCGGTCTACCCGACCTTGCAGATGCTGGCCGACGAAGGCCTGGTGATCAGCAAGGACGAGAGCGGCAAGAAGCTGTTCGAACTCACCGAATCCGGCCGCGCGGCGGCCGAACAGCAGGACGCCGTCCCGCCGTGGGAGCAGATCGCCCACGACGTCGACCCGGTCGAGGTGAACTTGCGCAAGGCGGGGGCGACCCTGGCCGCGGCTGTCGCGCAGGTCATGCACGCCGGCAGCGAGGGCCAGCAGGCCCGGACCGTCGACGTCCTCAACGAGGCGCGCCGGACGATCTACGGCATCCTCGGCGAGGCCGACGACACCACTCCGGACGCGGCTTCCGCCGAGGACATGGAGTGACCAGGCACGACGAGGCCGGTGGGCTTGGTGCGCGTATGCACGCGATAGCCCACCGGCAGCGTCACCCGCTCCGCACCGGCGCCTGACGAAACCTCGTTCAGGCGCCGGACCTCCGCGACCGCCTTCTCCGCGACCGGAGCGCTGAACTCGATCTTCAGCACCGCTTCCATCGCGGCGGCGTCCTCGAACAGCCACCGCGTCATCACCTTGCGGCAGTCGAATCCCTGACGGGCGAAGAACTTCTCGACTCCCGGCGGGTCGTAGTGCGGCAGATCCAGCCGCATCCAGCGCCCGTAAGGCTCACTGGTCACATCGAGATCCACGATCAGCAGCGTCCCGCCCGGCCGCAGCACCCGCTCCGCCTCGCGAAGGCCGGGTTCACAGCCTGGGCCGAAGAAGTACGCTGTCCGCGCGTGGACGACGTCGAAAGCCGCGTCCGGCACCGGAAGCCGCTGCGCACGGCCTTGCCGCACCTCGACGTTCGGCAGCTCCCCGACGCGGCGCCGCGCGTCACGGACGAGCGGCTCGTGCGGCTCGATCCCGAGCACCGATCGCGCGGTCGCGGCGAAACGGGGCAGGTGGAACCCGTCTCCGCAACCGATGTCGAGCACGTCGGCACCGGACCAGTCCCGGGCTCCGGCGAGCACCCGCCAGATCTCGTCGTCGACGTCCTGCGCGCGGTTCTCGACCTCGTAAGCCTTTTGGTAGTACCAGATGTTCGGACTCGGCAGCACCTCGTCACCGCCGCGGCGGAAGGAGGAGACAGCTCGGGGAAACCAGCGCACGGAAGCTCCAACGATGGGACACCGGGCCGGGTTCCGGGCCACCCGGTTCGAAATCTCTCACGGAAACAATGCGGATAGCGACTAGACTTTACTCTCCCCACCGGTTAGGGAGAACCGCATGTCGCTTGGCTCGGCCGCCCACACTTCCGTAATCCCTTCAGGAATCCCGTGCTGGATCGAACTCGCGTGCAGAGACGAAGCGGCCGTTCAAACCTTCTACAGCGGACTTTTCGACTGGGAGTTCACCGTTCAGCGTGATCCCGCGACGCCGACGGGCCGCTACTCGATCGCGACGCTCAACGGCGTCCCGGCCGGTGGCCTGTACCGCGCGGGCGCGGAGGGACCGTTCGGCTGGAGCGTCCACATCTCGGTGCCCCAAGCGGCCGCGGCCGCCGAATGGGTGGACAGTCTCGGTGGCCGGGTCACGCTCGGACCGGTGGCGATTCCCCATCGTGGCAACATCATCCACGCCGTCGACGCGTGCGGGGCGCACGTCGTCTTCTGGGAGCCCCCGGCCACCTGGGAGTTCGCGACCGGCGTGCCCAACACCTTCAGCGGCGCGGACCTGAACACCCACGACGGCGCGGCGGCGGACCACTTCTACTGCCGTCTCTTCGACTACACCAGCCACCAGATCGGCGACGGCACGTCGCTCGACTACGCCGAATGGCTCATCGAGCACGAACCGGTGCTGTACCGGTACGTGATGGGTTCGGAATACCGGCCGGACACCCCGCCGCACTGGATGGTCTACCTTGAACTCGACCCGGCCCGCGGGGCGGACGCCACGGCGGGGCAGGCCCTGATGCTCGGCGGCGCCGTCGTCGTCCAGCCCTACGACACCCCGTTCGGCCGGATGGCGATCCTCGCCGACCCGGACGGCTCGGTGTTCGCCGTGATCGACCACTCCCGGGCCGTCGAAGGCTGGGGCAGCGCCGAAGTCGACGATCCTTACGACGACTGAAAAGGAGCCGGGATGACCACGTCATCCCGGCTCTTTCGTCAGATACCCGCCCAGAACCCGCAGTTGTGCACGGCCGCGAGGTCGACCGGGCCGATCGCGCCCGGTGCCAGTGACTGGGTTCGCGGCGAAGGACGCCACTTCGGCAGGTCCTCGCCGTTCGGATCGCCGGTCCTCGCGAACCGGGTCCAGTACTGAATCATTTGTGCCGCGAGCTCCTGCTGCGCTGGAGTCAATTTCACCGGAAGCCCGGCGATATCAGACAAATAACTCAATTCGGATCCATGTGAGGCGCCCATGCGCATTCCAGGAGGGGCCGGGAGAAGCGGCGGAGCGTCCCGGTCGGCGAATTCGTAGCCGAAAGTCCGTGTCCGCTCGCGCAGCAACCGCTCGGTCCCCACCTGGGGGCAGCCCCAGATCCTGTCGGTCATCGCGTCCGCGAACGCCATCGCCGGGCTGCCGTGCTTCGCAGACGGATACCGGGCGGCGACGAGCGGCGCCTTCTCCCCGAAGGCGGTCCGCAGCAGTTCTCGGTAGTGCTCCTCCGTGAACGGATGGCCGGGGTACAGGGAGACGAACAACCTCGCCTCGTCCCTGGTCACGCCCGTCAGCACCGGGACGCGGGCGAAGTGGCCTGCCTTCAGCGCGGTCGCCGGATGCTCGGGAAGCAGGCCGGTGCCGAACGCGGGGGTCGCGAGCGGCTGATTCACGAGATCCTTGACCGGGAGACGGCGAAGGCAAGCGACGTCGGCACAGCCGAGCTTCTTGGCCGCGTCGGCGCCCATCGCTTCGACGGTGGCACGCGGCAGATACGGCGAACCCGCCGGTACGCCGGGGGCGAAGCCGCCGTCAGGCCAGGTCAGGGTGCACGGACCGCTCTGGATGATCGCGCGGTGGAACAATCCCGCGGCCGACGGCGAGGCCAGCTGAGCGCACGTGCTCATCCCTCCGGCGGACTCACCGAACAGCGTGACGTTCCGGGGATCGCCCCCGAACGCGCGGGCATTGCGCTGCACCCAGCGAAGAGCGGCCTGCTGGTCCTGGAGGCCGAAGACGCCGGAGTCGCGTCCGAGCTCCGGGTGGCCGAAGAAGCCGAACACGCCCAGCCGGTAGTTCACGGTCACCACGACGACGTCCCCGCCGAGGGCCATGCGCTTGAAGTCGTAATCGCCGCCGGCGCCGGAGGTGAACCCGCCACCGTGCACCCAGACCATCACCGGCCGCGGCTTGTGCGCCGCTTTGGCCGGGCTGATCACGTTGAGATACAGGCAATCCTCGTCGTCGCTCGGGGCCGAACCGAGCCCCGGCCCCTGCGCGCAGCGGGGACCGGGCTTGCTCGCGTCCCGCACGGCGGTCCACGGCGTGGGTCTGGCCGGAGGCGCCCAGCGCAGGTCACCGACGGGTGGCGCGGCGAACGGAATGCCTTGGAAACTCCGGTATTCGCTGGTGCTCACGCCGCGAACGGGACCGGAATCCGTGCGGACGACCGGGCTTTCACCCGCTTCCGCCACGGCTGTCGTCAGGGCGCCGAACGTGACCACGCTCAGTGCCAGGGCCAGAAGTCGCTTACTCATCCGTCGAGTTCGCATACTTCGACCTTGGCCCAGGGCGCCGGGCTTGTCACACGGGTTTCGCCTACAAGGGGACGGGGACGAACGCGGAAAGCAGCAGCCAGGAGACGACGGCCGAAGGGAGCAACGAGTCGAGCCGGTCCATCAGCCCGCCGTGCCCCGGCAGCATGTTCCCCATGTCCTTGACGCCGAGGTCGCGTTTGATCAGCGACTCGACGAGATCGCCGAGCGTCGCGGTGCAGACGATCGCCGCGCCGAACAGCACGCCCTGCCAGGCGTGGCCGTCGAGCAGCAGGCTCAGGGTCAGCGCACCGGCGACCACACCGGCCACGAGCGAACCGGCGAAGCCCTCCCAGGTCTTCTTCGGGCTGATGCTGGGCGCCATCGGGTGCTTGCCGCCCAGCACGCCGGCGATGTAGCCGCCGGTGTCCGAGGCGACGACGCCGATCATGAACGCCAGGACCCGGCCGACACCGTCCTCCGGCGGGACGAGCATGGCGGCGAAGGCGCCGAAAAGCGGGATGTACGCGGCGGCGAAGACCGACGCGCTGATATCGCGCAGGTAGCCGTCCGCCCCACCGGGCAACCGCCACAGCAGGCAGACGAGCACCGTCAGCACGAACGCCGTCAGCGCGCCTTCGCGGCCGTACGGCCAGGCCAGCCAGATCATCGCCTGACCGCCGACGAGCACCGGGACCAGCGCGATCCGGATGCCCGCCGCGCGCTTCAGTGCCCCGGCCAGCTCGATCGTGCCGACCGCGATCGCGATCGCGATGATGCCGATGAACAGGAAGCGCACGGTGAGCAAGGACGTGACGATCGCCGCCCCCAGCAGCAACCCGACCCCGATCGCGGCGGGCAGGTTGCGGCCGGCGCGGGAAACCTTCCGCGCCGGTTCCGGCACGGTTTCGGGCTCCGGCATCGCCGCCGGAGCCGGTTCCGGGGCGTCCACCCGGTCCTCGCGTTCCTCGCTCACCTGGCTCATCAGACCTCGAGTAGCTCGGCTTCCTTGTGTTTCACCAGCTCGTCGACCTTGTGCGTGTACGAGTCGGTGAGGTTCTGCAGTTCCTTCTCGGCGTGGACGACCTCGTCCTCGCCCGCCTCGCCGTCCTTCTTGATCCGGTCCAGCTCTTCCTTGGCCTTGCGGCGGACGCTGCGGATCGAGACGCGGGCGTCCTCACCCTTGGCCTTGGCGACCTTCACCATCTCCTTGCGGCGCTCTTCGGTGAGCTGCGGGATGACGATGCGGATCACGTTGCCGTCGTTGCTCGGGTTCACGCCGAGGTCCGACTCGCGGATCGCCTTCTCGATGGCGTTGAGCGAGGTCTGGTCGTAAGGCTTGACCAGCGCCATCCGGGCTTCGGGGATGTTGACGCCCGCCAGCTGGTTCAGCGGGGTCGGCGCGCCGTAGTAGTCGACGACAACGCGCGAGAACATCCCGGGGTGGGCCCGGCCGGTGCGTACCGACGACAGGTCCTCCTTGGCGACGGACACCGCTTTTTCCATCTTCTCCTCGGCGTCGAGGAGGGTCTCGTCGATCACGGCAACTCCCGTTGTTGTGTATGCGTACCGATTACGGAGATCAGAGCAGGACTACGCGGACACCCCGTCGGCGGGGGTGTCGACCAGGGTGCCGATCCTCTCACCACTGACCGCACGAGCGATGTTCCCCTCGGTGAGCAGATTGAACACGATGATCGGCATGTTGTTGTCCATGCACAGGCTGAACGCGGTGGCGTCGGCGACCTTGAGGTCCCGCTCCAGCACCTCGCGGTGGCTGATCTCGTGGAACATCTCGGCGGTCGGGTCGCTCTTCGGGTCCGCGGTGTAGACGCCGTCGACGGCCTTCGCCATCAAGACGGCTTCGCAGCCGAGTTCGAGCGCGCGCTGCGCGGCGGCGGTGTCGGTCGAGAAGTACGGCATGCCGACCCCGGCGCCGAAGATGACGACGCGGCCCTTCTCCAGGTGACGCTCGGCGCGGCGCGGGATGTACGGCTCGGCGACCTGCCCCATGGTGATGGCGGTCTGCACGCGGGTGGGCAGGCCCTCCTTCTCCAGGAAGTCCTGCAACGCCAGGCAGTTCATGACGGTGCCGAGCATCGCCATGTAGTCGGCGCGGTCACGGTCCATGCCGCGCTGCGACAGTTCCGCGCCGCGGAAGTAGTTGCCGCCGCCGATCACGACGGCGATCTGCACCCCCGTGCGTGCGACGTCGGCGATCTGCTGGGCGACCGAGTGCACCACATCCGGATCAACCCCGATGGAACCGCCGCCGAACATCTCGCCGCCCAGTTTCAGCAGCACCCGCCGGTATCCGCCTTCGACCCGGACACCCATGTCGCCCTCCCTAATGCTCTGAAACCCGACTGTGCCCCGTCCCCGATGGACGGAGACGGGGCACAGTGGTGGTTCTTTGTGTTCCGCGCCTGGATCAGGCCTGGCCGACCTCGAACCGGGCGAACCGGCTCACGGCCACGCCGGCCTCGTCGAGCAGGGCCTTGACGGTCTTCTTGTTGTCCTTGACCGACGGCTGCTCGAGCAGGACGTTGTCCTTGTAGTAGGCGTTGACCTTGCCCTCGATGATCTTGGGCATGGCCTGCTCCGGCTTGCCCTCTTCGCGGGCTGTCGCCTCGGCGACGCGGCGCTCGTTCTCGACGATCTCGGCCGGGACCTCTTCGCGGGTGAGGTACTTGGCCTTGAGCGCGGCGACCTGCATGGCGGCGCCACGAGCGGCCTCGGCGGCGGCTTCGCCCTCACCGGTGTACTCGATGAGCACGCCGACGGCGGGGGGAAGGTCCGCACCGCGACGGTGCAGGTACGTGGTGGTGGTGCCCTCGTAGGCGGCGACACGGCGCAGCTCGAGCTTCTCACCGATACGGGCGGCCAGCTCCTGGACCTGCTCGTCGACGGTCTTGCCGTCGAGCGAGGCGGCCTTCAGCTTCTCGACGTCGCTGGTCTTCTCGGCCTTCGCGACCTCGACGATCTTCGCGGCGAGAGCCTGGAAGTCCTCGTTCTTCGCGACGAAGTCGGTCTCGGAGTCGAGCTCGATCAGGACGCCGCCGTCACCGGCGACGAGGCCCTCGGCGGTGGCGCGCTCGGCGCGCTTGCCGACGTCCTTGGCGCCCTTGATGCGCAGGAACTCGACGGCCTTGTCGAAGTCGCCGTCGTTCTCCTCAAGCGCCTTCTTGCAGTTCATCATGCCGGAGCCGGTCAGCTCGCGGAGACGCTTCACGTCTGCGGCGGTGTAGTTCGCCATCGTGGGTGTATCCGTCCTTTTCAGGTACGAGAAAGTCTTTTGGGGAGGTACTCGTGGGGCCGCCCGGAGGCGGCCCCACGAGCGGGTGGATCAGGAGGAGGCGGTGGCCTGCTCGGCCGGGGCCTCGGTGGTCGCGCCGGTCGCGGCGGCGGCTTCCTTGGCGTCCGCGGCGGCGGTCTCGGAGCCGGCGAGCAGCTCCTTCTCCCACTCGGCCAGCGGCTCGTCCGTGGCGACGCCCGCCTCGGGCTTGGCGTCGGCGGAGGAACCGTTGCGGCTGGAGCGGGCCATCAGACCGGCGGCGGCGGCCTCGGCCACGACCTTGGTCAGCAGCGCGGCCGAACGGATCGCGTCGTCGTTACCCGGGATCGGGTAGTCGACCTCGTCGGGGTCGCAGTTGGTGTCCAGGATCGCGACGACTGGGATGTTCAGCTTGCGAGCCTCGCCGACGGCGATGTGCTCCTTCTTCGTGTCGACGATCCACACGATGCTCGGCACCTTGGCCATGTCGCGGATACCGCCGAGGGTCTTCTCGAGCTTGTCCTTCTCACGGGTGAGCGTGAGGATCTCGCGCTTGGTCAGGCCGGCGAAGCCGCCGGTCTGCTCCTGCGACTCGAGCTCCTTCAGGCGGAGGAGACGCTTGTGCACCGTCTGGAAGTTGGTCAGCATGCCGCCGAGCCAGCGCTGGTTCACGTAGGGCATGCCCACGCGGGAGGCCTCGGAGGCGATGGCTTCCTGGGCCTGCTTCTTCGTGCCGACGAACATGATGGTGCCGCCGTGCGCGACGGTTTCCTTGATGAACTCGAACGCACGGTCGATGTACGTCAGCGTCTGCTGCAGGTCGATGATGTAGATGCCGTTGCGCTCGGTGAAGATGTAGCGCTTCATCTTCGGGTTCCACCGACGGGTCTGGTGCCCGAAGTGCACGCCGCTGTCGAGCAGCTGCTTCATGGTGACGACGGCCATTGCCGGAATCAACCTCTTCTGTGTCGTGCGCGCCCGGCCTGGCCGGAACGCGCTTGCTCGGTTCGTCGCTCTCGGCCGGGTGGCCGATCGCCCTGGTGCAGATGCTCGGGCCCGGACCCGGAAGTCGAGTAACCCCAAGGACCGCCGGGCCGTGTGCCCCCGCTTGTCCTGACCCTCCGTGAGGAGATCGGCCATCGGGAGCGCGCACGTGCACGCGAAGTCAGTCCACTGCCGCGGACCGCGCAAAAGAGTCTACTCCCTGTCGCCACCGGGTACCGCACCGGCAGCCCCTGATGAGAGGGGTTGTCCACAACCGCCCCGGTTATCCACAGATTCCCCCGGCGCGCCCCGCTCGCCACGCCGTCCCCCCAAGCTGGAAAACATGACCACGACATCCTGTTCCCGCCCCGTCACCAGGCATTCCTTCGCGATCGACCGCACCGGCGGCAGGCACCGCCGCCCGGGGCGTCCTCGACGCCTTCCCCGCCTCACGATCCTTGCGACCGTGCTCGCGCTCTTGACCGCTTCGACGATGCCGGGAACGGCCAGAGGCGCGCCCTCTCCGCAAGGACGCCTCTCCTGGCCGCTCTCGTCGGCACCCAGTGTCACCAGGTACTTCGAGCCGCCATCGACGCCGTACGGTCCCGGCCACCGGGGCGTCGACCTCGCCGCCGCACCGGGTACGAACGTGCTCGCGGCCGCCGAAGGAGTGGTGATGTTCGCCGGGCAGGTGGCGGGCCGCGGGGTGGTTTCGATCGATCACGAAGGAGGCCTGCACACCACCTACCAACCCCTCAGTCCGACGGTCACCGCGGGTGATCAGGTCTACCGGGGCCAAGTGCTCGGAACGCTCGTCGCCGGCCATCCTGGCTGCCCCGAGCCGGCTTGCTTGCATTTCGGTGTCCGGCGGGGCGCGGAGTACGTCGATCCGCTCGCGTTGATCGGCGAACCGTCCGAGATCCGCCTCAAACCGTGGGAAGGAGACTGACCCCTGTCCCGGAACCTTCGCCAGGTGTTCCGCCCGGCTGAGCACGCTTCCGTCCACTACCCACGGCTGCCGCCCAGTTGATCGCACGAGTTCCGCCTCTGGTCACGCAAGTCCCGCCCCCGATCACACGAGCCTCGCCCCTGGCCACGCGAGTCCCGCCTCCAATCACGCAAGTCCCGCCTCCAATCACGCGAGTCCCGCCCCCGATCACGTGAGTCCCGCCTCTGATCACACGAGCTGCGGCCCTGGCCACGCAAGTCCCGCCTCTGGTCACGCGAGTCCCGGCCCTGATCACACGAATCCCGCCCCTGGCCACGCAAGTCCCGCTCCCGAGCACGGGTGTCGTCCGCCCAATCACGCGTGTCGGCCACCTGATCACGTGTGTCGTCCGGCCCCGCGTCGCGCGAGTCCCCGCCCGAGCACGCGAGTCTCGCCCTGGCCACGCGAGTCGCACCGGCCCCATCACACGAGACCCGCCCTGGCCTCGCGAGATCCGTCCGCAAGCACACGTGTCCCGCGCCCGATCACACGAGTCCCGGCTCCGAACACACGTGTCCCGTGCCCGATCACGAGAGATCCGCCTTTGATCACGCGAGGCCCCGTCCGATCATGGCCGTCAGCGTGTCTCACCGGAATGACGTCCAGGAGGTGCTCCGGGGTCGCGTCGAGCGGCGGTTGCCAACAGAGATCGCGCGTGATCAGACGGACGACACGCGTGTCTGGACGGACGACACGTCGGCGGCCGTGGCCGTCAGGTCTGCTCGACCAGTTTCGCGCGCAGGCGCATGACGGCGCGGGTGTGCAGCTGGCTGACCCGGGACTCGGTGACGCCGAGGACCTTGCCGATCTCGGCGAGCGTCAGGCTCTCGAAGTAGTAGAGACCGACCACGATCCGGTCGCGTTCGGTGAGCTGGGCGATCGCCTGCGCCAGCTGGCGGCGGTTGTCCTGGTCGACCAGGACGGCCACCGGGTCGACGGCCCCGTCATCGGGCAGCGTGTCGACCAGCGAGCCACTGTCCTTGCCCGCGGCGACGAGGTCTTCCAGCGCGATGACGCTGGTGAGCTGGAGCTGGCCGTAGAACTCGCGCAGGTCGTCGACGCTGATTTCGAGCTCGGCCGCCAGCTCGGCGTCGGTCGGCGTGCGGTTCAGGCGGGCACCGAGGCGTTCCAGCGCGCGCTCGGCCTCGCGGGCCTTGCTGCGCACCGCCCTGGGCACCCAGTCCTGGGAACGGAGATCGTCCAGGATGGCGCCCCGGATGCGCTGCATGGCGTAGGTCTCGAACCGCAGGCCCCTGGCGGGTTCGAACTTCTCGATCGCGTCGACCAGGCCGAAGATCCCGGACTGGATCAGGTCGCCGACGTCGACGTGGGTCGGCAACCCGGTGCCGACCCGGCCGGCGACGTACTTGACGAGCGGGGCGTAGTGCAGGACGAGCCTGTCGCGCACGATCTGGTCCGGCGACTCGGTGAACTCCCGCCACAACGCCTGGATCCCGGCGTCCACCTCGTAGGCCGTCCGCGCTCCGGGCGCGACGGCAGGACCGCTCCCGCCGGGACGGTGCTTCCCGGCGGCTTCGGTGACATGTGGGTCGACGGTCATCGGACCGCCGTTCTCAGCATGCGACTCAGCGTGTTCTCCGTGCTCGTGCGGATGCGCGTGCGCCGCCGGTTCGGGCCGCCGGGTCACCTGCCGAGTTCTCCCCGGCATCATCGGGCCCGGGGGTGCGCGCGGTCGTGGATCGCCTTCAGCCGATCGACGGTCACATGAGTGTAGAGCTGCGTTGTGGCCAGCGTAGCGTGACCAAGCAGTTCCTGAACGCTTCGAAGATCGGCACCGCCTTCGAGCAGATGAGTGGCCGCCGAATGCCTCAGGCCGTGCGGCCCCATGTCGTTCGCGCCGGGAACCGAGCCGACGGCGTCGTGGACGACCCGGCGGGCCGCCCGCGGATCGAGCCTGCCCCCTCGCGCCCCCAGGAAGAGCGCGGCTTCGGCCGGCCCCTTCGTCTCGACGGCGAGCTTTCCTCTGCCCTCGTCGAGCCACACCCGCATGGCCGTTTCGGCGGGGACGCCGAACGGCACGACGCGTTCCTTACCGCCCTTGCCCAGCACAAGCACCACCCTGCGGGAGAAATCGACGTCGCCGACGTCCAGCCCGCACAGTTCCGAGACCCGCACACCGGTCGCGTAGAGCAGTTCCACGATGGCACTGTCCCTCAAGGCGACCGGGTCCCGCTGTTCGGCACCGGCGGCTGAGGAGCGCATGACCTCGTTCGCCTGTTCCGCGCGGAGGACCCCGGGCAGCTTGCGGTGCGCACGCGGCGCCACCAGCCGCCCGCCCGGGTCGGACGCGAGCGCCCCGCCCCGGTGGGCCCACGCGGTGAAAGTGCGGGCCGCGGCCGCGCGCCTGGCCAGGGTCGTCCGGCTGGCGCCGTCCTCGCGTTGCCGGGCAAGCCAGCCACGCAGTGTCCCGATGTCGAGATCCTCGAACCGGCCGCCGTTCCCGTCCACGAAACCCAGCAGCGAGACCACGTCGCCGAGATAGGCACGCACCGTATGCGCGGAAAGCCCGCGCTCCAGGGAAAGATGACGCTCGTAGTCGTCGATCAGCTTCCGGACGGGCTCCGGAAGCGCCGCACGGGCGGCGCGCAGATCGGGTCTGCGGGCGCGTTTTCCCGTGCCGTGGGGACCTTCGGTCGACGGCATGCCGATCACGCTGCGCGATGTACGGCGGATGGTCAAGTATCGCCGCACCCTGATGCGGTGTCCGTGGTCGGATCGTGCCGGGATGGCGTCTCGGGTGTAGGCCAGTCAGGTCTTGGTAGGCCGTCTTCGCCACCCTGTGTCACTTCTTTCCGCGAAGCCGTCGAATTCCAGTTCGGGGAGCAGCGCGCGGACACGCTCGATCGGAACGCCGGACTCGGCCGCGATCCGTTCCTCGGGTCTCGGCGACCGTTCGGACAGCGCGTCGTGCACGCGGAGTGCTTCCGGACCGAGCCGGTCGGTGCGGCGTCGCGGTTTCGCCGGATCCGCGCCCGGCTCACCCAGCCGCCCCGCGGTCTCCAGGATCTCGTCGACCGAGGTCACCAGCGTGGCCTCGCCTTCGCGGATCAGCGCGTGGCAGCCGGCCGACATCCCCGAGGACACCGGCCCTGGCATCGCCATCACGACCTTGCCCAGCGCCCTTGCCGTACCGGCGGTGTTCCGCGCGCCGCTGCGCCTGCCCGCCTCGACCACGACCGTCCCTTCCGTGAGCGCGGCGATGAGCCTGTTGCGGACGAGGAAGCGATGCCTCGCGGGCGAGGTGCCCGGCGGATACTCGCTCACCACCGCGCCGGTCTTCCCGATGGTGCGCAACAAGGTCGTGTGCTGCGCCGGGTACCCGGCGTCGATCCCGCAGCCGAGCAGGGCGACCGTCGTGCCGTCGGCGCTCAGCGCGCCCCGATGAGCCGCGCCGTCGATGCCGTACGCCGCTCCCGAGAACACCGGGATTCCCCGGCTCGCCAAGTGGTAACCCAGCTCGGCCGCGTTGTGCTCGCCGTATCCGGTCGCCGCACGGGCGCCGACGATCGCGATCGCCTGATCCACCGCCTCGTCGAGCCTGGCCGGACCTCGCACCCACAGTGCCAGTGGCGGCGCCACACCGGAGACGCCCCTGCCTTGGGCGACGGCCAGCGAAAGCAAGGGCCAAGCCGGCCATTCGCCGTCTTCGGGGATGACGAGCCTGGTCTCGGCGGCGGCAGCCCGCTCCAGATCGCGCTCGGCGTAGTCGTGCGCGCGCCGGGCGGCCGTCTCGTCACGCACCTTCGGCGGGCAATCCGCCCGCGACACTCGTTCCGCGGCGACGACCGGGCCGTGTTCGCCCACGAAACCGACCAAAGCGGGCGCCGGAGGCTCGGCCACGCGCAGGAGATACGACCGCGCGATCCGCTCGGCGTCGAGTTCACTCATCCGGATGACCTCTCTCGGAAGTTCAACGCGGCCGCGACCTCGTCCGCCTCCGGCTTGTCGGTGCCCCTCAGATCGGCGAGCGTCCAAGCGATGCGAAGGCAGCGGTCCGCGCCGCGCGCGGTGATCGCGCCCCGCTCCAGCGCACGGTCCAGCAACGCCGTGACCTGCGGCGGCAGCGCGAACTCGCGGCGCAGCACCGGGCCGGGCACCTCCGCGTTCGTCGGCCAGCCGTGCTCCGCCCAGCGTTTTCCGGCTCGCTCGCGCGCCTCCAGAACCCGTTCCCGGACGGCCGCCGACGCTTCGGGCGGCTCACTCAGATGCGCGCTGAGCGCTGAAAGCGGACGCAACCGGACCCGCAGATCCACCCGATCGAGTAACGGTCCGGACAGCCTCCCCAAGTACCGCCTCCGCGCGGACGCCGAGCAGACGCAATCGGCCTCCTTCGCCGGAGCGCAAGGACAAGGATTGGTCGCCAGCACCAGCTGGAACCGGGCCGGGTACCGCACGGCGCCCTTGATCCGCGCGATCCGTACTTCGCCCTCTTCCAGGACCGTGCGCAGCGACTCCAGCCGTTCCGGGCCGAATTCGCAGACCTCGTCGAGGAACAGGATGCCCCGGTGCGCCCGGCTGATGGCGCCGGGAACGGCGAGACCGCTGCCACCGCCGATCAGCGCGGGGACGCTGATCGAATGGTGCGGCGCGACGAACGGCGGCACGGTGATCAGCGGTTCGGACCGGGAAAGCGAACCGTCGATCGAGTGGACGGCGGTGACCTGCAACGACTCTTCGGCGGACAGTCGCGGTAGGAGACCGGGGAGGCGTTTCGCGAGCATCGTCTTGCCCACCCCGGGCGGACCGGTCATGAGCAGGTGATGCCCGCCCGCCGCGGCCACCTCCAGCGCCCACCGCGCTTCCGGCTGTCCCACGACATCGGCGAGGTCGGGCACCAGCGTCGGCTCTTGGAGGGTGAACGGCTCAGGCCGGACGAGCTCCCCTTCCCCCTTGAGCCAGCCCACGAAATCGCTCAGCCGGGCCACGCCGCCGATTTCCAGGCCGTCCACGAGGGCGGCCTCGAACAACGACTCGGCGGGCACGACCGCCCTCCGGTACCCGGCGTTGCGCGCCGCGAGCAATCCCGGCAGGACGCCGCGGACGGCCCGCACCCTGCCGTCGAGGGCGAGTTCGCCCAGCAGCACGGTGTGCAGCAGTTTCGTGGCCGGAACCGACCCCGTCGCGGCCATGACCGCCGCCGCGATGCCCAGGTCGTAGCCGGACCCCACCTTCGGCAGGTTGGCCGGGGACAGGCCGAGGATGACCCGCTCGTCCGGCCAGGTCTCGCCCGAGTTGCGGACGGCGGAGCGGACCCTGTCCTTGGCCTCTTTCAGCCCGATGTCGGGCAGCCCCACCATCGTCACCTTCGGCGCCCCGCCACCGATGTCGGCCTCGATCTCGATCATCCTGCCGTCGACGCCCAGCAACGCGACGGACCAGGCTTTCGCCAGCGCCATTCAGAACGCCGCCTTGATGTGCCGCACGTGCGGCCGGGCGTCCGGACGGGCGACGATCGCGATGATGTCGTAGCGGACCGGACACCAGCGGAGCATGAACGTGCGCTGCCATTGGTGCGCGAGACGGCGGATGCGGTCCGCCTTGGCCGGGGTCACCGCCTCGGCCGGCGCGCCGTAGCCCAGCCCCGACCTCGTCTTCACCTCGCAGAAGACGAGGCGTTTCCGGTCGGTCGCGACAAGATCCAATTCGCCGTCGCGGCAACGCCAATTGCGGCTCAGGACCACGTAACCCGTCTTCTCCAGATGCCGGACCGCGAGTTCTTCACCCCATCTGCCCAGCTCGATGTGCGAAGCGCCGGCGGACGGTTGTTCGGCCGTGCCCATCATCTCGATCCCCCCTCAGCGATCATCACGGTGCGTGTGCGATCAACGCTGCCAGGGTGACGGGCCGCCGGACAGGCCTGATTCGCCCGCCTGTGGATAACCGGGGTGTTGTGGACAACTCGGCCGCCGTGAGAGCTTCCGGGCCGGAAATCGTCGGAGCTTGTGCTAGGGCGCCCACAAGTACGTGAAGGCCCCCTTCACCGCGTCTGGCGCGGTGAAGGGGGCCTTCACGTACTTCCGAAAGATCAGCCTGAGAACGGACCGTCCTCAGGCAGGCGAAGATCGGGCTTGTCGAGTTCCTCGACGTTGACGTCCTTGAACGTGATGACCCGGACGTGCTTGACGAACCTGGCGGGCCGGTACATGTCCCAGACCCACGCGTCGGACATCCGGACCTCGAAGTACACCTCGCCGCCGCCGTCGCGCACCTGCACGTCGACGGCGTTGGCCAGATAGAACCGCCGCTCGGTCTCCACCACGTACGAGAACTGGCCGACTATGTCGCGATACTCGCGGTAAAGCGAGAGCTCCATCTCGGTCTCGTACTTCTCGAGATCCTCTGCGCTCATGAAATCCGCGCCCCTCCTCGCGATTCTGCTGCTACTCCAGCGGCGGAGCGTTCATTGTTACCCACGTACGGGCCGAGGGCACGTATCGGCACGCTCGGGTTTTCCAGCGCGGCGACGGTCAGCACGACCGGGTGAGGCGGTCGCACCCGGTGCGCGGCGGCCGCGGTGGCCACGTTGGCGTACGACCAGCGATGCACCGGACTCGGACCGTGAGTGTGCAGCGCCGCGCTGTGGTCGGTGGTGCTGTACCCCTTGTGCACGTCGAAACCGTAGTGCGGGTGGACGTCGTGCAGGTCGCCCATGATCCGGTCGCGTGTGACCTTGGCCAGCACGGACGCCGCCGCCACGCACGCGACGGCCTTGTCCCCCTTGATCACCGGGACGCTCGGGGCGGGCAGCCCGGACACGCGAAAGCCATCGGTCAGGACGTAGCCCGGCGTGTCCCGCAGCGCCGAAACGGCACGCCGCATGCCTTCGAGGTTCATGACGTGGATGCCGAACAGATCGACCTCGGCCGCCGGGATGACGATGACCGCGTAGTCGACGGCACGCTTCACGATCCGGTCGTAGACCCGGTCGCGGGCCTTGGCCGTGAGCACCTTCGAGTCGGTGAGCTCGGGCAGGCGGGCGGCGTCACCGGGGCGCAGGACACAGGCGGCCACGACGAGCGGGCCGGCGCAAGCACCGCGCCCTGCCTCGTCGACTCCGGCCACGGGGCCGAGGCCCCGCCGGTCCAGCGCACCCTGCAAACCCCAGAAGAGGTCGCCACGCACCACTGCCCGCGGCGGCCGAAGCGGATCGGCCGGTGTGAGCGGAACAGGAACTCTCAAGGCCTTACCGCCTCCGGTCGACCGCCTTGCGCACTCCGGACGACATCCGCCTGCCGAGGAACACCACGGGCCACGCCGCGGCGATGCCGACGCCCAGGGGAAGCCCCTGCTGCCAGGCCGGCGCTCCGAGCGCCAGCGGCTGCGCGTTCGCCTGCGGGTTGTGATCCGAAACGCCACCCCAGCGGCCGGGCGGGAGCACGATGACACGCGCCTTGCCGATGATGTTGTCGACCGGGACGGCGCCGTTCACGCCTCCGCCGCCCTGGAACCGGGAGTCGCTCGAGTTGTTGCGGTTGTCGCCCATGACCCAGACGTATCCGGCGGGCACCTTGACCGGGTCGAACGTCTTCTGGGTGGGCGGCAAGCCCTCTTCCCAGTGGATGTACGGCTCGTCTAGCGCCTTGCCGTCCACGACGACCCGGTTGTTGTCGCAGCACTGCACCGTCTGACCGCCGACCGCGATGATCCGCTTGACGAAGTCGCGCTCGTCCGGCGGCGCGAACCCGATCAGCGAACCGAGCGCGCGGAAGCCGGTGACGAAGATGTTGCTGGACTCCGGCGTCTCGATCTCGCCTGCCCAGGCGGGCGGTCCCTTGAAGACCACCACGTCACCCGGGCCGGGATCGGTGAAGTCGTACGTGATCCGGTCGACCAGGATCCGGTCGCCCGTGCACCCGGCGCAGCCGTGCAGGGTGGTCTCCATGGATCCCGAGGGGATCATGTAGACCTTGGCGAGGAACTGCTGGATCAGGATCGTCAGCACGAGCGCGACGACGATCAGGATCGGCAGTTCCTTCCAGAACGACCGCTTCTTGTTGACCTTGCCGAATTTCTTGGAACCGGATCGGCCCCGTCGGGAGGCCCGGGTGGGGCGCTCCTCGTCGGGGCGATCGGGTTCGTCTTCGGAGGTGTTCTGGGACACGGGTTCGACCACGACGCCAGGTTACCTGTAACCGAGTGGCTACCTACTTGGCGGAGGTCGTCTCGCGGTTTTCGCGGCGTTCCTTGATCTTGGCGGCCTTGCCGCGAAGCTCACGGAGGTAGTACAGCTTCGCGCGGCGGACGTCGCCGCGCTTGAAGACCTCGACCTCGGCGATGTTCGGCGAGTGCACCGGGAAGGTGCGCTCCACGCCGATGCCGAACGACACCTTGCGGACCGTGAAGGTCTCGCGGATGCCGCCGCCCTGGCGACGCAGCACGACGCCCTGGAAGATCTGGTTACGCTCGCGGTTGCCCTCGATGACGCGGACGTGAACCTTGAGCGTGTCGCCCGGTCGGAAGTCCGGGATGTCGGAACGCAGTGACTGCGCGTCCAGCGCGTCCAGGGTGTTCATCGGTGGTCCGTCCTCGTCTTCGTATGGCTTACGTACAGCTTGGGCGCGCAGTGTCGGGCACTGCGACCTACCCGGGGGCTATGGCGTTCCGGCCGACCTCGCGGTTTTACGACGGACAGTGTCCGAAGTACAAATTCGCGCGTCTGCTCACGCCAACCTGTCAAGTATTGCAGACCGGCACTCAGGTGGTTGACCCGGCCTGGCCGGTGTCCTCGCCCAACCGGTCGAGGACCTTGAGATCGTGCTTGTCGAGACTACCTTCCGGCAGGAGCCCGATCAGTTCGGGCCTGCGCCGCACGGTGCGTTCCAGCGCCTGGTCGCGGCGCCAGCGGTCGATCAGCGCGTGGTTCCCGGAGCGCAGGACGTCCGGTACGGCCAGGTCGCGCCAGACCTCGGGCCGGGTGTAGCTGGGGCCTTCGAGCAGGCCGTCTGAGAACGAGTCCTCTTCGGCGGAGCGGGCGTTGCCGAGCACACCGGGCAGCAGCCGGACGACGGCCTCGACCATCACCAGGACCGCGGCCTCGCCGCCGACGAGCACGTAGTCGCCGATGGAGACCTCGTCGACGGGCATCCGCTTCGCGGCGTCGTCGATCACCCGCTGGTCGATGCCTTCGTAGCGGCCGCACGCGAACACCAGGTGTTCCTCGGCGGCGTACTGGTGGGCCATGGCCTGCGTGAACGGACGGCCGGCGGGGGTGGGGACCACGAGACGGGTGTTCTCGCCGCAGACGTCGTCCAGGGCGGGGCCCCAGATCTGCGGTTTCATCACCATGCCGGGTCCGCCGCCGTACGGCGCGTCGTCGACCGCGCGGTGGACGTCGTGCGTCCAGTTCCGCAGGTCGTGCACGCCGACCTCGATGAGGCCGCGGTCGATCGCGCGGCCGAGCAGCGCGGCGCGGAGCGGGTCGAGGTATTCGGGGAAGATCGTGACGACGTCGAGGCGCATCAGGCGTCCAGCAGGCCTTCCGGCGGGTCGAGGACCACGCGGCCGCCCGCGACGTCGACGGCCGGGACGATCGCCTTCACGAACGGCACCAGCACCTCGCGTCCGTCGTGCTCGATCGACAGCAGTTCCCCGGCGGGTGAGTGCACGATTTCGAGCACCTTGCCGACGACCGTGCCGTCGGTGAGTTCGGCCCGCAGGCCTTCGAGTTCGTGGTCGTAGAACTCGTCGGGGTCTTCGGTCGGCGGCAGCGTCGAGGTGTCGGCGATCAGCAGCGCGCCGCGGAGGGTTTCCGCGACGTCCCTGGTCAGCACCTCTTCGAAACGCACCAGCAGCCGCCCGCTGTGTTCGCGGGCGGCTGCGATGGTGAGGTTCCTGCTGCTGCCGTCACGCAGCTTCGTCGTGACGGCCGAACCGACCGCGAACCGCTGTTCCGGCGAGTCCGTGCGCACGTCCACCGCGAGTTCCCCGCGGATTCCGTGCGCCTTGGCGATCCGGCCGACTACGACGTCCATCCCGTTGGTCCTTGGTCAGCGATCGGTGTCGACGACGTCCACACGGACGCCGCGGCCACCGATGCCGCCCATGACGGTGCGCAGGGCGGTCGCGGTACGACCGCCCCGGCCGATCACCTTGCCGAGATCGTCGGGGTGCACGTGCACCTCGAGCGTGCGGCCACGACGCGTGGTCAGCAGCTCGACCCGGACCTCGTCCGGGTTGTCGACGATCCCGCGCACCAGGTGCTCGAGGGAGTCAGCGAGGAAGCTCACGCCTCGGCCTTGTCACCCTCGGCGGCTTCGGCCTTGTCGGCTTCGGCCTTCTTCGGGGCGGACTTCTTCTTCGGCGTGGTGGCCTCGGCGGAGGCCGAGTCACCGGCGGCGGCGAGCGCGGCGTTGAACAGGTCCTGCTTCGACGGCTTCGGCTCGGCGACCTTCAGGGTGCCCTCGGCGCCCGGCAGGCCCTTGAACTTCTGCCAGTCACCGGTGATCTCGAGGATGCGCTGGACCGGCTCGGTCGGCTGGGCGCCGACGGACAGCCAGTGCTGGGCCCGCTCGGTGTCGACCTCGATGAAGCTCGGCTCTTCCTTGGGGTGGTACTTGCCGATCGTCTCGATGGCCTTGCCATCACGGCGGGTGCGCGCGTCGGCGACGATGATGCGGTAGTACGGCGCACGGATCTTGCCGAGACGCTGCAGCTTGATCTTGACGGCCACGGGTGTGGGTACTCCTCAGTTCTCTCTGATGCATGTGGAAGGCGCACGCCTGCCGCGTGGGGACACGGCTGCGCACACCCGAAGGGTGAGCTCGGGCGCGGTGAGAGGGTCCGGCCAAAGCAGGCAAGCGAACATTCTGCCAGACGCCAACTGACTGTCAGAACGCGGCTATCCCGAGCGAGGCGAGCAGGATCGTCACGGCCGGGAGGAAGTTGTTCACCTGATGGGCGACCACGCTGCCGAGCAGCCGTCCGGTGAACACCCTGGCCAGTCCGATCGGGATCGCGATCACCAGCAGCAACGTGGTGCGCAGCGGTTCGAGGTGGCTCGCCGCGAAAACGGCCGTGGAGACCAGGAACGCCGCGATCCTCCCCCAGCGTTCGGTGCGCCAGGTCAGCCGTTCGACCGCTCCCCACAGCAGGCCGCGGTAGATGATCTCCTCGCAGATCGGCCCGACCAGCCACAGGTAGATGAACATCACGACGGCCGCCGAGACCGACATCCGCCGGTCTTCCACGAGCGCGCTGATCGCCGAGGTCGCGTTCTCGTTGCCCACGATCTGCGTCCAGGCCCAGGCGGCGAGCGAGGTGAACCCGAGCCCCAGCACCCCGAGTTTGAGGCCGACCTTGACGTCGGCCCAGCTCCAGCCGATCCGCAGGTCGACGAGCGGGCCGTTGCCCCGCAGCCGGGTGATCAGCAGCGCGACACCGGCCGCGATCATCGTCGGCACCATCGTGCCCAGCAGCACCATGCGCATCGGCAGGGGCTGGCCGGGCTGGACGTCACCGAGCAGGACACTGATGAACGCCGCCGACGCCAGCAGGACGGCCTCCACCAGCAGGAAGGCCCCGAATCCCCAGCGATGCGGCGGTGGTGTGCCGGGCGCGGCCACCTCACCTCCGGCGATGACTTCGTCCGGCGGCGCGGCCTCGGGGATCGGCTCCCTGGGCTGAGATACGGTCACGCCGATCCTCCGGTGATCGTTCGGTTACTCACAGACTCTAACCGCCTCCGGCGGCGGTCACCTCGCCGCGAAGAGCAATACAGCCGGAGGGAGGTTGTTGGCGGCGTGCGCGATGACGGCCGCGCTCACCCGGCCGGAAAGATAGCGGGCGAGGCCGATGGCGATGCCCTGGCCGAACAGCGCGATCGTGCGCGCGGCTTCCCCGTGCAGCTGGGCGAACACCAGCGCGGTGACCAGCAGGATCACCCACGATGGCAGGCGGTGGAAGCCCATCGCGTTCCAGAGCGTGCCGCGGAAGAGCAGTTCTTCGGTGACCGGAGCGGCGAGGACGACGATGACCGCGGCCAGTACCAGCCAGATCGTATCCCCATCGGCGGTACCCGACAGTTCCGTGATCGGGCTCGGCGAGACGTCGGAGAAGGTCCTGTCGTCGCCGTCGGTCCCGTAGACGGCCAGCAGGAGCAGGTTGAGGAGGTAGCCGGCGGCGAGCGCGGCCGCCCCGCAGGCGAGCCCGATCCGGACGTCGCGCCAGGTGGGTCTGAGCCCGAAGTCCGTGCGGAGCCCTTGCCCCCAGACGCGAGAGCCGATGGCGGGGCCGAGGCCGAGCACGAGGGTCGGCAGGAACGCGAGGATCAGCAGCGGGCCGACGTCACGGAGTTCGAGCGGGTCGTAACCGCCGAAGCGGCCTGACAGCAAGAAGCTCATGACGAGCGTGACGAGGTGGTATCCGGCGATGCCCGCGAAGAACGCTACGAACCCCCAATGCGCTCCGAGCACCAAGCGCTCGCGAGCTTGTCCGTCGTCCACCACGCCTCCACGCTAGGTACCGCTCCGGTCACGGATGGAGGCGGGTCAGGCGTAGATCTTGCCACGCAGCACGATGTGACTCGGATGCCGCAGCACCGCGAGATCCTCACGCGGATCGGACGGGTAGACGAGCAGGTCGGCCGAAGCGCCGTCGACGATCCCCGGCACGCCGAGCCATTCGCGCGCGGCCCACGACGCCGACGCCAGCGCCTGTTCGGCGGACATGCCTGCCTTGTGCAGCGCCTCGATCTCGTCGACGAGCCTGCCGTGCTCGACCATTCCACCCGCGTCGCTTCCGGCGTACACCCGGACGCCCGCCTCGATCGCCGTCGAGACCATTTCGCCGACGCCCGCGTGCAGCGCGCGCATGTGGTCGGCGTAGACCGGGTACTTGCCCGCCTTGTCGGCGATGCCGGGGAAGTTCTCGATGTTGATCAGGGTCGGCACGAGCGCGACCCCGCGTTCGGCGAGGACGCCCAGCTGGTCCGGAGAGAGTTCCGTGCCGTGTTCGAGGCAGTCGATCCCCGCGCCGATCAGGCCCGGCAAGGCGGCTTGGCCGAACACGTGCGCCGTCACCTTGGCGCCCTCGGCGTGCGCGACGGCGATGGCCTCGGCGAGGACGTCGTCGGGCCACAGCGGCGCCAGGTCGCCGACGCCGCGGTCGATCCAGTCGCCGACGAGCTTGACCCAGCCGTCGCCGTCACGGGCCTGTTTGGCGACCGCCTTCGGCAGCTCGGAAGGGTCTTCGAGTTCGATGCCCAGACCGGGGATGTAGCGCTTGCGCAGGGCGAGATGCCGTCCGGCGCGGATGATCCGCGGCAGGTCTGCGCGCTCCTGCAACGGCCGGACGTCGATCGGCAGCCCGCAGTCGCGGATCAGCAGCGTCCCGGCGTCGCGATCGGTGATCGCCTGCGCGGCGGCCTCTTCGAGCGTGGTCGGACCGCCGACGCCGATCCCGGGATGGCAATGCGCGTCGACCAGTCCGGGTACGAGAAAGCCTTCACGGACGACGGTTTCCGCTCCAGCGACCGGTTCGGTGGTGATCCGGCCGCCGGTGACCCACAGCTCACGGTGCTCGCCGTCCGGCAGGACGACCCCCGCCAGGTGCAGCGCCTCCACGGGCTACTTGTCCTTCGGCAGCTTGAACTTCTTCGGGTCGAACCCGGGGACGTCGTTCATGCCGCCGAGCTGGGAGAGGTCGGGCATCCCGCCGGGGCCGCCGGGCATCCCGCCCGGGGGCAGCATCGGCATGCCGCCGGGGAAGCCACCGCGGACCTTGGGCTGCGTCGGGCCGCGCCCCTTGCCCTTCTTCCCCTTCTTGCCTTTGCGGTTCTTGCTGCCGCCGCCTCCGCCGCCGAAGCCGAAGCGGCCCGCCATCTGCGCCATCATCTTGCGCGCCTCGAAGAACCGGTTGACCAAGTCGTTGACCTCGCGGATGGAGACGCCCGAGCCCTTCGAGATCCGGATCCGGCGGGAGGCGTTGATGATCTTCGGATCATCGCGCTCGGCGGGGGTCATGCCGCGGATGATCGCCTGCAGCTTGTCGAGCTGCTTGTCGTCGACCTGCGCGAGCTGGTCCTTCATCTGCCCGGCGCCGGGCAGCATGCCGAGCAGGTTGCCGATCGGGCCCATCTTGCGGACCGCGAGCATCTGCTCGAGGAAGTCTTCGAGGGTGAGCTGGCCGCTGCCGAGCTTGGCCGCGGTCTGCTCGGCCTTCTCCTGGTCGAAGTGCTGCTCGGCCTGCTCGATGAGGCTGAGCACGTCACCCATGCCGAGGATTCGGCTGGCCATCCGGTCCGGGTGGAAGAGGTCGAAGTCCTCGAGCTTCTCGCCGTTCGACGCGAACAGGATCGGCTGGCCGGTGACCTGGCGGACCGAAAGCGCGGCACCACCGCGGGCGTCACCGTCGAGCTTGGTGAGCACGACGCCGGTGAAGCCGACACCGTCGCGGAACGCTTCGGCCGTGGTGACCGCGTCCTGACCGATCATCGCGTCGACGACGAACAGCGTCTCGTCGGGCGAAACGGCGTCGCGGATGTCCGCGGCCTGCTTCATCAGCTCTTCGTCGACACCGAGACGACCGGCGGTGTCGACCAGGACGATGTCGTGCTGGGCGCGCTTCGCCTCGTCGATGGCACGGCGGGCGACGTCGACCGGGTCGCCGACACCGTTTCCGGGCTCGGGCGCGAAGACCGCGACCCCGGCCCGCTCACCGACGACCTGGAGCTGCGTGACCGCGTTGGGGCGCTGGAGGTCACAGGCGACCAGCATCGGCGCGTGGCCCTGCTTCTTCAGCCACATCGCGAGCTTGCCGGCGAGTGTCGTCTTACCGGCACCCTGGAGACCCGCGAGCATGATGACCGTCGGCGGGTTCTTCGCGAACGTGAGCCGCCTGGTCTCGCCGCCGAGGATGGTGACGAGTTCCTCGTTGACGATCTTGATGACCTGCTGCGCCGGGTTCAGCGCGCCGTGCACCTCGGCGCCCTTGGCGCGTTCCTTGATGCGGGCGATGAAGTCCTTGACCACGGAGAGCGCGACATCCGCCTCGAGCAGCGCGATACGGATCTCGCGCGCGGTGGCGTCGATGTCGGCGTCGGAGAGCCTGCCCTTGCGAGACAGGGTCTGCAGGGCGGACGTGAGCCGATCGGAGAGGGTGTCGAACACGGGTGTGCACGCTCCAGCTGGGTCGTTGTGGCTCGCCGGTACGAACCGGCGGCTTCCCAGGGTAGTCGGTGTCCGAGGTCAGCGTTTGACGCGGTTGCGGACGGCCAGCAGCGTCAGGCCGAGCAGCAGCGGCCCCAGAACGCGCATGACCAGCCGCATCACCTCGCCGAACGGCGTCAGATCCTTCGGCAGGGACGTCAGTTTCGTTTCCAGCGAAACGGTGCTCTGGGCGACGTAGATCAAGGTGTCGCCGAAGACGGGCGTGGTCTTGAAGCCGCCCAGCCACATGCTCACGCTTACGACCGCTATGAGGACGGCGAGAGTCGCGAGGGCTCTTAGCGCGCGAAGGCCGTAGCCGGAGACCAGCCAGTAGAGGTGGAGGATGACGCGCTCGGACCATGGGGTCGCGGGGCTGTGGCGGCGCATCTCCATCTCGCCGTAGTAGAAGTCGGCGGCTCCGGGTTCGTTCTTGCTGTCTTCCTGCGCCTTGCGGAGCTGGCGGTAGAGGTCGGCGATGCGGCGGGGGCCGACCGGCGCGTTCCGGTCGCTCCGCCAGGCGAGTTCCTCGGCGAGGGCCTGGCGATTGCGGTACGAGCCGAACGTGCAGGTGCCCTCCAAGCGCAGCTTGTCGAGGTGATGCGCGCCCGCGAAATGACACTCCGACAGGGAGATGTCGGTCAGCATGAGGTCCGCAACGTCGGTTTCCCGCAGGGAGAGCAGAGTTGCAGCGGTGTCCGCGACGATCGTCGAAGGCTTCCGCAGGATCACCTGGTCGAACTTGACTTCCGCGCGCGAAAGCCTAAGCGATACCCCTTCCTCGAATACCGCTCGCGTGCAGTCGACCTCTAGCGCATCGCCCTCCAACACCTCACTTTCGATGCGAATATTTCTCCGAAAGACAGCGGATTTCAAGGTCAACTTCTCGACTAACATTGGCCCCATCAGGTCGGCCTTTTCAAATTCAACACCGCGGAAAATAGCTTCTTGAGCCACCACGACTTCGGCAAAATCGAAACGACCTCCAAAATAAACATTCTGAAATTGAGCAGATTCTTCGAAGACTGCGCCCCGAAACGAAACAGAACTGGAAAACCTTGCTCCACCGAACTGGGCGAAACCGTTGAAGCCAACCCCCCCAAAGTACGAGTGGTCGAGAAATATTGCACTCTCAAACCAAGCACTATCCAGGAAAACCGTGTCCTCATCAAGGATAGCGCCACCCTTGAAGCATGTCTCATGAAAGTTGGCCATGCCACCGAATTTCACGGTCGCAAATATGCCTTCCAGAGCGAAAGTCGCCTGCCTGAAATCTACCCTGTCGGCGAAATGTGCACCGATGAAGTAGACCTCACCAATGCTTGCCGAATCAAAATCGACACGACCACTGAAATCGACGTGGTAAAACCTGCCTGCCGGCAAGGTCACTTCAGCGAAGTCCACTTCGCCTAACACTGAGCGTCCACCATCGATTCGTGTGACGTATAGAAGGCGGTCGATCAGCAAAGCGGAAAGTTCCGTCCCGCGGAGATCCACGTTCGAACCCGGCGCGATTCCGGCGAAGTACTCGTCTTGGACCGCGGATTCGCTGTGCGCCAGGCAGCGGTCGTGCGCGCCGATCCGGATGCCGATGCACTGCTCCACGATGCAAGTTGGCCACGGCTTTTCCATGTCCACAGTTCTAACGCAAAACAGGGCTCCGGGACCGGTCGCCCCTCGCAAACCGGTACCGGAGCCTCTACGGAAGACTCGCCTCCCCGCGAGCCGACCGTGAGCACACTTGGCGAGTTTCGCGGGATTCGGTCTCGCCGGACCCCCAGTACCAGGCGATTTCCGCTCCCCGCGCTCTCTCCGCGCGATGGGATAACCATGCCCGGTCACCGTGGGGTCACGGCAGCGTGAAGACCCCCAACTACCCCTGGGTAGAACTACTCAACTGGTCTCGGCGCGCGTTTTGGCCGACGAAGCCTTCTTCGCCCGCGTCCGCGCCTGACGCGCCTTGTCCGCGGCGTCCTTGGCCTTCGCGACCGGGGCACGGTCGGCTTCGACGGCACTCCGCTGCAAGGCCGCCAGCAGCCGCGTCACGCCCTCGGCCTGCTCGGCGGCGGTCGGCTGGAGGACGTCGTCGCCGTCCAGTTTGGCCTGGATGAGCGCTTCGAGCGCTTCCCGGTAGCGATCTGTGTACCGCGCGGGGTCGAAGTCCTGCGTGAGGTCTTCGATCAGCGAGACCGCGTTCCGCAGCTCCCCGCGCCGCAGGTCGACGTCCTCGTGGAGGAACGGGAAGTCGGGCCGCCGGATCTCGTCGGGCCACAGCATCGTCTCGAGCAGGATCACCTGGTCCCGCACCCGCAGCGCGCCCAGCGTCTCGCGCTGCCGCAGCGTCACCTTCACGATCGCGATGCGCCCGGACTGCTGCAACGCCTCGCTCAGCAGCACGTACGGCTTCGTACCCGAGGGCTCCGGTTCGAGGTAGTAGCTGCGCGAGAAGTACATCGAGTCGACCTGCTCGGCCGGGGTGAAGCCGACGACGTCCATCGACTGGGTGGTCGGCGCGAGCAGTGACGCGAAGTCACCGCCGGTCAGCAGGACGACGTCGCCGTTGGGAGCGGGGTGCCCCTTGGCGATCTCGGTCGTGGGCACCTCGGCGCCGTCGACCTCGCAGACCCACTTCACCCGGATCCTGCCGCCGTCCGGCTCGTGCACCTGGTGGAGGGGGACGCTGTGTTCTTCGGTCGCGCTGTACGCCTTCACCGGGATGGCGTAGGTCCCGAATCCGATCGTGCCTTTCCACACCGCGCGCATGGCCCACCTCCGCCAGGTCAGCGTATCCACGCGCCGAAGCGGCGGAACAGCTACAAACGGGTGTCAGGGGCCACTGATTCGCTCACACATTCGAATGACGGGCGTGATTCGGCGAGCGCTTCGGCCGAACAGTCGACAGCGGTGGCGGCCGCTCGGAGTACTTCCGCGACGACCTCGACGTCGACCAGCGGAGCGGTGGACAACGCGCCCTCGCCGCCCACCTCGACCCGGCCCGCCATGCCTTCGAGCGCGATGGCCAGCGCCTGCTGGCCCGCGACGAGGTGCCGGACCACCTTGAGCAGCTCGGGAACGGTCGCGGCGGTGCCGGAGGCGGTCAAGGAGACGGCGAGGTCGTCCGCGCAGGCCCGGAAGTGGGAGGCGACGACGGTCGGCGGCAACGAGGTCCGCTGGGGCCCGGGTGAGTCCTGCTCGTGACCGAGCACGCGCTCACCGCCCCTCCGGATCCTTCGGGTTTCGACCGCGCACATCCTGCCACCGTCACCCTCCGCACTTCGCGCGACACCCCGGGGCGGGAGCAAGGGACCTTTGCTCCCGCCTCCGGGGCCGTCAAGAAGCGGCCGCCAGCAGCGCGGCTTCGATCTTGGACCGCCACGCCTGGTCGACCCGGCCGGTCCGCGGCGCGACGGCGAACGAGTCGACGACGGCGCCACCGAGGGTCGCCACCTTCGCCCAGCGCACCTCGGCCTCGCATCGGCGCAGTGCGCCCGCGACCCGGTACAGCAGCCCGATCCGGTTCGCGGCCCGCAGTTCGACCACGACCGTGTCCTGCCCGCTGGTCTCGTCGTCGAACCAGATCACCTTCGCGTTCGCCGTGGGAGTCTCGCCGTAGTCCCGTTCCTTCGCCGCGAGCCGTTGCGTGAGCGGCAGCGTCCCGGCCACCGCCCGCGCGAACTGCTCACGCAGCAACGTGACGTCGGGCAGCGAGCCGAACTTCGGCGACGCCGTGAACACACCCGCCCGTCCCCCGTCGTGCCCGCGCAGCACCGCCGCGTGGACTTCCAGTGAGTTCAGCGCGAGCACCCCGGCGGCGGGCGCCAGGAGTTCGGCGCGGGCCGGCACCGCGAGCACGACGGTCACGACCTTGCCCGCCGCGGTGATCCGCACCTCGCCACGACCGGACGCGACGGCTTCGGCGACGAGTTCCCGTTGTTCGGCCCCCATCGGCTCCGGTGGCACGAAACCCTTGCCGTGCAAAGCTTCCTCGCAACCGGACACGAGTTCGGCGAGCAGCCTGGCCTTCCAGTCGGTCCACACGCCCGGCCCGGTGGCCAGTGAGTCGGCCGTCGTCAGCGCGTGCAGGAGTTCCAGGAGGACCAGGTTGTCGTCGAGGGTCTTCGTCACCCGCTGGATCGTGGCCGGATCGCTGATGTCCCGCCGCGTCGCGGTGTGCGGCAACAGCAGGTGATGCCGGACCATCGCCGCCACCAGCGCCGAATCGCCCTTCGACAGCCCGAGCCGGGCCGCGACCTGGGCGCTGATCTTCGCGCCGAGTTCGGAATGGTCCGCGTCGCGGCCCTTGCCGATGTCGTGCAGCAGCGCGCCGATCAGCAGCAGATCCGGCCGCGAAACGGTGGTCGTCAGTTTCGACGCCTCGACGGCGGCGCGCACGAGATGCCTGTCGACGGTCCACGAATGCACCGGCGACCTCGGCGGGAGATCCCGCACCGCACCCCATTCGGGGAACAGCCGCGCCCACAGGCCCGTCCGGTCGAGCGCCTCGACCGCGTCGACCAGACCCTCGCCCGCGCCGAGCAGTTCCACCAGCGCCTTGAGGGCGTCGGCGGGCCAGGGCGCGCGCAGTTCCGGCGCGGTGTCGGCGAGCGTCCGCAAGGTCCCGTGCGCGATGGGCTTGCGGATCCGCGCCGACGCCGCCGCGACCCGCAGCAGCAGCGCCGGGTCCTTGGCAGGCAGCGCGTCCCGCGCCAGCGCCACCTCGTTCCCGTGCAGCACGACACCTTCGTCGAGCGGCGTCCGCACCGGCCGCCGCCCGAACCGCGCCTTGGGCGGCTCCACAGTGGACCGGAGTGCCACGTCGACCGCGTACGCGATCGTCCGTCCGATACCGGAAAGCTTGCGCGCCAAGGTGAACCTGTCGCCGAAGCCGAGTTCACCCGCGACCGTTTCGGCCTCCGGGGCGCTGAGGATGTCCCGCTCCCGGCGCAGTTCCCGGCGCAACTCGGTCCGGACGTCGAGCAGCAGGCTCTTGGCCGCCAGCAGTTCCTCGCCGGGCCTCGCTGTCAACTGTGCGGCCGCGAGTGCCTCCAAGACGGCGAAGTCGCGAAGCCCGCCTCGGCCGTGTTTGAGGTCCGGCTCGGCGGACTGCGCGATCTCACCGCTGCGAGCCCAGCGCTGGTGCACCGAGTCCGACAGTTCGCCGACCCGTTTCCGGGCGGTCCGCCGCCATTGGTCGCGGGCGGCGGCCCCCAGTCTGGCCGTGATCTCGGCCTCCCCCGCGATGTGACGGATGTCGAGCAGTCCCATCGCGGTCCGCAGATCCTCGGACGCCACCTTCAGCGCCTCACCCGGTGTTCGGACCGAGTGGTCGAGGCCGATCTTGGCGTCCCACAACGGGTACCAGATCGCGTCGGCGATCTCGCCGACACCGCTGTTGCCGTTGTGCAGCAACAGCAGGTCGAGGTCGGAGAAGGGCACCAGCTCGCGGCGCCCCAGGCCGCCGACGGCCGCCAGCGCGACACCGGGTTCAGCGGTGTCGACGCCGGCCGCCGCGGCGCCCTTGCCCAACCAGAATTCGTAGAGGTCGACCAGCGCCGCCCGCAACGCGGACGCGCCCAGCCTCCCGTGCCTGCCCTCGAGCAATCGCTCGGTGGCCTTGACCAGCTCACCCCCGTCGGCCATCCCTGACGCCTATAGCGCGTCCGAGCCGCGCTCGCCGGTGCGTACCCGGATCACCGTCTCGACCGGTGTCACCCAGATCTTGCCGTCGCCGATCTTGCCGGTGTGGGCGGCGGTGGTGATCGCGTCGAGGACCTTCTCGACATTGGAATCGTCGGTGACGACCTCGACCCGCAGCTTCGCCACGAAGTCGACGGAGTACTCCGCACCCCGGTAGACCTCGGTGTGGCCCTTCTGCCTGCCGTAGCCCTGCACCTCGCTGACCGTCATGCCGAGCACGCCCAGCTGTTCCAGCGCGGAGCGGACGTCGTCGAGCGTGAACGGCTTGACGATCGCGGTGATCAGCTTCATGCCTTGCTCTCCTCGAGTTTCGTGGCCGCGTTTCCGGTGGGCGCCTTGACCGGGATGCTGGTCGGCTGGCCGAGGCCGCCGCCCGAACCGGTGAAGTCGTACGCGCTCTCCGCGTGCTGGGCCTCATCGATACCACTGACCTCGTCCTCCGCGCTGACGCGGAACCCGCCGAGCTTCTTGATCACCCAGCCGATGACGAAGGTGAGCACGAACGAGTAGCCGAGGACCACGGCGGCCGCGAGCGCCTGCTTGCCCAGCTGGCCGAGGCCGCCGCCGTAGAACAGGCCGTCGACGCCGAGCGAGTTGACGCTGGTGGTGCCGAAGAAGCCGATGAGCAGCGTACCGACGAGACCACCCACGAGGTGGACGCCGACGACGTCGAGGGAGTCGTCGAAACCGAAGCGGAACTTGAGGCTGATCGCCAGGGCGCACAGGGCACCGGCGATCAGACCGATCGCGATGGCACCCAGCGGGCTGACGAACCCGGCCGCCGGGGTGATCGCGACGAGACCCGCGACGGCACCGGAGGCGGCGCCGAGGGTGGTCGGCTTGCCGACCTTGATCTGCTCGACGACCAGCCAGCCGAGGATCGCGGCCGCGGTCGCGACGGTGGTGTTGGTGAACGCGACGGCGGCGAGGTCGTTGGCGGCCAGCGCCGAACCGGCGTTGAAGCCGTACCAGCCGAACCACAGGAGCGCGGCGCCCAGGAGCACGAACGGCACGTTGTGCGGGCGCCCGGTGCCCTTCGGCCAGCCCTTGCGCTTGCCGAGCACGATCGCGAGCGCGAGGCCCGCCGCGCCGGCGTTGATGTGGACCGCGGTACCGCCCGCGAAGTCCAGCGCCTTGAGCTGGTTGGCGATCCAGCCGCCGACCGAATCGGCGCCGATGAAGCCGTCGAACGAGAACACCCAGTGCGCGACCGGGAAGTACACGATGGTCACCCACACCGCGACGAACAGCGTCCAGCCCCAGAACTTGGCGCGGTCGGCGATGGCACCGGAGATCAGCGCGGGCGTGATGATCGCGAACATCAGCTGGAACATCACGAAAGCGAACAGCGGCAGCCCGTCCGCGCCGGGCCAGGCGACCTCGGGCGTGGTGCTCGTCGCGGCGGTCGCGAAGCCGGCGAGCTTGCCGGAAATGGTCGAAAGACCCGCGAAGTCGAAGTTACCGAGCAGCCCTCCGCCCACATCGTTGCCGAAAGCCATCGTGAAGCCGTACAGAGTCCAGAGGACGCCTACGACGGCGAGCGCGATGAAGTTCATCATCAACATGTTCAGAACGCTCTTCGCGCGGACCATGCCGCCGTAGAAGAACGCCAATCCCGGTGTCATGAGCATGACCAGCGCGGCGCTGATCAACACCCATGCGGTGTCTCCTGCGTTCAGCACAATCTTCCTCCCGTGCCTGGGGTGTACTGCGCAGGAATCCTTGGACCGGGGTGTTTCCTCGGGCCGCGATTCAGGTTTCACCCGCGTGAACTGTCGGTACGGCGTTGTTACGCGCAGGTTTCCGGGATCCCGGTGCGTTCTGTCCGGTTGCGAAACGTCGTGGTCGAATATCCCCATGGACACGCGTGAGCACGGCAATGACCCACTGCCACCGGAGGTCGTCCGGTCGCTGCTGTGCTCGGTCTGCGGTGACCCGGTCGGGTCAGCCGGGCGCACGGTGCGTTGCGAGCGGGGCCACTCGTTCGACGTGGCGAAGCAGGGTTACGTCAATCTTCTGCACGCGCGCATCCCGGCCGGCACGGCGGACACCGCGCCGATGGTCGCGGCCCGCGTCGACCTGCTCTCTTCGGGCGCCTATCTGCCTCTCGCCGACGCCCTCGCGAAGGTGGCTTCGGAGCACGTCGGGAACGGGCTGATCATCGACGCCGGGGCGGGCACGGGGTACTACCTCGCGCACGTGCTCGACGCCGTCCCCGCCGCGTACGGACTGGCGCTCGACGTCTCCGCCGTCGCCCTGCGCCGGGCCGCTCGCGCGCACACGCGCGCGGGCGCGGCCGTGTGGAATCTGTGGGAACCCTGGCCGGTGGCGGACTCGAGCGCGTCACTGATCCTCAACGTCTTCGCGCCCCGCAACGCCCCGCAGTTCCACCGCGTCCTGACCGCGGACGGGCTGCTGGTCGTCGCGACGCCGAACCCCAGGCATCTGCGGGAGCTGGGCGACCTGGTGATCTCCGTCGACGGCGGCAAGGACGCACGGCTGGAGGAGACCCTCGGTGAACGTTTCAGCCGGGTGGACCGGCTCGAAGTCACCCAGCGGGTGAAGTTGTCGCCCGCCCAGGTCCGCCAAGTCGTCGAGATGGGCCCGAGCGCGCATCACCTCCACCGTGACGGACGACGGGAACGCCTCGACGCGATCACCGGTCCGGTGGACGTCACCACGTCGTTCAGCGTCACCCTGTACCGGCCGGTGCCCTGATGGAGGCGCCCGCGACCCTGCTCGCCGACGCCGCCTGGGTCAGCGCCCGCGTCGGCGGCGCGGCGAAGCTCTACGGCTGCTCCCGGCCCGAAGTGCTCGGCACCATCTGGTGGTACTCGCTGTCCTCGGTCCTCGTCGCCCCCTCGGTGGAGTCCCTCGTGCGCGACGGCGCGCCCCTGGACCCGTCGCTCGACGCCGTCACGATCGACCTCGTCCCGGACGGCCGCTTCACCGGCGCCCGCTCGTCACGGATCCTCGACGGCGGCCTGGCCGAACTCGGCGAGGCGTTCGCCGCGACGCTGGGCACGGCGATCGGGACGATCTCGGCCGTCACCGGGGCGAATCCGCGCGCGCTGGGCGCGATCGCGACGGATTCGATCGGCAACCGCCTCTTGTGGACCGGCGACACCGAACGCGCGATCTCGCTGGCGGCACCGCTCGTGGCCGCGATCGGTCTCGGGATGCCGGAGCCGCGGTTCTCCCGGATCGGGCGGAACACCGTGGTACGCCGTGCTTCTTGCTGCTTGATCTACGAAGCGGGCAATCCGAAATGCGCCAGCTGTCCCCGGCAGACGCCGGAGGAACGGGACCGGCGGCTTCGCGCGGCCCTCGGCTGATCCTCCGGCGCCGCCCCCTGACCAGCGCCGGGGGCGGCGCGTGAGAAGGTGGCGGTATGGCCAAACCGACGCCGTTGCAGCTCAGGAACATCGTCATGGCAGTGCTCATGGCGGGTGCCCTGGTGTGGAACCTGTCCATCGACGGCGCTTGGTGGCTCACCGCGATCTTCTCGATCGGGATCGTCCTGTCGCTGTTCTCCGCGTACCTGAACCGGCCCGGGGCTCAGCCCTGAGCACCCTCGAAACGCGCAGCGAGGTCGGCACGGCCCCGCTCGGAAAGCGCTCCGAAGAGACGTAGGCGCGCCATCCCGCCGTCGGGATAGATGTCGAGGCGGACCTCGGTCACCTCAGGTCCCTCGGCGAGCGCGAACCGGTGCCGCGTGTCCGGCTGCAACCGCGTCTTCGGCAGCAGCTCGGCCCACTCGCCGTCGCCGTCCCGCCCGCTCAGGGCCGCCCAGCCCGGCGCGTTGCCCTTGAGGTTGCTGTTGTCGAGCTCGGCGAACCGGACGACGCCCGCGCCGGCCAGCCGCACGGTGACCCAGTCGTTCCCGTCATCGCGCCGCCGCGCTGTCTCCCAGCCCTCGGCCTGATGCGCGGCGAGCCCGGGTGAGAACAGGTTGCCGGGCGAGGAATAGAACATGTCGCTGCATCCGGTGACCACCGCGCCGTTCTCCAGCGCGGCCAGGTCGAGCGAGCCGGGGTCGAGCAGGCGCGGGTCCGGGATCGGCGTGCCGTGCACCCGCAGCCGGGCCACTCCGCCGTCCGGATGCATGGTCAGCCGGACGTGCGTGTAGCGCTTGCTCCCGCCGATCTCGAAGAAGTTCTCCGTGTGCCCCGCGGCCGCGCCGCGCTTCACCAGTACGTCCCAGTCCACTGTGGACAAGTCGGCGGCACTGGGGTATCCCTCGGCGGCGCACGCCTCGACCGAGACGAACGGCGGGTAGTTCCCCTTGAAGAACGCCGTGTCCACGACGACGCCGGTGATCGCGCCCGCCAGGCCGAGCCGGACGACGGCCTGGTCGTCGCCGGGCTCACGGTGCCGCCGGGTCTCCCAGCCGTCGTAGACCTGTCCCTTCGGCCCGAACGTCTCCGTCCGGTGCGCGGGCACCCACGGATTGACCAGGTTCTCCTTCTCGGCGAACAACTCGTCCGTCGCCCACATCACGGTCCCGCCGAATTTCCGCGAGGCCAGGTCGGGCAGGGCAGTCCATTCAGGACGGTCGTTCACGGTCTCCTCCATCTCAGCAGTCACCCCGGGTCAGCAGAACGCCTGCCGGGTCGTCACCGGTGATCTCCTCGCCTCGCAACCACGTGCTCCGGACGACGCCCGCGAGCGGACGCCCGTGGTAGGCGCTGACCGGGTTGCGGTGCTTCAATTTCGCGACGTCGACGACGAATGCCTCGTCGGGCGCGAACACGCTGAAGTCGGCGTCGTAGCCCGGCGCGAGGTGTCCCTTGCGCCGCATCCCCGCCTGCGCGGCCGGGTGTTCGGCCATCCAGCGGACGACGTCGGTGAGTGCGAAACCGCGCTGCCGCGCCTGGGTCCAGACCGCGGGCAGGCCGAGCTGCAGACCCGCGATCCCACCCCAGGCGAGCCCGAAATCGCCGCTGTCGAAGCGTTTCAGCTCCGGCGTGCACGGTGAATGGTCGGTCACCACGCAGTCGATGACACCGTCGGCGAGGCCTTGCCACAGCAGTTCCCGGTTCCCGGCCTCGCGGATCGGCGGGCAGCACTTGAACTGCGTCGCGCCGTCCCCGATCTCCTCCGCGGTGAAACTCAGATAGTGCGGGCAGGTCTCGGCGGTCAGCCGGACACCGTCGCGCCGCGCGCTCTCGACCATCGGCAGCGCGTCCGAAGACGACAGGTGCAGGATGTGCGCGCGGACGCCGGTCTTCCTGGCGAGCTCGATCACCTGCGCGATCGCCACGTTCTCCGCGCCGCGCGGACGCGAGTGCAGGAAGTCCTCGTATTTCTCGCCGTGCGGATCGGGCGCGTGCTCGATCGCGTCGGAGTCCTCCGCGTGCACGATGATCATCCCGTCGAAGGTGCGCAGTTCGGTCATCGCCTCTTCGAGCCCGCGCGCGTCCAGCGGCGGGAACTCGTCGACACCGGAATGCAGCAGGAACGACTTGAAGCCGAACACCCCGGCCTCGTGCAGGCCGCGAAGATCCGCGAGATTGCCGGGGATCGCGCCACCCCAGAACCCGACGTCCACGTGCACCCGCCCCTCGGCGGTCTTGCGCTTCACCTCCAGCGACGCGACGTCGACCGTGGGCGGCAGGCTGTTCAGCGGCATGTCCACGATCGTGGTGACCCCGCCCGCCGCGGCCGCCCGGGTCGCCGAAGCGAAACCCTCCCATTCGGTGCGGCCGGGGTCGTTGACGTGCACATGCGTGTCCACGAGACCCGGCAGCACCACGACGTCTTCGCCGAATTCGAGCACCCGCTCGCCGTCCAGCGCGGTTCCGGCGGGTTCCACCGCGACGATGCGGCCCTCGTCGACACCGATCGTCGCGGGTACCTCTCCGGCGGCCGTCACGGCTCGGGCGGCCTTGATCACCAGGTCCATCTAAAGCCTCCAACTTCCACTAGGTGGAATCGAGGTTTCGCACTCCGACATTAACTCCGGCCACCCTGCTCGTCAACGAGCCCGGGCGGCGCTACCTTCGCTTGGTGCAGTTAGAAGCCGAGTTCACCAGCGAACCGTTCCACGGCGAGGGTCCGCCACCCGAACACGCCGTCAAAGCCCGTGACACCGCGGAAGACGCGGGCCTGTCCGCCGATTTCGGCCCGCTCGGCACCCTCGTCCGCGGCGACGCCGACACCCTGCTCGACGCGCTCCCCGCCATCGCCAGGGCGGCACTGAACGGCGGCGCGACCCGCGTGACCCTCCAGCTCCGGCAGGTCGGCGACGACACGGGCGAGCCCGCCGTCGAGCTGCACAGCGCGCTGGCCCGCCTCATCGGCGACGTCGAGCGCGAACTCGGCGGCAAGCTCGACACCCTCGACCGCGCGGCCAAGCAGCGCGCGGTGCGACTGCTCAAGGAACGCGGCGCTTTCGGCCTCCGCAAGTCGGTGTCGACCGTCGCCGAGGCGCTGGGGGTCACGAGGTTCACGGTCTACAACTACCTCAACCGGGACCAAGACTGAAGAGCTGATTCAACAAAATGTTGACGGCGGCGGAAGCGTCGCCGTACCGTCAGTTCCCGTGCCGCTCACCATTCGAGAGTTCGACCAGGCTCCCGCCCAGGACGTCCGGCCGGCGCTGACAGCCTGCCTGGACGTCCCGCGCTGGGTGGAAACCCTGCTGGCCAGGCGCCCGTACGGCGACCTCGCCGCCCTGCTCGCCGCGTCCGAGGCGCTCACCCCGTTGCGCCCCGAAGAGGTCCGGCGCGCCATGGCCGCCCATCCCCGGATCGGGGAGAAAGCGGGCGGCGAAAGCACCGAAGCGGGCTGGTCGCGCTCGGAACAGTCCGGTGTGGACGGTGACGCGGCGCGCGAGTTCGCCGCGGCCAACGCCGAGTACGAAGCGACGTTCGGCCATGTCTTCCTGGTCTGCGCGAGCGGCCGGAGCGGTGCCGAACTGCTGGAGAACCTGCGTTCGAGGCTTTCGAACGATCCGGAGAAGGAACTCGAAGTGGCCGGCCAAGAGCTGGCCAGGATCGCCGCGCTGCGGCTGGAGAAGGCGGTGACGGCATGAGCCTCGTGACCACGCACATCCTCGACACCGCCGCGGGACGGCCGGCGGCGGACGTCGGAGTCCGGCTCGAAACCGGCGCGGGCGAACCCGTCGCCGACGGGCGGACCGACGCCGACGGCAGGATCCGTGACCTCGGCCCCGACACCCTGGAACCCGGGGTGTACCGGCTGGTCTTCGACACCGGCGCCCACCTCGGCCCGGACTCCTTCTTCCCCGAAGTCACCTTGACCTTTCGCATCGCCGACGGGACCGAGCACCACCACGTGCCGTTGCTGCTGAGCCCGTTCGCCTATTCCACCTATCGAGGGAGCTGATCGCCCGTGGCCATCACCCTGGGCCCCAACCAGTACGGCAAGGCCGAAGTCCGGCTCGTCACCGTGCGGCGCGAAGGCAGCGTGCACCACCTCAAGGACCTCACCGTTTCGACGTCGCTGCGCGGCGACCTCGCGGCCACGCATCTCACCGGCGACAACGCCGACGTCGTCGCGACCGACACCCAGAAGAACACCGTCTACGCCTTCGCCAAGGAATCCCCGGTCGGCGAGATCGAGGACTTCGCGCTGCGCCTCGGACGGCATTTCGTCGACTCGTTCGAACACATCTCCGGTGCCCGGATCCTGATCGACGAACACGGCTGGAACCGCATCTCCGGTCACGACCACGCGTTCTCCCAGGCGGGCAGCGAAAAGCGGACGACCGCGGTGACCGTTCAGGACGGTCAGGCCTGGGTGGTGTCCGGTCTGGACGATCTCGTCGTGCTGAAGTCGACCGGTTCGGAGTTCCACGGCTTCCCCCGCGACGAGTACACGACGCTGGCCGAGACGAACGACCGGATCCTCGCGACCGCCGTGACAGCGCGCTGGCGCTACCAGGGCGACGGGATCGACTGGGCGACGAGCCACGCGGAGGTCCGGCGGATCCTGCTGGAGACCTTCGCGGACAAGCACAGCCTCTCCCTGCAGCAGACGCTGTACGCCATGGGAGAGGCTGTGCTCAAGGAACGCGAAGAGGTCGCCGAAGTCCGGCTCTCACTGCCGAACAAGCACCACTTCCTGGTGGATCTTTCGCCGTTCGGGCTGAAGAACGACAACGAGGTCTTCTTCGCCGCCGACCGCCCGTACGGCCTGATCGAGGGTGTGGTCCTCCGCGATGACGCGGAGGACCCGGGCCTGGCCTGGCACACTCTCGCCGCCTTCTAGGGCTCCGATCGAGGTGGTCACCGCCGCTCCTGCCCGCTTCCCCAGTACATGATGGCCCCCTTCCTTGCGCCTAGCGCAAGGCAGGGGGCCATCCTGTACTTCCGAAGTCCGTGAAGGCCTCCTTCCCTACCTTGAGGGTAGGGCAGGGGGCCTTCGCTACGTCCCCGACTTGATTCCCGCGCG
>NZ_NMQT01000209.1 GCF_002234405.1 Amycolatopsis thailandensis | reverse complement strand
TCTTGGGTGGGACCACCTGGCCGCGTTCCGACGAGCCGCCGCCGTATTGGTTGTAGTCCGCGGCGGCCGCCTTTCCCGCTTCCTTGGCGACCTTGAGACCGGTGTTCTCGGCGATTTTGCCGGCGGTGGTGTTCTCCAACCGGTCCTTCGCGCCACGGAGGTACTTGAGGTTGTCGCCCTTGAGGCTGTCCAGCGTCTTGTCGCTCGCCTTGATCGCCTTGTTCGCCTCGCGTCCCAGCTCGGAAGACTTCCGTCCCAGCGCCCGCGCCGCCTCCCGCGCACGCTCGCTCGAACCCTCGAAGCGCTTCACGAACCGTTGGATGGCGCCGAGCAGTTTGCCGAGCTTCTTCTGGATCTTCGCCATGACCTTGACCGCGTCGGCGAAGATGCTCGCGGTGAACGCGGCGACCGAACCGCCGAGGGTGAACCACGATGACGCGAGCGCGAGCAGCGCGCGGGTGATGACGTCGCTGATGAAGCCGGCGATGATGTCGAAGATCAGCGCCCGTGCGGTAGCCACCACCATCCCGCCGGTGGTGATCCACTGAGCCGAGTCCTTCGCTTCGGCGGCGACGTCACGCAAAGACTGTGTGTACTGAAGCGCGACACGGCGGTAGGCGATGGCCGCGTCACCGTCCCATCCGGATGTCGTGCTCAGGGAACCTTCGTAGTCGCCTGCCACGGCTTCGAGCTCGGCCGCGATGTTGTTCCAGGTCTGGGCGGCTTGCTGGACCAGCTCGGGATCACCGGTGAGGATCTCCAGTGGTTCGCGGATGAAGTCCAGGTTCTCCATCAGCCAGCCGACGCCGGCCTTTACCAGCTCTCCGAGCGGGTTCAGGACCATGGACAAGACGTCAAGGCCGAACGAGACTCCGTCCATGGCGACCGCGAACGCGTCGAGATCTTCGCCCTTCGTCGCCTTGAAGATGTCTCCGACCACACTTGAGCCGCTGTCGAAGATGCCTCCGCCCTTGAACGGTTCGGACTTCTCCTCCTTCTTGGCGATCAGGTCTTCGCTCACAGCTTCTTCCCCAGGTCCCGGCTGAGCTGCGCCGCGTCGTCGTCGATCTTCGTGTAGTCCGTGGCCGCCTTCTTCAGCGCGTCGGACAACGCGTCGCCGAGGTTCGCCGCGCTGGTCATAAGCTCGTCCGCGTCGCCCTGGGCGATCTGCAGAACGCCGCCGACGGGCACCGCGCACAGCAGGCCGTAGCCCGCGAAGCCGCCCATGCCGACCTGGTTCGCCGCCGAGGCCGCGCCGCGGATGCGTTCGGCGAGGTCGGCGACCTGGTCCGCGTGTGCCTTCAGCCGTTCCGGCGAGACGCCGTATCCCGGCCCGCTCACGAGCGGCCGGTCCAGTCGACGTTCTGGAAGTCCTCGCCGTCGTCCTCACCGGACGCCGGACGGGAAGGCCGGCGCTTCGGCGGTTCGGGGGCAGGTTCCGTCTCCTCGACGACGAAGCGCGCGGAGTCCGGTTCCGGAGTGGTGGCCTGGGGCTCTTCCCGCGGCGGCAGCGTGCTCTTGATGAAGTCGACCGCGTCGGAGTCCTCACCGGTCAGCCCGGCCATGATCTCCAGGGTCCGGTCCGCGGCCCTGGTCGTCGCCTTGCGGTAGGTGCTCATGATCAGCGACGCGAGCTGGGCCGGCGGCCGTTCCTGCGCCTGCGGGGACAGCGCGAGCGACATCAGGCCACCGCCGGGATTGACCGTCACGGTGACCAGCCGGTCCGGGCTGCTCAAGGTGACGACGTTGTTCTCCAGCTCGGTCTTCGCCTGTTCCGCCTTGGCGAGCAACGCCGCGCTGCGCTGTTCCTGTTCGCGCATCCACTCCTGCGGATCACGCACCTGGCCACCGAACGGCACGGACATTCTCCGACCCCCTCCCTCCCCGAGGCTCCCTCGGGCTTCTCACAACCTAGCGGTCCGGATCCAGCAGCGAGGCCAATCGCGCGGCCAGCCGCGGACCGTCCACAGGGGACACGTTCACCCACGCCTGCCCACCGCGGCCCTCGGTCCGTGCCGCGCAGTACGCGCCGACGTCGGTGTCGAACCAGGTCAGTCCGCCCGCCCGGTGCGCCCGGCCGTCGCGGTCGCGGGTCCGCACGGTGAACTGGCCCGCGCTGTACACCGGCCGGGCCTGGATCGCGAGCACCTCGCGCAACTGGCTGTCCGAAGCCGACGACCGTCCGCCGTCGCCGAACACCGGATCTTCCAGGTCACCGCCGAACCGCGCGGCGGGCAGGCTGATCCCGTAGCCGGGGCCGGGCCGAAGCTCCGGGAGGACGTCGACGATCGCGCCGAACACCTCGCCGTCGCCGATCCCGGACAACGCGATGGTCTGTTCGGGCTGGGTGGCCAGCACACCGTGCCGCCCGCGCGCGGCCGCGACCGCGCGGAACGGCGCTTCGGCCGTCATATCGGCCAGCGCCTCGCATTCGACGTAGACCTCGGCTCGCGCGAGCAGGTCCAGCCGTGCTTCCAGGGCGGCGTCGAGCCGATCCCCGTCATAGAGGCCTCGTTCGGCGAGATTCTCGTAGACCGCGCCGCGGATCTCGGCGCGTTCGGATTCCGTGGTGCCGACGCTGCGGACGGACAGCGGCCAAGGCGGGGCCGCGTGTCCCAGGTCGGACCAGAGGACGTCGAACGCCGACGCGGAAACGCGGATCAAGACCGCCCCAGCTCGGGCGGCTTCCCGAAGGAGATCCGCGGGGTCAGCGAATGCAGCGAGGCGTCGCGGGTGTTCATCACGTCGACGGCCTTGCGGCGGGCGGCCTCGGCCTCCGCGTGCTTGGCCTCCATCTCGTCGGCGAGCGCGGCGAGAAGCGCCAGGTTCCCGCCGGCGGCGGCACCGCGGATCATCGCGCCGGGGTCGTAGTCCACCGGGGGCGGCATGTCGGCGCGGGCCCGCGCGGCGGCCTCGGCCTGCCCGGAAACCGCCTGCCCGAGCGCCGACGAGAGATCGGCGGACCAGGTCAGCCAGCCGGACGCCGTGGTGAGCACACCGCGGAGCGCGTCGCCCGCTTCCCCGCGCCAGGTCTCCTGGCTGCTGCCGACCAGCCCGGCAAGGTCGGACGTCGCGTCGTGCATACGCCGCGCGAGCGCGTCCCAGGCGGCGCCGATGCCACCGGCCGCCTCGGGGTCGTTGCCCGCTTCGACCTCGGCGGCCAGCGCCTCGTGGCTGTAGGCCTCGTACCGCGTGGCCGCGACCGGGACCTCGCGGCCCGGAGTCTCTCCTTCAGGCAAGGCAGTTCTCCCTACGGAAGTTTGGGTTCGGCCAGTCCCGCCACCTTCACCGCGCGCTCGCAGGCGAGCGGGGTGTCGGTGAAGTTCGTGTTGCTCACGTCGATCTGGACGCTCGCCTTCTCCCCCAGGCCGAGCAGGACCGCGCAGGTCCCGTCGGCGGCCTTCTTGTCGGCGACCTTGAGCGCTTGCCGGTCACCGACCTTGGTCTTCGTGGCGGTCTTGCGCGCGATCTCGAGGTCCGCCAGCCCGTTCCGCTCGTCCACGGTGATGGTGACGCCGAAGGTCGCGGGCACCGTCCAGTCGCAGGCGCGGGCGCCGTTGATCTCCTTCGGCACGCCGGGCACGTTCAACCCGGCCGTCGACCGGTCCTTCGGGTCGAGCAGCGTGCACGGATCCACGTGACCGTCCGTCGCGGGCGCCGAGGACGAGGGAGCCGGGCCGTCACCGTCGTCGGCGACCGGAATCCGCTCCTGGCCTGCGGCCCCTTGCCCACAAGCGGACACTGTGAGGACGGAGAGCGCGCCGAAGAGGGCGAAGAGAGGGAAGCGGGAGCGCATGGGGTCAGCCGCCGACACAGTCCACGTCCGCCGCCGCCTGTTCATCCTGTCGGGTGTAGCGGGCCAGCGCCTTCTCGATCCGGTTCTTGAGCGCCTCGAGTTCCTTGCCGAACGCGGTGAGCGCCTCGACCGCGGAGCCGTCGGCACCGATCCCGTACTGCGCCATGAACTTGCCGACCTCGTCCGCGTATCCCCCGCCGAGGGGAACCGTGCGGCCGAGCACCTTGGCCTCCCGGACCATCTGGCCGACCACGTCTTGCAGGGCGGAGATCTTCACGTGGGCATCCGCCGCCAGTTCCGGGGCGACCGCGAACCCGCTCAAATCGAACCGGGGTTTGGCGGTTCTCACGTCGCTCATGTGCGATTACGCCTCTCCGTAGTCGGACGACCTCGCAACGGAGCATACGACAAAACCCGGTGTCAGCGGGAGCACCTGAAAACACGCTCAACTCACCCGATCGAGGTAAGGTCTCCGGTTGCACAGAGTCATCGACTGGGGTTGGCGGGGTTCCCCCCAAGAGTTCGCCCGAGTTTGACACACTTCGTGGGAGGCTGACCGCTGCCCGGGGGACCCGAATCAGGTCCGGCAGCAGACCCAGCGGACATCCAGCCACGCGGCATCAGGAGGTCGAGTGACGTCGAGAATCCAGTCTGCGACGCCCGGCGAACAGCAGGGCGAGCAGACAACCGGGCAAGCGCCGTATCCCACGGCCGCGGGCTCGGTCAGCGGACCGCAGAACGGCCGTGACGGCCGTGCGTCGCTGGACGAACTGCACGAGACGGCGCGGCGGATCGCCGCCAACGTCGAGCGGGTACTGGTCGGCAAACCCGACGTCATCCGCATCGCTCTCGTGACCCTCCTCGCCGAAGGCCACCTCCTCGTCGAAGACGTCCCCGGGGTCGGCAAGACCTCGCTGGCCAAGGCGCTGGCCCGCTCGATCGACTGCACCGTCAGCCGGATCCAGTTCACCCCCGACCTGTTGCCCAGCGACGTCACCGGGGTGTCCATCTACAACCGGCAGAGCGGCGAGTTCGAGTTCCGGCCCGGCCCGGTGTTCGCGAACATCGTGGTGGGCGACGAGATCAACCGCGCCTCGCCGAAGACGCAGTCCGCGCTGCTCGAATGCATGGAAGAGCACCAGGTCACCGTCGACACCTCGACCTACCACCTCGAAGAGCCGTTCATGGTGATCGCCACCCAGAACCCGATCGAGATGGAGGGCACCTACGCGCTGCCCGAGGCCCAACGCGACCGGTTCACCGCGCGGGTGTCCATCGGCTACCCCGACCAGCAGGCCGAACTGGCCATGGTCGACGAGCACGCCGGGCACAACCCGCTTGCCGACCTCGAACCCGTCTCCGACCGCGAGTCGGTGCAGCGGCTGATCGAGACGGTCCGGTCGGTGCACATCTCGCCGGAGGTCCGCCGGTACGCCGTCGAACTGGTCTCCGCGACCCGGCAGGCGCCGGAGATCCGGCTCGGCGCCTCGCCCCGGGCGACCTTGCAGCTGGTCCGCGCCGCCCGTGCGCAGGCCGCGCTTTCCGGCCGCGAGTTCGTCGTCCCGGACGACCTGCACACGGTCGCGATCCCGGTGCTGGCACACCGCATGGTGCTCACCACCGAGGCGCACGCCGCCCGCCGGTCGGCTACCGACGTGGTCCGCGCGATCCTGCACCGCGTTCCCGTTCCGCAGGGCTCGAACCACCGCTGAGTAAAGGAATACGGGGCCCATGCTGCGTGCTCTGTCCGGCCTGACCACACGCGGCCGCTGCCTCCTCGCCGCCGGCGTGGCCGCGGCCGCTTGCTCGTTCGTGCTCAACGAACGGGATCTGCTGCGCGTCGCGGTGTTCGTCGTCGCCCTGCCGCTGCTGGTCGCCTTCTTCATCTCGGCGACCCGGCTGAAGCTGGGCGCGGCGCGCGCGCTGCGCCCGGACCGGGTCTCGGTGGGCTCGCCCGGCGAGGTCCAGCTGGAACTCTGGCGGAACGGCAGGCTTCCCGCGGGTGAGGTGCTGCTCGAAGACGGCGTGCCCTACGCGCTGGGTTCGCGGCCGCGGTTCGTCGTCGAACGGCTGCCGCACGACCGGCGGGTCGCGCTGCGGTACCCGCTTCAGCCGGTGCTGCGCGGGATCCAGCAGGTCGGCCCGCTGCGGGCGACGATCACCGACCCGTTCGGGCTGTGCGAGTTCGAACGCGAGCTGATCGGGCATTCGCGGCTGGTCGTGGTGCCGAAGGTGGCCGGTCTGTGGGGCCTGCCCAGCGGTGCCGGGATCGGCGCCGGTGACGACGGCAGCATCCGTCTGCACGCCGGGCAGGGCGAGTCGGACGTGATCGTCCGGCAGTACCGCCAGGGCGACGACCTGCGGAAGGTCCACTGGCGCTCGACCGCCCGCCGCGACGAGATCATGGTCCGCGTCGAGGAAAAGCCCTGGCGTGGCGGCACCACCGTGCTGCTCGACCACCGCGCGGCCGCGCACCACGGCACCGGCCCCGCCGCGAGCCTCGAATGGGCGGTCTCGTTCGCCGCTTCCGTCTCGCTGCACCTGCGCCGCTCCGGTCACCGCGTCCGGCTGATCACCGAACACGGCCAGACCCTGGCCGACACCCCCGGCGAGGGTGGCGAGCACTACGACAACGTCGTGCTCGACGTCCTCGCCGCGCTCCAGCCCGCGCACCAGCGCGACATCACCCTCGGCCACGACCCGGCCGAAGGTCAGGAACTCATCGCGGTGCTCGGCACCGTCAGCAACGAATCCGTGCACGAGCTGTCCCGCTACCGCCCGCGCGGGATCCGGAGTCTCGCCGTGCTGCTCGACACCCCCGGCTGGTCCTCCGGCGTCAACCGGCCCGAAACCCGGGCCGCCGCCACCGAAGAGTCGGTGGCGCTGTTGCGCGCCGCGGGCTGGGGCGTCGTCGTCGCCGGTCCCGGTTCGCCCATGCCGCAGGTGTGGGCCGAGCTCTGCCAGACCGCCACCCGCCGGGGCACGCTGATCGGAGGCGGCCTGTGACCGCGACCGCGCCACCCCGGCCGCACACCCCCAAACCGCGTCCCGCGGCACCGCCACCGGTCTGGACGAGCAGTGTGCTCGCGCCGGTCGCCGCCGGGCTCGCCACGCTGTTCGCCTCCACCTCGCTCACCGGCGTCGTCTCGGGCTGGGCTTGGTTCGGCTACCTGCTGGTGGCCGTCGTGCTGATCGCCTCCACCGGACTCGCCCTGCGCTCGCTGCGCGCGCCGACCATCGTCGTCGGCCTCGCGCAGCTGCTGGTGCTGCTGTTCCTGATCACCGGGGCGTTCACCACCAGCGGAATCCTGAAGATCATCCCCGGGCCGGACGCGCTCGAAGAACTGCGCGGCGTGCTCTCCGCGGCGGCCGAACAGATCCGTGTGGGGCTGCCCCCGATCGAGGGCACCCCGCCGATCCTGTGCCTGATCACCATCGCGATCGGCCTGGTCGCGGTACTGGTCGACACCCTGGCCGTGGCCGCCTCCGCGCCGGCCGCGACCGGTCTGGTGCTGCTGTGCGTCTACGCCGTACCCGCCGCGCTGGCCGAAGAAATGCTGCCGTGGTGGACGTTCCTGCTCGGCGCGGCCGCGTTCGCCGGGCTGCTCGCCGTCGACGGCAACCATCGGCATCGCCGCTGGCGCAACCGGGAAGCACCAGGACTGGGCAATTCGGCGAGCACGCTGTCCGCCCCGGTCGGCGTGGTGGCCGCCGCGATCGCGATGGGCCTGGTGCTGGGCACGGCCGTCACCGGTGTCGGCACGGTCGGCAGGCTCCCCGGCGCCGAGGGAGGCGGCCGCGGCGGGGCGGGCGGCTTCGGTGTCGAGCCGTTCACTCAGCTGCGCGGCCTGCTCGACCAGGGCGAGAACGTCGAACTGTTCAAGGTCTACGGGATGGGCGCGGACAAGAAGCTGCTGCGCGCGTTCACCCTCGACACCTACACGCCGAACAAGGGCTGGGGCCTGGCGCAGAACGGCCGCGCCCAGCAGGGGGTGCAGGCCAACCAGCCGCTCCCGCCGGTCAAGGGCGACGACGGGTCCGGACCCGCACGCGAGATCCGGATCGAACCGACGAACTGGGTCGACAACTGGCTGCCGATCTACGGGGTGCCGCGGACGCTCACCGGGCTGGCCGACAACTGGCTGTACGACCCCGTCGGCGGCGCCGTGTTCACCACGACCAAACAGAACGCGCCCGCCTACACCGAGACCGCGGCGATCAAGGAACCGTCGAAGGACGAACTCCGCCGGGACGACGCCCAACTGGCCGAGGTGCCGCCGCAGTTCGTCCAGGTCGATCGCGTCGACCCCAGGGTGGCCGCGAAGGCCAGGCAGCTGACGGAGAACGAGTCCAACAACTTCGACAAGGCACAGGCGATCTGGTCGTTCTTCACCGCGCAGAACGGCTTCGTCTACGACACCAAGACCGCCGAGGCCACCGACTCCGACGCGCTCGCCGACTTCATCCTCAACGGCAAGCGCGGATTCTGCGAGCAGTACGCGTCCGCGATGGCCGTGATGCTGCGGTCGGCCGGTATCCCGTCCCGCGTCGCCATCGGTTTCACCTCGGGGACGCCGAAGGGCGATCACCTCTCGATCAGCTCCGAGGACGCGCACGCGTGGGTCGAGGTCTACTTCCAGACGAAGGGCTGGGTCAGCTTCGACCCGACCCCGCTGCTCGACGGCCGCGCGGTCGTCCCGCCGTACCTGCAGACCAACCCCTCCAGCACCTCGGCCAACGACACGCAGGAAGTGCCGAGCGCACCGAAGCCGAGCGTGCCCGCGACCGGCACGCCCCGCGACCCGGGCGCGGACCCCAACGCCGACGGCGGCGCGAACCAGCAGGAGGAAGAGCCGCTGTGGCCCGCGATCCTCGCCGGGATCCTCGGTGGGCTGGCGGCCGCGCTGACCGTGGTCACGATCGTGCGGTCGCATCTGAGATACCGGGCGCTGATGCGCTCGGCGCCGTCACGCTCCCCGGAGGCGCGCGCCCCGGCGCGGGGGGACGGCGGGTTCCTGGACAACGAGAACGTGACGAACTGGCTCCCGCTGATCGTGATCGGGCTGTGGGTGACGGCGTTCGCGTTCCTGGCGGCTTGGGTGTCGTGGTGGTTCGCGCTGGCCCTGGTGGTCGTCCTCGGCGGGTTGGGCACACCGACGGCGATCCGGGAGATCAAGCGACGGCTGCGGTTGCAGAAGATCGCGTCCCACTCCCCCGCCGCGGCCGACGCGGCGTGGCGCGAACTGCTGGACGAGTGCGCGGACCGCGGCCTGCCGCTCTCCGGCGGTGACACGGTGCGCGTGGCGGGCCGGAAGGTCGTCGAGAAGCACCGCCTCGACGAGGAGGGCCGTTCCGGGCTGCGGACGGTCATCGGTGTCGTGGAAAAGTCCTGGTACTCGGACAAGCCGGTGGACGACCAGGCCCTGGGCCCGGCGTTCGACGAGGTCCGCAAGAGCCTGAAGCGGAACGCGCCCATGTCGTGGAAGGGCCGCCTGTTCCCGCGGTCGCTGAGGCGACGGGACAAGTAGCCGGACCTGGAGCGAGACCTGGAGCGGGTCGTGAGTGGTAAGTGACGTTCTAACGTCACTTACCACTCACG
>NZ_NMQT01000208.1 GCF_002234405.1 Amycolatopsis thailandensis | reverse complement strand
CGCGGCGGGCGCCGCCAGATCGGCGGCTGCCTCGGCGCGGTGCCTGCTCGTGACGGCCGCGCCGAGCCAGAAGACGAACGCCGCCATACAGATCAGGGCGGCGACGATCGAGGCCGTCCACGCGGTCGCGACGCCGCGATCGTCGCAGCTCACGGCTCGGCCACCGCGAAGGCGCGGGAACGCAGGCGGATGCCCGGCAGCAGTCCGGCCACCGGTTCGGCCTCGACACCGGCGGTGATGGTGTCGCCTTCGCGGACGACGTCCAGCCGTGCGCCGGGCGGCGCGATCTCCCGCACCGCTTGTTCGGCCCGGGCGGGCTGGCCACGGGCGAGGAGCCTGGCCGCCTCGCGGGCCGCGTCGGTGCAGCGGACCTGGTCGGCGGCGACCCCGATCCCGGCGAACAGCAAGGCCGCGACGAAAGTCAGCGCGCCGATGCCGAGCGCGGCCTCCACTGTGACGGATCCGCTGTCGTCGCGTGGCATCAGAACTTCACCGACAAGGCCCGCTCGACGAGCGCGGTGAGCCCGGCGGCGACGGCGTCGCTGGTGACGATCAGATAGAGCACGACGGCCAGCGCGGCGGCGGCCACGATGGCGATGGCGTATTCGACGGTCGCTGTTCCGTCGTCTCCACGGAAGGTGGGGAACTTGCGCATGGGAGATCGCCTTTCGTTTCAGAGGACGCCGTCGAGACGACCGGCCAGGCCGAGCACGACGGGCAGGACACCGAGGCAGAGGAACGCCGGGAGGAAGCAGAGGCCGATCGGTGCCGCCAGCAGCACTCCGGCCCGTTCCGCGCGTTCCTCGGCTTCGGCGGAGAGCGACTCGCGCAGTCTTCGCGCGAGGTCTTTCGCGTGTTCGGCGAGAGCGGTGCCGGCCCTCGCCGTGCGGACGGCGGCGACGGACAGTTCGGCCAGACCGGGCCGGTCCCGCACCGGCGCCCAGGCTTCGGCGGGCCCGACTCCGACGGCGAGATGCGAGGACACGGAACGCAGTGCCACCGCGGTCTTCGGTGACGCCGCCGGGACGACCGCTTCGAGCGCGACAGGGACCGGCAGCCCGCCCGCCAGGCAGGCGGACAGAAGGTCGAGGGTGACGGCCGACCGGAGCAGTTCGGAGACACCGCCGACCCGGCGGTCCCGGGCCGCCCGCCCCCGAAGCCGGGCGAGGAGACGGCCTGGCCGCGCGGTAGCTCCAGGTCCGAGGCGGGGCCAGCAGAAGACGGCACCGCCCAGCAGGATCAACGCCACTCCGGTCAGCACGGGGCCACCCGCCCGGTGAGTGCCCGGCACCAGGCCGTTCCCGCCCAGATCAGTCCGCTGCCCAGGACGAGCAGCAGCTGACCGGCACCGGTCCCGGTGAGGACGCCGAGCGGGCTCGCCCCCATCGCTTCGCCGAGCAGCAGGCACACCAGGGGGAGAACGGCGAGCACGGCGGCGCTCGCCCGAGGACCGGCCATCTTCGCCTTCAGACGACGCCGGAAGCCGACCTCGGCCTCGGTTTCCCGCCGCGCGGCGTCGAGCACGGCGGCC
>NZ_NMQT01000207.1 GCF_002234405.1 Amycolatopsis thailandensis | reverse complement strand
GGTGAGCTCGGGGATGTCGAGATCGCGCTCGGCGAGCTCGGGGAGCCGTTCGAGCCAGCGGACGGCGTCGTAGCCGATGTAGCCGACCATCCCGCCGGTGAGCGGCGGCATCCCGGGCAGCTGCTCGGTGTGCAGCGCGGCGACGGTCTCGCGCAGCACGGTGAGCGGGTCGCCCTCGGTCGGCAGGCCGACCGGCGGGGTGCCGGTCCACACGGCCTTCCCGTCACGCACGGTCAGCGCGGCGGGGCTGTCGACGCCGATGAACGACCATCGGCTCCAGGAAGCGCCGTTCTCCGCCGATTCGAACAGGAACGTCCCCGGCCGGTCAGCGGCGAGCTTGCGGTAGACCCCGATGGGGGTCTCACCGTCGGCGAGCACGCGACGGACAACGGGGATGACGCGACGGCCCTCGGCGAGCGCGCGGAACTCGTCGCGCGAAGGGCTGACCGAGCCGAGCCCCGACGGGCTGGCGTTTGCGGCGCTGACCATGTCGCTCATTGTGCTGCAACGGCCCGGCGGCCGGGGACCGGGGATGAATTCAAGGATTGTTGAATTTCGCGCCCGGTCCGTTCATGATGACGCCATGGCTGGTGAAGACACTACCGTCCGGCGCCGGGGACGGCGTCCCGGCGGGCAGGACACCCGCACCGCGCTGATCGAAGCGGCACGCGCGGTGTTCGGCGAGAGCGGCTTCGACGGCGCGACGGTGCGCG
>NZ_NMQT01000206.1 GCF_002234405.1 Amycolatopsis thailandensis | reverse complement strand
TCAGACGCGGGGGCGTGGTCGTCGCCGGCATCCCGGGGTGGGGCCCAGGCCCAGAGATAGTGGTAGCCGAGCAGCTGGCCGATCGAACCGTCGCCGCGCGCGACCTCGCGGGTCACGCGATAGGCGGTCTCCCAGCTCTGCCCGCCACCGCCGTGCTCCACCGGGCCGAGCAGGGTCACGAGGCCGGTTTCCTTGAGCAGCCGGACTTCCGCGAAAGGCGTTTCGTTCTTCCGGTCGCGTTCGGCCGCGTTCACCGCTAGTTCGGCGGCGACCTCTTTCGCGACGGCCAGCCATTCGGTGGCGGACCGGACCCGGTTTTCGGTCGTGGTCATGGGCGAATTCCGTTCTGTGCGAGGGTGAACGGGAATTCCGGGCAGGGCGGAGCGCCCGGAATTCCCGGGTGTTTCTCGAAAGTGAGCGGACACTGATTCAGGCCGTACAGAGCATGCGTCCGAGTAGAGCAGTGGCACTACGGGGTGTCAACGAACGTCCGCGCTCTGAGACCGGAGCCCTCGCGCGATCAGAACCAGTGCAGACAGTGCGGCGAGCGATCGGCACGGAACAGGGTGTCGGCGAGCGCGGCCACTTCGGGGTGGCGCGCGCGGACGCGCCCGGCCCTGACGAGCGTGCTCGGGGCGGTGCCGCCGAGATACAGCGAGCCCAGATCGCTCACGTCCAGCGACAGATCGGGTTCCCGGTCCGTCGGGACACAACTCGCTTCGCGGTCCTGGACGGTCAGCAGGTAGCGACCGTGCTCCCCGAGCGCCGGGTCGTCGACGTCGAGGACGAGCTCGCCGTCGGCGAACCAGCCGCGGGTGACGAGCGCGCGGGGGACGTCCAGCAGCCGCACCCAGAGCCAGTCGGTTTCGCCGCCCATCTCGCCGGCGCGGAAGTCCTCGAGCTGCCACCGGAGCGGATGGTCGGGCGGGCAGTGCTTGAAGACGACCTCGGTGATCAGGTCGTGTTCGAGGAGGAACCTGGCCAGCGCGGTGGACACCTCGTCGTCGACGGCGATGGTCTCGTCGACGGTCAAGGTGCTGGGGTCGCCGTGCGAATAGGAGGCGTATCCGTCCGGGACACCGTCGGCGTCGCGGTGCACGGCGATGTAGCGCGGTGCGCCCGAGATCGGTG
>NZ_NMQT01000205.1 GCF_002234405.1 Amycolatopsis thailandensis | reverse complement strand
CGCGGTGCGCCCGAGATCGGTGCCTGTCCCGCTTCCGCCGCCCACCAGCGGTGCGGACGCGAAAGCGCGCCGGGCCGTGCCCGGCGATACCGGTCGTAGACCTCTTCCAGGAGCTCGCCGCAATCGGCGCGGCGCAGCAGTTCCATCGAGCCCTCGTCGGCCCGGGGGACGGCGAACGCGGCCTGGTGACGCCGCACGGTCAGCCGGTGGGTGTAGGTCGCCGGTCCGTAGCCGAACCGGCGGTAGATCAGGGCCTCCGAGGCCAGCAGCACGGAGAGGATCTCGCCCCTGGCCCGGAAGTCGGCGAACTGACGCCGCATCATCGCGCTGAGCGCGCCCCGGCGCCGGTGCGTGGGCAGGACGCCGACGGCGGTCACCCCGGAGACCGGGACGACGACCTCACCGGGAAGGGTGAGCTCGAAGGAGTACGCGGCCGCCGTGCCGACGGGCCGCCCGTCCTCGGCCGTGGCGAACAGACCGCGATCCAGTTCCAGCGCGGACCAGGTCTCGCCCGCGCTGTCCGGGAAACGGGCGAACGCGGCGAACAGGGTGTCGACGAAGACGTCGCGGTCATCGGCGGTCGTGGGGCGGATCTGCATCGGGACAGTGCATCGCCGTCCC
>NZ_NMQT01000204.1 GCF_002234405.1 Amycolatopsis thailandensis | reverse complement strand
GGGAAGCACTTCGCGGATCTCCTTGAGATTCTGAAGCAGGTCCAGTCGAGGTTCCCGTGGCGGGTCGTCCGCGAGAACGTCGGCGAGCAGGCGTTTCGCTTCCGGCTCCCGGCCGAGGATCACCAAGTAGAGAACGGGTTCCAGCCGGGCTTCCCAATCGCAGGGGTGGGACGCCGCTTTGGTGACCGCCTCATCGAGTGCCCGTTCGAAGTGGGCCATGGCGGACTCGGGCTGTCCGATCTTCAGCTCCGCCAGTGCCAAGGTGTTCCTCACCCAATCGGCTCCCGCGGTGGAGCGCCGCAGGACGGAAACCGCCTCGGTGATCTGCCCGGCGAACAACAGCGCTTCGCCGAGACAGCCACCGTAGTACGCGCTGTCCGGTTCCCGCCTGACCACCTCACGCAGATCTTCGACAGCCTTGTCGTGCTCGTCCGCCTGACGGTGGATCTCCGCGCGATGGGCGAGGCAGTCGACATCGCCGAAGCCGAGCGCCCGGGCCTCTTCCACATCGGC
>NZ_NMQT01000203.1 GCF_002234405.1 Amycolatopsis thailandensis | reverse complement strand
CGCACGGCGCTCCCGGCGACGTCCTCGCCGGGAGCGTCACCCAGGCGGGCTGGCGTCCGCCGACACTGCTTCCGCGGTGACTTCGGCCAGCGGCTTCGCTCTCTGGCCGCGTCGCAAGGTCCGTGAAGGCCTCCTTACCTACCCTCAAGGTAGTAAAGGAGGCCTTCACTCCTTGGGCGCCGCCCGAGGTGGAGACGTGTCGCGAAAGCCACTTTCACAACGTTGAAGGTTGCGAAAGTGGCTTTCGCAACACCCCCTCCTGCCGGACCCGCCTTCCCGCGTCCCGCGCGTTCGCCCAAGTACATGAAGGCCCCCTTCACTGCGCCTAGCGCAATGAAGGGGGCCTTCATGTACCTCGGAGGCAAGCTCAGAGGCGCGAAGTGATCAGGTCGGCGAGCCGGGAGACGCCCTCTTCGATCAGTTCCGGCGTCAGCAGGCTGATCGACAGCCGGAGCTGGTGGAACCCGCCCTTGCCGCCGTAGAAGTGGTGCATCGGGGTGAACAGCACGCCGTGGTCGCGGGCCGAGATCTCCAGCAGTTCGTCGTCGACGACGAACGGCACCGTGACGGTGACGAAGAACCCGCCCGTCGGCGTGTTCCACGAAACCCCGGAACACGTGCCGAGCCTGCGCTTGAGCTCGCCCAGCGTGAGGTGCAGATTGCGTTGGTAGATGGCGATTTCCCGCTCGTTGGCCTTGGTCAGGCTGAAATCGTTGAGCAGGAGCTTCCCGGCGATCACCGCCTGCGCGATGGGGGAGGTGTTCACCGTGAGCATGCCCTTGAGCTTCGAAAGCTGGTCGGCGTACAGGCCGCCGTCGGCCATCCGCTGATCCGCCACCGCGAAACCGACCCGGGCACCGGGCATACCGCTCTTGGCGAAGGAACCGAGATAGACCACGGATCCCGACCGGTCGAGGGATTTGAGCGAGGGAAGCCGCTCCGCCCCGAACAGCCCGTACGCGTTGTCCTCCAGTAGCAGGATTCCGTGCGCCTCGGCGACGTCGAGGAGCCGGTGCCGGGACGGCAGATCCATGCTGGTGCCGGTGGGGTTGGCGAAGTTGGGGGTCACGTAACAGGCCCGGACCCGCTTGCCCTGTTCGTCGGCCCGCTTCAGCTGGAGAACGAGGTCGTCCGGGTCGATGCCGTTCTCGTTCGACCGGACCGGCCAGACGGGGGTGTCGGTCAGCAGCGCCGCCCCGGTCAGGCCGACGTAGGTGGGCGCGGGCGCGAGCAGCACGTCCCGTTCGCTCGCGCGGAGCGTGCGCAGGACCAGGAACATGGCCTCCTGCGCGCCGACGGTGACGACCACGGATTCGGGAGTGGCGTCGATGTGCTCGTCCTCGGCGAGATTGCGCGCGATGAGGTCGGCGATGACACCCTTGGTGGTGCCGTATTGGAAGAGGGTGCGGGTGACCCCCGCCTCGTCCATTTTCCGATCGTCGCGCAGATGCGCGCAATAGGCGTCGAGATACTCGTGAATGAGTCGGATGTCGAAGAACTCTTCGTACGGCCGGCCTGCCGCCATGGAAATGGCCACAGGGTATTCGTCGATCAGTTCGTTCAGCAGATTCATCGACGAGATGGCCGGATCGGTGAGCGATCCGTGCAGCGTTTCCACGTTCAAGTGAGTGGACAGACCGTTTGAATCCATGAATACTAGGATTTCCATACGCCGTTCAGGTGTCAAGAGAGTCCGTGGACGCCCGGGGTCATTCCCGTTTCCCGGACGAGCTCTGGGGCGTCCATGCCGAATAGTTCGGACACTCGATCTCCGAAGGTACGGTCGGCTTCGCGCCATTCTCCGGGAGGAGCATCATGCTGATGACAACCGAGAACGGGATCCGGTTGTCCTACAACGACTTCGGTGACGGTCCGCCGGTCCTGTTGCTGACCGGCACCGGTGCGCCGAGCTCGGTGTGGGATCTGTATCAGGTACCCGCGCTCCGCGCCGCCGGTTTCCGCGTGATCACCATGGACAATCGCGGGATTCCGCCGAGCGACGACGGTGCGGGCGGATTCACCATCGAAGACCTCGTCGCGGACGTCGCCGCGTTGATCGACTACCTCGACGCGATGCCCTGCCGGGTGATCGGCACGTCGATGGGTTCGTACATCGCGCAGGAGCTGGCACTCGCTTGTCCGGAGCTGGTGGACTCGGTCCTGTTGATGGCCGCCTGCGGCAAGAGCAGTCTCGTCCAGCGTGTGCTCGCGGAAGGCGAGGCGAAGCTGATCGAGCAGGGCACCGAGCTGCCGCCGGGCTTCCTCGCCGCGATCCGCGCCATGCACAACCTGGGCCCCGCGACACTCGCCGACGACGACCTCACCGGAGACTGGCTCGACCTGTTCGAGGCGGCGGGCCCCTGGGGGCCCGGGGTCCGGGCGCAGCTGTTGCTGAGCGCGTTGCCTGACCGGCTCGAGGCCTACCGCGCGATCAAGGTGCCGTGCCACGTCGTCTCTTTCGAGCACGACCTCGTGGCGCCACCGGCCGCCGGACTGGAGCTGGCCTCCGCGATCCCCGGCGCGACCTTCCGCACGGTTCCCGGCTGCGGGCACTTCGGCTACCTGGAGAACCCGGAGGCGGTGAACCGGGAGCTGATCCGGTTCCTCCGCACCGAATCCCGCGAGACACTGGGGGAAACCGCATGACCGTCCTTTCGGCGGCCACCACACCGGCCCTGTTCGAGGCGACCGCGGCCGTGCTGCCGGATCGGCCCGCGGTGGCGATGGACTCGACAACGCTCACGTATGCCGAGTTGAACGGCGAAGCCAACCGGCTCGCCCGAAGGCTCGTGGCGCACGGGGTCGGCCCGGAGGGGCTGGTCGCGCTGGCCATGCCGAGGTCGATCGAGTTCGTCGTCGCGATCCTGGCCGTGCACAAGGCGGGCGCCGCGTACGTGCCCGTCGATCCGGACTATCCGGAGGAACGCAAACGGCACATGCTGGACGACACGGCGGCCCAGTGCCTGCTGCGCCTGCCCGGCCAGGACGTGACCGGTGCGCCCGTGATCCTCGACGTGGAACGGGAACCGGGCCGGGCCGGGCCGAACCTGGACGACCGAGACAGGCTTTCGCCGCTGCTTCCCGACCACCCCGCGTACGTCATCTACACCTCGGGCTCGACGGGGAAGCCGAAGGGCGTGCTGGTCACGCACCGCGGGATCCCGAACCTGGCCGACGATTACGTGCGCCGTCAGAAGCTGGTGCCGTCCAGCAGGTTGCTGGCCTTCGCGTCGCCCAGTTTCGACGCCGCGGTCGCCGAGTTCTGGCCGATCTGGCAGGCCGGCGGCTGCCTGGTGCTGGCGTCCGCGCCGGACCTCGTCCCGGGCGAACCGCTCGGCAGGCTGGTGCGCGATCAGGGCATCACCCACGTCACGCTGCCGCCGTCCGCGCTGGCCCCGCTGGAGGAGGCCGGTGGTCTGCCCACGGGGCTGACCCTGCTGGTCGCGGGGGAGGCGTGCCCCGCGCCGGTCGCGAAACGCTGGGCCACGGACCGCGTGATGATCAACGCGTACGGCCCGACGGAGGTCACCGTCGCGGTGACCGCCAGCGAGCCGCTGACCGGTGAGGACACCCCGCCGATCGGCAGGCCCATCACCGGCGTCCGGACCTACGTGTTGGACGATCTGCTGCGGCCCGTCCCGGACGGGGAAGAGGGCGAGCTGTACACGGTGGGCCCCGGTCTGGCCCGCGGTTACCTCCGGAGAGCGGCCGCGACCGCGGAGCGGTTCCTGCCGGATCCGTTCGGCGGGCCGGGTGGCCGCATGTACCGCACCGGCGACCGCGTGCGGAGGCGCCAGGACGGTCAGTACGTCTTCGTCGGCCGGGTCGACGACCAGCTGAAGGTGCGCGGCCACCGGATCGAGCCGGGTGAGGTCGAGGCCGCGTTGCTCGCGGTGGACGGCGTCGCCCAGGCGGTCGTGACCGAACACGAAAACCGGCTCGTCGCCTACGTGGTCGGCGCCGCCGGCGCGCGGGTGCACGCCGAGCACCTGCTGCCGCCGCTGAAGAAGCGGCTGCCCGCGTACCTGGTGCCCGACGTCGTCGTCGGCCTGCCGAGCCTGCCGGTCTCGCCGAACGGCAAACTCGACCGGGTCGCCCTGCCCACGCCCGAAGAGGAGCACGCCGGACGCGCGGCGGGCCGGGCACCGCTCACCCCCACCGAGATCATCCTGGCCGAGCTGTTCGCCGAAGTGCTCGGCGTCAGCAGCGTCGGTGTCGAGGACAGCTTCTTCGAAATCGGCGGTCACTCGCTGCTCGCGACCCGGCTGGTGAGCCGGATCCGCGAGCGCCTGAAGATCCGGCTGCGGGTGCAGGCCTTCTTCGACGCGCCGACGGTGGCGCGGCTCGCCAAGGTCCTCGACGGCGCTCACCCCTGACCTGGAGACCATTCATGCGGACGACGGCAGCCGTCGATCTAGGCGACCCCGATCTGTACACCACCTTGGACCGGCACCACCGCTGGCGCGAACTCGCGCTGGAAGACGCGATGGTGTGGAGTGAGCCGGGCAGTTCGCCCGGCGGCTTCTGGTCCGTGTTCTCGCACCAGGCGTGCGCCGCGGTGCTCGCGCCGTCGGCGCCGTTCACCTCCGAATACGGGATGATGATCGGTTTCGACCGCGACCATCCCGACAACTCGGGCGGCCAGATGATGGTGGTCTCCGAACAGGAGCAGCACCGCAAACTGCGCAAGCTGGTCGGGCCGCTGCTGTCGAGGGCGTCCGCGCGGAAACTGTCGGAGCGGGTGCGGACAGAGGTGCGCGGCGTGCTCGACCGGGCGCTCGACGGCGAGGTATGCGACGTCGCCGCGGCGATCGGCCCGCGCATCCCCGCCGCCGTGGTCTGCGAGATCCTCGGCGTTCCGGTCGAAGACCAGGACATGCTCATCGACCTGACCAACCACGCTTTCGGCGGTGAGGACGAACTGTTCGACGGGATGACGCCGCGTCAGGCGCATACCGAGATCCTCGTCTACTTCGACGAACTCGTCGGCGCGCGCCGCGAAAGCCCCGGCGAAGACCTCGTCAGCACGTTGCTGTCCGACGACAGCCTCTCGATCGACGATGTGGTCCTCAATTGCGACAACGTGTTGATCGGCGGCAACGAGACCACCCGGCACGCGATCACCGGCGCGGTGCACGCTTTCGCGACGGTGCCGGGTCTTCTCTCGGCCGTCCGGGACGGCGGCGCGGACGTCGACACCGTCGTGGACGAGGTGCTGCGCTGGACCTCGCCCGCGATGCACGTGCTCCGCGTGTCCACCGGCGAGGTCACGATCAACGGCCGCGACCTGGCACCCGGCACCCCGGTGGTCGCGTGGCTTCCCGCCGCGAACCGGGATCCCGCCGTCTTCGACGATCCCGACACGTTCCGGCCGGACCGGAAACCGAACCGCCACATCGCCTTCGGCCACGGAATGCACCACTGTCTCGGCTCCGCGCTCGCGCGGATCGAACTGGCGGTCGTGCTGCGCGAGGTGGCCGAACGAGTGTCCCGGGTGGACCTGGTTCGGGAGCCGTCGTGGTTGCGCGCGGTCGTCGTGCAGGGATACCGGGAACTCCCGGTGCGGTTCGCCGGACGCTGAGCGCGAATCCGTCCTCTGTGGACGGAGGTGTCAAGCGGACACCATTGAAGCGCAATTGGCTTCGCGTCATCCTGTGATCGAGGATTACATCTATTCCACGGAGGAATGTCTTGTCTTCTCACGAAACCACACAGAATTTCGAGATCGAGTACGTGGAAATGTACGTGGCCAACCTGGAGGTGGCCGCGTCCGGCTGGATGGACAAGTACGACTTCTCCGTCGCCGCCACCGACCGGTCCGCCGACCACCGGAGCGTGACGCTGCGGCACGCCGAGATCGCCCTGGTCCTCACCGAGCCGCTGTCCGACCGGCACCCCGGTGCGACGTACCTGCAGACCCACGGTGAAGGCGTGGCCGACATCGCGCTGCGCACGACCGACGTGGCCGCCGCCTTCGAGATCGCGGTGAAGGCCGGCGCGGAAGCCGTCCGCGAGCCGGGGAAGCGCGCGGACTCGGTCGTCACGGCCACGGTCAGCGGTTTCGGCGACGTCGTGCACACGCTGATCCAGCGTGACGACGTCGAGGAGGCGCCGGCGGCCTTCCGCGGCAGGGGCGGCGTCGACCTGAACCTCATCGACCACTTCGCGGTTTGCCTCAACGCCGGAGATCTCGGCCCCACGGTGGCGTTCTACGAGCGCGCCCTCGGGTTCAAGCAGATCTTCGAGGAGCACATCGTGGTCGGTTCCCAGGCGATGAACTCCACCGTCGTGCAGAGCGCTTCGGGGGCGGTCACCCTCACCCTGATCGAGCCCGACAAGACCGCCGACCCGGGCCAGATCGACGACTTCATCAAGGAGCACCACGGGGCGGGCATCCAGCACATCGCCTTCACCAGCCCGGACGCGGTCCGCGCGGTCAAGGAGCTTTCCGGGCGCGGCGTGGAATTCCTGAAGACCCCGGACACCTACTACGACCTGCTCGGCGAGCGGATCGAGCTGGAAACGCACTCCCTCGACGACCTGCGGGAGACGAAACTGCTCGCCGACGAGGACCACGGCGGCCAGCTGTTCCAGATCTTCACCGCCTCCACGCATCCGCGCAAGACGATCTTCTTCGAGATCATCGAGCGGCAGGGCGCGGGAACGTTCGGCAGCTCGAACATCAAGGCCCTGTACGAAGCCGTCGAGCTGGAGCGGACCGGGCAGAGCAACGGCCCCGCCCGCCGATGACCCACCTCTCCCTGCACGACCTCGAACGGGCCGCGCGCGCTGTCCTTCCCGGCGAGATCTGGGATTTCCTCGCCGGGGGCAGCGGCACGGAGGCATCGCTGGAGGCCAACCGCGCCGCGCTCGAACGGATCTTCGTGATCCCCCGGATGTTGCGTGATCTGACCGATGCCACCGTCGAGGCCGAGGTTCTCGGCCGGCGCGCCGCGCTGCCCGTGGCGGTCGCGCCGGTCGCGTACCAGCGGTTGTTCCATCCGGAAGGCGAGCTCGCCGCGGCTCGCGCGGCGCGCGACGCCGGGGTGCCGTACACGATCTGCACGCTGAGCAGCGTCCCGCTGGAGGAGATCGCGGCCGTCGGCGGGCGGCCGTGGTTCCAGCTGTACTGGCTGCGTGACGAGAAGCGGTCCCTGGAGCTCGTCCGCCGCGCGGAGGAAGCCGGCTGCGAGGCGATCGTGTTCACCGTGGACGTGCCCTGGATGGGGCGCCGCTTGCGGGACATGCGGAACGGCTTCGCGCTGCCGGAATCGGTGACCGCGGCCAACTTCGACGCCGGAGCGGCCGCGCACCGCCGTACCAGCGGAAGCTCGGCCGTCGCCGACCACACCGCGCGCGAATTCGCCGCCGCCACTTGGGAATCCGTCGAGGCCGTCCGCGCGCAGACGAACCTTCCGGTGGTGCTCAAAGGGATCCTCGCGGTCGAGGACGCCGCTCGCGCCGTCGACGCGGGCGTCGCCGGAATCGTGGTGTCCAACCACGGAGGCCGTCAGTTGGACGGCGCCGTACCGGGGGCCGAAATGCTCGGCGAGATCGTCGACGCGGTCTCGGGCGGCTGCGAAGTACTGCTGGACGGAGGGATCCGGTCCGGCGGGGACATCCTGAAGGCGCTCGCGCTGGGCGCGTCGGCCGTGCTGGTCGGGCGGCCGGTGATGTGGGGGCTGGCCTCGGCGGGCCAGGACGGCGCGCGGCAGGCGCTGGACCTGCTCGCCGTCGAACTCCGGAACGCGCTGGGCCTGGCAGGCTGCGACTCGGCGAGCGCGGCGCGGCGGCTGAACACACGGGTCACCCGGTACGGCTGATCTTCCGATCTTTCCCGAAGGAGGAAGGTGCTTCTCTCGCTTCCCGCGCCGGTCGCCCCGATCGCCGCGCACAGTCTCCTGCTCTTCTTGCTCCAGGTCGGTTTGCTGCTCCTGCTCGCGGTGGCCTTCGGACGGCTGGCCGCCCGGTTCGGGATGCCCGCGGTCGTCGGCGAGCTGGTCGTCGGGGTGCTCCTCGGTCCGTCGTTGCTGGCCTGGGCGGCGCCGGGGCTGCACGGCTGGCTGTTCCCGGCCGTCGCCGAGCAGTTCCACCTCCTCGACGCCGTCGGGCAGATCGGGGTCATCCTGCTGGTCGGTTTCACCGGCATGCAGATGGACATGGGCCTGCTCCGCCGACGGCGCGCCGCGGCCGCCGGCGTGGGACTCGGCGGGCTGATCGTTCCTCTCGGGCTGGGAATCGGCGCGGGCTACGTACTGCCCAAGGTGCTAGTGCCCGAAGGCACGGACATCACCGTCTTCGCGCTCTTCCTCGGTGTGGCGCTGTGCGTCAGCGCCATCCCGGTCATCGCCAAGACCCTGATGGACATGAAGCTGCTGCACCGCAACGTCGGGCAGCTCACCCTCGCCGCCGGTGCGATCGAGGACGCCTTCGGCTGGTTCATGCTTTCCATCGTCAGCGCGATGGCCGTCACCGCCGTGTCGGCGGGCGCCGTGCTCCTCTCGCTCGGCTACCTGATCGGCGTCCTCGTCTTCGCGTTCACCATCGGCAGGCCACTCGTCCGGGGCGTGTTGCGCACCGCGGCCAGATCCGACGGCCCCGGGCTCACCGTCTCCGCCGCCGTCGTCCTGATACTCCTGGCCTCGGCCGGGACGCAGGCCCTCGGTCTGGAAGCGATCTTCGGGGCTTTCCTCTGCGGCATCCTGATCAGCACGGCGGGCAAGGTCGACCCGGTCAAGCTCGCTCCACTGCGGACGGTCGTCCTGTCGGTCTTCGCGCCGATCTTCTTCGCCACGGCCGGATTGCGGATGGACCTCACCGCGCTGATCCGCCCGCAGGTGCTGCTCACCGGGCTGGCGGTGCTCGCGCTGGCCATCATCGGCAAGTTCGTCGGCGCGTACGCCGGGGCGCGGCTCAGCGGCCTGAACAAATGGGAAGGGCTGGCGCTCGGCGCCGGGCTGAACGCGCGCGGCGTCATCGAAATCGTGGTGGCCATGGTCGGCCTGCGGCTCGGCATCCTCAGCGTGGAGATCTACACGATCGTCATCCTCGTCGCGATCGTCACTTCGCTGATGGCCCCGCCGATCCTGCGGTTCGCGATGAAGCGGCTGGAGCAGACGGCCGAGGAAGAGGTGCGGGAGAGCGAGCACCGGGCGTGGACCACGCCATCGGCGAAGAGTGGGCAGGAACAGCCCCTCTAGGGTGTCGCGAAAGCCACTTTCGCAACGTCGAAGGTTGCGAAAGTGGCTTTCGCAACGCTTCCGCCCCGTCGCCCTCGCCCTCGCCCTCG
>NZ_NMQT01000202.1 GCF_002234405.1 Amycolatopsis thailandensis | reverse complement strand
GGCACGTCCGGCGCGCCCGCCCGCGACCCGGACGAGATCATGGATTCGTCGGGGCGGCGGGTGGTATTACTGCTGACAGACGGTGTCGGGGACGCCTGGCAAAAGAAAGACGCGCTGTATCCGACGCTGGCGCGATGGGGCAGGAAGATGCCGGTCAGCATCGTGCACCTGCTCCCGGAATGGCTGTGGGGCCGGTGCGGCATGAACCCGCACAAGGCCCGGTTGCGGGTGCCGAACGTGTTGGCTCCCAACGGTCGGTGGGTGTGCGACCTCGCGGACGCCTGGCTCGAACCCGGCGCGGAAGTGCCCGGTCACGTCGTTCCGGTGCCGGTGCTCGAACTGCGGCCGCAGGCCCTGGGCTGGTGGGCCGGGCTGATGACCGGCGAAAACGACGCCGCCGCCGAAGGAACGGTGGTGCTCACCACGGAACGGATTTCCCAGTCCGATTCCGATGACCCGCCGGTAACTTTGTCACCAGTCGAAAGAGTGCACAGATTCCGCAGTGTCGCATCGCCGCCGGCGCTACGCTTGGCGCAGTTACTCGCGGCGGTGCCTGTCCGTCTCGATGTGGCTAAACTGGTGGGACAGCGGTTCGTGCCGGAAGCGAGACTTGAGCACCTCCT
>NZ_NMQT01000201.1 GCF_002234405.1 Amycolatopsis thailandensis | reverse complement strand
GTTCGATCGCCCGGTTCAGGTCTTCGAGCGCTCGCTCCCAGTCCCCCTCGTTGTGGAACATGTTCCCCCGATCGCTCCAGGCGAAGGGGTCGGCGGGATTCAGGGCGACGGCCCGGTCGTAGTCTCGCGCGGCCGCGGCGGTCTCTCCTCGATCGTCGTGCGCCCAGGCGCGTCGCCTGACGACCGTGGACAGCCGGACGGCGTCGAGTTCGGCCGCCCCGGCCAGCAGATCGAGGACCTCCACATCACGAGGACCTTCGCCGGAGGACAGGCACTCTTCGAGCCTCGCGGCCCACCGGAGCACGGCCGGGGCGTCGGCGTCCGTCCCCGCCTGCTCCATCATCCGCACCCAGGATCGGCAGGCGGCGCTACCGGTGATCGTCATGTTGGCCGCGTTCAGCAGGGCCTCCGGCAACGCGTCCGCCGGATCGGCGCAGAGCAGGTGGTATCCCTCCTCCACCTTCAGCTGTTCCCAGCGTTCGTCGCCCCAGGCCTGGCTCCGGACCTCGGTCCCGGTGGCGCCGAGCCCGGCGGCCCGCCTTCCGTAGTGCTCGGCCAGCTTCCGGTGCCGGTCGGCGAACTCCTCGGGAGACCGCCCG
>NZ_NMQT01000200.1 GCF_002234405.1 Amycolatopsis thailandensis | reverse complement strand
ATACGCGACTTCACCAGTCGGGGACCCCCAGCAGCGGGAGCAGTGCAGGAGGTCCTCCTCATCGTCACCGAGCTGAACGGGACTGTTCCAAAATCGGTGTTTCCGGCCCGACACGCCGGGCTGAGGTCCGGCGGGGTGGGCACTGTGAGTGATGACACCGGACCTTGTGAGTCCACGCAAGAGTGAGTCCAAGCCGGCGCGGGAGCTGTCGCCGGAGCAGGCCGCCGCAGCGGCGATGGTGGCTGAGGCGAAGGCGCAGGGGTTGGCGTTGACCGGCCCGGACGGCCTGCTGAAGCTGTTCACCAAGAATGTGCTGGAAACGGCACTGAACGAGGAGATGACCGAGCACCTCGGACACGAAAAGAACCAGGCTGAGCCGGACCGCGAGTCGACGAATATCCGGAACGGTACTCGATCGAAAACGGTGGTTTCGGATGCCGCGGGCGAGGTCGACATCAACGTGCCACGGGATCGAGAAAGCACGTTCGAGCCGCAGATCGTGAAGAAGCGGCAACGCCGGCTTACCGAAGTGGATGAGATCGTGTTGTCGTTGTATGCGAAAGGTATGGCGACTGGGGATATTTCGGCACATTTCGCCGAGATCTACGGATCTTCGGTCAGCAAGGAAACGATCTCGCGGATCACCGACAAGGTCATCGCCGAGATGCAGGACTGGGCCAGCCGGCCACTCGACGCGGTGTACGTGGCCGTGTTCATCGACGCGATCCACGTCAAGGTCCGCGACGGGCAGGTCGCCAACCGGCCTGTCTATGCCGCTATCGGCGTCACCGTGGAAGGCCGTAAGGACGTGCTCGGGCTGCGCATCATGTCGGGCTCGATCACGATGGCGATCCCCTAGACTAGGCCCTCGAACGCCTGGACCGCAACGACGTCCGCTACCGATTCGTACTCGACATGTCCGACCTCGACCAGACCGATGATGCCCGCGAAAGCGCCGTGAAGCCGGTCGACCGATGACTTTCATCCACGAACTTCTCGCGCACAGGAGCGGCCTGCGCCGGCAGAGCGAAGATCCTCGTCTCTTGACCGGACGTCGAGACGCCGGCCTCTCGACGCCGCAGGTCATACCTTTCGGCCCAACGCGGATGGCGCGATCAGCACGGCGGGACACAGGTTGAGTTCGGCGGCCGGATAACGTCGGCATCAGCACCCGGCCCGTCTTCGTGATCAAAGAGTCGGACAGAGGCTTCATACACGGTGAAACCGTCCAAACCTGTGGACCGGGCTGTCTACTTCCCAATGCGCGGGGGCAGCACCGCGATGCGCGGCGTTGTCGCGAAGCTTGTTCAGCTACCGCAGCCGGTCGGCCGGAACAGCCTGCAGGAGGCCGAGGTGCTCGGCGATCAAGGCGTAATCTCCGAGTACCGTCCGCTCGATAGTCCGCGTGCGCTGGCTCTCCGGCAGCTGCTCAGCCGCCACGGCTCGGGGTTGGCGGCTCGCAGGAGCACCAGTTCAGGAGTTCGACGGCTCAGAACGCGAGCAGGCCATGCGGAACACCGAGACCGGTAGGGCCGTCCCAACCTCGCTCCGCCCGGCACATGCGGTCGTCGAATCGGGTGGGTGGCTTGTCCGGCTTGTGCTCCCAGGCGGCGGAACAGTGACCGTCGGTACCGCTCCACGGTGGGATGAGATTGGCCCCCGACTCGATGTCGGAGAAGGCGAGTGACGGCGCCCGGTACAACGTGTTGGGCCCGCGCACGTCCCGCAGTTTCCGGCCCGCCGCGTACATGCCCGCGATCTGCGGGGCCGCGGCGCTCGTCCCGGCGAGCACCAGCCAGCCGGCCTCCGTGTGATCCGCCGGCCGGTAAGAGGTGTACATCGCGAGGTTCTCGGCGACAGCGGCCACGTCGGTACTGGCCCGGGAGCCCTGGCACAGCGCTGAAATCGTCGCAGGCTGGCCTTCCGGTGGTGTGACGCCGGGCGTGCAGCCGGAACCTCCCTGAGCCCACGCGCCCTGCAGGTAGCGATGGTTCTGTCCGACGAGCGTGGTGCCGCCGACGGCGGTCACGGTGGGGAGCGCCTGCGGCCACACGGCGGCGGTCCCGGTGAAGCCGGGATTGGTGACACCGACCGCTGTGTTGCCGTTCCCGTTGAAGCCGAGGTCCCCTGCCGCCGCGGTGATCGCCACCCCACGGTGGTCGAGCGCCTCGGCGATCGGACCATGCAGCGTGTTCTCACTGCCGGGAAGCGCGTAGGAGATGCTGATGGCATCCGCCCCCGCGTCGATCGCGGTACGGACCGCCTTGCCGAACGCGGCGGCGTAACGGTCATAACCCGCGGCGTTCGTGGGGTCCGTCGGCCCGTTCCCGATCGGGATCTGCACCGACAGCAGGCGGCAGGACGGGCAGGTGGCCGAAGCCATGTCCACGTCAAGGGCGGTCTCGATGGCCGAGCCCTGTGCGATCAGCTTCTCGTCGTCGGTACCAGGGGACGGCAGGGCTGGGCCGCCGGTGAAGTCCATCTGCCGGAAGCAACCGTCGTCGGCCCCGCAGGCGGGAAGCCCGTACTGTTCCCGGTAGACGGCGAGGTCGTCCGACAGCGTCGGATAGGGGCCGACGTTGATCAGCGCGATGGTGCCGCGGTGGGGTGACCGCGCGGGAAGCCGGTAGGCGGCGCGAAGATCTCCGGCTCCCCAGCCGATCGGCTCGGGGCCGCGCAGTATCTCCCCGTCGACCGTGGCGACCTGTGATCGGCAGCCGAACATCGCGAGCACGCCGCCGCAGACCGCCTGACTGCCGTGGGCCTTGGGCAGATCGCCGGCCGCGGAGGCGAGGGGCGCCGTGAGGGTCATCGCCGTCAGGACCGCGACACCGGCGAGTACCGACCGTCCGCTTTTCCGCAGCCTGCTTCGAGTTCTGTACATTGTGGATTCCTTCCGGTCGTTGCGCGAGGGGCCGTGTGTCCGGTCGTTCAGCCGCCGGACAGCAAGCCACCGCGGACCGCCGCCGCGGTGCGTTTGCGACGTCGGCGCAGGAGCACCACCACGAGCACGAAAATCTGCGATTCCGACGTCAGCCCCGGCAAGTCGCATGACACGGCCGAGCCATTCCGGCTGACGGTCCCCGCCGTCGCGCCGCCACGGCCGAGCATCGTGTATTCCCGGTCGGCCTCCGCGGTCCGCCGGAATTCGAAGTCCCGCCCAGACACGCTGAGGGCCCAGCTACGGCCCACCCTGCCGGTGGCTGCCAGGACCGTCCCATCCGGAGCGAGCAGCTCGTGGACCCCGCTCAACCGATGCCTTCGGACTCGGTATTCGGCGTCGCCGAAGTCGATCCGCGCTCCGACGCGGCCTTTCCGCAGGGAAAGCGTGCCCAGTTCCGAGTCGTCGCGGGTGAGGATGTACTCATGGCCCAGCGAACTGGTTTTTGTCGCGGTCAACATGTTCCTACGGGATCATCACCGGCCCGCGCGGACCCCTGCCATCTGTCATACCTCTCGGGTGACGAATGAGCGAGGCATCTGTCCACCGGGGCCGGACCATGATCGGCATGGGGAACAGCAGCCGTAGCATGGCCGACGTGCGTGAACGAGATCCCGACGAGTTCTCCGTCCGGCAGTGGCCGGACTGGGACTTCTGGAAAGACGGTCGCGGCAACCGCCGAGGCCGGAGCATGGTCGTCGCGATCACCAGCCTCTCCTCGCTGTTCCTGATCGCGCGGATCGCCGAAATCGACGGCCGCGCCGACGAACCGCTCGCTGGGACGGCGATCGCGTTCGCCCTCGGCTATTGCGTCAGCTGCCTGCTCGGGCCGTGGTTCGGTCCGCTCGCGTCGCGGAAGCGGCGGATCGCGATCGTGGCCGCGATGTTCACTCTCGGCGGTGCACCCGCCCTGCTGCTGGCCACACCCGCGTATCTGACCGATCTGACCTATGCGATCGCGGTCGGGCTGATGGTGCTGCCGCTGCGTCTCTCCCTGCCTCTCGGCTCCGCCGTGGCGGTCGGGCAGATCGGCTGGATGCAGCTGCGGGACGGCCGCGTGGAATGGGGTCCGGTGGCCACGCTCGTCCTCGTCACCGCCGGGCTGGGCATCGTTTTCGCGCTCAACTTCACCATCGGGCAGCTGCGGGCCGCCCGCGAGCAAGTCCGGCGGATGGCGGTGACCCAGGAACGGGAACGCGTCGCACGAGACCTGCACGACGTCCTCGGGCACAGCCTCTCGACGATGACTGTGAAACTGTCCCTGGCCCGGCGGATCCTGGAATCCGCCACCGACCCGGCTCCCGCGCTCACCGAAATCCGCGATCTGGAAACCCTGTCACGGCAAACACTCACCGACGTGAGGGCCACCGTCTCCGGCTATCGCACGGTGTCCCTGGCCAACGAGATCGCCGGTGCCGGAGTGGCCCTGCGAGCGGCCGGCGTACTCGCCGAACTGCCCACCGCGGCCGACGAGGTGCGATCCGAGCTGCAGGGCGTTTTCGGTTACGTGGTAAGGGAAGCGGTCACGAACGTACTACGGCACTCCGATGCCCGCGCCTGTCGCGTCCGGCTCGGCCGCGACTGGGTGGAGATCACCGACGACGGCACCCTGTCCGAGCCGCTGAACCCCGGGCAAGGCCTGACCGGCCTCGCCGAACGGCTCGCCTCGGTGTCCGGCACCCTCGAATACGGCAAGTCCCCCGGCGGCTTCCGGCTGATCGCCCGCGGCCCTTCCCACGGCGAAGCGGGCCAGGCATGATCCGAATTCTGCTGGCCGACGACCAGGCCCTCGTCCGCGGCGCGCTGGCCTCGATGCTGCGCATGGAATCCGACCTGGACGTGGTCGCCGAAGTCGGCTCCGGCACCGAAGTGGTTCCGGCCGCGAAGCGGACCTTGCCCGACATCGCCTTGGTGGACGTGCAGATGCCCGGCCGCGACGGCCTTTCTGTCACCGCCGAACTGCACCGTGCCCTACCGGGGTGCCGTGTGCTCATCTGCACCACTTTCAGCCGCCCCGGCTACCTGTCGCGGGCGATGGCGGCAGGAGCGGCCGGCTTCGTGGTCAAGGATTCCACGCCCGAGCAGCTGGTGAACGCCATCCGCCGAGTCCATGCCGGGCTTCGTTTCGTCGATCCGGCGCTGGCCGCCCAGTCCTTGGCGAGCGGCGCCAGCCCGCTCACCGACCGTGAGGTCGACATCCTGCGAGCCACCGCCGAAGGGGGCACGGTGGCGGACATCGCGGCGGCCGTGGGGCTCACCGAAGGAACCGTGCGCAATCACCTGTCGTCGGCTATCGGCAAAACCCAGGCCCGCACCCGCGCGGAGGCGGCACGACTCGCGGAGGTCAACGGCTGGCTGTGATGTCCGGTCCTCGTGACGAGCATCGACTGGGGGTAGCGTCTGCGGTGGCGGCGCTCGTGGGTACGGCTACACGAGATGATCGACGAGTTCAGGCGGATGCGGGAGCAGGGCGAGCCCAAGCCGAACCAGAACCCGGCCTCGGGCCGGCGCGGCATCGCCGCTGCCATACCCGCGGCGATGCTCGCCCGTGAGTGAGAACTCCGCGACCGAACGGACCGGCCCATCCGCCCGCCGGGTCAGACAGCGGTGGAACTCCTGGCCGCTCAGCCGTTGAAACTCAAGCTAGGGCCGGGGCAGAAACCTGCTGACCGGGTGAGTGTTCCAAAACCCGAGATCCAGAGCGGTCCGGCCAACCGTGGCGACCCATTCCACGGAAGCTCCGCACAAGTCCGGGACGCTCCGGCCCTCACCCCTGGTATCAAGCATGCTCACCTGTTCATCGAGAAATGCTTCGGCATCGGAACGGCGACGCCATACTCCGTGGTGATAGTGGACAGCGCCACTTCGGCCCCGGAGCCGCCACCCTCCGGGCCACCACGCAGAAGGACCGTCAGGGGCGCATTCCCACCATTCCAGCCGGGCCTCCTCGACGTCGGTCGGCTCTGCCGCGAAGAAGACTTCTTCCGCATCGAACACGGGATCCATGCGCCGATGGGCCTTGCGCTCGGCGCTGAGAAACCGTTGCCTGGCTTCATAAGCTTTCGCGGCGGGGTCCACGACCACCGGAGGACCCGAGGTCTCGCCGAAGGGCAGCTCCCAGATCTCGCCGCCTTGTCCCGGCCATGGGCCAGCCCTGTCGTCGACAACGGCCAGGACGACCTCGTCGACACGCATCCGCACCAATGAGTTGACACCGGCCGCCGGGGAGTCCGTGTCGAGCAGAGCGTCCTCCAAGCCCTCGTCGTTGAATCCCCGCATACAGTGGGCGATCACGGAGCGAGGCCGAAAAGCCGCCTCGATCGGACGAGGAACGTAGCCGGGAAACGCTGTTCGACAGGCAGCGGCGACCTTGGCTTGCAGCGTAAGCAACTCCCGCGAAGACTCCACGTAGAGTTCGACCGCTGAGGTCGTCACGATCGCGGGACCAAGGCGAATCTCGAACGCCCTGACATCGGCGAGGGCATCGTCCAACACGTCCCGTAGGCGAGCTACTTGTCCTGCTGGGACTCGCTCCGCGGGAACATCCACCGCCGACAGGGAAATGTGCCGAGCCGGACGTGGCACAACTTTCAGCAAGTCGCGTTCCCCGAAGTTCCGCTCGCACCAAGCCCTCGCCGCCGCCGCGTAGGTGTCCCCCAGGTCGCGCGCCGTCCGCGGCATCCTCAGGTGCGCTGTCCATCGCGACGGCGAAGACGCCCGGTTCCGGTCTTCGAAGCTCCGCACTATTCAAGCTGCCCGGCTGGTGGGACCCCCAAACCTCTCAACTCTCTCTCCTTTCGACGCGTTGCTCGTCCAGAGTGGCAAGGCGAGAATCGCCGGGAATAACTGTCCGAAGCCCGACCGGCGACTTCGCTACGGATTGAACTCACGAGGGCCGCCGCCGGAGGCGACATCCGAAGCCAGGTCCCTGAGTTTCAGGCGTCGCTGACGCGCGTGGGCGTGCAACCGGCGGAACGCCTCGCCCACCGAAACACCGAAACGCTCGGACAGCACTCCCTTGGCTTGCTCGATGACGACGCGGCTGTTCAGCGCGCCTTGAAGCTGATCCACGGTCTGACGAAGACCATGAGTCGAATGGCGCTGAGCGACGCAGGCGATGGCCGCGTCGGAGAAAATCCGGGCCAAACGCAACTCCAGACCCGAGAGCACCGGGTCCCTGGTGTTGACGAGAATGAGAACACTCGTCTCCTCGCCGTGGGTCCGGATGGGAACAGTCGTGACAGCGGTGATCCCGGCCGCCCTGACATATCGGCCGAACCGGGGCCAGCGTCGATCACCGGGACCGAATCTCACCGGGCCGATGGCTTCGCGGCTGCGCGCGCTATCCCAGCATGGGCCCTCGGTCAGTTCAACCTGCGCATGAACCAGCTCATGACCTAACTCGCCTGTCGCGATCGTGCGCCCGGCACCGCCGTGTCGATCCCACTGCGTGATGGCGACATCTTGCACGTGCAGGAGAGCGTGAAGATGAGCCGCGAGGTCTTCAAGTAAATCCGAAGCGTCGGGGTTCCCTGCACGATGGGAGAGATCGAGTACTGCGTCAGCGATTCGCGCCTCGCGTTCGGTGACCACGGTCTACCCCCGTACTCGGTTTCTATTCACGGCCCACGACAGCACAGGAAACGTGGTAGTCAGAGTGAGCCGAGGAGAAACTTTATCGCACTTCGCAGCCGCACACCGACAAGGCGTCTTCATACCGGCATAATGATCATCGGTGTCCGGCGTATCCGCCAGCCGGATGAATTGGCTTGTAATCGGAAATTCGGCCTCCTTAGGCTCGGTCTACCGGAGCGAGGTCGAGCAGCCGGCTGTCACTACGGTCCGAATCCGCCGTTCGTGCCCACCGGCGTCCATGCGCGAGTCGCCTCGTGTGCCTCACCTCGAGTACGGAGGTAAGGGTGGAACCCAGCATGATCGATCCGGCCGTACTGGGGGTCGACGGGATCGCCGTCTCCATTGCGACCACCGCCACGGTCGAGTTGACCTGGTTCAGCGACGAGACCAGCGCCCGACTCGACGACGGGCAGTTCACGACGGGCCAAGGTCCGGTGTTCGACGCCATCGCCGATCACGACCCGATACAGTGCCGCGACCTGACCAAGACCACCCGATGGCCGGCCTTCACCGATCACGCCCTCGGAATCGGAGTGCACGCGGTGTTCGCTTTTCCCATGATCATCGGACCGACCTGCGTCGGCGCGATGCTCTGCCATCGGAGAAACAGCGGCCCCATGAGCGACGACGGAATAGCGACAGCGATGGCACTCGCCAGCTTACTCCGCGCTCAAACGCTGACCTGGGTTCCCGGCCGTAATGACCCGAAGCCTGCCGAATTTCATCGGGCAGAAGTACACCAGGCCGCCGGTATCGTGAGCGCTCACCTAGACGCCCCAGTCAACGACGCACTCGCGCGAATGAGGGCGTACACCTTCGCCCATCAGCGGGCCCTCGTCGACGTCGCGCGCGACGTCATAGCAGGACGCCTGCGGCTACCCAGCGACGCAGCCTGATCACGACCCACGCTCGGCGCCGTTCCCGATGCCCGTTCGTTCACGACGTTCCCGACGAACGGGCAGGACCGAAGTGGTCCGGTCTGCCGAATATGTCGGGAGGGCATCAGCCATCGGCCGGAGAGAGGTATCCGCAGCGATGCTGGGACATCGAGTGCCCGCGCCTTCCGGCTCGGCCACACCGGCGGACTTGAGATCGGTGCGGTCACCTCAGGATTCGTTCCCAGGTCCTGAGCGGCCTGGGCGAGCAGCACGTCTCCAGCGGAAGCCCGGCAACGCAACGTGATCCGACCGCGCCGACATCGGATTCGGTGGCAAGCCAGGAACGGCACGCTGCCCGCCTCCGGCACCATCCGCGATGGCTTCGAACAGACCGGAGTGCCGAGCGTCACGGTTCTCCTCCGATTAACGGGTTTGGCCCGGCGCGAGCCGGGGCACACGAGCCAAGTCCCCAATCGCAGCGGCCGGTCCATACTTTCTCCGACCGGGGCCATCGACCGGATTTCCTTGCCTTCGCGCCGATCTCACCGGCTTTCGGGCTTCACGGGACGCGGTTGGAAAAGCCCGGATCGGGGTATCGAAGGACTATGGGGCTTGCGAAAGAACGAACCGGAAACGTCGAGAGCCGCGTGCACGAACCTACGCCTCGACGGCGGGACGGAGTCACTCTCGCGGCGACCTGGACCTCGATC
>NZ_NMQT01000020.1 GCF_002234405.1 Amycolatopsis thailandensis | reverse complement strand
TGGGTCCCTCAAGGAGGCCTTCACGGACTGCAGGGGCCGGCGGAGCCGGTCACGCCTCAAGTGTCCACATGGGACAGTGGTCCAGCCGCAAAGAGTGTCCCTGTGGACAGTCGAGGTCGCGATCGGCTCCCGCGGACCGGGTCAGGCCGCGCCGCGAAGGCCCGACCCGAATCGCCACTCACGAACACCCGTCAGCGTGGGCGGCCCGGTACCGCGGCGGTCTCGGTGGGTGCGGCGGGGCCGGCGAGTACCGGCCACCGCGAAGGCAATCCTTGGTGGAAGCCGTTCATGAAGCGCTGCCACATCTCGGCCGGGAGAGTCTTGCCGGTCAGCTTCTGCCCGGCGGCGTCCCGCATCCGGCGCGGCTCGTCCGAGCCGACCCAGACCGCCGTCGAAAGCTGCGGCGTGTACCCGACCGCCCAGGCGCCGGCGTTGTCATCGGTTTCGTTGTACTGGAAGGCGCCGGTCTTCAGCGCGGCCGGTCGATCCTTCAGCCCGGTGGTCAGCACCTGGCTGATCGTGCCCGCGATCCGGCGGCTCAGCGCCTCGTCGCCCTTGAACGCGGGTGCTTTGTCCGACGGGCGTTCCCACACCACTTCGCCGTTCTCGCCCCGGATCTTCGACACCAGATGCGGGGTGGCGCGCATGCCGTCAGCGGCGAAGGTCGCGTAGGCGCCGGCCATGTCGCTGGGACGCAAGGGATACCGGCCGACCGCGATCCCCGGGCCGATCAGGAAGCCGTCCTTCTCGCGCAGGGTCACCGCGCCGTCGACGGCTTCGGGGATCCCCGCCGCGCGGGCGCCGTCCCGGACGGTTTCCGCGCCGAGCTTCTTCGCCAGCTCGACGAACGGGCCTTGCGCGTCCCGTCCGATCGCCTGGCGCAGCGTGCACTTGCCCGCCTCGCCGCACTGGTCCTGGAAAGTGAAGGTCTCGCCGAGGAAGTCGACCTTGCCCGGCGGTTTGAGCGGCTCGTCGACGTTGACGCCGCGTTCGAGACCGGCGGCGAGCGTGAACGGGGTGAAGACCGAGCCGGTGCCGTACGGGGTGCCGGCGTAGTCGTGCACGCTCCAGCCGCCGCCGTTGTAGGCGCGGATGGCGCCGGTCCCGGGTTCGACGGCGACCAGCGAGGCGCGGAAGTGCTCCGGCTGCCCCTGCAACCGCTCCTTGACGACCTTCTCGGCGTCGGCCTGGGCACGCGGATCGATGGTCGTCTCGACCTTCATCGCGCCGCCGCGGAGACGGTCCAGCGGGTAGCCGACCTGTTCCAGCTCGGCGAGCACCTGCTGCTTGAGGTGGTACTGCTCGTAGGTGACTCGTCCGGCGCGGGTCTCCGACGGCGGCTGGATCGCGTCCCCCGGGTAGGTCAGGGTGACTGCTTCGGCCTGGCTGACATAACCCCGCGTGACCAGCTTGTTCATCACGTAGGCCCAGCGTTTCCTGGCGTGCTCGTGGGAGGAGGCGTACGGGTCGTGCACCGACGGCGACTGGATCATGCCGGCGAGGAAGGCGGCCTCGCTCCAGGTCATCGAGTCGTCGAGCTTGCGGCCGAAGTAGGCGTTCATCGCCGAGGCCGGGCCGTAGGTGCCCCGGCCGAACGAGATGATGTTGACGTAACTCTCGAAGATCTCCTTCTTGGTCTGCTGCTGGGTGATCTTCGTGGCGAGCACCAGTTCGGAGAACTTGCGGAGCAGGGTGGCGTCGTCGTTGCCGGTGGACTTCTTGATGTACTGCTGGGTGATCCCCGACCCGCCGCCGACACCGGTCACCAGCGCGCGGCCGACTCCGGTGGGGTCGAAGCCTTCGTTCTCCCAGTAGGTCGGGTCCTCGGTCGCGATGATCGCGTCACGCAGCTTCGCGGGGACGGCGTCGTAGGGCACGAACTGCCGGTCGCCCCCGGTCGGGATCACCTTGAGCAGCTCGGAACCGTCCGCGTTCTGCAAGATGACCGTCTTGTCGAGGTCGGCGAGCACATCCTGCGGACTGCGGACGTCGAGCAGGACGTACGCGACCCCGAACGCGACCACCGGGATGCCGATCAGGAGGCCGAGCGACCAGGCGACGATGCGGCGCCACCTGCGCTTTTTCGGCTTCGGCGCAGGGGTGTCCGTGGGCTCCGACTCGGGTGCGGTCGCGTCATCCGGGTTCTCCACACCGGCTTAGACGCCCGGACGAGTGAAAAGGTTGTGGGAAAATCACCTAATCGTGTCCTCATCTCTCCGCGTTTCGTCCTCTGGATGCGGTAGTTCGTCTCGCCAACTACCGCATCCAGAGGACGAAACGCGAGACGAAGGGATCAGGCGAGGAAGGCGCGAAGCAGCGAAGCGGTGCCTTCGACGTGTTCGGCCATCGCCCGGCGGGCCGCCTCGGAGTCACCCGCGAGGATCGCGTCGACGATGGCCTCGTGCTGGGCGTTGGAGTGCTCCAGGTTCGGCTCCAGCAGCGGGATCATGTCGAGCAGCTGGTTGACCCGCATCCGCGCGTCGGCCATCGCCGTGGTCAGCGAGCCGGACGCGGTGACCTCGGCGATCGCCAGGTGCAGCCGCGAATCCTTGCGCCGGTAGTCGCCGACGTCGGCCGCCGCGGCCTCGGCGAGGGTGCTGGTCAGGTGCTGCCTGTCCGCCGGGCTGAGCGACCGCGACGCCGCCATCTCGGCGGCGCCGGTCTCCAGGACGTGCCGCAGGCCGAGCGCGTCCTCCAGGGTGACGTTGTCGACGTTCCGGCCGTCGGCGGCGGGCGGGTCGGGCAGGACGTCGTTGACGAAGGTGCCGCCGTAGCGCCCGCGCCTCGACTCGACGTAACCGGCGTCGGCCAGCGCGCGGATCGCCTCGCGCAGCGTCACCCGGCTGACCCCGAGCCGCTCGGCCAGCTCGCGTTCGGAGGGCAGCCGCTCTCCCGCGCCCACCACGCCCAGCCGGATCGCCTGGAGCAGCCTTTCGACGGTCTCCTCGAAGGCGTTGCCCGCGCGCACCGGGCGGAACAGCGCGTCACCCGCGTTCGCGACCGTGCTCGACTCCACTCTTCGAGTTTAGGCCGCCCGCGATTCGTCCTCTGGATGCACACACAGGTACCGCATCCAGAGGACTAAATGCAGGCCGTCAGCACTCGATGACGTTGACGGCCAGGCCGCCCCGCGCGGTCTCCTTGTACTTCACGCTCATGTCGGCGCCGGTCTCGCGCATCGTCTTGATCGCCTTGTCCAGCGTCACGACGTGCGAACCGTCGCCGCGCATCGCCATCCGCGCGGCGTGGATCGCCTTCGACGCGCCGACCGCGTTGCGCTCGATGCACGGGATCTGCACCAGCCCGCCGACCGGGTCGCAGGTCAGCCCCAGGTGGTGTTCGACGCCGATCTCGGCGGCGTTCTCCACCTGCGCGGGCGAACCGCCGAGGACCTCGGTGAGCCCGGCGGCGGCCATCGCGCTGGCCGAACCGACCTCGCCCTGGCAGCCGACCTCGGCGCCCGAGATCGAGCCCGTCTGCTTGAGGATCGAGCCGATCGCGCCCGCGGTGAGCATGAACGTCACGATGCCGTCGTCCGACGAGCCCCGGATGAACCGCTGGTAGTAGTGCAGCACCGCCGGGATGATCCCCGCGGCGCCGTTGGTCGGCGCGGTGACGACCCGCCCGCCCGCGGCGTTCTCCTCGTTGACCGCCAGCGCGTACAGGCTCACCCAGTCCATCGCGTACAGCGGATCGCCGACGCCGTCCTCCGCGAGCAGCTTCTCGTGCAACGCCTTCGCGCGCCGCGGCACCTTCAGGCCGCCCGGCAGGACGCCCTCGTGCTCACAGCCGTTGCGCACGCACTCCACCATGACCTGCCAGATCTCCAGCAGCCCCTCGCGGATCTCCTCGCGTGTGCGCCACGCGAGTTCGTTGCGCAGCATGACCTCGCTGATCGACAGCCCGGTGTCTTCGCAGTGCTTCAGCAGATCCGCGCCGGTGCGGAACGGGAACTCCAGTTTCGTCGAGTCCTCGACGACGACGGTGTCGGTCTCATAGGACTCGTCGCGCACGAAGCCGCCGCCGACCGAGTAGTAGGTGCGCTCGCGCAGCACCTTCCCGTCGGCGTCGAACGCGCGGAAGATCATCCCGTTCGGGTGCGCCGGCAACGACTTCCGCCGGTGCATCGTCAGGTCGGTGTCCTCGGTGAACACGATCTCGTGTTCACCGCGCACCTTCAGCAGGCACGACTCCCGGATCTCCGCGATCTTGCCGGGCACCGTGTCGGTGTCGATCTCCTCCGGACGCTCCCCGGACAGCCCGAGCAGCACGGCCTTGTCGCTGCCGTGCCCGAACCCTGTCGCGCCCAGCGAACCGAAAAGCTCGCTCTGGACCCGCGTCGTGGCGGCGAGGTCGCCGTCGGCGGCCAAACCGTCCACAAAGGTCAGGGCGGCGCGCATCGGGCCCACCGTGTGGGAGCTGGAGGGGCCGATGCCGATCGAAAACAGGTCGAAGACGCTGATCGCCATTGATCTGCCCTCCTTCCTATCTGGCCAGCAGGGAGCTGGCTTCTTGGGCCGCGGGCCCTTCGGCGGCGAGATGGGCCAAGTTCTCCGACAGCGCTTCGCCGCGGTGAGCCTTGGTCTGGGCGAAAAGGCGACCGGCCCGATACGACGAGCGTACGAGCGGCCCGGCCATCACACCAGCGAATCCCATCGCTTCGGCGGCCTTCGAGTGCTCGACGAACTCTTCGGGCTTGACCCACCGGTCCACCGGATGGTGCCGCGGCGACGGACGCAGGTACTGGGTGATCGTGAGGATCTCGCAGCCCGCGTCGACCAGATCCTGCATCGCCGGAGCCACCTCCTCCGGCGTCTCACCCATACCGAGGATCAGGTTCGACTTCGTCACCAGACCGGCCTCACGGGCCTTCGTGATGACCTCCAGCGACCGCGCGTACCGGAAACCAGGACGGATCCGCTTGAAAATCCGCGGCACCGTCTCCACATTGTGCGCCAAAACCTCCGGCCGCGAACCGAACACCTCGGCCAGCTGATCCGGGTCGGCGTTGAAGTCCGGGATCAGCAACTCGACACCGGTACCCGGGTTCAGCGCGTGGATCTGGCGGACGGTCTCCGCGTAGAGCCACGCACCACCGTCCTCCAGGTCGTCACGCGCCACACCGGTCACCGTCGAATAGCGCAACCCCATGGCCTGCACTGACTCCGCCACCTTGCGGGGCTCGGTCGTGTCCAGCGCCTCAGGCTTGCCCGTATCGATCTGACAGAAGTCACAACGCCGCGTGCACTGATCCCCACCGATCAGGAAGGTCGCCTCACGGTCTTCCCAGCACTCGTAGATGTTGGGACACCCGGCTTCTTCGCAGACGGTGTGGAGCCCTTCGCGCTTGACCAGGCCCTTCAGCTCGGTGAACTCGGGGCCCATCCGCGCGCGGGTCTTGATCCACGGCGGCTTCTTCTCGATCGGGGTCTGCGCGTTGCGGACTTCCAGCCGGAGAAGTTTGCGCCCCTCGGGGAGCGCGCTCATCGGTTGAGGTCCGCGTACAGCGGGTGCTTCTTGGCCAGCAGCTCGACCCGGGCGGACAGCGACTGGCGCAGGGCCTCGTCGAAGTCCGGGCGCAGCGCCTCGGCGATGATGTCGGCGACCTCGGCGAAGTCCTCGGCACCGAAGCCGCGGGTGGCCAGCGCCGGGGTGCCGATCCGCAGGCCTGAGGTGATCATCGGCGGGCGCGGGTCGAACGGGACGGCGTTGCGGTTGACCGTGATACCGACCGAGTGCAGCCGGTCCTCGGCCTGCTGACCGTCCAAAGTGGAGTTGACCAGGTCGACGAGCACCAGGTGCACGTCGGTGCCGCCGGTCAGCACGCGGACGCCCGCTTCGGAGCAGTCCGTGCGCGAAAGGCGGTCGGCCAGGATCTTCGCGCCTTCGAGCACACGCTGCTGACGCTCGCGGAACTCCTCGCTCGCGGCGATCTTGAGCGCGACGGCCTTGGCGGCGATGACGTGCTCCAGCGGACCGCCCTGCTGGCCGGGGAACACCGCCGAGTTGATCTTCTTGGCGAGCTCCTGACGGGACAGGATGATGCCGCCGCGCGGGCCGCCGAGGGTCTTGTGCGTGGTCGTGGTCACGATGTCGGCGTACGGCACCGGGCTCGGGTGCAGCCCGGCGGCGACGAGACCGGCGAAGTGCGCCATGTCGACCATGACCTTCGCGCCGACCTCGTCAGCGATGCGGCGGAACTCGGCGAAGTCGAGCTGACGAGGGTACGCCGACCAGCCGGCGATGATCAGCTTCGGCTTGTGCTCCTTGGCGAGGCGCTCGATCTCCTCGACGTCGACGATCCCGGTCTCCTTGTCGACGTGGTACGCGACGACGTTGTAGAGCTTGCCGGAGAAGTTGATCTTCATCCCGTGGGTCAGGTGACCGCCGTGGGCGAGGTCGAGACCGAGGATGGTGTCACCGGGGTTGAGCACCGCGACCATGGCGGCGGCGTTGGCCTGCGCGCCCGAGTGCGGCTGGACGTTGGCGTGCTCGGCGCCGAACAGGGCCTTCGCGCGGTCGATCGCCAGCTGCTCGATGACGTCGACGTGCTCGCAACCGCCGTAGTAGCGGCGGCCGGGGTAGCCCTCGGCGTATTTGTTGGTCAGCACCGAACCCTGCGCTTCGAGCACGCCCACCGGGGCGAAGTTCTCCGAGGCGATCATCTCCAGGGTCGACTGCTGCCGGTCGAGTTCGGCCGCGACGGCGGTGGCGACCTCGGGGTCCACGTCGGACAGGGCGGCGTTGAACATCTCAGTTCTCCTGGGTGAGGACGGCGTACGCCTGGGCGTCGAGCAGGGCGGGCACGTCGCCGGACAGACGCACCTTCAGGAGCCATCCTTCGGCGTACGGGTCCGAGTTGATGAGCTCGGGGGTGTCCGTTGTGGCCTCGTTCACCTCGACGACCTCGCCGTCCACAGGTGCGTACAGCTCGCTGACCGACTTGGTCGACTCGACCTCGCCGAACACTTCGCCCGCGGTGACGGTGTCGCCGACCGAGGGGAGCTGGACGAACACGATGTCACCGAGCGACTCGGCGGCGAAGGCGGTGATGCCCACGGTGGCGACGCCGTCGACGACGTTCAGCCACTCGTGTTCCTTCGTGTACTTCAGTTCCTGGGGGATGCTCATGGTCGTTCAAGGGCCTTTCAGGCGCGGGAGTAGAAGGGCAGGGCGACGACCTCGACGGGCTCGATCCGGCCCCGGATGTCGACGGAAAGCTCGGTGCCGGGCTCGGAGTGCTCCCGGTCCACATAGGCCATGGCGATCGGGTAGCCCAGGGTCGGCGACAGGGCACCGCTGGTGACCTCGCCGATCTCGGTCTCGCCGGACAGGACGGTGTAGCCGTGGCGCGGCGCGCGGCGGCCGGCGCCCTTGAGCCCGACACGAACCCGGGGAACGTCCTTCTTGGACAGCTCTTCGAGCGCGGCCTTGCCGACGAAGTCGTTCGGCTTCTCGAACTTGACGACGCGGCCGAGACCGGCCTCGAACGGGCTCAGCTGGAGGCTGAGCTCGTTGCCGTACAACGGCATTCCGGCTTCGAGGCGCAGCGTGTCGCGGCAGGCGAGACCGGCCGGGAGCAGGCCGTGCGGCTCGCCGGCCTCGGTGAGGATGCGCCAGACGGCGGGGGCCTCACCGGCCGGGACGTACAGCTCGAAGCCGTCTTCGCCGGTGTAGCCGGTGCGGGCGAGCAGGACGTCGTGACCCTTCACGACGGCCGGGACGCTCGCGTAGTACTTGAGCGCGCCCAGGTCGGCGTCGGTGACGGCGCCCAGGATCTCGACGGCCTTCGGGCCCTGGACGGCGATCAGCGCGACGTCCTCGGACTTGTTGTCGACGACGGCGTCGAACCCGGAGACCCGCTCGGCCAGCGCCTCCGCGACCACGGCGGCGTTGCCCGCGTTGGCCACGACCAGGAACTTCTCGTCTTCGAGGCGGTAGACGACCAGGTCGTCCAGCACGCCGCCGTTCTCGTCGCAGATCATCGTGTAGCGCGCCCGGCCCGGCTTGACCCCGGACAGGTTGCCGACCAGCGCGAAGTCGAGGGTGTCGGCGGCCTGCGGGCCGGTCACCTCGATCTCGGCCATGTGGGACAGGTCGAACAGGCCCGCGGTCTCGCGGACCGCTTTGTGCTCCGCCAGCTCGCTGCTGTAGCGGATCGGCATAGACCAGCCCGCGAAGTCGGTGAACAACGCACCCAGTCCTTTGTGGACTCCGTGCAGGGACGTCTCTTTCGACATCAAGTGCCTCAGTTCTCGTAGGCGTTGAGCGGCGGGCAGGAGCAGACGAGGTTACGGTCCCCGCGGGCGCCGTCGATGCGACGCACCGGGGGCCAGTACTTGGCCTTGCGGTTCACTCCGGCGGGGTACACGGCCAGTTCGCGGTCATACGGCAGGTCCCAGTCGCCGACCAGGGTTTCCGCGGTGTGCGGGGCGTTGCGCAGCGGGCTGTTGTCCGCTGCCCACTTGCCCTTCGCGACGGCGTCGATCTCCGCGCGGATGGCGATCATCGCCGCGATGAAGCGGTCGATCTCGCCGAGGTCCTCGGATTCGGTCGGCTCGACCATCAGCGTGCCCGCGACCGGGAACGACATTGTCGGGGCGTGGAAACCGTAGTCGATCAGGCGCTTCGCGACGTCGTCGACGCTGACGCCGGTCTCCTTGGTGAGCCCGCGCAGGTCGAGGATGCACTCGTGCGCGACCAGGCCGTCCTGGCCGGTGTAGAGCACCGGGTAGTGCTGGTTGAGGCGCTTGGCCACATAGTTCGCCGCGAGGACGGCGACCTGGGTCGCGGCGGTGAGCCCGCCGGCGCCCATCATGCGGACGTACGCCCAGGAGATCGGCAGGATCGACGCCGAGCCGTACGGGGCGGCGCTGATCGGGCCGACACCCGTTTCGGGGCCGGCCTTCTCCAGCAGCGGGTGGTTCGGCAGGTACGGCGCGAGGTGCGCGCGGACCGCGACCGGGCCGACGCCGGGGCCGCCGCCACCGTGCGGGATGCAGAAGGTCTTGTGCAGGTTCAGGTGCGAGACGTCGCCGCCGAACTCGCCCGGCTTGGCCAGGCCAAGCAGCGCGTTGAGGTTCGCGCCGTCGACGTAGACCTGGCCGCCCGCGTCGTGGACGATCTTGGCCAGCTCGTCGATGCCGTGCTCGTAAACACCGTGCGTGGACGGGTACGTCACCATGATCGCGGACAGGGTGTCGCGGTTGGCGTCGACCTTGGCGCGCAGGTCTTCGAGGTCGACGTTGCCTTCGGCGGTGCACTTGACCACGACGACGCGCATCCCGGCCATGATCGCGGAGGCGGCGTTCGTGCCGTGCGCGGACGACGGGATCAGGCAGACCTCACGCTCGGCCTGACCGTTGGCGCGGTGGTACGCGCGGATCGCGAGCAGGCCGGCGAGCTCGCCCTGGCTGCCCGCGTTCGGCTGAAGCGACACCTTGTCGTAGCCGGTGACCTCGGCCAGCCAGCCAGCCAGCTGCTCGACCAGCACGTGGTAGCCCTCGGCCTGGTCGGCGGGGGCGAACGGGTGGATGCCCGCGAACTCGCGCCAGCTGATCGGCTCCATCTCGGTGGTGGCGTTGAGCTTCATCGTGCAGGAGCCGAGCGGGATCATGCCGCGGTCGAGCGCGTAGTCGAGGTCCGAAAGGCTCCGCAGGTAGCGCAGCATCGCGGTCTCGGAGCGGTGCGAGTGGAAGACCTCGTGGGTGAGGTAGTCGCTCTGGCGGCCGAGGCCGGTGGGCAGCGCCTGGGTGCCTTCGGCCTGGTTCTCGACGCCGAACGCGTTGAGGACCTTGGCGATGATCGCGGGCGTGGTGACCTCGTCGACGGCGATGCGGACGTGGTCGGCGTCGACCGGGCCGAGGTTGATCCCGTTCTCGCGCGCGACCGCGACGACCGCTTCGGCCTGGCCGGGCATACGGGCGAGGACGGTGTCGAAGAAGCCCTCGTGGACGACCTCGACACCGCCGGTGCGCAGCGCGTCGGCCAGCCCGGCGGCGAGCTCGTGGACGCGGGTCGCGATGCGCTTGAGGCCGTCCGGACCGTGGTAGACCGCGTACATCGCGGCGAGCACGGCGGGCAGGACCTGCGCGGTGCAGATGTTGGAGGTCGCCTTCTCGCGGCGGATGTGCTGCTCGCGGGTCTGGAGGGCGAGGCGGTACGCGGGGTTGCCGTCGGCGTCGACCGAGACCCCGACGAGGCGGCCCGGCAGCGAGCGCTCGAGCCCGGCGCGGACCGCCATGTACCCGGCGTGCGGCCCGCCGTAACCGAGCGGGACGCCGAAACGCTGGGTCGAGCCGGCGGCGATGTCGGCGCCGAACTCACCCGGCGCGGTGATCAGCGTGAGGGCGAGCAGGTCGGCGGCGACGGTGTACAGCGCGCCGGCGGCCTTCGCTGTCTCGGAGATGGCGGAGTAGAAGCCCGCGCCGCGCAGCACGCCGGAAGCGCCCGGGTACTGGACGACGACGCCGAAGAACTCCTCCGGCAGGCCGGTGAGCAGGTCGCGGACCTCGACCTCGACGCCCATGGCCTCGGCGCGGGTGCGCACGACGGCGATGGTCTGCGGCAGGCACTCGGCGTCGAGGACGACCTTGTTGGACTTCGCCTTCGACGCGCGGCGCATCAGCATGACGGCCTCGGCGACGGCGGTGGACTCGTCGAGCAGGGAGGCGTTCGCGGTGGCGAGACCGGCCAGCTCGGAGACCATGGTCTGGAAGTTGAGGAGGGCTTCGAGACGGCCCTGCGAGATCTCCGGCTGATACGGCGTGTACGCCGTGTACCAGGCCGGGTTCTCCAGCACGTTGCGGCGGATGACCGCCGGGGTGACCGTGTCGTGGAAGCCGAGGCCGATCATCTGCGTCATCGGCTTGTTGAGCGCGGCGAGCGCGCGAAGCTCGGCGATGGCGTCCTCTTCGGACGCGGCGGGAGGAAGTTCGAGGTCACGCGTGACGCGGATCGCGGACGGCACCGCGGCCTGCACCAGGGCGTCGAGACTGCCGTAACCGACCTCGGCGAGCATCTTGGCCTGCTCGGACTCCGAGGGGCCGATGTGCCGGTCGTCGAAGGACGTACTGGTCAAGGGAGCTCCTTTACTCAGGCGCCGGATAGACCGGTGCGCTGGGAACTCCCCCTCTGTCATGGCACCTGAGAGTTTCACCGCCCGTGGACAGGACGGCTTTCACCTTGGGTGAGGCGCACTTGCGCGCCTGCTTTCCAGAGTGGCCTCGCGGAAGCGGTAGTGGGTACCTGAGAGATTCCGGGGAGTTTGCTCCTTCGGTGCCCCACCACGTTCGTGGGGGCTCTCCCGCTCCAGCTCGACGGCCCGATCTGCAGTTGTGCGCACACCGTACCTGGCGTGTTCAGCGCAAGTCTACTTGTAGCCGGGCACGTCACTTGTCCCGCTCGCGCGGACACTCGACGTGCCCGGCGGGACTCGCGTGATCGAAGCCGGAACTCGCGTGACTGAAGCCGTGACTCGCGTGTTGGAAGCCGTGACTCGCTTGATTGAAGGCGTGACTCGCGTGATTGGAGGCGGAACTCGTGAGTCACGGCTCTGATCACGAGTTCCGGGTCCAAGCACGCGAGTCACGGGCCTGATCACGCGAGTTACGGGCTTGAGCACGCGAGTTACGCGTTCTCCATCATCATCTCGGCGGTGATGGTGCCGCAGAGCTCGGCGCAGCGCATCATCATGTCGGCGGCCTCGGCCAGTTCGGGGTCGCCGGTCCTGGCGCACTCCTGGGCGCACATGCGCATCATCTGGGAGGCCAGGCCGCACGTCTTCGCGCACATGCGCATCATTTCGAGGTCGGCGATCATGGCCGAGCAGCGCATCATCATGTCGGCGCTCATGCGGGACATGTCGCCGCAGGTCACCATCATCATCCCGAGCTTGGCGCCGCCGACCTCCATGCAGCGCGTCATCATCTCCTCGCACCTGACGTGGCACTCGTTGCACAGGTCGATGCAGTCGCGCATGGCGGTGCTCATCTGCCGGGTCATTCTCGGGGCCTCCTCGGTGGTCCTGGATGCTTCGCGCTCTCAGGACTACAGCGCAGGTCAGCGGGCCGCCATCCCGGCCACCGGGACGAGTGACGGCTCGCCCGCAAGTCCCCGCAAGCAGAGACCCGGGCACGGGCTGAAAGGAGCCTTCACCGCGTGAGACGAGAGGAAAGCGTCTTTCGGACCCCGGGGCCGAGTACGGCGGCCACCCCAGTCCGTGAAGGCCTCCTTCCCTACCTTGAGAGTAGTGAAGGAGGCCTTCACCGACAGAGCGCTCGCCCCAACTACCTCAACGTCACCAAGCGCCACAGCGTTGCCGCGTGAAGGCCCCTTTTCCTCGGCTGAGCCGAGTGAAGGGGGGCCTTCACGTACTCGAAGCCGCCCCAGGCCACATCGGTGCTGGTCCGTGAAGGCCTCCTTGAGGGACTCTGGGTCCCTCAAGGAGGCCTTCACGGACTTCGCGACCAGGCAAAACGCATTCAGAGGACGAAATGCGACGGGGGTCAGAGGGGGGTGACGTAGGCGCCCGAGATGCCGCCGTCCACCAGGAACTGCGAAGCGGTGATGAACGAGGCGTCGTCGCTGGCCAGGAAGGCGACGGCGCCCGCGATCTCCTCCGGCTCCGCGAACCGCCCGACCGGCACGTGCACCAGCCGCCGCGCGGCCCGCTCGGGGTCCTTCGCGAACAGTTCCTTCAGCAGCGGCGTGTTCACCGGACCCGGGCACAGCGCGTTGACCCGGATGTTCTCCCGCGCGAACTGCACGCCCAGCTCACGGCTCATCGCCAGCACCCCGCCCTTGGACGCGGTGTAGGAGATCTGCGACGTCGCCGCGCCCATCACCGCGACGAACGACGCCGTGTTGATGATCGAGCCCTTCCCCTGGCGTCGCATATGCGGCAGCACCGCCTTGCAGCACAGGTACACCGAGGTCAGGTTGACCTTCTGCACCTTCTCCCAGGCGTCGATGCCGGTGGTGAGGATCGAGTCGTCCTCGGGCGGGGAGATGCCGGCGTTGTTGAACGCCACGTCGACCGAGCCGAAGGTGTCCACAGTGGTCTGGAACAGGGCTTCGACCTGGTCGGCGTCGGTGACGTCGGCCTGCACGAACAAGCCGCCGACCTCGTCGGCCGCCGCCTTGCCCGCCTCGGCGGAGATGTCGCCGATGACGACCTTCGCGCCTTCACTCGCCAGTCGCCGAGCGGTGGCGAGACCGATGCCGCTGCTGCCGCCGGTGATGACCGCGACACGGCCTTCGAAACGCTGCACCATTTAATCCTCCGTGCTGATAAAGACGTTTTTGGTCTCGGTGAAGGCGTCGACAGCGTCCGGCCCGAGCTCGCGGCCCAGCCCGGACTGCTTGAACCCGCCGAACGGCGTCCAGTACCGGACGGACGAGTGCGAGTTCACCGAAAGGTTCCCCGCTTCGACGCCGCGCGCGACGCGGAAGGCGCGGCCGACGTCGCGGGTCCAGATCGAGCCGGACAGGCCGTACTCGGTCTGGTTGGCCATGGTGACGGCGTCCGTCTCGTCGGCGAACGGGACCACCGCGACGACCGGGCCGAAGATCTCGTCCGAGGCCAGCGGATGCCGCAGGTCCGGCGGGGTGACGACGGTCGGCGCGAACCAGTATCCGGGGCCGACGGGCGCGTTGCCCCGGAAGGCGACCGGCGCGGAGTCGTCCACATAGGACGACACCTTCGCGTGGTGGCCCGCCGAGATCAGCGGGCCCATCTCGGTCACCTCCAGCCGCGGATCCCCGACGACGACGCCGTTCACCGCGGGTTCCAGCAGCTCCATGAACTTCTCGTACACATTCGACTGGACCAGGATCAGCGACCGCGCGCAGCAGTCCTGCCCGGCGTTGTCGAACACGCCGTACGGCGCGGTGGCCGCGGCCTTCTCCAGGTCGGCGTCGGCGAAGACGATGTTCGCGTTCTTGCCGCCGAGTTCCAGGGTCACCCGCTTCACCTGCGCGGCGCAGCCCGCCATGATCTGCTTGCCGACCTCGGTGGAGCCGGTGAAGACCACCTTCCGCACCGCCGGGTGGTCCACGAACCGTTGTCCCACCACGGATCCCTTGCCCGGAAGCACCTGGAAGACGCCCGAAGGGATCCCGGCCTCGCGGGCGAGCTCGCCGAGCCGGATCGCGGTCAGCGGGGTGAGTTCGGCGGGTTTGAGCACGACGGTGTTCCCGGCGGCGAGCGCGGGCGCGAACCCCCAGCCCGCGATGGGCATCGGGAAGTTCCACGGCACGATCACGCCGACCACGCCGAGCGGCTCGTGGAACGTCATGTTCACGCCACCAGGGACCGGGATCTGCTTGCCGCTCAATCGCTCGGGTGACGCCGAGTAGTACGTCAGCACGTCGCGGACGTTGCCCGCCTCCCAGCGCGCGTTGCCGATCGTGTGCCCCGCGTTGACGACCTCCAGCTGGGCGAGGTTCTCGATGTCGGCGTCGACGGCGTCGGCGAACCGGCGCAGCAGCCGCGCCCGGTCGCCGGGAGCCACCGCGCGCCAGGCGGGGAACGCCGCGTGCGCGCGGGCGATCGCCGCGTCGGTCTCCTCGGCCGAGGTCAGCCCGACCGACCTCACCACCTCCTCGGTGGCGGGGTTGATCACCTCGAACGTGGTCATCCGTTCTCCTTCGCAGCTTTAACCAGCGCTTCGAAAAGCCTGATGTCGTCGGGATTCTGTTCGGGGTGCCATTGGACGCCGAGTACGAAGCGGTCGCCGGGCAGTTCGGCCGCCTCGATGGTCCCGTCGGCGGCCCAGCCCGTCGCGACCAGCCCGTCGCCGAGCCTGTCGATGGCCTGATGGTGGTAACACGGCACCTTGGTCTCGGTGCCGAGGATCGACGCCACCCGGCTGCCCTCGGCAAGGGTCACCGTAGTGGTGCCGAAGGTCGCGGGCGCGGGCTGGTGATCGGCACTGTCCAAAGTGTCCGGCAGGTGCTGGGCGAGTGTCCCGCCGAACGCGACACTGAGCACCTGAAGTCCCCGGCACACCCCGAGCACCGGTTTGCGGGCGGACAAAGCGGACCGCAGCAGCCCGAACTCGAACGCGTCCCGGTTCGGCCTCGTGTACGTCGTCGCGTGCTGCTCCTGGCCGTAGCGCGCCGGGTCGACGTCGGCGCCGCCGACCAGCACGAGACCGTCCACGGCGGACACCAGCCGATCGTGCGCGCCGCTCACCGGCGGCAGCAGGACCGGGACCCCGCCCGCCGCGACGATCCCGTCGACGTAGACACGGTGGAGCAGCGCCACTTCGGTCTCCCACACCAGGAACTTCGCGGGCTCCAGATAAGAGGTGAGCCCGATCAGTGGTTCAGAGCCGTTCGAAGCCACGGATCCTCTCCCAGTCGGTGACGGCGGCGTCGTACGCGGTGAGCTCGACCTTCGCCGCGTTCAGGTAGTGGTCGACGACCTCGTCCCCGAACGCTGTCCTGGCGAGTTCGCTCCGGTCCAGCAAGGCCGCGGACTCGCGCAAGGTCGTCGGCACGGTCGGTTTGTCCGAGCCGTAGGCGTTGCCGTGGAACTCCGGCTCCAGCTTCAGCTCGTTCTCGATGCCGTGCAACCCTGCCGCGATCAGCGCGGCCACCGCGAGATACGGGTTCACGTCGCCGCCGGGGACGCGGTTCTCGGTGCGCAGCGAGTCCCCGTGCCCGACGACGCGCAGCGCGCACGTGCGGTTGTCGGTGCCCCACGCGACGGCCGTCGGCGCGAAGCTCCCGGGGACGAAACGCTTGTAGGAGTTGATGTTCGGCGCGAAGAAATAGGTCAGCTCGCGCAGCCCGGCGAGCTGCCCGGCGAGGAAGTGCTCCATCAGCGGGGAGAACCCGCCGGGACCGTCACCGGCCAGGACGGGCTCGCCCGCGGCCGAGCGCAGGCTGATGTGGATGTGGCAGGAGTTGCCCTCGCGTTCGTTGTACTTCGCCATGAACGTGAGGCTCTTGCCCTCCTGCGCGGCGATCTCCTTGGACCCGGTCTTGTAGACGCTGTGGTTGTCGCAGGTGGTCAGGGCGTCGGCGTAGCGGAACGCGATCTCGTGCTGGCCGGGGTTGCATTCGCCCTTGGCCGACTCGACGTACAGCCCCGCGCCGCCCATGTCGTTGCGGATCCGGCGCAGCAGCGGCTCGATCCGCGAGGTGCCGAGCATCGAATAGTCGACGTTGTACTGGTTGGCCGGACGCAGGTCCTGGTACCGCTTGTCCCAGGCCGACTCGAAGGTGTCGTCGAAGACGATGAACTCCAGCTCGGTGCCGACGAAGGCGGCGAGACCGCGCTCGGCCAGCCTGTCGAGCTGTCCGCGAAGGATCTGGCGGGGCGAAGGGGCGACGGCTCCGCCCTGCACCCGTTCGAGGTCGGCGAGGACGAGCGCGGTGCCCTCCTGCCACGGGAGCAGGCGCAGCGTGTCGAAGTCCGGGCGCATGACGAAGTCGCCGTAACCAGTTTCCCAGGACGACATCGCGTAGCCGTCCACGGTGTTCATGTCGACATCGACGGCGAGCAGGTAGTTGCACGCTTCGGTGGCGTGCTCGACGACCTCGTTGAGGAAGTATTCGGCGGCGCAGCGCTTGCCCTGCAGCCTGCCCTGCATGTCGGTGATCGCCACCAGCACCGTGTCGACGGTGCCGTCCTCGACCAGTTCCCGGAGCCGATCCAGCGTGAGCATCCCGCGCCTGTTCGCCATCAGCCTCACCTAAAGGTTCGAAGCGGTACCTTTGCGGGTTCTTCCTACCGGGTCAGCCGGACGCGGTCAACTCGGCTAATGGTCTGATTCGTTACCCATTTCGGACCGTAGCCGGTCCCTGGGCGGATTGTCTGTGATGCCCGGCTGAGAAGATGCTGTGAATCCCGCCGCATCGGGAGGAGATCCGCGCATCCGGGACGTTGTACGGATCAAGAGAGGGGAGAAGGAATGACACAGGCATTCACGCAGCAGACCACGTTCACCGAGCCCCAGGGGCGGGCTCAGCTCCCGACGCTGCCCAGCGGGTGGCCGATCGGCTCCTACGAGTCGTACTCCGAAGCGCAGCGTGCGGTCGACCACCTCGCGGGAACGGACTTCCCGATCACCGACGTCACCATCGTCGGTGTCGAACCGATCCTCGTCGAGCGGATCGCCGGACGCATGGGCTGGAGCAAGGTGCTCACCAGCTCGGCACTGTCGGGCGCGATGTTCGGTGTGTTCCTCGGCCTCGTGCTGAGCCTGCTGAACCCGGGCGCCGGACTGGTGCCGATCCTCGTCGGCCTCGTCGGCGGTATCGGGTTCAACCTGCTGTTCGGCGCGCTGGGATATGCGTCGTCGAAGAACAAGCGCGGGTTCATCTCGCAGAGCCAGCTGGTCGCCCGGCGCTACGACGTCCTGGCCCAGCCGCGCAACGCCGAGAAGGGCCGCGCCCTGCTGGCCGACCTGGCCGCCAGGAGCGCGTTCAACCACTGAGCCTCACCCCGCGCGAGCCGGCACCTCTTCGGGAGGTGCCGGCTCGCGGCTTTCACGGGGTCAGGCGGTGCAGGTCACGCGGGAAAAGCGTCGCCTGCCGGACGTTCGGCAGCCCGAGCAGCCGGGCCGTCCACCGTTCGAGACCGAGCGCGAACCCGCCGTGCGGCGGCATCCCGTGCGCGAACACGGCCAGGTAGTCCCGGTACGGCTCGGCGGACTCCCCGCGAGCGGCCAGCGCGGCGACGTAGTCCGCGTGCCGGTGCAGCCGCTGGCCCCCGGTCACCAGCTCCAGCCCGCGGAAGAGCAGGTCGAAACTGTTGGAGTACTCGGGCCGCTCCGGGTCCGGATGCGTGTAGAACGGCCGCTTCGCCATCGGATAGCCGGTGACGAACAGGAATTCCGAGCCGTGTTCGCGCCGCGCCCAGTCCGAAAGCAGCCGCTCGTGCGCGGGCGCGAGGTCGGGCTCACCGCGCGGGTCCTCGCCGGACAGCCGCGCGATCAGCTCCTGCGCCGCCGCGAAGTGGATCTCCGGGATTTCCTCCGGCACCACCACTTCCGCCGAAGGGACGGCGGCGGCCATACCCGCGATCGCTTCCCTCAGGACCGCCATCACGTCGTGGTGGTCGTCGATGAAGCCGAGTTCGGCATCGAGGCTGGTGTACTGCGCGAGATGCCGCGCGGTGTCGTGCGGTTCGGCGCGGAACACCGGGCCGATCTCGTAGACCCGCTCGAACACCCCGGTCAGCGCTTGCTTGTAGAACTGCGGGGACTGCGCCAGGAAGGCCCGCTTCCCGAAGTAGTCGATGCCGAAGACGTTCGCGCCGGATTCGGTGGCCGACGAGACGATCTTGGGCGTCTGGGTTTCGGTGAATCCGAGGCCGTCGAGCGCCGACCGGAACCCGGCGACGCTCGCCGCCGCGACCGTGAACGCCTCCTTCAGCCGCGGATGCCGCAGCGCGACGGCGGCGTTGTCCAGCACCGTGGGCAAAGTGGCCTGCACCGTGGGCCGGTAGAGGTCGAACGGCGGCGGCTCGGCGGGTTCGGACAGCAGCCCGACCGACGGCCCGGTGAGTTCCAGGCCGCCCGGCGCCTGCGGATTGACGGTGACGAGGCCTTCGACCTCGACCACGGTCTCCTCCGGCGGGCCACCGGGTTCGGTGAGAACGACCTGGGCGAGCCCGGTTCGGTCCCGGATCACCAGGAAGGTGACGGATTTCAAGCGGCGCCGGCGATGCACCCAGCCGGCGACGCGGACATGGCCGCCGACGTGCCGGGGCAGGTCGGCGACGAGGACACGCGAGATCATCACAACTCCTGTACGGATATGCGCGACCCCTTGGGAGTGCGGGCGAGAAGGGAACTCGCGGTACCACCGCACTTTCGCCGCCGCCCTGGACGAGCGGCGGCCTCGAAGGCCCGGTGACGAGGGCCGGACGGCGGGGCATGGGGCGCGGACGCCGTTCCTCCCCGCACTCGGGAGGGTCTTCACCGAAGGGCGCGAGGCCGCTTTCCCAGCTACCGGCGGCTCTCTGGGTCTCGCGTGCTCCCTTGGCTACTCGTCTCCGTCGACGCGTTGCCGGGAAGGCTACGTCCTCCGGCGCCGTTCCCGCATCCGGAATTCGGCGCGCGCCAGCCCTCGCCGTCCGGCGATGCCGAGTTTCGTGTAGATCCGCCGGAGGTGGTTCTCGACCGCTTTCGGGGTGACGAACAGTTCCTGGGCGATCTCGCGGTTCGCACGACCGGACGCCGCCAGATCCGCGACCCGCCGCTCGCTCGCCGTCAGCGACGACGGATCGGCGAGGGCCGTCCGCCGGGGCCGGTCCCCCAAGGCTTCCAGCGCCGCGGCGGCGCGGGTGCGCAGCACGGCCGAGCCGCATTCGGCGGCCAGTTCGATCCCGCGGTTGAGCGGGGCGCGCGCGTCCGTGCCCCGCGTCGCCTCGCCGAGGTCGACCAGCGAACGCGCGAGATGCAGCCGGGCGGGCGACCGTTCCAGTACCCCGACCGACTCGGTCAGCAGGTCCAGCCGCCGGTCGCCGTCGGCGTGCGCGAGCAACCGCAGCGCCGCGCCGATCTCCGTCGTGGTCCCCCACTTCCGCGCGATGATCACCTGCTCCTCGGCCAGCTGCAGCGCGTGGTCCGACTCGCCGAGCTGCAGCGCGGCGCGCACCGCCGGGACCCGCCACGGAATGGTCGGCGGGTCGACGCCGACGGCGCGCATCTCGTCGCGCTGCAAGAACGCCTGTGTCCTGGCGAGCACGGGATTCCCGACGGCGAGCGCGATCAGCGCGCGGGGTTCGTGCAGCCACATCGTCGGCATCATGCTCGGGCCGTCGCCGTGATCGCCGTCGAACCGCGCCAGCACCTCGGCGGCGCCTTCGAGATCGCCCCGTTCCAAGGCGGCGTAGGAGAGGAAATGCGTCGCCGTCGCCCGCATCGCGATCACCTGCGGCGACGGCTCTTCGGCGCCGATGGCGGCGAGCGCCCCCTCGGCTTCGGCCTCCATGACGCTCAAATCGCCGAGCCGCCAGTCGAGGAACAGCGCCGCGTTGGCGACCATCGCGAACTCGACGGGCGAGCCGTGCTCCCGTACCCGTTGCCGCGCGCGTTCGATCTCCCATCCGGCTTCGTCGATCCCGTCGGCGGAGATCAGCGCGAGCATCGCGACCACCCAGCCGACCATCACGTCGATGCTCCCGGTGGCGTCTTCGAAGTAGGCGCCGTTGGCCAGCGCGCGGCTGGCGGTCGCGGCGACCTCGTCCGCGGGCCGGACCTCGTAGCGCCCCATCTGCGCGAGCAGGCCGAGCAGGGTGCGCTCGTCGGGGGTGCCGCCGCTCAAGCTCGCGTACGCGCTGAGGTGGTCGGAGGCCGTCCGCCGATGGTGCGGCAGGAACGAGCGGATCACCGCGAGCCGTGCCTCCAGATGCATCCGGCCGGGATCGCGCGGGCCGCCGGGCCGGGCGGCGATCGCCTCGCGGAGTTCGGTGACGGCGGCTTCGGGCCCGTCGACGACCGTCGTGGCCGACGCGGCGGCCGCGACGAGTTCGGCGTCGGGAACCCCGTCCGCGGCCACCAGGAGCTGTCGCCGCGCTTCGACGGCCTCGCCCGTGCGGAGCAGCGCGTGGCCGAGTTCGGCCCGCAACGCGGCGTCGTCCGGACTCTCCTCGACGGCCCGGCGCAGATGCGCGGCGGCCGTTCTCGGGTCACCCGCCGAAAGCAGCGAGGCCGCGGCCTCGCGCAGGATCCCGGCCGAGCCGGGGAGGGTGCCTCTCGGCGCCTGCGCGAGATGAGCGGCGACCCGGTCGGCCGGGGCTTTCGCCGCGCACAACGCCTTCGCGGCGCCACCGTGCAGCGCCGCACGGGCGATCGGCCCCAGGCCGGTGAGAACCGCCTCCCGCACGACGGGATGCACGAAGACGAGTTGGTCGCCGTCGGTGGTCAGCACGTGGGCCGAGATCAGCGCTTCGGCGGCGGCCGAAAGCCCGGCGACGTCCAGCTTCGCCAAGGCTCCGGCCTGCCACGGATCGCCGCCGGTACCCAGGATCGCGATCGCCCCGGCGAGCGAGACGGCGTCGTCGGGCAGCCTGCCCAGCACCGTGCGGAAAACCGCGCTGGGGCCCAGTTTTTCGATCTCGGTCGCGGTCGCGCCGGTGTCCAGCGGCAGTCCGAGCGCGTCGAGTTCGTCGACGAGAACCCTGGCCAGAAAAGGATTTCCGCCGCTGGCCTCGTGCAGCGAAGTGACCACGGCCCAGGCCGGGAGCACCCCGCGGGCGGCCATGAGTTCGGCGAGCGCTTCGGGCGAAAGCGCCTTCGGCAGCACGCGTTCCGCTTGTCGCGAGAGGCTCAGCAGGACCAGCGGCCCGGTGTTCCCGGTGGGCGGGCGGGTGGCCACGACGAGCACGATCGGCAGATCGGCGATCCGGCGGGAGAGGTAGACGAGGAATCGCAGCGACGACGGGTCCGCCCAATGCGCGTCGTCGACCGTCATCAGCAACGGCCGGACCGAGGAGAAGTCGACCGCGACCCACCACAACGCGTGCAGTGTCCTGGCCAGTTCGGCTTCGCTCGGATCGCCGGCCGCGACGTCGAGCGCCCGGAGCGCGGCGACGGCCGGACCGCCGAGATTTTCCCTGTCGTGGCGGGAAATCGAAGGCTCGACCAGCTGACGGACGACGCCCCAGGCCATCGCTCCTTCGAGCGCGTCACCGAAAGCGCGCACCCTGCCGAACCCACGGCCTTTCGCCAGCGCGTGGGTCTCTTGGAGCAACCGGGTCTTGCCGATCCCGGCCCGGCCTTCGATGACCACAACCCGGCCCTCGCCCGCCGTGGCGGAATCGAGTGCCGCTTCGATCCTCCCGAGTTCGCGCTCGCGTTCGAGAGTCGGCTCGTCGCGGTGACGCATTCGAAAAGAGTAGCGGCCATGACCTGGACCGATAATGCTCCGCCAGGTCACAAAAGGGAAATGCCGCGAAAGCCACTTTCTCGATCCCCGATGTCTTCGAAAGTGACTTTCGCAGCTATCCCCCGAATCGGGCGAAGGCGGCCCCCGACGTCCGCCCCCGCCCGGACCACCTAGCGCGTCGGCTGGGTGGAGCCCGACGGCGGCGTCACGGAAGACGGCGGCGCCTGGGGTGTCGCGGAAGGCGGCACCGGGGCGCCCTTCGGGATCGCCGCGCTGAACGGGATGTCGGCCCTTTCCTCGCAGTAGCCGCGGGAACCGTTGTAGCCGTTGCGACTTCCCTGACCGTCCTCGACACCTCGCTCGACGAGCGGGCGCGGATAGCGGTTGTCGTCGCCAACCCGCCGCTTCTCGCCCGTACTCTTCTCGCAGGCGTACCTGGTCGTGCTGAGCGGACGGCCGTTTTCGTCGTAGAGATAGATCTCCGTCAGCGGCTTGCCTTCGGCGTCGAACGCGTAGATGTTCTCCACGTCCTGGCTGCCGTACATCAACTGCGGGTTGCCGTAGTTGTCGTTGTAGTTCGGCGTGTAGCCACTGTTGTAGGAACTGCCGCCGTAGGACCGTTTCGCGATCAGGTCGACGGCCGCGCCCGCCCCGCCGAGCATGCTGCCGATGACGAACGCCGAGATCGGCACGGCCAGCCACAGCAGCCGCCGGTCGGTCTTCAGCTTCGGTCCCGCCCAGACCACCGCGACGGCCGCCAGCAACATCAACGGCAGCAACAGGACCGCCTCGGTGTCCCGAAGCATGAGCAGCAGGCCGAACACCACCAGCACCGCCGCGCACAGCACCCACCACGCGGGCTTGAGCGCCCGGAAGTAGGTCAGTCCCTTGCCGTTCCTGTTGCTCTGGAACGACTTGACGATCTCGCGGAGCTTGACCACCTCGGGCAGTTCGGTGATCGGGGCGACGCCCCGGCGGACCACGTAGGCGACGCTGATGGCGAGTACGGGAGCGATGAAAAGCAGGCCCAGCAACGGTTCCACCCGGACCCACACCGCGGCCGCGAAACCGAACAGCGCGAACCCGCCCATGGAGAACACCAGTCCCCAGAACGCGAACCGCGCTCCGCCGATCCCGGTCTTCACCTTCAGGAGAGAAGTCTTGTCGCCCGAATCGGCTGGGCGCGGCGGATAGCCACCGGACGCGCGCAATTCGGCGGCGTAGCCTTCGGGGCTGCCCAGCCGCTCGATCAAGGCGTCGACCTTGGGATTGTCCCCCAGTTCCGCCTCCATTTCGGCGAGATGGGGCCGGACGTCTTCGAGGATCTCCTCGACTTCGCTCTCGGGCAGGTCGGCGAGCGCGCTCCTGACCCTCGCCAGATACACCCGCACGGCGGTCGGATTCTGCGTGCTCATGCTGCCTCTCCCAACAGGCTGTTCATTGTCGTGGCGAAAGTCCGCCAGGTCTGCCCCGACTCTTCGAGGCGCTGACGACCCGGCTCGTTGAGGCTGTAGTACTTGCGGTGCGGGCCTTCTTCGCTCGGCACCACGTACGACGTCAGCAGGCCGGCCTTGTACAGCCGCCGGAGCGTCCCGTACACCGAAGCGTCGCCGACCTCCTGCAACCCCGCGACCCGGAGTCTTCGGAGCACGTCATAGCCGTAGCCGTCCTCCCCGCGAAGCACCGCGAGAACGGCGAGGTCCAGCACGCCTTTAAGTAGCTGACTGATCTCCACAGTCGCGTCCCTCCCAGTCTTACGCAACAGAAGGTACCACGCATTGCACAGTAGTGCGCACGGCGGAAGCCACTTGCGCCCGACCGGTGGTTCGTGGGTTACTTAGTCCAGTAATGAACCACCGCACCCGGGGAGGGTGCACGACGACTGGGAACGGAGGTGTCGTGCTCGACGAAGGAACGCCCCTGTTCGTGCAGATCGCCGAACAGATCGCCGACGACATCGCCGAGGGAAGCCTGGCCGAGGGGGAACGCGTGCCGTCAACCAACGAACTCGCCGCCTTCTACCGGATCAATCCGGCGACGGCGGCCAAGGGAATCAACGTGCTCGCCGACGACGGCCTGCTCGAAAAACGGCGCGGTATCGGCATGTTCGTCGCCGGTGGCGCGCGGCAGAAGCTGCTCACCGACCGGCGGCAGCGGTTCGCCGAGCAGTACCTCGACCCGATGCTCATCGAAGCGAGGCGCCTCGGCATCGACGACGAAACCCTGATCTCGCTCATCCGCGGGAACGGACACCGGAACGGAGGACCCGCCGCATGACGCCGACCATTTCGACCACCGGCCTGACCCGGCGCTACGGCGACCACCTCGCGCTCGGCGAAGTCTCGGTCGACATCCAAGAAGGCAAGATCACCGGCCTGCTGGGCCGCAACGGCGCGGGCAAGAGCACCTTCCTGCGCATCATCACCGCGCAGGAGTTCGCCAGCGCGGGCTCGGTCCGCGTGTTCGGGGAGAACCCGGTGGAGAACGAGCGGGTGCTGCGGCGCCTGGTGCTGGTCCGCGAGGACCAGCAGTTCCCCGACTTCAAGGTCCGCCACGCCCTCGCGGCGGCGTCGTGGTTCTACCCGAACTGGGACGCCGAACTCGCCGACACGCTGCTCCGCGACTTCGATCTGCCGCTGAAGCGCCCTGTCAAGAAGCTCTCGCGAGGGATGCGCTCGGCGCTGTCGATCACGATCGGGCTGGCGGCACGAGCGGAGCTCACGCTGCTCGACGAGCCGTACGCGGGCCTCGACGCCGTCGCGCGGCAACTGTTCTACGACCGGTTGCTCGACGACTATTCGGCACACCCGCGCACGGTGCTGCTTTCCACGCACCTGATCGACGAAGTGGCCGATCTGCTGGAGCACGTCGTGATGATCGACAAGGGCCGCGTCGTGCTCGACGCGGCCGCCGACGACCTGCGCGGCTCGGCCGCCACGGTCAGCGGGCCAGCCATCGCCGTGGACGACTTCGTTTCCGGACGCCGGGTGCTGCACCGCCGGAAGATCGGTTCGCGGGCTTCGGTCACCGTCGCCGACGCTCTCGACGCGGCGGCGAAGGCGCGGGCACAGGCCCTGCACCTGAAGCTCGAACCGTTGTCGCTGCAGCAATTGATGGTGCACACCTCCAACGGACAGACCGCAGAGGAGGCGTCCGCATGAACACCTTGGTCAATGTCGCGCGTTATCACCTGGTGGACCGGCTCCAGTACCTGGTTCTCCCGATCGGCGTCACGCTCTTCGCCTTCGGGGTGAACCTGGCGATCTTCTCGCTGCTTCCCGACAAACCCGAGGAGAACTACTCCGGCGGCCTGTTCACGTTGTTCGTGTTCATGCTCGTCTGCGGTGCCATGAGCATGACGAAGTCGCTGCCGTTCGGGCTGGCGCTCGGTGTGTCGAGGCGGTCGTACTACCTGGGCACGGTCCTGCTGGTCGCCGGGCTCTCCGCGCTGTACGCGGCGGGGATCACCGTGTTCCAGGCGATCGAGGAGGCGACCGGCGGCTGGGGGCTCGGTCTCAACTACTTCCGGGTGCCCTGGCTGCTCGACGGTCCCTGGTACCTGACGCTGCTCACGGCGTTCGTGTTCCTGACGCTGATGTTCCTCTACGGCATGTGGTACGGCCTGATCTACCGGCGCGCTTCGGTGCTGGGCGTGGTCCTGTTCGCCGCCGCGCAGGTCCTGGTGCTGCTGGGGGTGGGGCTGGTGCTCACCTGGACCGATTCGTGGTCGAAGCTCGGCACGTTCTTCAGCTCGCTGACCGTCGGCGGCCTGACCGGGGCGCTCGCGATCCTGGTCTGTGTCGCCGGTGCCGGCGGGTTCGCCACGATGCGCCGCGTCACGGTCTGAAATCCCTTCGCACCGAGGAGTTCCGTGATGGCCGTGGTTTCCGTCGTGCTTTCCGTCCTGCTGGCCGCGATCTTCGCCGTACTGGGGGTGGCGAAGGTCCTGCGTCAGCCGTCGTTGATCTCCCGGACCGAGAGGCTCGGCTTCTCGGTCCGGGAGATCCAGGGGATCGGCGCTCTCGAAATCGCCGGGGCGGCGGGCCTGGTGGCGGGTTTCTTCTGGCTCCCGCTGGGGATCGCCGCGGCGATCGGCCTGACGGCGTTGCTGATCGGGGCGGCGATCGCCCACGTGCGGGCGGGTGACGGGGCCAAGGACGTCGTCCCGCCGGTCTGGCTCGCGCTGATCGCGGCGGCGGCCGCCGTCACCGGGGTCTTCGCCGCCTAGCGAGCGGTGTCGCGTCGCAAGTCGCGTGCACTTGCGGGAAAGACACGGTGCCGTGCTCGATCATTTGCCAGTCGCCGTCCCGGCTACAGATGTTGTGAAAGCCACTTTCGCAACCTTCAGCGTTGCGGAAGTGGCTTTCACAACGCTGCGGAGCGCGTTGGGCCAGCGGTCGGAACTCGCGTGATCAAGCACCGATCTCGCGTGCTTGAACACGTGACTCGCGTGCTTGAACACGTGACTCGCGTGCTTGAACACGTGACTCGCGTGCTTGAACACGTGACTCGCGTGCTTGAACACGTGACTCGCGTGCTTGAAGGCGTGACTCGTGTATCACGGCCCCAAGCACGCGAGATCCGGCCCCAAACACGCGAGATCCGGCTCTGATCACGCGAGTTCCGGCTCCAAGCACGCGAGTTCCGGCTCTGATCACGCGAGTTCGGCTTCCCGCGCCCGGTCCCGGATGCGACCGACCACAATGGACCGTCGCCAGGCGCGCGTGACTTCCACCAGCCACGCCGCTTCGGCGGCGATGTCCGGCTCGTCGAGGTAGGTCGCCGGAATGTCGTCGGGGGCGTACCGGCGGCCCGCCCCGGAGGCGACGATCGCGGCGGCCAAGGCGGCGGCTTCGATCGTCGCGGGGAGCCGGGCTTCGGGGGTCTTCGCCTTGCGGGCCTCGGCTTCCGCGGCCGACGGGACCTCCGGATCGAAGTACGGGCGCAGCGCGAGATGGCCGTCCCGGATCTCGATGACCCTGCGGTACAAGGCGAATTCGACGCCGCCGGGCATCCCGGGACCCGGGTCCAGCGCGATTCCCGGGACGGCTTCGCGCAGCGCGGTCCACAACGGCTCGATCCGGCGGTACGTCCGGTACAGGCCGATCAGGCGGAACGGGGCGGCCAGCGCGGGCCCCCACACGCTGAGCGTCGCGCCCGCCCCGGCGAGCCCGACGCTCAGCGCCGCCAGGATCGCCGAGAGCGTGTCCTCGCCGGCGTCGACCGCGCCGGTGGTGGCGAGGACGTAGATGTCGTCGACGTCCCAGAAGGTCCAGGCCAGCGCCGACACCCCGCCACCGACGAGCAGCCACAGCCCGGTGCGAAGCGGGCCGGGATCGGCATGGCGCGCGAAGCGGGCGAAGACGATCGAAAAGGTCAGCAGGCTGATCAAGCCGTACGCGAGGAAGAGGACGTTGTACGCGACGAACCAGCCGAGCCTTCCCGGTCCGGCGGCGGTGTGCTCGCCGACGCGATAGCTGTCGGAGAGGAAGAAGAGCACGATCTCCGCGCCCACGACGACCCAGGACAGCAAGGCGTGCCAGCCGATCCGCTTGCCCTCCCCCAGTTTCAGCGAATGCGCGAACGCGACCGCGAAGGCCATCGCGCCGATCTTGAGCACGTCCGCGGCGAGGTTCAGCAGGCTGCCGATGGGTTCTTCGACGCCGACGGCGTTCTCCATCGCCGGGGTGAGCAGCATGATGCCGCCCGCGATGCACATCCCGAACGCGCTGAGGAACCACATCCGCCGCACCGGCTGGGTGTGCCTGGCCTGGATCAGCTTGTATCCGAAACCCGCGCAAGCCACCACGCAACAGAAGTACGCGATGGTCTCGGTCACGGAAGCCGTCGTTTCCGGCTGCCGAAGAGGTTGTCGACCCTGGCCATCTCACCGGCGAGGTCGCTCGCGCTCTCGTCGAGGCGCGCCGCGCCACGCACCGCCGTCCGGGCGACGCGTTGCGCCAGCAGGCTGGCGAGCAGTTCGGCTTCCTGCTCTTCGACGGCGCTGTACCCCGTGCGGCCGAGGACGCGACGGACGAGTTCGGGTGACAGGTTCGGCATGAGGGTCTTGCTGGCGGCGGCGTCGAGCGCGATCCCGTCGGCTCCGGCGTCCGCGCCGACGTGACCGCACAACAGGTGGCCGACCTCGTGCAGCAGGATGTGCCGCCGGTGCAGGGCGGTGGTGTTGGTCGGATAGAGGATGTAATCCGTGCGCTCGGTGCTCATCAACAGCCCGCACGGGCCACTGGAGGGAACGCTGACCTGCATCAATTCGATCGGTCGGCCGCGTTCGGCGGCGAGTTCGGCGATGAAGGCGTCGGCGTCGAAGGGTTCGGGCAGGGTGACGCCGTCGGCGAGACTCCGGCAGCGGCGCCACAACTCCTTGCGACGGCGATCCACTCACGCCTCCCTCTTCGAGCCGCCCCGTCCGGATTCCCTGCGGGCGATCGCGTCGATCATGTCGCTGATGGTGTCGAGTCCGTCGGGGGAAAGCGTTACGGCCCGCAGCGCGACGTCGCGGACCCCGGCGTCACGAAGGGCCCCCAGGAGCGCGAGTTCCTCGGCGATCTTGGCGCTCTGCTCGTCGTCGAAGAAGTACGCCGGCGAGACACCGAAGAACTGGGCGAGCGCCTCGAGGTGCCGTTTCGTGGGGTTGTCCCGGCGACCGGTACGCAGCTGCCACAGGTACGTCGTCGAGAAACTCTCGCCGGTGGCCTCTCGGCAGGCCTTGGCGACCTCCTCGTGGCTGTACGGCTCACGATCGGGTCTCAGCACGATCTGGAACAGCTTGTCGATCTTGTCGGCGAGCGTCGTCTTCCCGGGCTCGGTCGCGGCCACCATCCCACTCCCTACATGTCGTGCCCGTTCATGCTAGTTGACGCGATGCCCACATTCATACACGTCAGTTTCACCTCACGCGAGGGCGTGGCTGGCAACGCGGGCAGGAGCACGACGAACGGTTCATGAAGAGGTCTCGACGGATGGGCATCCCGCACCGGCCGCAGGCAGCCCTTCCTGGCCGTAGGCGTCGAGCTACCGGTCGAAGTATTCCTCCTTCCCGCGTCAGATATGTTGATCTACTGCAACGCCAAGATGAGTGCGTTTCGCTGTACAGATGTGGTTCTGCTCGACCGAATGTCACCCTGCGATGGGCTTGGCCGCTCCCAGCGTACGACCTCCGACTTCAATGTGGATGGGGGCTCAGCCGAAGAAGCAGTCGGGCTGCCTGGCCGGTGTTTGAGAAGCTTCTACGAGACGGCGGACGCCTTGACGCTCGTGTTGCTGATCGGCACGCCGATCCGGTCGCGGGCGACGACGCCGTCCTTAACGACGTAGCGCTCGACGACATGCTCGCCCTTGAAGTCCGAGTACTCCACCTGGGTGCCGGCCTGGTCGACTCGACGATCTACCCTCGGATCACGCCCCGCCACTCGGCCTCCGCCCTTCCATCGCACGTCGTAGAGCTGCTCACCCATGCAGCCGGTGACCACAAGTCTCAGGCTCTTGTCGGTCTTAAACAGGATCCTTACCTCGAAGAGTTGTGTCCCGCGCTGCGCAAGGCGGATGTGTACACCGCGACGTGCGGAGGACCATCGGGAACTAAGTTCAGCCGAGCCTCGAACCCACAGCGAAAGCTCCTGGATAGGATCCTCCAAGGTAGCCTAGCGGGCTGTGGAGAGGAGACGACTGTTGGTGAGACTCAACCTCAAGTCCGTCGAGGAGCGGGTCGCACCACTCGGAGGACGAAGCTCCTACGACCGTGAGTTCATCTTCCAACTTCTCATGGCATACGGGAAGCCACAGGGTAACGTCACGCGACTTCGCAAGGGGTCGCTCAATGTCGCGGATAACCCCGAGACCGAGGTTGCGCAAAAGAACGTCGTCTACTTCAAGGAGACCACAGACAACCCACTCGCCGTCATCGACGAGCTCAAGACCGCGCCAACCGTGGTGCGATACAGTACGCGCTTCGTAATCGTCACCGACTACGCCGAGCTCCTCGCTGTCGATACCAAAACCGGCGAAAACCTGATGATCCCAATCCAGGACATCAACCAGCACTTCACCTTCTTCCTACCCTGGGCTGGCATGGAGAAGGCGCAGTACATCGCGGAAGCACACGCCGATGTCAAGGCCGCCGAACGTATGGGCAGGCTCTTTGATGAGTTGCTCGCCGCAAACCCATATCTACTAGACCTGCCGCACGGCCGACATGGGTTGAACGTCTTCTTCACCCGCCTGCTGTTCTGCTTCTTCGCAGAGGACACGGGCATCTTCGAGGAGAACCAGTTCACCAACGCCGTCGGATCACAGACTCAAGCCGACGGCTCGGACGTCGCCGAGTTCCTCACCGACCTCTTCGCTGCCCTCGACACCGCCGAATCTAGCGATAAGCCCCGGTATTTGACTGGCTTCCCATACGTCAACGGGCGCCTCTTCAAGATGACCCCGGACGATGTGGTGCCCACGTTCACAAAGAAGGCCCGGAAACAGCTGATCGAGTCCGGGTCTCTGATCTGGCGCGGGATCAACCCGGATATCTTCGGGTCGATGTTCCAGGCGATCGTCACTCCCGGCAAGCGCTCCGACCTGGGTCAGCACTACACCTCGGTGCCGAACATCCTCAAAACCATCGAGCCCCTCTTCCTGGACGAACTCAAGGAGCAGCTCGACACAGGATTCGACTCGGTCAAGAAGCTCGAGCGGCTGCTGGAACGGATCAGCGAGATCAAGGTCTTCGATCCCGCCTGCGGCTCGGGGAACTTCCTCGTCATCGCCTACAAGGAGCTGCGCAAGCTCGAGCATGCAATCCTCGAGCGCCTCGCCGACCTCGACCCCAAGCATCAGGTCCTATTCGCCGAGTCAAAGATCAACATCGAGAGCTTCTACGGCATCGAGATCGACGACTTCGCCGTCGAGGTCGCAATCCTATCCCTGTGGATAGCCAAGCACCAGATGAACGCCGAGTTTAAAGAAAAGTTCAACGTCTCAATCCCATTGATCCCACTCAAGGAGACCGGCCAGATCCACGCCGGCAACGCCACCCGCACTGATTGGAACTCGGCCTGCCCGAACGATGGCCAAACGGAGATATTCCTGATTGGAAATCCCCCGTACGTAGGATCAAGTATGCAATCAGGCGACCAAAAGGCCGAGTTCCCAGTGGTTTTCGGCCATCGCCCATTCTCGAGGAATCTCGATTACATTGCACTTTGGTTCGTCAAAGGCGCTGATTACATTCGCGGCACACGGTCAAAACTTGCCTTTGTAACCACCAATTCAGCAGCCCAAGGGGACCACGTTGGCTTAATGTTCCCCAGCGTACTAACGGACGGAATCGAGATTGGATTCGCCTACACCTCATTCAAATGGGAGAATAACGCCAAGCGCAATGCTGGCGTTACCGTGGCGGTCATCAGTCTCCGCAACCAGTCGACTGCTTCAAAGTATCTGTACGCCGACGATCTGAAGATCGAAGCAAAGAACATCAACGGATACCTTGCCGACGGCCCGACAGTCATTATCGCCCGTCGCTCCAGTCCTTTGGGAGTTGCTCTCCCTCGGATGATACGTGGGTCGCAACCGTCGGACGGCGGGCATCTCATCCTTGACCCTGCCGAACGTAATGCACTGTTAGCCTCAGCACCGGAAACCGCTTCTTTCGTCAAGCGCTACATGGGATCGTCGGAGTTCATTAACGATGGCGAGCGATACTGCCTGTGGGTCGAGCCGGAGGATGCTTCGAAGGCAATGTCCACTCCCGCTTTAGCCCCGAGGCTCAGGCAGGTAGCGGACTTCCGTCGCGATCGAAATGACAAGACAACTCGAGATCTCGCAGATAAACCATGGCAGTTCAAGCAGCCAGCATACAGGCCAACAGAGTCGATCATGGTTCCAAGCATCTCCTCCGGGCGTCGCGATTACATTCCCATAGGCTACCTGGATGCCGACACAGTTGTCTCAAACAAGGGGTACGCGGTATATGACGCGCAACCGTGGCTTTTTGCCATCCTTACCTCACGCGTGCACATGGCCTGGGTGAATGCAGTCTCTGGGCGAATGCGCGAGGACTACCAGTACTCAAACACGATCGTCTACAACAATTTTCCCGTACCACCGCTCTCCGAGTCCGCAAAGGAACAGCTCACGTTCGCGGGACTCAGGGTGCTCGATGTGCGGGAGTACCACTGCGAAAAGACGCTTGCTGAGTTGTACGACCCGGATCTGATGCTCACCGACTTGCGGCAGGCGCATGCCGAGGTCGATGCGCTGGTGGACTCGATCTACTCCAAGCGCGGCTACGAGACCGATGAGCAAAGACTGTCGGACCTGTTCGCTATGTATGAAGCGATGACTGCCGAGGAGGCTGCCAAGGCTCCGACGAAGAAGACGAGGGGTGCTCGGAAGTGAACGAGATCAAGAAGCCGGTCAACATCGTCGATGTGACCTACGCCCGCACGGGTGGATCGGTCAACACAGACGCGTTAGGAATGCGTGAGATGCAGCAGCGCGTCTTCACCAAGCGCGATGCCCAGCACCTGTTGGTGAAGGCTCCGCCAGCCTCCGGCAAGTCACGGGCTTTGATGTTCGTCGGGCTCGACAAACTCTACAACCAGGACCGCAAGAAGGTCATCGTCGCCGTACCTGAACGGTCGATCGGGGCGTCGTTCGCGTCGACGAAGCTGACCGAGCATGGGTTCTTCGCCGACTGGGAGGTCAAGCCCGAGCACAACCTCTGCGATCCCGGCTCATCGCAGGGCAAGGTCGGGGCATTCATTGACTTCTTGAACGGCCCCAACGCGATCATGGTCTGCACCCACGCGACGCTGCGGTTTGCGTTCGAGAAGCTCGCCCCGGACGCATTCGACGGCACGGTGCTGGCGATCGACGAGTTCCACCACGTGTCCGCCGACACCGAGGCGAACCGGCTCGGGGCGCTGCTGCGCGCGGTCATGAACGGCTCGGACGCGCACATCGTCGCGATGACGGGCTCGTACTTCCGCGGCGACTCGGTGCCAATCCTGTCTGCCGAGGACGAGGAGAAGTTCACTCCGGTCACGTTCAACTACTACGACCAGCTCAACGGCTACCAGTACCTGCATTCGCTCGGCATTGGCCACCACTTCTATCAGGGCCGTTACACCGACGCGATCGGTGAGGTCTTCGACTTGAACAAGAAGACGATCATCCACATCCCGAACGTGAACTCGGGCGAGTCCACCAAGGACAAGATCGAAGAGGTCGGCTTCATCATCGACTCGATCGGCCACGTCGAGGACACCGACCCCGACACGGGGATCATCAGCATTCGCCGCTCAGACACCGGCGTGATCCTGCGGGTTGCCGACCTCGTCGACGACACGGATCAGAAGAAGCGCGCAGACACCCTGCACTATCTCGCGACCGTCGCATCGAAGGACCGTGACGCTGTGGACGTCATCCTCGCGCTCGGGATGGCCAAGGAAGGGTTCGACTGGCCCTTCGCCGAGCACGCACTCACGATCGCCTATCGCGCCTCGCTGACCGAGGTCATCCAGATCATCGGCCGCGTCACCCGGGATTCCCCCGGCAAGGAACACGCCCAGTTCACCAATCTGATCGCCGAACCGGATGCCCCCCAGGGCGAGGTCAAGGTGTCGGTGAACAACATGCTCAAGGCCATCACCGCCTCGCTGCTGATGGAGCAGGTACTGGCACAGAACTTCACTTTCAAGACCAAGCACCCCGGCGAAGGCAGTGCTCCCCCACCGGGCGTCATCACAATCAAGGGCTTCAAGGAGCCGTCCACCAACCGGGTCAAGCAGATCGTGGAAACTGACCTGAACGATCTCAAAGCGACGATCCTGCAGGACGACACTTTCGCGAAGGCCGCCGCTGGATCTGTGGCTCCGGAGACGACGAACAAGGTACTGATCCCCAAGATCATTCGCGAGCGGTATCCCGACCTGGATGAGTCTCAGGTGGAGGAACTCCGCCAGCAGGTCGTCGTAGACTCGGTGATCAAGAACGGCGAGGTCCGCGAGGTCGGCGACAAGCGGTTCATCAAGATGTCGGAGAAGTTCGTCAACATCGACGATATCAACATCAACCTCATTGACTCCGTCAACCCGTTCCAGCGGGCCTTCGAGGTAATGTCGAAGGCCGTCACCCCCTCGGTGCTACGCATCATCTCCGACGCGATCACCGCCACCCGGATCGAGTTCACCGACGAAGAGGCCTTCTCTCTGTTCCCGAAGATCCAGCAGTGGGCCAAGGTCAACGGCCGCAAACCTGATGTGCGCTCGGAAGACCCCACCGAGAAGCGCTACGCCGAGGCACTGTTGTACCTGCAAAAGCGCAAGCAACAGCACCTCGCGGAGCAACGCTCCACACAGACAGTCGACGAGTCATGACAAGTAACGAAGACTTCGCTCCAGTTGACATCCCCTACTCCGCAGTCGACATACAGGCACTGATCGACTCCGATCTCGATGGCCTCCTAGACACGCCGGAGAAGCCGAAGAAGGTCACCTCGGCCGATCGCTTGGAGCGCGCCTTTCTTGAGGTTGTCGAGTTTCGGCGCACCCACGGTCGGGCCCCCAGCTCGACAACGCGAGAGATCGCCGAGCGCAAGCTGGGAGCACGACTGGACGGGATCCTTGCCAACGAAGATAAGATCACAGCGCTCAAGAAGCTCGATGAGTTCGGCCTGCTCGACGTCCCCGAGGCTCCTGCGTCAATCGATGACCTGCTCGAGGGCGACGACTTCCACCTGCTCGACGATGACTCAGGATTGCTGGATGTGTCCGATCTACCGGGGCGGCGCCAGGTGTACGACACGGATGCCGCACGCCGCCGCAAGGCTGAGGACTTCGGGCAATTCGAACCGCTATTCAAGCAGAAGCACGCCGAGCTTCGAGCGAGCACGTCCAAGCTCCTGCCCTACCCTGGTATGGCTCACATCGTCCCCGGCGCATTCTTCGTCCTCAACGGTGTAATGCTGTTCATCGCCGAAGTCGGGGAAACCGAGTACAAGAAGTCGACCGTCCGTGAGAACAAGCGTGAACGACTCAGGTGCATCTTCGAGAACGGCACCGAGTCCTCGATGTACCGCCAGTCCCTTGCGATCCGACTCAGCGACGAGGACGGCCAGATCCTCGCCCAAACCGAGATGCCCGAGATCCTCACCGACGACGAGGTCAGCGGCTACATCTATGTGCTCCGCTCCCTGAGCGATGACCCTCAGATCGCCGGCATCAATGACCTGCACAAGATCGGCTTCTCACGGGGTCCTGTCGAGAAGCGGATCAAGAACGCCGAGAAGTCGCCGACGTACCTGATGGCACCGGTTGCTGTGGTAGCCAACTACCGCGCCTACAACCTGAGGGCCTCGGCCCTTGAGAATCTCCTGCACCGTGTTTTCGCCGAAGTGCGGCTCTGCATCACCCAGATCGACCGCAAGGGCCGGGACTACGACCCATCGGAGTGGTTCGTAGTCCCGCTCAATGTCATCGATCAGGCGATTGAGCTGATCATCTCCGGCGACATCGTCGGGTACGTCTACGACGCACGGTCTCAGAAACTGAGTAGGAACAGCTGAGCTGGCGATATGTGGAGCGTCCCGCTGGCTCCGGGTAAGCATCACCTCGGAGCCAGCGGACCTAACACCCGTGAATGAATACCCCGGAGTGAGTCTGCGCCGCCGCAGCAACTCAGCAGCTGCGTCCAAGAGCATCAGGGAGGCGACTCCCAATTGATGTGCCAGTGCGTCGACCGAATCCAACGTCAGGTTCCACTCTCCGCCCTCGATTCCAGCTGAGCGCCCAGGGCGCGACGCCTCGACAGAGCGGACCACGGCAGCATTGAGATTTCGGGGAGCTCGGCGATGCCATCCGATCATCGCCCCTTCGACGAGTCGACGTACGGCGAGATCCTGGACGACGCGGTGACCTCGCACCGGTGAGCGCCTTGGCACGTTCGATGAGTTGGGGGTTGAGATGGATACTGGTGACCGCCAGGGTGGCTCCTTCTTCGGTCTCGGATTCTACAGGTCTCCCGTCGCATCATCGCCGCGTCCGACAGATCACGGCCATTTACCAGTGCCGCGAGACACGTATAGCGAACGTTGGGATTGGCGGCAAGTCGGAGCTGCACACAGCAAACTCTGCGCTGCAAGACGGCCTCGAGGCTCCTCGCGGAGCAGTCGCGACCGCCATCAAATACCGGTGACGCCTCCTCTCGCCTGTGTCTCGCGGACAACTTCTATGCGCAGGACGTAAAGGACGTCGGAGAACGGTCATGTAGTGATGATCTCAACTGCGCGTGCGGCTCTGTTGACGCTCCTCAGCTAGCGTTTTCGCTGGCAGACTGGGCAAAAATAGCTCGAGCGGTTCATGAACGGGTCCCGCCGGATGGCCGTCCCACAGCGGCCGCACGGCAGTCCTTCCTGGCCGTAGGCGTCGAGCGACCGGTCGAAGTAGCCGGACTGGCCGTTGATGTTGACGTAAAGCGCGTCGAACGACGTCCCGCCCGCGACGAGCGCGGCGGCCATCACCTCGCTGGCGGCGGTGAGCACGGTGCGGCCGTGGGCCGCGGTGAGCTTGTCGGTCGGGCGGGACCAATGGAGCTTGGACCGCCAGAGCGCTTCGTCGGCGTAGATGTTGCCGATGCCGGAGACGAGGGTCTGGTCGAGCAGGGCGCGTTTGATCTCGGTCCGCCTCGACCGTAGCGCGCGGACGGCCTGGTCGAGGTCGAACCGCGGGTCCATCGGGTCGCGGGCGATATGCGCGATGGTGCCCGGCAACGCCGTCCCGTCGACCTCGGTGAGGTCCGCGAGCGCGAGACCGCCGAAGGTCCGCTGGTCGACGAAGCGCAACTCCGGGCCGTTGTCGGCGAAGCGGAACCGCACGCGAAGGTGCTTCTCGTCGGGCGCGTCGTCGGGCTGGACGAGCATCTGGCCGCTCATGCCGAGATGCGCGAGCATGGCCTGGCCGTCGGAGAGCTCCAGCCACAGATACTTGCCGCGACGTCGGGCGGCGGTGATCTTGGTGCCGGAGAGGCGTCCGGTGAAGTCCTCGGCGCCGAGTTCGTGGCGGCGGATGGCGCGGGCGTGCAGGACTTCGACGTCGGTGATCGTCCGGCCGGCGACGTGCGCCTGGAGCCCGGCACGGACCACCTCGACCTCGGGGAGTTCGGGCATGCCGCCGATTCTCCCACTGGGCGCCGGACGCGGGCTGAAGGGGACTTTCCCCGCATGCCATGCGACGAAAGCGTCCTTCACCGCGTCGGATGCGGTGAAGGACGCTTTCAGCCCGCCAGGGTCAGGGCGCGAGCGGCCCGACGTCCGCCTTCGTCAACGCCTTCCGTGTCCCGCCGGCCAGCAGCTCATCGGCCCCGACGTCGAACTTCCCGGACCGCGCCTGGAGATCGATGTCGGTCCCCGCGAAGGGATAGGACCCGACACCGGCGTCGATCGCCGGGCTTCCCGCGGACAGCCGGAAGTCCTGTGCCAGCTGGGGATCGACGGCCTTGTACCCGCTCGAAGGCATCCCGGCGGGCCCGCCCCAGACGATGTACCCCTCGTACTTCACGTCCGAACCACCGGGCATGCTCACGAGCGTCCCCGTCCCCAGCAGGATGTTGTTCGCCAGCACGCAGTCCTTGGGTTTAAAGTCGCCACCGTCGCCATGGATGCCGTCGGTGGTGCCGACCACGGTGTTGTACGCGACCACGACGCGGTCGGGCCGGTCGTGGAGCTTGCTGTCCGGTCCGCTGTCGGCCTCGTTGCCCGAGCCGAACACGATCCCGCGGTTCGCCGTGGAGTTCACGTAGTTGCCGACGATCTTGTGATCGTTGCCGTGGAAGCGGATCCCGGACTTCCCCAGCAGGATGTTCCCCTCCACCACGCTGCGGTCCCCGTGGCGCAGCACGATGAACCCGCGGCCGTCGCGGATCGTGTTGTACCGGACGACGTTGTCCGACGACTTCACGGAAATCGCTTCGGAGTCCCCGTCGGCCTTCTCGAACAGGTTGTACTCGACGATCCCGTCCGCCTTATACTTCTGATGGTTGCTCAGCCCGAACCGGATCGACTCGCCGCCGTTCGAACCGGTGAACTGGTGGTTGTAGAAGTAGTTGTGGTGCACGCGAACCCGTTTGGCCATGTCGTCCGACGGCCCGAGCACCTGGAGGAAGACGCCTTGGCTGGTGCGGTTCTGCAGCACGTTGTGGTCGAACTCGGTGTCGTTCCCGTTGAGCGTGACCCAGTTCCCGCCGCCGGTGAGCTGGACGTCGAGCCGGGTCAGCCGGTTGCGCGTGCTGCCCGCGGGCACGTTCAGCGAACCGCCGTGCCGGAACTTGAAGCCGCGCAGGACGACGTTCGACGCGTTCGAGGAGAACGCGAAACCCGTGGCTCCCTTGATCTCGGCCTTGGCCGACGTGTTCCGCGGTGATCGTGATCGGCGCGCTCGCCGACCCGGACCGCTTGATCGAGATGGCCGAGCCCGCCGAGTAGCTTCCGTCGGCCAGCCGGATTTCATCGCCGGGGCCTGCCTTGTCGATCGCGGACTGCAGCGCTCCGAGCGAAGTCACCCGGACGACTTGAGCGGCCGACGCCGTGGCCGGAGCGGCGACCAAGGCCAGAGCCGTTGCTGTGACGAGACAGAAATGACGCATCCGCCGACCTCTCGACAAGGCGACCCGAAAGGTCGCGTCAGTGGCGGCGGACTGCGTCGACGTTACTGATTCACCGACTCGGACGTCAACGAAACGTCCCGCTGAAGAGGACTCAGGTCGTCTTCGGCGGCTGCTCGATGTCGAGCTCGGCCGAAAGCTGGCGCCAGGCCGTCTCGGCGGCCTTCTGCTCGGCTTCCTTCTTGGTCGTCCCCGAGCCGTAGCCGAGTTCGCGCCCGCCGACGAGGACGGTGGCGCTGAACTCCTTGCGGTGATCGGGTCCGGTGTCCTCGACCTTGTACTCGGGTACGCCGAGTCCGGCCGACGCCGTCAGCTCCTGGAGACTGGTCTTCCAGTCCAGACCGGCACCGCGCAGCGGAGCTTCGGCGAGCAGGTCGTCGAACAGGTGGTGCACGAGTTTGCGCGCGATGTCGATGCCGTGCTGCTGGTACGCGGCGCCGATGACGGCTTCGAGACCGTCGGCGAGGATGCTCGCCTTGTCCCGGCCGCCGGTGAGCTCTTCGCCCTTGCCCAGCAACAGGTGCTTGCCCAGCCCGCCTTCACCGAGGCCGCGCGCGACCCGGGCCAGCGCGTGCATGTTGACCACGCTGGCACGGAGCTTCGCGAGCTGACCTTCGGCCAGATCGGGATGCGTGTTGTAGAGGTGGTCGGTGACGACCAGACCCAGCACCGCGTCCCCGAGGAACTCCAAGCGCTCGTTCGGCGGCAACCCACCGTTCTCATAGGCATAAGAACGGTGGGTCAACGACAGCGTCAGCAGCCCGGGTTCGATGGTGATCCCGAGCGCTTCGAGCAGTGGTGCGGGGTCGGCGGGCGGTCCACCGGCCGTTTTGCCCCCCATGTCGTCAGCTGCCGATCAGGCGGGCTCGACGACCTGGCGACCGTTGTGCTGGCCGCAGGCCGGGCACGCGATGTGCTGGAGCTTCGGCTGCTTGCAGGCGCGGTTGGAGCAGGGCACCAGCTGAACCGGAGCCGCCTTCCACTGGCTGCGGCGCGCGCGGGTGTTGGATCGCGACATCTTCCGCTTCGGGACGGCCACGAGTAGATCTCCTTCAGACGGTCTGCCCGCGGTCGCGAGCGAACTTGCTTCTCCGGAACGAGCTGGTGCTCGTCAGGCTTGCTTTCCGGGGCCATCGGCCTGGTCATCGCCCGTTTCGGTGTCGAAACGATCGACCAGCGCGGCCCACCGAGGGTCTATCTTCTCATGCCCGTGTCCGGGCGGGAGATCGGCCCACTTGACACCGCATTCGGTGCACAGACCCTGGCAGTCCTCGGTGCACAGCGGGGCCAGCGGGAGCGCGAGCACCACCGCGTCGCGGACCGTCGGCTCAAGGTCGATCCGGTCGTCCACCAGACGGGGGATCTCGTCCTCGTCGGTGGTCTCCTCGGTCGCGGAACCCGGGTACGCGAACAGCTCGGTCAGGTCGACCTCGACGTCCTCGGTGATCGGGTCGAGGCACCGCGAGCAGTGCCCTGTCGCGACGGCGGACGCCGTACCGCTGACGTACACACCCTCGACGACGGACTCGAGCGTCAGGTCGAGTTCGAGGCTGGAGCCGGCGTCGATGGTGATGACGTCGGGCACCCCGAGCGCGGTCTCGACGGGCACGGTGCGTTGGACGGCCTTGCTCAGGCCGGCGTGACGGCCGAGTTCGCGGGTGTCGAGCACCCACGGGCTCCGGTCGTCCAGCTGCGCAGGCCTGGCCTGCGGCGACTTGTTCTCAGACATCGGTTACCAGGGTACGCAGCCCCCGCCACCTCTTTACGGGCACGGTCCGCTACACCCTCGCGAACGCTATGAAAGGTCCTTTCCTTGCAAATTTTGCAAGGAAAGGACCTTTCATAGCGCGTGTACGGGCTCGGATCAGGCCTGGTAGTCGTAGAGCGAAGTGCGGCTGTTGCCCGGCAGGTTGACCGGCGACCGCAGGTGGTTGCGTCCGGAATCGACCGTCCGCAGCGTGGTCGCCAGCAGTTCGGAGAACTCGGCCAGTTTGCCGTCGACGTAGGCGTCGCAGTCACTGCGCTGCTTGTCGGCCTCGACGTGCGCCTCGTCGACGATGCGCGCCGCCTCGCCGTGCGCGGCCTGGACGACCTCGGTCTGCGCGACGAGCCGGGCCTGTTCGGCGCGGCCGTCCTCGATGGCGCGCTCGTAGGCGTCGCGGCCCGCCTGGATCATCCGCTCCGACTCGGCCCGCGAGCGGTCGGTGAGGTTCTGGAACTCGGCCTGTCCGGCGGCGACCATGCGCTCGGCCTCGCCGTGCGCGTCGCTCATCATCTGCTCGGCGCGGGCGCGGGCGTCGGCGAGGATGCGTTCGGCCTCGGCCTGCGCGTCGGCGACCGTGCGATCGGCCTCGGTGTTCGCCGTGGTGACCGTCTCCGCCGCCTCGGTGCGGGCGGTCTGGATCAGCTGATCACGTTTGTCGAGGACGTCCTGCGCGTCGTCCACTTCACCCGGAAGGGCGTCGCGGATGTCGTCGAGCAGTTCGAGCGCCTCCCCGCGCGGGACAACGCAACTGGAGGTCATCGGCACGCCGCGGGCTTCCTCCACGATGGTGACGAGCTCGTCGAGCGCCTCGAAAACCCGGTACACGGCCACTCCCTACCTACAGCGATCCCCACATTCCCTGACCTCAGTTTGCCCGCATCGGCGCGGTAAGGGGTGAAAGCACGCGGTACCGGGCGTGTCCCGCCCGGTACCGCGCGCCATCGCCCGCTCCTTACCGGAGAGTGAGTTCCGGATCCGTGACCAGCTTGATCAACTGGTCGTCGGCCGGACGCGAACCCCCGTCGCCCGCGCCGGTGGACACGACGACCGATGTGCCGTCGGCCCGGTACGCGGTCGCGTCGCGACCCGGTTCGACGTCGCCGGGAGGCAGTGACGGGACGGTGCCGGTGACGACCACGGTGCTCCCGTCCGTTTGGGGCAGCTTCGCGCAGTCCACCGGTTCCCCGCCGGTCACCCCGCCGAGGTCCGCGCCGAAGTCGCCGCGGGTCTTGCGGCCCGGCTCACAACTGTCTTCGAGCGAGAACCCCCGCTTGGCGGCCTCGGTCCCGAGAAGCGTGACGACCAGCGAACGGTCGGCACCGGAGGCGTCCTGGTAGCCGACCATGAAGATGAGGACGTCCCAGGTCCGCAACTGATGGACGGAGCGGATCCGGATGTCCTTCGCCCCGGTGAGCACGCCGGGCAGCGCGGTCGACAGATGCCCGGCGAGCTTCGCCTTCCGCGCCGTCAGGTCCACGTTCCCCGATACCGGGGGCGGCACGCTGCTCGGCGACGGCGCCGCCGGGGTGGGCAACACGGCCGGGCCGACCACCGGACCGGTTTCCGGCCTCACGAAGACCACCGCCGCCGCGATCATCGCCAGCGTCGCGACCCCCGTCGCGACGACGGCCCGCCGGTTCCGCGCCTTCTTCGCCGCCGTGCCGGCGACCTCGTCCGGGTCGAAGCCGAGCGGGGGCTCGGCCAGTGTGATCCCGCGCAGCTTGTTCTCGAGTTCGTCCATCACGCGTTCCTCCCGGAGACAGCCTCGTCGTGCTGTCTCTTCAGGGCCGCGCGGAGGACGTCGAGTCCCCGCGAGGCCTGGCTCCTGACCGTCCCTTCCGAACTGCGCAGCGCGACGGCGACCTCCGCGACCGGGAGGTCGGCGCAGTAGCGCAGTACGACGGCGGCGCGCTGTTTCGGTGGAACTTCGGCGAGGGCGCGAAGCAGCGAATCCGAGATGCCCGCATCAGCGGGGGCCGAAGGCTCTTCGGGGACGACGCCGTCGCGGTTTTCCTTGCTCCGCCATGGACGTCGCCGCTCATCGAGCCAGCAGCGCATCAGGATCTGCCTCGTGTAGTTGTCGACGGGCCCTTTCCGGCGGACCTTCGGCCAGACCCGGTAGAGCTTGATGAGCGCGGTTTGGACCAGATCCTCCGCGAGATGCCAGTCGCCGCAGAGCAGGTACGCCGTCCGCCGGAGCGGCAGCGCCTTGTCCCTGGCGAACTCCCTGAAGCTCGCATCGTCCCCAGACCGCATCGTGCCTCCTCATCCGTGTTCCGATGTATCTCACGGACGAGGAGGCACGGGATGTTGCATGGGCGACTCAGCCGTTCAGGTCGACCAGCTTGAAGGTCGCGTAGCGGTCCGGCGTGTAGACGATCTCGCTGCCCTTGCCGGAGATCACGCGGTCGCTCGTGCCCACCGGGAACAGCTGGTAGTAGCCGGCCGCGCACGACGGCAGCACCCCCTCACGGTTCTCGTAGACCGTGCCGGTCGCGCCGCCGCGGGCCTTGTCCACCACGGACTTCGCCGCGGAGGACAGCGCCGAGTAGCCGGTCTTCGCCAGCTTCGAGGTGTCACCGCAGGACGGCGCCGGCGTGCCCTTGACGTCGATCACGGAGAAGCTCTTGTAGTGGTCGCCGGTGTAGAAGTACTCCCCGCCGGTCCCGGTGACGATGCGGCGCGTGCCGCGGTTCGACGAGCCCGGGGTCGGGACGGTGTACTCGTGGTAGTAGCCCGAAGCGCACTTCGGGAGGATGTTCTCCCGGTTCGAGAAGACCGTTCCGTCGTTGTCCGGGTACGGGTACGGCCCGCCCTTCTGGATCAGGTTGTACGTCGTCGTCGCCTCGGCGGGGAGCGACGAGAGCGACGTGTGCTTGAACCCGGTGAGATCCCCACAAGGGTTCTGCTGGATGGAGACGGGCGCCGCGGCCTGCGCCGCACCGACCCCGCCGAAGAACGTGACGAGCAGAACGAGCAGCGCGGCGGCGGCCCGCGATCGTTTGTTGGTCATTTTCGGACCGTAACCCGATCGTGTGTTCGCCAGAAGGCGTCGAGATGAACTCTCCACCGCCGCTCACCGCTGCCAGACCAACGGCTTCGGCCGTTCGGGTCAACCTCGTTCGGAGTACTTCTCCGAGAGGCGTTTGAACACTATCGGCGGCACCAGGTGCTCGATGTCGCCACCGAGCGCGGAGATCTCCTTGACCAGCGAGCTCGACACGAAACCGTAGGCCGGGTTGTTCGCCATCAGCAGCGTTTCGAGCCCGGTCAGCTCGCGGTTCATCTGCGCCATCTGGAGCTCGTAGTCGAAGTCGCTGACCGACCGCAGGCCCTTCGCGACCGCGATGATGTCGTTCTCACGGCAGTAGTCGACCAGGAGTCCCTGCCAGGAGTCGACGCGCACGTTCGGCAGCTTCGCGGTGATCTCGCGCAGGATGTCCATCCGCTCTTCGGTGGTGAACAGGCCCTTCTTGCTCTTGTTCACCCCCACCGCGACGACGACCTCGTCGAACAGCTTGGCCGCCCGCTCGATGATGTCGAGATGCCCATTGGTGGCCGGGTCGTAGGACCCGGGACAGACCGCACGCCGCATGGCGCGGACGCTACCAAGGCCGACGGCCTCCCGCGCGTTTCTCTGTGCGGCGTCACACCTGATATTCGGCCCAGTAGAGCGCGGTGTCGCCGTAGCGTTTCGTCCGCATCGGCGCGAAGCCCGGCGGCCAGTCCGGCTCGCCGTCCCGCGCGGCCCGCTCGATCACCACCAGCGCCCCGTCCACGACCCAGCGACCTGCCGCGAGCGCGGCCATGACCTCCCCCAGGCGGGTGGAATCGACCGCGTACGGAGGGTCGGCGAGGACGATGTCGAACGTCTCCGGCGCCGGAGCGGCGACGACGGACTCGACGGCCCCGGCGCGGACCGTGCCGCCGAGACCGAGCGCGGCGACGTTCCCCTTGAGCACTTCGACCGCGCGCCGGTCCGACTCGACGAACAGCGCGCCCGACGCGCCGCGGGACAGCGCCTCGAGCCCGAGCGCGCCCGAACCGGCGTAAAGGTCGAGGACCTGGCTCCCTTGCAGCTCGCCGGCGACCTCCAGCGCGTTGAACAGCGCTTCGCGTACGCGTTCCGATGTGGGCCGCGTGCCCTTCGGAGGGACCTTCAACCGCCTGCCGCCCGCGGTCCCCGCCACGATCCTGGTCATTGCAGCATCGTGCCTCAACGCCTTCCACCGTGACGTTGCCCGGGACTTGGTGAAGCCGCCGCCCAGCTCGCGTAGAGTCGTCCTTCGCCCTCGGAGGCGATAGAAGCGTTTAGGAGCGTTGCGTGTCCGAACCTCGGGTCAGACGGGCCGAGATCGCCATCGAGCAAGCCCATGTGGACACGGTCTACACCCGGCTCGCCGAACTGCGAGCCCAGGCAGAGGCCATGCGTACCAAGGGCTATGAGATCGGCCATGGCGCCGGGCGGGAAGCGATCTTCGAGCAGGCGTCGATGCTGTTCGAACGGGACATGATGGTGTACCACGCCAATCAGACCCTCCAGACCCTCGACGCGGAGTACGAGGGCCTGGTCTTCGGCAGGCTCGACCATCTCGACAACGACCACATCTACGTGGGCCGTCTCGGGATCCGCGACGCCGAGTTCGACAACCTCGTCACCGACTGGCGCGCGCCCGCGGCCGCGGCGTTCTACCAGGCGACCGCCGAGGAGCCGATGGACGTCGTCCGGCGCCGGGTGATCCGGTGCTCGGGGCAGAACGTGCTCGACGTCGACGACGACGTGCTGATCGCCGACGCGGTCCCGGAGACGATGCAGATCGTCGGCGAGGGCGCGCTGATGGCCGCGCTCGGGCGGTCGCGCGGCGAGAAGATGCGCGACATCGTCGCGACCATCCAGAAGGAACAGGACGAGGTCATCCGGGCGCCGTGGCGCGGTGTCACGGAGATCACCGGCGGCCCCGGCACCGGCAAGACCGCGGTCGCGCTGCACCGCGCGGCCTACCTGCTCTACCGTCACCGCCGCCAGCTCGGCGGCGCGGGCGTGCTGGTGATCGGCCCGTCGGGGGTGTTCACCAGCTACATCTCGCGGGTGCTGCCGTCGATGGGCGAGACGAACGTCGAACTGCGCGCGCTCGGCGAGGTCCTCGACGGCCTCGAAGCGACCCGGCAGGACCCGGCTCCGCTGGCGGCGATCAAGGGGTCGCTGCGGATGCGCAAGATCCTGCTGCGCGCTCTGCGGGACACGCCGGAAGACGCGCCCGAGGACATGAAGATCGTCTACCGCGGCGAGGTGCTGCGGCTGAACGCGCGCGAACTCGACAAGGTGCGCCGCAAGGTCCACACCGCGGGCGGGCCGCCGAACCGGTCGCGGATCCGCGCCGCGGAACTGCTGCTCGACGCGCTCGCCGCGAAGGCCGATCAGCACGCGAAGGACGACGGCCGTCAGATCGACAAGGCCGAGCTGATCACCGAACTCGGCGAACGCATCGAGTTCCACCGGTTCCTGGTGGTCTGGTGGCCGATCCTGTACCCGGCGCAGATCCTGCGGTGGATGGGCACCGAGAAGCGGCTCGCGTCGGCGGCGAAGGGCCTGCTCAACCGCACTGAGATCAGCATGCTGGCCGCCGACTTCGCCGACCGCTCTCGCGGCTGGACCATCGCGGACGTCGCGCTCCTCGACGAGCTGCGCGTCCTGATCGGGCAGCCGCCCAAGAGCCGCCGGGCCCGTCAGAGCATCGAGGTCAACCCGGAGCGCGGCGGCGCCCCGACCCGGCCCGAGCACTACGACGAGTACTCGCACGTGGTCATCGACGAGTCGCAGGACCTCTCGCCGATGCAGTGGCGGATGGTCGGGCGGCGCGGGAAGTACGCGAGCTGGACCGTGGTCGGCGACCCGGTGCAGAGTTCCTGGCCGGATCCGGCCGAGGCCGCGATGGCGCGTGACCAGGCCTTCGGGCTCAAGACGACGCGGCGACGGTTCACCCTGCGCACCAACTACCGGAACTCGGCGGAGATCTTCGATCTGGCCGCGAAGGTCGTCGCCGGGCACGCCGAGGCCGACGAGCTCCCGCGCGCGGTGCGGCAGACCGGCATCACGCCGGAGGTCCGGCCGGTCGAGGCCTCCGGGTTGCAGGCGGGGACGCAGGCCGCGGTGAAGGAACTGATGGGGGCCGTCGAAGGCACCGTCGGCGTGATCACCGCCATGGACCGGGTGCCCGAGGTCGAGGGCTGGCTCGACGGGCTCGCGGACGAGCGGCTCAAGGTCGTCGGCAGCCTCGACTCGAAGGGCCTCGAGTACGACGCCGTCGTCCTGGTGGAGCCCAACGACCTCATCACGGAGTCGACCACCGGACGGCGGGTGCTGTACGTGGCGCTGACCCGCGCGACCCAGCAGCTGACCGTCCTGGCCTCCAACCCGGACTGGATCCCCGCCGTCTGACCCCCGCCCGACCTAGAACGCATTTCGTCCTCTGGATGCGGTAGTTGCGCGTGCAAGTACCGCATCCAGAGGACGAATTGCGTTCTAGGGGTGGGCGCGAAAAAGCTGAAGGGCTCCTTCAGGGCACTGGTGAATGTCCTGAAGGAGCCCTTCAGACCCCCGGTGAGTGAACGATGTGGGGACGCATCGCACGTCCAGGGGTATTTCTAGCGCCTATTCGTTGTTCGGTGTCACAGCGCTTTCACCGAACAACAACGCCGAACAACGAATCGGCGGTGGTCACGGGCACGGAGGCCGGTAATCGAGCCCCGGGAGGCGTTGCTCCCACTCCGCCGCCGTGATCCGCGGGTACACGGTCGCGCAGACGCGTTCGGCGGCGCGTTCCGCGTTCGTCTCCCACAACCGCACGCTGCCGTCCGCCACCGAAGCCGCGAGCGTGTGCCCGTCGGGGGCGAACGCCACCGCGTTGACCCTGTCGACATCCTCGGCCAGCGTCGCCGATTCACGGACCGCTCCGGGATCGGAGACGTCCCATAGTCGCACGGTCCGGTCGTAGCTGCCGGTCGCGAAGGTCTTCCCGTCGCCGCTGAACGCCACCGAGATGACGATGTCGGTGTGCCCGGGGACCGACGCGGTCTGCCGCGGGGCCGCCGGATCCGACACGTCCCACAGCCGCGCGGTGCGATCGGCGCCGCCGGTGGCGGCGAGTCTGCCGTCCGGGCTGAACGCGACGGAGAACACGGTGTCGGTGTGTCCCTTCAGCACCGAAAGCTGCTTCGGCGCCTTCACCATGGAGACGTCCCAAAGCCGCGCCGTGTGGTCCCAGCCCCCGGTCAGCAGAGTGCGCCCGTCCGGGCCGAACGCGATCGAATGGACGTCGTCCTCGTGCCCGGTCAGGGTCGCGAGTTCGACGGGTCTCCGCGTGTCCGCCACGTCCCAGAGCTTCACCGTGTGCCCGGCGCCCGCGGTCGCCAGGGTCCGGCCGTCCGGGCTGAACGCGACCGCGTCGATCTCCTCCGGAGGCCTGCTGAAGACACCGACGTCGACCGGCGCGCGCGGATCGCCGACGTCGATCAGCCGCATCGTGTGGTCCCAGGCGCCGGCCGCGAGCGTCCGGCCGTCCGGGCTGAACGCGAGACCGCAGACGCCGTTGCCGAAGCCCGTGATCCTGCCCAGCTCGCGCGGGTTCCGCGGATCGGCGACGTCGTTCAGGCGCACCACGCCGTCCTGGCTCCCGGTGGCCATCAGCTTCCCGTCGGCGCTGAACACCGCCCGGCAGGCCGACCTCGTGGGGCCGGTGATCGCGGGCCCCGGCAGCTCCCACAGCCGCACCGTCTGATCGTCGCTCGCGGTCACGAGCGTGCGGCCGTCGCGGGAGAACACCGCCCAGACCACCGCCGCGGTGTGCCCGGTCAGCAGCGCTTTCTCACGCGGCTTCTTCGGGTCGGTGACGTCCCACAGCCGCGCGTTGCGGTCGAAACCGGTCGTCGCGAGCGTCGTCCCGTCGGGACTGAACGCCACCGACCGCACGATGGTCCTGTGCGCCGTCATCGTCCCCAGCGGCGCGGGCGCCATCGGGTCGGCCAGGTCCCACAGCCGCGCGCTCTGGTCGATGCTCGCGGTGGCGAGCGTCCGGCCGTCCGGGCTGAACGCCGCGGAGTGGACCCCGGCGGTGTGCCCGGCCGCCACCCCGAGCGGCCTGGCCTTCAGCGGTTCGGCGACGTCCCACAGTCGCGCGGTCTTGTCCGCGCCCGCCGAGGCCAGCGTCCGGCCGTCGGGGGCGTAGGCGAGACCGTTGACGTTGCCGGTGTGCCCGGCCAGCGTGGCCACGAGCACCGGTTTCGCGAGATCGCGGACGTCGAACAGGCGGATCGTGCCGTCGCCGTCCGCGGTGGCGAGCACCGGCGCCTTCGGGCTGAACGCGACCGCGTTGACCCGGCTCGGATGTTCCCCGACCGGCACCCCCGGCCCGGGGTTGGCCGGATCGGCGACGTTCCACAGCCGCGCGGTCTTGTCCCAGCCCGCCGTCGCGACCGTCCCGCCGTCGGCGCTGAACGCCACCGAGTTGACGTTTTCGGTGTGCCCGGACAGCGTGGCCAGCTCGCTCGGACGATAGGGATCCTTGACGTCCCACAGCTTCGCCGTGTGGTCCCAGCTCCCGGTCACCATGACCTGGCCGTCGCCGCGCAGGGCGGCCGAATTGACCCGGTTGGCGTGCCCGGCGGCACGGGTCGAGTAGGGCGAGGCGACCATCCCGAGCACGCTGCCGCGGGTTTCCACCCCCGGGTCGACGCGATACGCCGCCAGCGCGAGCTGCGCGGCCAGCGCCGGGTTCGTCCCTCGCATTTCGAGGGCCTGCCCGGCGACCTTCTGCGCGAGCGCGTTGTTGCGCTGGCTGGTCGCGGTCTGCTCGGCACGGACGGCGTACACCATCGCGGCCGTGGCCAGGACCAGCAGCACGGCCAGGAGCGCGACCAGCTGACGCAGCCGCCGGGTGCGACGGCGCGCGATGGCCTGCTCCCGGTTCTCGATGGCGACGCTCGCTTCGAGGAAGCCGCGTTCACGCTGGGAAAGCGCGCTGTCGTGCTCGCCCGCCCACTCCATGGCGATGGACAGCCGCGCGCCGCGGTAGAGCCAGCCGTCGTCGCGGCCGACCGACTCCCACGCGTCGGTCGCCTCGGTGAGCTGCCGGTGCACGCGCAGGCCCTCACGGTCCTCGGCGAGCCATTCGCGCAGGCGAGGCCAGCCGCGGATCAGCGCCTCGTGCGCGATCTCGATGCCGTTGTCGTCGAGGGTGACCAGCCGCGAGGAGGCCAGCCTGTCCAGCACGACGGCGACGTCCGGATCGTCGGCGTCCACTTCGTCGCGGGTGATGCGGCGTTTGGTGTCCTCGGTGCCTTCGCCGAGCGCGGTCATCCGCAGGAAGATCTGGTTCGCCAGTTGCTGTTGGTGTTCGCTCAGCGCGGTGAAGGTGTGCTCGGAGGTCTGCGCGACCGACCGCTCGATCCCGCCGGTGGACTCGTAGCCGGTGAGGGTGAGGGTGTTGCCGTGGCGGCGGCGCCAGGTCTCCAGCAGCGCGTGCGAGAGCAGCGGCAGCACGCCGGGCTGCCCGGTCGCGTCGGCGACCAGCCGCGAGACCAGCGCGTTTTCGACGCGGTACCCGGCGTCGATCGCCGGTCGCGAGATGGCCTGCCGCAGCTCCTCGGTGCTCATCGGGCCGACGAGGATCTGCGCGTCCTGCATCGCCTCGACCAGCTCGGGATGCCGCGCGCAGTGCGTGTAGAAGTCGGTGCGGATGCCGAGGACGACCCTGGTCCGGCTGTCCGGCTCGGTCGTCGCGGTGACCAGCGCGGCCAGGAAGGCGGCGCGCTCGTCGGCGTCCTGGCAGAGCGTGAAGACCTCTTCGAACTGGTCGACGACCAGCACGACGTCGCCCTCGCGGTCCGCGACCAGCTGCCGGGCGGCGAGACCGAGATTGCGCGGATGCCCGGTGAACTCGGTCAGCAGCCCGCCGGGCGCGAGCCCGAGCGCGGCGCCGAACTGGACGGCGCACTCCTGCAGCGGCCGCGAACCGGGCGTCATCAGCACCGTGACGGAGTGCTCGCCGACGACGGGCAGGAGGCCCGCCCGGAGCAACGACGACTTACCCGAACCGGACGCTCCCAGAACCGCCAGAAATCTTTGCCCCGAAAGCCGGGTAACCAGTTTCCCGACAAGTCGTTCGCGTCCGAAGAATCGGCCCGCGTCACCCGGTCCGAATGCGGTCAGGCCGATATAAGGGGCCGATTCCCCATTCAGTGGGGCAACCCGTGAATCGCTGACTCCGGTGCGCGTCCGCTCGGTCACGTCGTGCCATCGGGCCTCCCACTCCGCCTCTGGCCCTTCACATGCCCGGACGTAGGCCAACGTGACCGCCAAGCTGGGCATCTTCTTCCCGCCCGCGGCTTCGGAGAGGGTGCCTGCCGAGTAATGGGCGCGCCTGCCCAGCTCGCGGTACGTCGGGTTTCCGGCTTTCTCCCTCAATCTCCGGAGATCGGCGGCGAACTCGAGCAACGGATCGTCCCCGGGATCCAAAGGTCGCTCCGGACGCGGCACCCTCAATCCTTTCTTTTCAGTGGTTTTCCCACGGTCGCATTAGGGGGCAACCGTACCGTGAAAACGACGGGAGTCCGCCGGGCACCGGACATATCGGGTCGGTTAATTTCGATCGGTTGACAGGTGCTCGATGTCACGGGAAGGGATCGGGGGCCGGACGCGTTGTACCGGAGCGTGACCTCCTTGCCTGACATCCCGCTGTCCGTGCTCGACCTCTCGCCCGTCGTGGCCGGGGGCGGCGTGGGCGACTCGCTGCGCAACACCCTCGACCTCGCCCGCCGGACCGAAGCGCTCGGCTATCACCGGTACTGGCTCGCCGAGCACCACAACATGCCCGGCATCGCGAGCTCCGCGACCGCCGTGATGATCGGCCAGGTCGCCGCCGCCACCGAACGCATCCGGGTCGGCTCCGGCGGGGTCATGCTGCCGAACCACGCGCCACTGGTGGTCGCCGAACAGTTCGGCACCCTGGAGGCGTTCCACCCCGGCCGGATCGACCTCGGCATCGGGCGCGCCCCGGGGACCGACCAGCGGACCGCGCTCGCGCTGCGCGGCCCCGGCGGGCTCACCGCGGAGAACTTCCCGCAGCAGTTCGCGGAGCTGCTGGCCTACTTCGAGCACTCCGACCAGCGCGCGGTCAACGCCGTGACCGCCGAGGGCAACAAGCCGCCGGTGTGGCTGCTCGGTTCGAGCGGCTTCAGCGCCCGGATGGCGGGCGAACTGGGCCTGCCGTTCTCCTTCGCACACCACTTCAGCGCCGAGAACACGCTTCCCGCCGTGGCGCTCTACCGCGACTCGTTCAAGCCGTCGGACGTCCTCGACGAGCCGTACGTGATGCTCGGCGTCTCCGTGGTGGCCGCCGAGACCGACGAGCGCGCCCAGTACCTTGCCGCGCCCAGCGGCCTGACGTTCCTCAGCCTGCGCAAGGGCCGCCCGATCCCGCTGCCGACTCCGGAAGAGGCCGCGGCGTACCCGTACACCGACATCGAGCGTGTGTTCATCGAGGACCGGGCTTCGAGCAGCGTCATCGGTTCGCCCGAGACAGTCCACAAGGGACTCGAAACCCTGCTGGCCGACACGGACGCGAACGAGCTGATGATCACGACCATGGTGCACGACCAGGCGGACCGGGTCCGCTCCTATGAACTGGTGTCCGAACTGGCGCGCTGACCGGCCGCCGGGCGGCCTCGACCATGCCCCCGATGTGGCATTGGGGACGCTGAGTGTCCCCAATGCCACATCGGGGGCAACCGATGAAGCGTGAAAGGGTCCACCAGCGACCTCGCCACCCCCGTTCCGTGAAGGCCTCCTTGCCTACCTTGAGGGTAGGGAAGGAGGCCTTCACGGACTTTCGGGACAACAAAACCGAGACTCGAGGGTCGATCGAGACTCCAAGTGGGTGACCGTCCCGCCTCTCACCCACCCCGAAGCACCGAACGGCCCACCGCGCCGGAGATCGCGAAAGAACGGACAAGATCCACGTCCGCCTTTGTCATAAAGGGACAAGAATTCACCGGTTACCAGGACGTGACGTCTTGATCGGACCGAAGTTCTTGTCACCAAGCAGGCTCGTCATTAGCGTACCGACCAGTAGCAAACAGCACGGTAACACCCCGTTGATCCTATTCAACGATTCCGCTCCGCCATTCGGAGCAAAGGAATTGCGCAACCTGGGGTGTATTCGCCGTGCCCGGAAAACGGGAGGGTCGGCGTGGGCGTCCGGACTAACGCACCCTCATTCCCCGGCGCGGGTGCGATCCGGGAGACGGGCAGGCTCTACTCACTCGGCCTCGACGTCGTCCGCCTGACTTTCCGGCGGCCGTTCCAGGCCCGCGAGCTGATCCAGCAGTTCTGGTTCATCGCGAGTGTGTCGATCCTGCCGACGGCGCTGGTCGCGATCCCGTTCGGCGCGGTGATCGCGCTGCACATCGGGTCGCTGACCGCGCAGATCGGCGCGCAATCCTTCACCGGCGCGGCCAGCGTGCTGGCGATCATCCAGCAGGCGAGCCCGATCGTGACGGCGCTGCTGATCGCGGGCGCCGGCGGATCGGCGATGTGCGCGGACCTCGGGTCCCGCACGATCCGCGAGGAGATCGACGCGATGGAGGTGCTCGGGGTCTCCCCGATCCAGCGCCTGATCGTGCCGCGGGTGCTGGCCGCGATGGGGGTCGCCGCGTTCCTGAACGGAATGGTCAGCGTGGTCGGCGTCCTCGGCGGCTATTTCTTCAACGTCATCATGCAGAACGGGACACCGGGTGCGTATCTGGCCAGTTTCTCCGCTCTCGCGCAGCTGCCGGACCTCTGGATCAGCGAGATCAAAGCGGTCATCTTCGGTTTCGTCGCGGCGATCGTCGCCTCTTATCGCGGGCTTAATCCGAAAGGCGGCCCGAAAGGCGTCGGTGACGCGGTGAACCAATCCGTGGTGATCACGTTCCTGCTCCTGTTCCTGTTGAACCTCGTGCTGACGACGCTTTACCTGCAGCTCGTCCCGGCGAAGGGCAGCTGATGGTCACGACGACACCCACCCGGGCCACGCGGGTCCGCGAAGCCGTGGACCGCCGGTTCGGTTTCCTGGACACGCTCGGCGACCAGATCCTCTTCTTCCTCAAGGCGCTGGCCTGGGTGCCGCGCGCGGTGCGCCGCTATCTCCGCGAGATCACCCGCCTGCTGGCCGAAGTCAGCTTCGGCAGCGGCGCGCTCGCGGTCATCGGCGGCACGATCGGCGTGATGATCGGGATGACCGTGTTCACCGGCACGGTCGTCGGGCTCCAGGGCTATTCGGCGCTCAACCAGGTCGGCACTTCCGCGTTCGCCGGGTTCGTCTCCGCGTACTTCAACACCCGCGAGATCGCGCCGCTTGTCGCCGGGCTGGCCCTGTCGGCCACCGTCGGCTGCGGGTTCACCGCGCAGCTGGGCGCGATGCGGATCTCCGAGGAGATCGACGCGCTCGAAGTGATGGGCATCCCCAGCGTCCCGTACCTGGTGACCACCCGGATCATCGCGGGTTTCCTCGCGGTCATCCCGTTGTACGCGATCGGCCTGCTGACCTCGTATCTCGCGTCGCGCCAGATCACCGTCTGGTTCTACGGGCAGTCCGCGGGCACCTACGACCACTACTTCCTGCTGTTCCTGCCGCCCGGCGACGTGCTCTGGTCGTTCGGCAAGGTGCTGGTGTTCAGCGTCGTGATCGTGCTCGCCCACTGTTACTACGGGTTCCGCGCGAGCGGCGGGCCGGCGGGCGTCGGGGTGGCCGTCGGCCGCGGCGTGCGCACCGCGATCGTGGCGGTCAGCGTGCTGGACTTCTTCCTCAGTCTCGCGATCTGGGGCGCGACCACGACGGTGCAGGTGGCCGGATGAGCAGGCGCGGGCTGCGCAAAGCCGGGGTCAGGACGGCCGGAGTGCTGTTCCTCGTGGTGATGTCCGCCCTCGTGCTGCTCTCGATCAAGATCTACCAGAAGGACTTCGTCACGTCGGTCCCGGTGACCTTGCAGGCGGACCGGGTCGGCAACCAGCTGCGCGCGGGCGGGCAGGTCAAGGCACGCGGTGTGGTGGTCGGCGAGATCCGCGACGTCCGCGCCACGCCGTCGGGCGCGGAGATCGAGCTGGCCATGGAGCCCGGCAAGGTCTCCCAGCTGCCGAAGAACGTGTCCGCGCTGCTCGTGCCGAAGACCCTGTTCGGTGAGCGGTACGTGCAACTGTCCATTCCGGACGGATCGACCGCGAAGCCGCTGGCCTCGGGCGACGTGATCACCCAGGACCGCTCGGCCAACGCGATCGAGCTGGAACGAGTCTTCGACAACCTGCTGCCGCTGCTCAAGGCGGTGCAGCCGCAGAAGCTCGCGACCACGCTCACCACGGTCTCCACCGCGCTGGAGGGCCGCGGCGAGCAGCTCGGCGACACCCTCGCCACCGCGGCCGCGTACCTCAAGGACTTCAACCCGAACCTCCCGAAGCTGAACGACAACATCCGCGATCTCGCGACGGTTTCGAAGCTGTACGGCGACATCGCGCCGGACCTGCTCGACGCGCTGAGCGCCTCGGCGGTCACGCTCGACACGGTCAAGGAGAAGCGCGCCGAACTGGCGACGGTGTACCAGCAGGTGACGGCGTCCTCCCAGCAGGTCACGACGTTCCTCGCCAACAACCGCGCCAACATCATCGCGCTCGCCACCGACAGCCGGGCACCGCTGGAGATCGGCGCGAAGTACTCGCCGAGTTTCGCCTGCACGCTGACCGCGCTGGCCGAGCTGAAGCCGCAGATGGACAAGGCGCTGGGCGCGGGCACGGACGAACCCGGTCTGCACGCGGAGGTCACCATCACCCAGCCTCGCGGCAAATACGTCCCCGGCAAGGACGACCCGGTCTACAACGCCACCGGTGAACCACGTTGCTACCCGTCGAACGGGCTGATGACCCAGGGCATCGCGGTGACCGGCGAGAAGACCGCCTCGCTCCCGGGCGTGCAGGGCGACCTCGGCCTGGCGAACTCGCCGCAGGAACGGGAACTGATCTCCACGCTGGTCGCGCCGTCGGCCGGTGTCCCGGCGAGCCAGGTGCCCGCCTGGGGCAGCGTGCTCGTCGGTCCGCTCTACCGGGGCACGGAGGTGACCCTGCGATGAGGAACTTCGTGAGCCCGCTGATCAAGGGGCTGATCTTCGTCGTCGTCACGACACTGGCCACGGTGCTGCTGGCGGTGTCCATCACCAACACCGGCCTCGGCGACACCAAGACCTACAGCGCCAAGTTCCTCGACGCGACTTCGCTGAACGTCGGCGACGACGTCCGGATCTCGGGGGTGCGGGTCGGCCAGATCGAGGAGCTGGAGATCGCCGATCACAGCCTGGCCCGGATCAGGTTCTCCCTCGACTCCCAGCGCAGGCTGCCCGCCGACGTGAGTGCGGTGATCAAGTACCGCAACATGGTCGGCCAGCGCTACATCGCCCTCGAACGCGGCAAGGGCACCCGCGAACTCCTGGAGCCGGGCGCGGAGATCCCGCTGGAGCGCACGACTCCCGCACTGGACCTGACGGAACTGTTCAACGGCTTCAAACCGCTGTTCCAGGCGCTGTCCCCGAAGGACGTCAACCAGCTCTCCGGCGAGATCGTCCAGGTACTGCAGGGCGAGGGCGGCACGGTGGAAAGCCTGCTGGCGCACACCGGTTCGCTGACCACCACGCTCGCCGGCCGCGACAAGGTGATCGGCGACGTGATCACGAACCTGGACACCGTGCTGAAGACCATCAACGGCAAGGGCGACGCACTGTCCACTTTGGTCTCCACGCTGAAGGAGCTGGTGTCCGGCCTCGCCGGTGACCGCGCCGAGATCGGGGAGGCCGTCTCCGGGCTCGCGGACCTCACCACCGCCACGGCCGGTCTGCTCGAACAGGGCAGGAAGCCGCTCAAGGACAGCATCGAAGGTCTCGGCCTGCTCTCCGGCCAGCTGACGACCGACCAGGGCAAGGCCGAGGTCGAACGGGTCCTCACCGTGCTCCCGGGGAAGCTGGACGAGCTGGGCCGGATCGGCTCGTACGGATCGTGGATGAACTTCTACCTGTGCTCGTCCGTCCTCCGAAGCACCCCTCCCCGCGGGGTCCCGGCGACGGCGGAGAGGTGCACGTCGTGAAACCCTTCAAGGAGCGGAACCCGATCGTCATCGGTGTCGTCGGCAGCGCCGTCGCGGCCGCGCTGCTGACCGCGACGCTCAACTACGAGAACCTCCCGATCATCGGCTCCGGAACCACCTACCAGGCCGAATTCTCCGAAGCGGCCGGGTTGCAGGCCGACGACGAGGTGCGGATCGCCGGGATCAAGGTCGGCGAGGTGAGCGACGTCCAGCTCGCCGAGGACCACGTGGTGGTGAGCTTCCGCGTCAAGGACGCCTGGGTGGGTGACAAGACCGCCGCCGAGATCAAGATCAAGACGCTGCTGGGCCGGAAGTTCCTGGCGCTGCGCCCGACCGGCGAGACGGTGCAGAACCCGAAGCAGGTCATCCCGCGAACCCGGACCGTCACGCCCTACGACGTCACCGAGGCGTTCAACGGGCTGGCCGACACCGCGGGCGCGATCGACACCGATCAGCTCGCGGAAAGCTTCACCACGCTGTCCGACACGTTCAAGAACTCGCCCGACCACATCCGGAAGGCCCTCGACGGGCTGACGTCACTGTCGAAGACCGTGTCCTCGCGGGACAACGAACTCGCGAGCCTCCTGTCGAACGCGCACGGCCTCACCACGACGCTCGCGAACTCGAACGAAGACTTCACCAAGCTCCTCTCGGACGGCAACCTGCTGCTGACCGAACTGGACAACCGGCGGCAGGCGATCCACGACCTGCTCACCGGCTCGCAGGACCTCGCCACCCAGCTTTCGGGCCTCGTGCAGGACAACAAGGAGCAGCTCGGCGGGGCGCTCAGCCAGCTCGGAGAGGTGACCGACATCCTGCAACGGCAGAACGACAATCTCGCCAAGAGCCTCGACCTCGCCGCGCCGTACTTCCGGGTGGTCAACAACTCCCTCGGCAACGGACGCTGGGTCGACAGCTACCTGTGCGGACTCGTCCCTGAGAACCGGGATCCGTGCACCCCGGTGATCCCCCGCGGAGGTGGCCGGTGATCAGCAGGTTCGTCACCCTCGCGCTCGTGCTCGCGCTGGCCGTCGTCGGCGGTCTCTGGTGGATCTTCTCCGGCAGCGGGCTCGACCGCGTCACCGTGTACTTCTCGCGCGCGGTCGGTGTCTACAGTGGATCCGACGTCCGGGTGCTCGGCGTCCGGGTCGGCCAGGTCGAATCGGTCGCCCCGGAAGGCGAGCAGGTCAAGGTCGTGCTGACCGTCGACGGCTCGACCCCGATCGCCGCCGACACCAATGTCCTGGTCGTGGCGCCGAGCGTGGTCGCCGACCGGTACGTCCAGTTCACCAAGCTCACCCGCGCCGGGAACCGGCTGGACGACGGCGCGGTGATCCCGGTGGAGCGCACCGGCACGCCGGTGGAGCTCGACCAGCTCTACTCCAGCCTCGACACGCTCGCCAAGGCTCTCGGCCCCAAGGGCGCGAACGCCGACGGCGCGCTTTCGGAGCTGCTGCGCACCGGCGCGAAGAACCTGCAAGGCAACGGGAAACCGTTCAACGAGTCGGTGCGCAACTTCGCCGACCTCGCCAGGACGCTGTCCGGGAACTCGCAGAACCTGTTCGCCACGGTCGACGAGCTCCAGCGGTTCACCTCGATGCTGGCGACCAACGACCGGAACGTCAGCGAGATCAACAAGCAGCTCGCCTCGGTGACCGGGACGCTGGCGCGGAACAAGGACGAGCTCGCCCGCGCGCTCAACGGCCTCGGCGGCGCGCTCGCGCAGATCCAGCAGTTCATCCGGGACAACCGCGCGCTGATCAAGTCCAATGTGGACAAGCTCGCGGTGACCACCGGGACACTGGTGGACAAGCGCGCCGCGCTCGCCGAGACCCTCGACACGATTCCGCTGGCGGTGACGAACGTGCTCGAAGCCGTCGACCCGAAGACCGGGAAGCTGCAGGGCCGCGGCAACCTGCTCGAATACGCCCCGCTCCCGCTGCCGGTCGCCGGCGACACCTACACCGGGGGGCGCCGATGACCACGAAACGGACGATCGCGGTGCTCGCCGCGTGCTGTGTCGCGCTCACCGCCTGTTCGTCGGATTTCAAGGGCGTCTACGACCTGCCGCTGCCCGGCGGCGCGGACATCGGCGACCATCCGTACCGGGTGACCGTGCAGTTCGCCGACGTGCTCGACCTGGTCCCCCAGGCCGCGGTGAAGGTCGGCGACGTGCCGGTCGGCCGGGTCGAGACGATCAAACTCGGCGAGGACGGCTGGACGGCGGAAACCGTCCTGGCGGTCAACGGCGACGTCCACCTGCCCGCCAACGCCATCGCCCGGCTGCGGCAGTCCAGTCTGCTCGGCGAGAAGTTCATCGAGCTCGCCCCGAGCGCGACGAAAGCCGAAGGCAGGCTGGGCGACGGCGGGGTGATCCCCGTCGCGAGCACGAACCGCAACCCCGAGTTCGAGGAGATCTTCGGCGCGCTTTCCCTGCTGCTCAACGGCGGCGGGATCGGCCAGCTGCAGACCATCAACCGCGAGCTGTCGAAGGTGATGGACGGCAACGAGGAGGAGATCCGCTCCTTCCTGTCCACAGTGGAGCAGCTGGTGTCCAACCTGGACTCGCACCGCTCCGACATCACCTCGGCGCTCGACGGGCTCAACCAGCTCTCGACGACGCTGGCGAACCGGAAGACCCAGGTCGAAGGCGCGCTCACCGACCTCACCCCCGGGTTGAAGAGCCTTTCCGAACAGCGCACCCAGCTCGTCTCGATGCTGCAGTCGCTGGACCGGCTCTCCGGGGTCGGCGTCGACGTGATCAAGAAGACCAGGGCCGACCTCGTCGCGGACCTCACCGCGCTCGCGCCGATCCTCAAGCGGCTGGCCGACGCCGGCGAGAACCTGCCCAAGTCGCTGGAGATCCTGCCGACGTTCCCGTTCACCGACGCCGTCCGCGACGGGATCAAGGGCGACTACCTGAACGTCTACGCCTCGATGATCCCCGGGCCGGGCGTCGAGCTGCCGCCTCCGGGCGAAGGGGTCCCGCCGGGGCTCCCGACCCTGCCGCTGCCGTCCTCCGGAGGTAGCTGATGCTCACCACCCGTGTCCGGATCCAGGTGATCGCGTTCGTCATCATCGCGCTGGCGACGACGGCGTTCGTGGGGGCCAACTACGCGGGGCTCGGCCGTCTCTTCGGGGCGAGCGGGTTCACCGTGAAGCTGGCGCTGACCGACGGCGGGGGCCTGTTCACCAACGGCGAGGTGACCTATCGCGGCGTCGCCGTCGGCCGGGTCGGCGAACTCCGGCTCACCGCCGGGGGCATGGAAGCGGATCTGCTGATCGACGACGACGCGCCGCCGATCCCCGCGAACTCGCGGGCGGTCGTGGCGAACCGGTCCGCGGTCGGCGAGCAGTTCGTCGACTTGCAGCCCCGGACCGGCGACGGGCCGTTCCTCGCCGAAGGTTCGGTCATCCCGCGCGAGGCGACGAGCGTTCCGCTGCCGGTGCAGCACCTGCTGACCGATCTGGACTCGCTGACCGCGTCCGTGCCGACCGAGGATCTGCGGATCGTGGTCGACGAACTCGACAACGCCCTGCGTGGTTCCGGCGCGAACCTCCAGGTGCTGCTGGACTCGACCACCGACTTCACCAAGCAGGCCGCGAACCACCTGCCGCAGACGGAAAAGCTGCTCACCGACGGCACGACCGTGCTGAAGACCCAGGTCGATTCGTCGCAGGCGTGGCGGCAGTTCAGCGACAACGCCCGGCAGTTCGCCCAGCAACTGTCCCGTTCGGACGGTGACCTGCGCACGCTGATCGCGACCGCGCCCGAAGCGGCGACCCAGCTCTCCGGGCTGCTGAGGGACAACGAACCCGGTCTGCCGATCCTGCTGGCGAACCTGCTCACGACGTCCCAGGTGTTCTCCGCGCGCACCGACGGCCTGCGGCAACTGCTGATCAACACCCCGAAGGCGGTGTCCGCGGTCGACGCGGCCGTCGACGGGGGGTCCGTGAAGATCGATCTGGTCCTGACCTTCTTCGACCCGATGCCGTGCACCAAGGGCTACGAGAAGACGACGATCCACAGCAGCGCGGAACTCTCGACGCTGCCGTTCAACACCGGTGCCGCGTGCACGCTCGACAGGGGCGATCCGAGTTCGGTCCGCGGCTCGCAGAACGCGCCGAAGGGCGGCGTCCCGCCCGCCGCGATCCCCGGCGGCTTCGGCGCCGACGGCCAGGCGACGTCCACCAGCCTCGAGGAGATGTTGTGGCTGCGCAACTGAAGATCGCGATCGCCGTGCTCGCCGCGGCCTGCGCGTTCGCCGGATGGGCCGGGTACACCTGGTACACCGCGACGAGCTCCGAGGCCGTGTCCTACGGGAACTCGCGCGACGAAGCGCTGAAGTCCGGGCGAGAGCTCGTCGCCCGGCTGACCAGCCTCGACCACCACCGCGTCGAGGCAGGCATCGCCGACTGGCTCGCCGCGTCGACCGGTCCCCTGCGCGATCAGCTCGGCAAGACCGACGACGCGACGAAACAGACGCTCACCAAGGACGCGACGGTCTCGACGGGCAAGGTGCTCGACGCGGCGATCAGCGAACTCGACGACCACGCGGGAACGGCCAAGATGCTGGCTTCGGTGGAGATCACGATGGCGAAGGAAGGCGCGGCGCCGACGACGAAACGCAACCGCTTCGCAGCCGGACTGACCAGGACCGGCGAAGGCTGGAAGCTCAGCGCGCTCGACCAGCTCCCGGTGGGTGCGCGATGACCGCCGCGGCAGAGACCGAGCCCGAAACCGATGCCGAGACCGAGCCCGAAGCCGCGTCCGAGGCCGAAACCGTCGCCGAAGAGACCGCCGAACAGCCGTCCCGCAGGCCGAAGCTGTTTCTGATCCTGCTGGCCGTGGCCGCCGTGCTGGTGGCGGCTGGAGTGTGGTTCACGCTGGAGGCGAGGTCGATCTCGGCCGCGCCGTCGGCGGCCAACACCGCGCTCACCGACGTCGGGGCGACCGCCGAGGTGAACTCGGCGGTGACGGTGGCGCTCAACAAGATCTTCTCCTATTCCTTCGACCGGACCGACGTCACCGAAAAGGCGGCCGCTTCGGCGTTGAGAGGCAAGGCGCTGGAGTCGTACAACCAGTTGTTCGCCCAGGTCCGGGAAAAGGCTCCGGCACAGAAACTCGTCCTCACGACCCGCGTCTCCTCATCCGCCGTCCAGGAACTCGGCGACGGTAAAGCGCGACTGCTCGTATTCCTCGATCAAGCGGCGACGCGAGCCGACAACAATTCGTCGACGACGGCAGCCGCCCAGCTTTCGATCACCGCGGAACGCGAAGGCGACAATTGGGTCATCACCGATCTTGTCCCCCGGTGACAAACCGGTAATTCCTCATTCAGTCCACGGTTGTAAAACAGGAGAGAAAACGAGGAGAAACCCATGTTCGGTCGAACGCGCCCGAAAACAGCCCGTCGCCGCCTCGGCACGGTCGTCGCGCTCACGTCCGCGATCGCCGTGGCCGGCAGCCTCGCCGCGTCCCCCGCGCTCGCGGACGACCCGGTGGAGATCCCGGTGTCCTACACCGTCACCGGGAAGACGACGGTGAAGAAGACCGGCGGCACCCTCGACCTGGGCCCCGGCCAGCTCAACGGCGCCCTGGTCATCGACGGGGACAACGTCGGCATCAGAGGCGACCTGTCCCTGCCGCCCTCGACGGCGAACATCTCGCTGGTCTCGGGTGTCTTCAAGATCAAGGCCCGCGTGCGGATCCAGCCGACCGGCCCGGTCACCGGCACCCTGGCCAACGGCGATCTGACCACCCACTCGCAGGCGAACATGCTGATCGACAACATCGTCGTCGGCCTGTTCTACCCGGTCATCCCGCTCCCGACGGTGCCGAACGCCTGCAAGACGGTCAAGCCGCTCGACCTGACGCTGGTGTCGAAGAACGTCGACCTGTTCGCGGAGACGATCCCGTCTTCGGGCACGTTCGTCATCCCGGAGTTCAAGGACTGCTTCATCAACGACCTCGCGCTGGGGGCGTTGATCTCGGGTCCTGGCAACACGATCAACCTGAACCTCAAGTCGAACGTCTAGGCACGGTCCCCTGAGTACATGAAGGCCCCCTTGCTTGCGCCTGGCGCAAGCAAGGGGGCCTTCATGTACTCAGGGGACGTGGCTGGCGGACGAGCGTCAGCAGAACTGCGGCGCGCTTGGGTCGACCAGGGCGACACCGGTGCCGTCACCTGCGGAAACGGCGTAGACCGGAGCACAGACACCCGAGAACTTCCACATGTCCATCGGCGGTTCCGAACTGGTGTCCCGGCTCTCCTGCTTGAGGTTGCTACCCCAGGCGAAGACGCTTCCGTCGGCCTTCAACACGACGTTGTGGTTGTAGCCGGCGTCGATGGCGACGACGTCCGACTGCGCCTCGGGCGGCACGGACGACTGACCGTAGGTGTTGTCGCCCCAGGCGAGGACGCCGCCGTTCTTCAGCGCGATGCTGTGGCGGAACCCGCCCGAGATCGCCGTCACCCCGGAGGTCGCCGCCGCCGGCACGGTGATCTGGCCCTTCGCGTTGCTGCCCCACCCGATCACGCCGCCGTTCTTCAGCGCGAGGCCGTGGTCGACACCCGCCGAGATCGCGGTGACCCCGGACGAGACCGTCGCGGGGACGGTGGTCCGCGAGCCCCAGCTCAGCACACCGCCGTTCTTGAGCGCCAGGTTGAAGTACGCACTGGTGGAGATCGCGGTGATCCCCGAGGTCGCGGCGGCCGGGACGACGTTCTGGCCGTAGAACCCGTTGCCCCAGGCGATCACCCCGCCGTTCTTGAGCGCCAGCCCGTGCGCCCAGCCCGCGGCGATCGCCGAAACCCCGGACGTCGCCGCGGCGGGCACGACGGTCTGGCCGTAATTGTTGTTGCCCCAGGCGACGACGCCGCCGTCCTTGAGCGCCAGATGCGTGAGCCCGCCCGCAGAGACCGCGCTCGCGCCGAACGCCTGAGGGGGCACCGTGCCCTGCCCCTGCTGGTAGTCGTTGCTCCCCCACGGCCGCGGTTCGCCGGTCGGCGCGGCGTCGGCGATACCGGAAAGAGAAACCGTGGCGATCATTACGGCTATCGCGGTGGTCGTCACGCGCCGTGTCGTGGATCGTCGATTGACTGAAGCCATGCGGGAAATGTTAACCCGGTTCCGCCGATCGGCTCCGTCTTTGTCATCGGAGCACAAACTTCATAATCGTATTCAGCACGCACTGACAAGAAAGAACGGGCTCCTCACCCGCTCCGAAACATGTCGACATGAATCCTTGTTACGTACATAACTCGCGGGTAACCTCGGTTTACCCCACCACCGAGAAAGCCGCTCAGTCGAGCATATTTGATCAGAAAAATCCGCCGAAAGGCGCATGGGGAAAGCCGCCGAGACGTAAACTGGATCAAAGGAGATGACAGGTATGTCCCGCAGACTTGGCAAGTTGTCAGCAGGCGTCGCCACCACCGGCATCGTGATGGGCGCGGTCGCCGTGCTCACCGCCGGCACGGCGCTGGCCGCCACCACCTACGCCACCGGCACCGTCGCGTACATGTGCAACTTCCCCGCGATCGGCCAGCAGCAGCTGGACGTGAAGGCGCAGTTCGACGGACCGGCTTCGGTCGCTTCGGGCGGCACCTTCACGCCGTCGAACATCTCGGGCACCGCCACGATCAGCGCCACCATCAACGCGCTGCTCAACAGTGCCAACTACGACGGCGTCCGCGGCAAGGTGAACATGCCGGTGACCGTCACCAACGCGACCCCCGCTTCGGCGACGGTGACGAACCTCGACGTCCCGACCCAGATCAACCCGTACGTGCCGGGAACGCGGACGTTCAACATCGTCCAGGCCACGGGGACCGGCGTCCCCACGTTCACCGCCGGAACGCCCGGCTCGGCGACGGCGTCCCTCGGCACCGCGATCAGCGCGCCGCTGGAGTTCCACAAGAAGGACGGTTCCTGGACCGCCTGGAGCTTCAACTGCACGGTGAAGAACACCAACCCGGCGCAGAACCGCGCGTTCAGCCCGGCGGTCCCCATCACCTGATGAACCATCCGTGCGGGGCGGGGACGCCCGCCCCGCACGGTCCCCACCCCCAATCTCGAGAGGAATACATATGGGACAGCAGGTTCGCCGAGCGGGCACGGTCTCCGTCATCGTGTCCGGCGTGGCCTGCCTGCTCACCATCGGGCAGGCCTCGGCCGCCGTCTCCCACGAGACGGGGACCGTCCTGTACATGTGCAGCTTTCCCATGATCGGCCAGCAACCCCTCGACATCACGGCGAGGTTCGACAGCCCGGGTACGGCGACCGCGGGCGGCACGATCACCCCGGCCGCGATCAGCGGCACCGCGACCTTCAACGCCATCCACAACGCGACGATCTTCAGCGCGGCCAACTACGACGGCCTCCGCGGCAAGGTGACCGCGCCGGTGACCGCGACGAACGCCACCCCCGCTTCGGCGACCGTCACCGGACTGGACCTGCCAGCGCAGATCACCCCGTACGTGCCGGGGCCTCGCACGTTCGTCTTCACCCAGACCGCGGCGACCGCCGTCCCCTCTTTCACCGCGGGTGCCCCCGGTGAGGCGACGTTCGCGCTCGGCAACACTTTCAAACTGGAAGTCGACTTCCACAAGAGGGACGGCACCTGGACCCCGTGGACGCTCGACTGTACGGTCAAAATCACCAACCCGGCACAGAACCGCGCGTTCGCCCCGGCGATCCCCGTCGTTTGACGCGAGAGGAAACCCAGATGACGCAGCAGGTTCGCCGGACACTCGGGAGGGTTCCCGTACTGGCGGGCGTGATCCTGCTCGCGGGCGTGAACGGCGCGCTGGCCTCGTCGGCGGCGACCGATCCGAGCGCCCCGCCGAAGCCGCTGCTCCAGGGCGCCGCCCCCGCGCACCAGACCCTGGCGAACAAGTGCGTCTTCCCGGATCCCGTCGGGGAACGTCCGGTCACCATGGACGTCGAGGCCACGCTGCCCAAGGTCGTGCCGTCCGGAAAACCGGTACAGGTCAAGGACTTCTCCCTCACCTTCACCCTCGGCGAGGGAACGCTGGGCGCGCTCACCGAGGTGACGGGCGCGGCGACGATCGAACTCACGGCCACGCGCGACGACAAGACATCCGCGATTCCGGTGACCCTCGAGATCCCGGCGACCAAGGTGCCCGCCACCGGCGAACTGAAGCTGGTCGCGACGGGCAAGGTTCCCGATATCGTGTCGACCCGCCCCGGCGAACTCCGGCTCACCACGGGCGCGCCTTCCCTCGCGCTGACCGCGGAGAAGACGGAAACGCCGCCGAAACCGATCACCTGTACGCAGGTCCCGGATCAGGACACCGCGCTCGGCAGCGTCACGCTGGCGGAGCTGCGCGCCGCGGAACCGAAGACCGACAAGCCCGGGGAAAAGCCCGGTGAACGGGCGCGGGCCGCGCAGGACGAGCCGGTGCCGGATGCCGTGTTCCCCTTGCAGCCCTTCGAATCGCAAGGCACGTCTTCGGTGAAGAAGCTGGGTGCCTTCGTCCGGTTGACCCCGTCGTTCATCTTCAACGCCTTCTACTACCTCTATCCGGCGCCTCCGCATCGCAGCACCGGCTCCACGATCCTGCCGCCGAGCAAGATGACGTTCCTCGGCTTCGGTTTCGTCCCCGTCAACGGGACGATGGAGCTCCTGCCGACCGACTACAAGACCGGCAACACCGTCGTCGACGTCGAGACCATGCTGCACGGGGACACGACGACGACGGCCATCGCCCGGATCGAACTATTCGGGAAGCTGAAGGACATCACCATCAACGGCACTCCCCTCGACGTCGGCCCCGACTGCATGACCGCCGAACCGATCGTGCTGAACCTGCGCGGTCCGAACTGGAACGCGTTCACCGGTGGCGTGCTGCGGACGGACCCGAAGGACCCGGAACCCGCCTTCCAGGGATTCACCCTGCCCAAGTTCTCCGGCTGCGGAGTCACGGAGAACCTCGACTCCTTGCTGAGCGGGATGGGATCGGGGCCGGGGAACCAGGCGTGCATCGGGGTCAACCAGGTGGGCCTGGAGTGGGAAGCGGAACGCAAGTGCCCCAACACGGATCCGCCGGTGGGGCGCCGCTGACGAGTGTCATGAGGGGTCCCCATAGGACGAAAAGTGTCCTATGGGGACCCCTCATGACATCCCGAGGCTACGACCCGCTCGGCGTCCATTGTGGACTCTTGCGCGGCGCCGGAAGCACCTCCGGCAGCGCGTAGCCCTCGGGCGCCGAGGAAGACGTGACGCCGGCCCGCAGCGCCAGTTCCATTTCGAACCGCGCGCCCGGGTCTCGCAGGTGCTCGCCGAAGGTCGCCTGGAGCTGGCGCATGCGGTACCGGACGGTCTGCGGGTGGACCTGGAGGCGCTCGGCGATGTCGACGACGTTGCCCTGGCTGTCGAGCCAGGCGCGCAGGGTTTCGAGCAGCCGTTCCCGTTGTTTCCCGGTCATTTCGGCGAGCGGGGCGAACAGGCGGTCGCGCAGCTGGCAGGTCAGCACCGCGTCGGCGTTCACGAGCAAGGTCGCGAGGTGCTCTTCGGCGCGGATCACCCGGCGGACGCCGATGATCCCGCGTTCGGAGAGGTGCAGGGCGTCGCGTGCCCAGCGCAGCGAATCGGCGACGGAGTCCAGCGGACGGCACGGGCCGATCGACAGCCGGTAGTCCGGCAGTGCGGCCTGCAGAGTGGCCAGGCGGGCGCCGGAGATCTCGCCGGGGACGAGCAGACGCGGCTCGGCGCAATCGAGTTCGGCCAGGATGTCCGAATCCACCGCGTTGTGCCGCCGCGGTCTGACACTGTCGTTGATCGGGTGCAGCACCACCGGGGTCGCGCGCTCGGGTACCGGCCAGCCGGTCAGCTGCGCGAGTTCCGCGATCGCCTTCGACGGCGCGGGCGGGGTTTCCAGCACCAGGTGCAGCAGTTTGCGGCGCCACGTGTCCAGCGCCCCCGCGGTGCGCGCCTTCGCTTCGAGATAGCCGTCCAGCGCGACGGAGGCGAGTTCGTCCATGAACGCGAGCATCGCGTCGGCCAGTTGCGACATCACCGCGGACGAGAGCCCGCTGCGGCGGCCGACGCGCATGATGCGCCGCCACGACACGCGCGCGCCGACCCGGTACGCGGACTGGAGCGTGTCGAGGCTGCGGCCCTCCCGCATTTCGTTCTGCCCCAGCTGATGGTGGACCTCGTGCGACTGTTCCTTGGAGACGCTGGGATCGGCGATCTGCGCGACGAACAGCGTGATCGCGTACTCGACGCCCGCGCGGATCGACTTGCCGTAGGGCCCGTCGAGCGGACGCGCGTAGGCGGGGATGGTCGCCCGGATCTCGTCGACGATCTCGTTGGCGAGACTGCCGAGTTCCGGTCGCAAAATGTCGGCGAGCTTGCGAGGTAGCGCCGCAGGGGGCTGCGCAGCGTGTTCGATCCCGCGCTCCACCGACATCGCAGCTCCTTTGCTCCGCCCAGCGTCCGGACATCCCACGATCGTCGTGGGGTGACAACGAACACATCGCAAAGTCGCTCGTGAATGTGTCACCTTTCGCAGAAGAAACCGATTTCTTGTCACCGTCGTGACAAAATCACGGTCCGTCCCTGAATTTTGATGACAAGTGCCCGGCAAACGCCACGCGCCGTACGTACGAACGGCCGAAGCGGGCCATATCGTGACGGAGCGTCACTGCTTTTCGGTGAGCAATTCACCGAGTACTTCGAGCACGGGCTCCAGTACGCGCACCTCGGTGCCGACGCATTCGGTGATCCCGGCGCCGACGACTTCGAAGCCGCTCAGCCCGCGAAGCATCGCCACCAGACGCCCGATCGTCAAGCCACCGGGCTCCGGGCAGTTCAGCCCGTCGAACTCCCCCGGGTCGAGCACGTCGAGATCGACGTGGACGTACACCTTGTCCGCACCCGCCAGCCCGGCCGCGACGTCGTCCGCCTCGACGACCAGCCCGCGATCGATCACGTCCCGCTCGGCGTCGTCGAAGGCCCTCGTCCCGGCGAGCACGACGTGACCGGGTTCGACGCGCGGGTTCGCGGCGAAATCCGGGTCGCCCTCGCCGAGCAGCGACCGCAGCACCATGCCGTGGAACGCGCCCGACGGCGACGTCTCCGCGGTGTTGAGGTCCGCGTGCGCGTCGAACCAGGCGACTCCGAGACCCGGGCCGAAGCGGTAGCGCGCGACGCCGACCGGGATCAGTTCGACCCCGCAGTCCCCGCCGATGGTGAGCACCGGCCCGCCAGGCGCCTCCAGCGCGGCGAGCTGCGCGGCCCGGTTCGCGCCGGTGAGCACCTCGCGGTTGGCGATCCCGTCGACCACGGGCGAGGTCTCGCGGGTCTGCCGGATGTGGTGCACCGGTACGCCCAGGACGTGACCGGCCAGCTCGGCGAGCGCGACGCAGCCTTCGGGCATCTCCGGCGCGCGTTCGGTCAGCGCGCCCTGGAACTGGGGTACGGCGTGGATCAGCACCGGTCCACGTTAGCGGCGGCCGCAAGTCCGCGAAGGCCTCCTTCACCACCCTGAGGGTCAGGGTCCCGGCAAAGTCGTCTACCCGCCGTCCAAGTGGGTGGCGAAGAGGCTCGTCACCGTGGCATGGCACCTTGTCGACTGTCCATAGAGGACACTATCGGGATGACTTTGCCTGATTTGGGCGTTTGAGAAGGGGGTCGTGAGTGGCAAAGAGGGTTAGAACCGTCCTTACCGCTCACGACCCCAGGAGAAAACGTACATATAGTCATCAATCAGACATTCGTCGGTCGCCTGAGGTCCTTTGCGGACACCGCCGTTCAGGCTCTCGGGTCATCTGCCCTGTCCGGAGGTCCCGTTCGCATCATCAAGAGCGACATCGACCGGTGTTCATGCGACTTTGCCGAGACTCTGACCCTGAAAGCAGGGAAGGAGGCCTTCATGGACGGTTTCGCGTGACTGGAGGGACGACACGCGTGACGGAATGGACGGCGCGCGTGATCAGACGGACGACTCGCGGCGAGCCCCCGGCTGCGAGCGTGTCGTCCGTTCATTCACGCGCGTCGTCCGTCTGATCACGCGTGTCGTCCGACCGGGCCCGGACCATCGGCGCCCGGTCGTCGAGTGGCCACGAGGGACGCTTTCCCCGCGTCTGAAGCGACGAAGGGACCCTTCACCGCGTCAGATGCGGTGAAGGGCCCCTTCAGCCCACGTCACTCCAGAACGAGCAGCAGGTCCCCGCCTTCGACCTGCTGGACGGCGTTGATCGCGCGCCGCGACACCTTGCCGCCCGCCGACGCGGTGATCGACGCCTCCATCTTCATCGCCTCGATGGTCGCGACCGTCGCACCGGCCTCGACCACGTCGCCTTCGGACACCTGCAGCGTGACCACGCCCGCGAACGGCGCGGCGATCTGCTTCGGGTCGCCCTTGTCGGCCTTCTCCGTCGCCGGGATGTCCGACGCGATCGAGGTGTCGCGGACCTGGATCGGGCGCAGCTGGCCGTTGAGCGTCGACATCACCGTGCGCAGCCCGCGTTCGTCGGCCTCGCCGATGGCCTCCAGCTCGATCAGCAGCCGGACACCCTGCTCCAGGTCGACCGAGTACTCCTCGCCCGGGCGCAGCCCGTAGAAGAAGTCCTTGGACGGCAGGACCGAGGTGTCGCCGTACTGCTCGCGGTGCGCCTCGAAGTCCTTCGTGGGCCCGGGGAACAGCAGCCGGTTCAGCGTCCGGCGACGGTCTTCGGCCAGTCCCTTGAGGTCCTCTTCGGACAGTTCCTGCACCGGCTTCGGCTGCGCGCGGCCCTCCAGGGCCTTGGTGCGGAACGGCTCCGGCCAGCCACCGGGCGGGTCGCCCAGTTCGCCGCGCAGGAAGCCGATCACCGAGTCGGGGATGTCGAACTTGTTCGGCTCCGCCTCGAAGTCGGACGGCGAGACGCCCGCGCCGACGAGGTGCAGCGCGAGGTCACCGACCACTTTGGACGAAGGCGTGACCTTCACCAGGTGCCCGAGGATCCGGTCCGCGGCCGCGTACATCGCCTCGATGTCCTCGAACCGCTCGCCGAGACCGAGCGCGATCGCCTGCGTGCGCAGGTTCGACAGCTGCCCGCCGGGGATCTCGTGGTGGTACACGCGGCCGGTCGGCGACGCGAGACCGGCCTCGAACGGCGCGTAGATCTTGCGCACGCTCTCCCAATACGGCTCCAGGTCGCCGATCGCCTGCAGGTCCAGCCCGGTCGGCCGGTCCGAGTGGTCGGTGGCCGCGACCAGCGCCGACAGGGAAGGCTGCGAGGTCGTGCCCGCCATGGACGCGACGGCGCCGTCGACGGCGTCCGCCCCGGCCTGGATCGCGGCGAGGTACGTCGCCAGCTGACCACCAGCGGTGTCGTGCGTGTGGATGTGCACCGGGAGGTCGAACTCCTTGCGCAGCGCGGAAACCAGCCGCACCGCCGCCGGCGCCCGCAGCAGGCCCGCCATGTCCTTGATGGCCAGGACGTGCGCACCCGCGCCGACGATCTGCTCCGCCAGCTTGAGGTAGTAGTCCAGCGTGTACAGCTTCTCCGCCGGGTCCGACAGGTCCGAGGTGTAGCAGAGCGCCACCTCGGCGACCGCGGATCCGGTCTCGCGGACGGCCTCGATCGCCGGGCGCATCTGCTCGACGTCGTTGAGCGCGTCGAAGATCCGGAAGATGTCGATGCCGGTCGCCGTCGCCTCCTCGACGAAGGCGTTGGTCACCTCGGTCGGGTACGGCGTGTAGCCGACGGTGTTGCGGCCGCGCAGCAGCATCTGGAGACAGATGTTCGGCACCGCTTCCCGCAGCTTCGCCAGCCGTTCCCACGGGTCTTCCGCGAGGAACCGCAGGGCGACGTCGTAGGTCGCGCCGCCCCAGCATTCCAGCGAAAGCAACTGCGGCGTGGTGCGCGCGACCACCGGCGCGACGGCGAGCAGGTCCTTCGTCCGCACGCGGGTGGCGAGCAGCGACTGGTGCGCGTCGCGGAAGGTGGTGTCGGTGACGCCGATGGTCGGCGACTCCCGCAGCCAGCGGGCGAAGCCCTCCGGGCCGAGCTCGGTCAGCTTCTGCTTCGAGCCGGGCGCCGGTTCGAGCCCCTTGGGCAGCTTCGGCAGTTTGACCTGCGGATCGAGGGTGCGCGGACGCTCGCCGTTCGGCTTGTTGACCGTCTTGTCGGCGAGGTAGGTCAGCAGCCTGGTCCCGCGGTCGGCCGAATGGCGCGCGGTGAGCAGATGCGGGCGCTCCTCGATGAACGACGTCGTGACGCGGCCTTCGCGGAAGTCCGGGTCGTCGAGGACGGCCTGCAGGAACGGGATGTTCGTGGCCACGCCGCGGATGCGGAACTCGGCGACGGCGCGCCTCGCGCGGCCGACGGCGGTCTTGAAGTCGCGGCCGCGGCAGCTGAGCTTCACCAGCAGCGAGTCGAAGTGCGCGCTGATCTCGGTGCCGGCGAACGCCGTCCCGCCGTCGAGGCGGATACCGGAACCGCCGGGCGAGCGGTACGCGCTGATCATCCCGGTGTCCGGGCGGAAGCCGTTGGCCGGGTCCTCGGTGGTGATGCGGCACTGGAGGGCGGCGCCGCGCAGGTACACCTTGTCCTGCGAGAGGCCGAGGTCTGCCAGGGTCTCGCCGGAGGCGATGCGCAGCTGCGACTGGACGAGGTCGACGTCGGTGACCTCCTCGGTCACCGTGTGCTCGACCTGGATCCGCGGGTTCATCTCGATGAAGACGTGGTTGCCGTCCTTGTCGAGCAGGAACTCGACGGTGCCGGCGTTGCGGTAACCGATCTGGCGGGCGAACTTCACCGCGTCGGCGCAGATCCGGTCACGCAGCTCCGACGGCAGGTTCGGCGCCGGGGCCAGCTCGACGACCTTCTGGTGACGGCGCTGGACCGAACAGTCGCGCTCGTAGAGGTGGATCACGTTGCCCTCGCCGTCGGCGAGGATCTGGACCTCGATGTGGCGCGGCTCGACGACGGCCTTCTCGATGAACACCGTCGGGTCGCCGAAGGCCGATTCGGCCTCGCGGGCGGCGGCCTCGATGGACTCGCGCAGCTGCGCGGGGTCCAGGACGCGGCGCATACCGCGACCGCCACCACCGGCGACGGCCTTGACGAAGACCGGGAAGCCGATCTCCTCGGCGGCGGCGATCAGCGCGTCGACGTCGGAGGACGGTTCGGAGGAGCCCAGCACCGGCACGCCGGCGTCGCGCGCGGCCTTGACCGCGCGGGCCTTGTTCCCGGTCAGCTCGAGGATGTCCGCGCTCGGCCCGACGAAGGTGATGCCTTCGTCCTCGCACGCGCGCGCGAGGTCCGGGTTCTCGGAGAGGAAGCCGTAGCCGGGGTAGACGGCGTCGGCCCCGGCCTTCTTGGCGGCGGCCACGATTTCCTCGACCGACAAATAGGCCCGCACCGGATGACCGGGTTCGCCGATCTCGTAGGCCTCGTCGGCCTTCAGCCGGTGGAGCGAATTGCGGTCTTCGTGCGGGAACACAGCCACCGTGCCCGCGCCGAGCTCGAATCCGGCGCGGAACGCGCGGATGGCGATCTCACCCCGGTTGGCGACCAGTACCTTGCGGAACATGCCGGTCCTTCCCATCATCGGATCGGTAGGTGAGGCACGTTACCTGCTCGCTCCCGCAGGACGGGAGTTGTTGCCCAGGTGATGGACGTCATCCCCGCCCGAGTTGCGTACCCGGGGTCTGGAGCAACCGGTTCGCGGTGCCCTCGTGGACGCCGGTCAGCACGTCGACGGCGGCGAGGTCCACGACGGCCTTCGTGACGTCCGGCGCCGACACGTCGGGGTGCAGGCCCCGGTACAGCGCGGCCACCCCGGCGACGTGCGCGGCGGCCGACGAGGTCCCGCTCAGCACCCGGCCGCCACTGCCCCCGGCGTTGGGTCCCGGCACGTCCACGCCGGGCGCGAACAGGTCGACGACCTCGCCGTAGTTGGACGTCGATCCGACCTGGTCGCTCGCGTCGGTCGAGCCGACGGTGAGCGCTTCGGTGACCCGGCCGGGTGAGAACTGGCCCGCGTCGGTGGCCTCGCCACCGGCCGGGAGGGCGACCGGGACGACCGCCGCGAGCGCGCGGACGGCGGCGTCGAGCCGGTCGTTGGCGGTGCCGCCGATGCCGAGGACGGCCACGGCGGGCTGGTGTGCGTTCTGCGTCACCCAGTCGATACCGGCGATGATCTTGTCCGTCGAGCCGCCACCCTGCGCGTCGATCACCCGGACGGGGACGATCTGCGCGCCCTTCGCGACGCCGTAGCTCGTCGACGCGGCGACACCGGCCAGGTACGTGCCGTGACCGTTGGTGTCGGAAGTGTCCGTGCCGCCGTTGAGAAAGTCCTTACCGGGCTTCACCCGGCCGCCGAAATCCGGATGGCCCGCGTCGACACCGCTGTCGATCACGTAGACCGTGACGTCCTTGGCGTCGGTGTCGTAGTGATAGAGCTGGTCGAGGCCTGTTCGCTGGTCGATCCGGTCCAGTCCCCAGTTCGGCGGGTTCTGCTGGACTTCCGTCGCGGAGGCGGGCTGCGCCACGAACACCAGGAGGGCGAGCGCGGCCATGACCCGTACCAGTCGAATGATCATGCCTCGGGCCTACGCCTGTCACCCGCGAGGGGCAACTTCAACCACCCGATCGGCTGGGGCCGGTCGGAGGTGCCCGCTGACCGTCGACTCCGGGAAACACACCAGCGCGTCGAAGGCGTTGACGACGTCGACGGGATTGAACAGATGCGCGTGACGGATGCTCTGGGGTCCTTCGGTTCCGCGCCGCGCGCGAAGATCGACCAAGCCGGGCCCTTCCGCCTCGACGCTGCCGTCCGCCGGTTCGTCCAGATCCTGTTCGTAGACGGTGAAACCGAGCCGTGCGGACGGATCCGGTTTGAGGCCGGTGGTCTTCCCCTCGACGGCGGTGAGCGCCAGGGCGAAGTAGTCGTCGCCGAACTCGGCGGCCAGATGCGTTCCGGCCGAAGGCGCGGTGAGGCCGGGGAACGGCGAGAACGGCACGCGCTGGAGGTGTCCGTTGTGGAGCATCACGACGATCTTCGTGTCGTCGCCGTGGAGCCGCCGGATCAGCCGGACGCTCTCGGCCATGTACGCGTCGCGCGAACCGCTCTGCAAGGCGGGCGCGGTGCCGGACATCATCGCGGCCACCTCGGCGAGGTAGGCGTCGAGCCGCAGCGCACCTTCGACCTGGTGCTCGGCGACGGCGGTGTCCCCGTAGACGGGACGCAGCGAGGTGAGGTGCGTCTTGAGGCGGGTGAGCGCCGCTGTCGCCTTGTCCCGGGCGACGTCGTCGAGGGCGGAGTACTTGGCGGGCGCTTCCGCGCTGCTGACCGACGCGTAGCCCTCGGTCGCCTCGATCGCGGCGTCGACGAGGCTTGTGGCGACTTCGTCCACAGTGGACAAGTAGTCGCGGACCGCTCTCAGCGCGGGCACGGGCGAGCCCGCGGAACTCGGCACGTCGAGGCCGAAGTACCGGACGTCACCCCGGTCACGGAGCCACGTCAGCATTTCGTGGGCCTCGGGTGACTCTCCGAGGGAGAAGGTGAAGCCGTCGCGGCCGATTTCGGCGACGTCTCCGGGGGCGCCGTTCAGCCAGTTTTGGACGAGCTCGCCCTCGGCGAAGCCGGATTCGAAACCGACCACCCGGAAGCCGTGGTTCTCGACGAGCTCGCGAAGCAAACGATTGCGCAGGTCCCCGAACTCGTGGAGGTGGTGGTTGTTCTCACCGATGGCGACGATCTTGGCGTCCCCGATGAGTTCGGCGATCTTGGCGGGGTCTGACATACTGACCACACTAACGCAACAGGAGTAGCAATTGGCAACCTCCGGTACGCAGCGGCCCGGCGGCCGGACCGAACGCACCCGTCAGGCCGTCCTGCACGCCACCCTCGACCTGCTGGCCGAACGCGGGTTCGGCGAGCTGACCGTGGACGCGGTCGCCGAACGGTCCGGAGTGCACAAGACCACGGTGTACCGGCGCTGGTCCTCACCGGACGGTCTCGTCGCCGCCGCGTTGCAGATGGGCGCGGAGGACGACTGGAAGGCACCTGACACCGGATCGCTTGAAGGCGATCTGTACGAAGTGGCCGCCGAGGTCGTGCGCTACTTCACCGAGCCCGCGCTGAAGGAGCTTCCGATGGCGTCGGTCGCGGCGGCCTTCCAGTCGACGCAGGCGGCCGAGGCGCTGCACGACTTCTACGCGGACCGGCATGTCCGCATGGCGCCGATCACGGAACGGGCCGTCGCACGCGGCGAGGTTCCCTCCGGAACGGACGGCGACGAGCTGGTGCGGGCGGTGTGCGGGCCGATGTTCTACCGGCTGCTCCTCTCCCGGGAGAGGGTCACGGTCACGGACGCGCGGGTCACGGCACGGGCGGTCGCCGTCGCCGCGCGCGAGGGCGCCTTCGTCACCTCGCGCGATCAGCCTGCCGGTACATGATGGCCCCCTTCCTTGCGCTAGACGTAAGGAAGGGGGCCATCATGTACCGGTGCCGGGGCGACCAGTCGCCTGCTTTCCTCGGCGTTGCGAAAGCCACTTTGGCAACGATGAAGGTTGCGAGAGTGGCTTTCGCAACGCTCCACACCTTCGCGCCCCTTCGAGTACTGCGCCGGAGACGAGTTGCCCAGTCTTGCGGCCGGGTCCGTGAAGGCCTCCTTCCCTACCTTCAAGGTAGGGAAGGAGGCCTTCACGGCAAGATTCAGGCCTGCACCTCGTTTGGTCACGCGCTGAGGACAGTTTTACCCTCAGCGCCAACGAGTCCCGGGTCCACACTGGCTTCTCCGTAACGAAAGAGGGAGCCCGTCATGACCGAGGACGTCCGGAACGAGGCGCCCGAGATGCCGCGCCAGCTCAAGACTGTCCGCGTCCTCCTGTGGATACAGGCGGTCCTCAATCTCCTCGCCAGCGCGCTCGTGACCGCCCTCGCGATCAACGAACTCGACCACGGCAACGAAGAAGCGGGGCTCGCTCTGGCGTTGGCGCTCCTCGGCTTCGCGGTCTCCCTCGTGCTGATCGCCTGCGCGATCAGGATCTCCCGCGGTTCGGCCTGGGTGCGGCCCGCGGTGCTCGGCGTCGAAGGACTGTCCGTCGTCCTGGGGGTGATCGGCCTGATCAGCGGCGGGGCGGTCACCCAGCTGATCGGGATCGGCATCGCCATCGGCATCATCGTCGTCCTCAACAAACCCGAGGAACGCGCCTGGTTCACGCGCTGACGAGCTCGATCCGGTAGCGCACTTCGCACAGCGGGACGTCTTCGCCGGGCATGGTGTCGGTCTTCTCCGCCCCGTCCGGCGCCCATCCCGCCGCCGAGTAGAAGCGACGGGCGCGCTCATTCGAGTCGAGCACACCAGAGCGTCGCCTCGCGATGTCCCGAATCCCGCAGCGCGGCGACGGCGGTGTCGAGCAGCAGCCTGCCCAGTCCCGTACCCCAGCGCGCCGGTTCGAGGTAGATCGCGCGCAGTTCCCCGCGTTCCCGGTCGACGGCGGTGAAGCCGAGGAGCGAGCCGTCCTCGACGAGGACCAGGACGTCGCGCCGGTTGACGGGATCGGCGAGGATCCGCTGCCAGCGCGCGGCCCGGCCTCGACCGAGAGATCGCGCAGGTACAACTCGGGCAGCAGGCCCCGGTACGCCGACTGCCACGACCGGACGTTCACCTCGGCGATGGGCCAGGCGTCCTCGACGACAGCGGGGCGGATCGCGGACATCGTCAGCCTTTCGCTTTACTGGCCGCGAAACCGGTCACGATGGCGAGCGAGAGCACCATCCCCAGCGCGATCCCCCAGCCCGCGCCGGTCACCCGCGAACTGCTCGGCAGCGCGTAGAACAGCATGCACACCATGACGATTCCGCCGCCCGCCATACCACCGTGGAAAGCGACCCCGAACGCGGCGGGCCGCAGGAACGCGCCGAGGACGGTCCCGATCAGGAGCGTCATCGCGACGACGAGGTAGATCGCGCCCTCGTCGGCCCGGCTCGACGAGTAGGCGAAGAGCTCGCCGGCCTCCACCACGAGACCGGCCACGCCACCGATCCCGGCCACGAGGGCCGCGAAAGTCAGTGCGCCCCGGGGTTTCCTCAGCCCGAGCCGGACGCTCCGGTCGCGTCGCACCGAAACCAGCGCCCAGGCGGCCGCGACGAGCAGGCAACCGCGGGCGAGCACGAGCACGACCGGACCGTACGGAACCACCGAGAGCATCGCCAGCCCGCACAGCAGCCCCGGGCCGACCGTCCGCCGCGTCCTAGGCGCGAACATCGCGATTCCCGCCCCGATCGCGAACGCGATGAGCGGCGAGACGGTCCAGCCGCCGTCTTCGAAGAAGTCCTCCACGCTGCTGTTGACCTGGAACGCGATCACCACCAGGTACACCGCCGCCGCGAACGCGAACAGGCCGGCGGCGACGGCGAACGGGTCGGGCTTCGGGCTCGGAGGGGGCAGTTCGGCGGGCGGACGCGGTGCTTCGGGTGTCTCCGGGGCCGGGGCGAGCACGGGCTCGGGCGGCGGACTCGGCACGGGTCGCGGCTCTGTTCGAGGTTCCGGCACAGGCTGCGGCGCGGTTCGCGGTTCCGGCGCGGGCGGCGGTTCCGGTTCCCGGACGACCTGGCCCTCGACCCGGACGGCCACCTCGCCGGTCGGTCCGGTCACGGTGACCCGCCCGTCGAACGCTCCGATCTCCACCTGGTCCAGGCGGATTTCGGCCCCGCCGTCGACTTCGGTCACCCGCAGCCAGGAATGCGACGCGGTGAAACGGCAGGCCTGTGCGATCGGCGGCCCTTCCAGCCGGATCCGCGCCACCGGCCGCGATCCCCGGACGACCTCGCCGAACACCACCACCTCGGGCTCGGCACGCACCAGCGCCTCCTGCCGCGCCACGTCCGCGGCCTCGGCGACATGCTGGATATCGGTCTGCGCCATCGCCGTGAGGACTTCGTGGGCGCCGATGGCGACGGAGAGGTTCTCGCTCGTCAGCCGTCGCTGAAGTTCCGTCACCGCGCCGAGGCGGGTGAACATGTTCGGATCCTCGCTCGCCGCGCGCAGGTCGGCCGGGACCGGCGACGGCTTGATCCGGCGCCGCCTGCTCCTGGCCAGGTACAGCTCGCCCTGCATCTCGATGTCCCGGCTGGGTGTCTGGTTCGGATTCCGCTCGCGGACGCTGTCGAAGAGGTAGTCGTAAAGCTCGCTGAGCGCGATCCAGCCGTCTTCGTCGCGATCCGCGTCCCCCGTGCGGAGCCCCTCGACCAGCGCCGACGTGAACACCGACGGCCGCGCGTGGTCGTCGGCGAGATGGTCGCCCTCGAAGGCGTACTCGATGGAGTTCGACGCGGTGATCACCGCGCGGCCCCGGCCGCCGAGACCACCGCCCGGAAAAGCGTCGAGCACGTTGGCCTCGCCGGTGGCGCGCACCGCGACTCCTCGGCCGAAAGCGCCGCCGTAGCAGCAATCCAGCAGCAGGACGATGCTCCTCGACCGGCTCATCCGCATGCAGCGCTGGACGAAATCGGCGGGGACGGCACTCGACGCGAGCCGCTCCGGCCGGGTGTTGCGGGCGGCGAAGAACAGCTCGCCCGACTCGCTTTTCAAGCCGTGGCAGGAGAAATGCACCAGGACGACGTCGTCCGGCGCGCTGTCGGCGAACAGGTCCTCGACGCGGCTCGCGATGACGTGGGCGGTCTCGTCGCGCACCACCTGGACGTCGAAATCGCTGACGTCGCGGTCGGCGAGGACCGAGGCGAGCGCCTCCGCGTCGGCCGCCGGGGACCGCAGCGCGCTCAGCCCGGGGTTGTCGTACTCCCCGTTGGCGATGATCAAGGCCCGCCGCTGCCCGGTCATGGCGCCGAATGCCTGCTCACGAAGAGGTCGACGAGCTTGTCCTGATCGGAGAGGCTCGCTTCGGACAGCTCCAGCACGTCGCCGTCGATCTCCAGCCGCACCGTCCGCTTCACCCTGCCGCCGCGCGAAAGCCACTCCCGCGCGGCCGCCACCACCGAGCGCAGGCCGTCGGCGGACTTTCCCAGCGTGACCAGCAGCCCGCCCGCCGTCGCCGCGTCGAATCCGCGCGAGCCGGGCGGCGCCTCGCCGGCGGGCAGCGCCTTGACGTCGGAGAGCCCGCGTTCGATCAGTTCCCTTCGCAGGTAGCCGGCGAGCTGGTCGGCGCGCTCGGCGTCGGCCCCGTCCTCACCCAGCTGGACCCGCACCGCTGACGTCATCCCCGGCCTCCCTCGCCCGCACAAAACGAGGAAACGCCTACGCCCGCCCGGCGGCAAGGTCCGATCGGGCAGAGATGTTCACGTCAGCTTTTTTCCAGGTACTCCACGCGATCTTCGTCGACGACGTCGGCGATCATGTGCGCCAGCCCGAGATAGTTCCCCAGGGCCGGGTCCTTCTCGACGATCTCCGACGAGCGGGCCCTCGCCTCGGCGATGACCTCCTCGTCCTGCAGCAGCGAAAGCAGTTTCAGGGTCGACTTCTTCCCCGACTGAGCGGCACCGAGGATGTCGCCCTCGCGGCGCAGTTCCAGGTCCATTCTGGACAGTTCGAAACCGTCCGTTGTGGACTCGACGGCGGCGAGCCGCTCGCGGGTGGTCGTCCCGTCCAGGGTTTCGGTGACCAGCAGGCACAACCCCGGCACACTGCCCCGGCCGACCCTGCCGCGCAGCTGGTGCAGCTGGCTGATGCCGAACCGGTCGGCGTCCATGATCACCATCGCCGTCGCGTTCGGCACGTTCACGCCGACCTCGATCACGGTGGTCGCGACGAGCACGTCCAGCTCGCCCTTGGCGAACGCCTGCATCACGGCGTCCTTGTCGTCGGCGGGCATCCGGCCGTGCAGGGCCCCGATCTTCAGCCCCTTCAACGGTCCTTCGGCCAGCTCGGGCGCCACGTCGAGGACGGCGAGCGCCGGGCGTTTGTCGCCCTTGTCCGACGCCGGTTCGTCACCGATGCGCGGGCAGACGATGTACGCCTGGTGGCCCTTGCCGCATTCCTCGCGGACCCGCTGCCACGCCCTGTCCAGCCACGCGGGCCGCTCCGCGACCGGCACCACCGACGTCTTGATCGGCGACCGGCCTGCCGGCATCACGCGCAGCGCGGAGGTCTCCAGATCGCCGTACACGGTCATCGCGACCGTGCGCGGGATGGGTGTCGCCGTCATGACGAGCACGTGCGGGCTGGTGTCGTCGGAGCCGCGGGAGCGCAACGCGTCCCGCTGTTCGACACCGAAGCGGTGCTGCTCGTCGACCACGACCAGGCCGAGATCCGCGAAGGACACCGTGTCCTGGATGAGCGCGTGCGTGCCGACGACGATCCCGGCCTCGCCGCTGACCGTCTCCAGCAACGCCTTCTTGCGTTCCTTCGCGCCCATCGAACCGGTCAGCAGTGTCACGCGCGTGGCCTTCTCCGCGCCACCGAGCTGCCCCGCCTGCCCGAGGTCACCGAGCATTTCGCTCAGCGAGCGCGCGTGCTGCGCGGCGAGCACCTCCGTCGGCGCGAGCATCGCCGCCTGCCGCCCGGAATCGACGACCTGCAGCATGGCGCGCAGCGCGACCACCGTCTTACCGGAACCGACCTCGCCCTGAAGCAGCCGGTTCATCGGGTGCTCGGTGGAGAGGTCCCTGGCGATCTCCTCGCCGATCTCCTGCTGGCCCGAGGTCAGCTCGAACGGGAGCCGCTTGTCGAAGGCGTCGAGTATGCCGCCTTCGGTGTGCGGACAGGCCTTCGCGGGCCGGGAGACGAGGGAATGCCTGCGCTGCGCGAAAATCAGCTGCACCGCCATGGCTTCGTCCCATTTGAGCCGCCGCCGCGCGGAGTTCAGCGCGTCCCAGCCCGACGGCCGGTGGATGCCGCGCAGCGCGCTTTCCAGGCTGGGCAAGCCGTACTGGGCGAGCAGCTCCAGCGGCATCGGGTCCTCATCGACCTCCAGCACGTCCAGCACCTGCCGCACGCTCTTGGCGATCACCCACGTCGGGATGCCCTGCGCCGCCGGGTACACCGGGATGATCTCGGCGAGGAAGTCGTCCAGCGCCTCGGCCTCCCTGTCGGCTTCGAACAGCTCGTACTCGGGATTCGCCAGCTGGAGGACGTCGCGGAAGGCGGTGACCTTGCCCGCGAAGAGCCCGTTCTTGCCGGGTACGAGTTCCTTTTCGCGCCAGGCCTGGTTGAAGAAGGTGCATTGCAGACGGCGTTTGCCGTCGGTGATCACCATTTCGAGCAAGGTGCCGCTGCGCGCCTTCATCCGGCGCTTGTTGACCCGCTCGATCCGCGCCATCACGGTCGCGTGCTCGCCGAGTTCGAGCCCGGCGATGTCGGTGAGCTGCCCGCGTTCGGCGTAGCGGCGGGGATAGTGGCGCAGGAGGTCGCTGACCGTCTCGATCTTGAGGCCCTTGGCGAGTGCCTTCGCCGTCGCCGCGCCCACGACCAGTTTCAGGTCCGCGCGCAGGTTGGTCATGCGGTCACTCCACCCCCATCAGCAGCACGGCGTCGGACTGGCCGCCGGCGTAACTCGTCACTTCGACCTCAGGATGTTCCACGCGGAGCCGGTCCGCCAGCTCGCCGGGCAGCCGGACCGGGACGTCGACGCCGGTCAGCACGGTGACCAGTTCGCCGCCGAGGGCCAGCATCCGGTTCAGCACGCCGACCGCCGCCGCGACCAGGCTCGTCTCCGAAGCGGGCGCGGGCTCGATCAGCACGACCTCGCCGTCGACCAGGCCGACGACGTCACCGGCCTGCGCCCGGCCCACCCAGGTTAGCGACTCCTCCTGCGCGATCCGCAGTTCGCCACGCCTGGTGGCGGCGGCCGCTTCGGCCATCGCGACCACGTCGTCGTTGGTGCGGCGGTCCTTGTCGTGGACGGCCAGCGCGGCGAGCACCTGGACGGGTGAAACGCACGGGATGACGACGACGTCGCGGTCCGCGGCCATCGCGTGCCCGGCCGCCGCGTCGGCCGCCGCGGTCAGCTGATGGCCGCCGGGGAGGACGGTGACGTGGTGCCCGGCGGCCTCGTTGATCAGGCCGAGCATCTCCTCGACCGTCGGTTCGCTCCCTTGCGGGACCGAAAGCACCGCGACGCCTTCCGCGCGGAGGAGTTCGGCCAGGTGCCCGCCGTGGACCACGGCGACGACCGACCGGTCGAGGCCGCCGCCGACCTCGACCGGCGTGGGCGTGATCAGCGGCTCGACCCGGACCTTGCGCGGGCGGCCGAGCTCGATCCCGGCCTCCAGCGCCGCGCCGATGTCCGCGCAGTGCACGTGGACGGCGTACGCGCCGGCGCCGTCACCGGCGACCGTGACGCTGTCGCCGAGACCACTGAGGGTCTTGCGCAACGCGGGCAGGCTGGCTTCGTCGACGCCGTCGAGCAGGTACATGACCTCCCAGGCCGTCGGCGCGTCGATCGTGTGATGGTGGTGCGCTTCGAGCGGGTGCTCCGGCTCGGTGACGCCGCCGGAGATCACGCCGGACAGGGCGTCGAGGACCGCGACCAGTCCGCGCGCGCCCGCGTCGACCACCCCGGCCACGGCCAGGACCGGCAGCTGCTTAGGGGTCTCTTCGAGCGCTTCGGCGGCGACGCTCGCCGCCGTCGCGGCCACCTCTTCGAGCGATCCCGTCGCGTCGCGGACTGTCGCGGCGACGGTGTGGAGCACGGTCAGGATGGTCCCGGCGACCGGGCGGCTCACGGCGCCCGTGGCCGCCCTGTCCGCGCGGCCGAGCGCCTCCGCGAGACCGGGTCCGTCGAGGTCCCTGGCGGCCGCCGACTCGGCGATCCCGCGCACGACCTGCGACATGATCACCCCGGAGTTGCCCTTGGCCGCCGCGACCGCGCCCTTGGCGAACACCGCCAGCGCCTCGGCGGTCGTCGCGGGCTCGGCCTCCGCCAGCGCGTCGCGGGCCGCCGTCATGGTGAACAGCAGGTTGGAGCCGGTGTCGGAGTCGGCGACCGGGTAGACGTTGATGCCGTCGATCGCCGGCCGCAGCACCGCCAGGCTGTGCACACAGGCCGCCGACCAAGCCGACACCGCCGTCACGTCGAGCACCCGCACCCCGTAACCTCCTAGCTGTTCCAGCGAGGGTATCGACCCGGTGCCGGAGGGCTCTGAGCCACTGGTTACTATGGTCGAGTTGCCCAGCATGCTGGGCGCATCATTCTTTGTCCCAGATCCAGAGGAGTTCGACGTGGCTGCCGTGTGCGACGTCTGTGGCAAGGGACCGGGCTTTGGCAAGTCGGTCTCGCACTCCCACCGGCGTACCAACCGCCGGTGGAACCCGAACATCCAGACCGTTCACGCCAAGATCGGTCTGTCCCAGCGCAAGCGCCTGAACGCCTGCACCTCGTGCATCAAGGCGGGCAAGGTCGTTCGCGGCTGAGCCGGGTTTTTGGGGAATGGCGGGCGCTCTTCGGAGCACCCGCCATTTTTTATGCGCGGGTCTCGCGTGGAGGCTTTCGTGTGCCTGGGTGGACGGCGCGTGTGATCAGACGGACGACACGCGTGCTCCGATGGACGACACGCGTGATGGGCGGGACGACACACGTGCGGGCAGGCCCTCGCCGCGTGTCGTCCGTCTGGACACACGTGTCGTCCGTCGGAGCACACGTGTCGTCCCTCCAGTCACACGAAACCGCCCGGCAGTAGGTACCTGAGACACTCATGGCTCCGACCCGAATCGCCACTCACGACCACCTGGACCGAAGCCTCGACTGCACTGTCCGTGAAGGCCTCCTTCCCTACTCTCAAGGTAGGGAAGGAGGCCTTCACGGACTTTCGCCTCGCCCCAGGAGTCACACCGGCCACTGCTGTCACGCGCGCGTTCTCCGGAAGTACATGATGGCCCCCTTCCTTGCGCCTGGCGCAAGGAAGGGGGCCATCATGTACCTCAAGCGAGGGTCAGGGGAGCTTCCAGTCCACGGGGCCGGCCCCCTGGTCGGCGAGCAGCTGGTTCGCCCGGCTGAACGGCCGCGAGCCGAAGAAGCCGGAGTGCGCCGAAAGCGGGCTCGGGTGCGCCGACTCGATGCACGGCACCTTCCCCAGCATCGGCTTCAGGTTCCGCGCGTTGCGGCCCCACAGGATCGCCACCATCGGCTCGTCCCGCGCGGCGAGGGCCTTGATGGCCTGCTCGGTGACGTCTTCCCAGCCCTTGCCCTGGTGCGAGTTCGATTTGCCCGGCTGCACCGTCAGTGCCCTGTTGAGCAGCAGCACACCCTGGTCGGCCCACGGCGTCAGGTCGCCGTTCGACGGCAACGGATGCCCGAGGTCCTCGCAGTACTCCTTGTAGATGTTGATCAGGCTCTTAGGGATCGGCCGGACGTCAGGCGCCACCGAGAAGCTCAGCCCGACCGCGTGCCCGGGCGTCGGGTACGGGTCCTGGCCGACGATCAGCACCCGCACGTCGTGGAACGGTTGCTGGAAGGCCCGCAGCACGTGCTCCCCGGCCGGGAGATAGGTCCGGCCCGCGGCGATCTCCGCGCGGAGGAATTCCCCCATCGCGGCGACCTGCGGCGCCACCGGTTCGAGGGCTTGCGCCCAGCCTTCTTCGACGATGTCCTGCAGCGGTCGTGCGGTCACGGCGTGCGAGCTTACTCAGGCCGGTCGGCGCCCCTTTTTCCGGCCGGTTGAGACGGCGGTCACAGGGTCGTATCCTGGTCTCCAGCGGTGTTCCGCCTGACCTACTGCCGTGGGGTCACCCGGGGCCGGGACGCCCGAGCACGACCACGCACCACCCGCACACCAACCCTGACCGGCTGGTGGGGACGCCCTGGGACTCGTCGGCAGGTGAGGGCTGGGCTGTGCCTATCGAGAGCTTTTTCGTCCGTCTGCTCGGGATGTCCGTTCCCGCGCTGTTGGTGACGGCCGGCATCCTCCTGCTGATCTTCCTCGCGGGCTGGCTGACCCAGCGCCAGCAGTTGCACAACGGCAAAGGCGCGCCGTTCAAGATCAGGCTGCCCTTCTACCACGTCGAATCGGGGCAGCCGGAGGAAACCGAACCACCCGACGACACGAAAAAGTCTTAGTCCAGCCGCCGGAGTTCGACCCGGAACCGGGCCGCCCGCTCGACATAACCATCGACGACGAGCTTGATCATGTCGGGCCCGAAAGAGGTATTGGGCCGCGTCTTCGCCGGGACGCCGAGCGCGATGTGCCCACTGTCCACATGGGACCCATAGGAGAGAACCGCGCCCGCGCCGACCATCCCGCCGTCCTCGACGACGGTTCCGTTCAGCACCACCGATCCCGACGCGATCAGGCAGCCCTCGCCGATCCGCGCGCCCTCGATGTGCACGGAATGCCCGACGGCGGAGGAGTTCCCGATCACCGTCGGTTCCTTGCGGGTGCAGTGCAGCACGCAGCCGTCCTGGACGTTGGACCGCTCGCCGATCTCGATGTACCCGTGGTCGCCGCGCAGCACCGTCTGCGGCCACACCGACGCGAACGCCGCGATGCGGACGTCGCCGATCACCGTCGCGTCAGGGTGGACGTAGGCGTCGGGGTGGATCGACGGTTCGAGGTCGCCCAGGGCGTAGATCGGCATGCGTTCTCCTAGACCAGCGACTTGCCGTAGCAGACGCTTTCCGGTTCGTCCTTGTAGTACCCGAAGCCCGGCATCTCCCGGTAGCCCGCCGACTCGTACAGCGCGATGGCCTCGGGCTGTTTGTCACCGGTCTCCAGCACCATACGCAGCCGTCCGGCCTCGGCGGCCGTCCGTTCCAGATCGGCGAGGATCGCCCGCGCGACACCTCGCCCGCGCGCCGAGGCCATCACGAACATGCGCTTGATCTCGGCGTCGCCGGGCAGCAACGGGTCGGGCCCGTCGTGCGCCCGCCAGGCGCCGCACGCGACCGGGACGTCGTCGAGATAGGCGGCCAGGAACAGTCCCCTCGGCGCGGCGAACTGCGCCCCGTCCATCGGCGTCTCGTCTTCACTGCCGTACCGGGCGGCCAGCTCGAGCTGGGCTTCGGCCAGCAGCTTCACCGCGTCGGGGTGGTCGTAGGGCAGCACACGAAGGTCCATGAGCGCGAGATTAGCGAGCGGCCGTGGCACGGGGAAAGCAGAATTGGCCCAAGCAAATGTGACGTGATCGGCACTGTCGCCGGGACATCGGTGCGCCTTAGGTTTCCGATCATGTCGATCGAAGCCGGGGCGCCCCTGCGCCAGGCCCGCAACTCCGCCGCGTTCTGGGCCGCGACCGGCCGGTCCCGCGGGCACGAGGTGATCCGCCGCCGCGGTTTCCTCGCCGTCGCCGGTGACGAACGAGCGGGACTGCGCGTCCTGCTCCAGGAACCCGATCTCACCGACGACGAACTCACGGAGATCACCGAGCTGGCCGCCCGGTCGAAGGGCCCGGTGGACGCCGAGGATCCCTTCAGCGCCACCGATCTGAACCATCTCGGGGACATGCGCAGCTGGCAGATGCCGGTCATGCTCCGCCCGCCCTCCCCCGTCGCCGAACCCGCGATGGAGGTGGTCCGGGTCGACGCGGAAACGGATCTGCGGGCGGCCGAACTCGCGGTGATCGCCGGCTTCGAACTCACCCGGTTCGAGCCCTATCGCGCGGGCGAGATGTTCCCCATGGCCCTGCTCGGACAGCCGGGGGTCGGCGTGTTCGTCGCGCGGCTCGACGGCGAGGTCGCCGGGGCGTGCGTCACGGCCGTGGAGGACGGCTTCGGCAGTCACTACTGGGTGGGCACGCCGCCGGCCTTCCGCTCTCGCGGCGTGGGCCGGGCCGTGATGCTCGGCTCCCTCGCCCCGCTGGCCGGGCTGCCGGTCACCCTCACCGCCTCCAAAGCGGGCAGGCCGCTGTACGAATCCCTCGGTTTCACCGTCACCGCCCAGTCGACCTGGTGGGCCTCACGCTGATCCCTAGCGCCAGTGCTCCCAGCCGCCGTGGTGCCCGTACTTCTTCCCGTCCACCGTCACCCCGGAATCCGGCATCGTGACGACGCCGATCTCGGTCCAGCCCTCGGGCAGGTCGGCGAACGCGGGGAAGGTGGCCGCGAAAGCGTGGTCCTCGCCGCCGGTGAGGACCCATTTCAGCGGGTCGGCGCCGAGTGCGGTGCCGACCTCGGTCAGCCTGCTCGACACGTCGAGATCCGCGGTCCGGATGTCGATTCCGACGTCGGACGCCGTGGCGATGTGGCCGAGGTCGGACAGGAGCCCGTCGGACACGTCGATCATCGCCGTCGCGCCGCCGTCGGCCGCGCGGAGGCCCGCCTCGTAGTCCGGTTCGGGGCAGCGCTGAGCGTTGACGACGCTGACCGGCGAGCGGAAACCCCGGCCGAGCACGGCGAGCCCGGCGGCCGCCCAGCCGAGCCGTCCGCAGACCGCGACGACGTCGCCCGGACGCGCGCCGGATCGCTTGACCGGTTCCCGGCCACCGAGGTCCCCGAGCGCGGTGACACTGATCACGATCTGGTCGGCGCGCACCATGTCGCCGCCGACGATCCCGATCCCCGCGCGTTCGGCTTCGATCCACATGCCCTGGGTGAGTTCGGTGACGACCGAGGTCTCGGTGTCCGGCGGGCAGGCGAATCCCACCAGGACGGACGTCGGGCGGGCGCCCATGGCGGCGATGTCGGTGAGGTTCACCGCGACCGCCTTGCGCCCCACCTGTTCGGCGCTGGACCAGTCGAGCCGGAAATGGACGCCCTGCACGAGGACGTCGGTGGTGGCCACCGTCCGGCCGTCCGGGGTGGCCACGACGGCCGCGTCGTCCCCCGGTCCGAGCAGTGTCGTCTCCGGCTGTTTCCGGCCGGCCGTCACCGCTTCGATCAACCGGAATTCACCGGTCCCGGCGACCGTGCCGTCGTTCGGTGACACCCGTCACCTCCACTTTCCCTTGTCCGGACAAATGTCGATCACCGATAGTCGGAAGCCCTAGGTTTTTCCCGGGGCTGGCGATACGTTGCTACAACGTTCCTACCTTGAGCCGACTTTTACGAAGGGGCGCGCCGTGGTCCACGCATACATCCTCATCCAGACCGAGGTCGGCAAAGCCGCCGCGGTCGCCGCGGAGATCTCCACCATCTCCGGTGTCACCAGTTCGGAGGATGTCACCGGCCCCTACGACGTCATCGTCAAGGCCGCGGCCGACACCGTCGATCAGCTCGGCCAGCTCGTGGTCGCGAAGGTGCAGAACGTGGAGGGCATCACTCGTACACTGACCTGCCCGGTCGTGCATCTGTAAGAGGTGGTGTAGTGGTCCGGTGGCTGACACGGACACCGGCGCTCCCCCGAAACCACTGCTGATCGCGGCCGTCTGCCTGGCGGTGCTGCTCGTCGCGGGCGTCGCCGTCTTCGGGCTGACCCGCGGCGCGGAATCCGAGGCTCCCGCGGCCGATGGCCCGCTCCCGCTCGTCCCGGTCCCGGCGCCGCAATCGGGATCACCCGATTGTGCGAAGCTCATCGGCGCGCTCCCGCACGAACTCACGTCGTCCGGGAACACGCTGGTCCGGCGGAAGCTGGCCGATCCCGCTCCCGAGGCCACGGTCGGCTGGGGCACCGGCGACCCGGTGGTCCTGCGCTGCGGACTCGGCAAGCCGCCGGAACTCACCCGGACCTCGCAACTGCGGACGATCAACAACGTCCAATGGCTACAGGTCGAGGGCGAGGGCACCGCGACGTGGTTCGTGGTGGACCGCTCCGTCTACACGGCACTCACCGTGCCGGACACCGCGGGGACGGGGCCGCTCCAGACCATTTCGGACGTCGTCGGCGCCAACCTCCCCGCCGTGCCACTGCGTTTCTGACCGCCTGCGGTTCTGATTCAGGGCACGACCAGCAGGCTCTTCCCGGTGTACCGCCGCGCCTCGATGTCCGAGTGCGCGGCGGACGCCTCGGACAGGGGATACGTCCGGCCGATGATCGGCGTCAGTTTCCCTTCGGCCGCCTGCCGCAGCACTTCCCGCACCCGGCGCGGATTGTCGGGCCAGAAGCCGACCAGCTGTGACATGTCCACAAGGGACAGCCGGGCGCGGTCGGCGTCGCCGATCACCGTTTCGGCCCCACTGGACATGCCGTAGCCCGAGAACCGGCCGCCGTTCTTCAGCAGCGCCAGCGAGGCCGCGCCCAGTTCACCGCCGACGCCGTCGAACACGACGTCGAGCCGCTTGCCCCCGGTGCGGGCCAGGGCCTCGCCCGTCCAGTCCGCCACCGAGTAGTCGACCGGCTCGGCGCCCAGTTTCCTGGCGATCGCCGCCTTTTCGCCGCCGCGGACCGCCGCGATGACGGTCGCGCCCGCCGCGCGGGCGAGCTGCACCATCAGGCTGCCGAGACCGCCGACCCCCGGCGCCACCAGAATCCGCTCCCCGGCCCGGACCGGGGTCTTCTCCAGCAGCGCCAACGCGGTACTGCCGTCGTTGAGCAGGGCGACAGCGTGCTGGAGGTCGAGGCCCGCCGGAACCGGGAAGGTGTCCTCGGGCAGCGCGATGACCGTGTCCGCGTATCCCCCGCCGTAGTCGCCCACCGCGCTGGAGACGACTTCCTTGCCCAGCCAGGTCTGGTCGACTCCGGCCCCCACGGCCTCGACGATGCCCGCCACCGCGCTGCCGGGTACGTACGGCAGCTCGACCCCGAACTCGTCGGGCCCGTCCCCCCGCCGGATGAGGGCGTCGAGCCAGCCGACTCCGGCCGCCTTCACCGCGATGCGAAGCTCGCCCTCGCCGGGTTCGGGAGTGGGCAGTTCGATCTGTTCGAGAACACTGGGGTCGCCGAAGCGGGACACTGTGATCGCACGCATGTCCGCAAGGTAGGACCTCCAGTTCGCTGGAGGTCAAGCGAACACGGGGATCAGCGGTTTCAGCGCGGAGTGCAGCACTTCCCGCGAGCAACCCGCGTAGCCGATGAGGTTCCCGAACACCGTCGGCGTCCCGGTGAAGTGCCGGACGAGCCCGTCGAGCCGGATCCCCGCGCGTTCCGCGGCCGTCAGCCGCGCCGCTTCCTCGGCCGCCGTTCCACAAGGGACGACCAGGTGCGCGCCCGCGTCGTCGCCGAGCACCGGGATCCCCGCCGACGTCAGCGCGGCCGAAACCAGGGACCGGCGCTCCGAAAGTTCCCGCCGGAGCTTCCGCAGATGCCGCCCCAGATCGCCGTGCCGCGCCAGTTCGGCGAGCACCCGCTGCCCCGCGGGCGACGGGCGCGTCCCGGTGCCTTCGCGATACTCCAGCACCGCGGCCGCGACGGGTGACGGCGCGACCATCCAGCCCGCGCCCAGCGCCGGGGTGAGGATCTTGCTCGTGGTCCCGAGATGCGCGACGACGTCGGGCGCGAGCGCGGCCAGCAGCGGGAGCGGCGCGACGTCGAACCGCAGCTCGCCGTCGTAGTCGTCCTCGATCACCAGCATGCCCTCGGCGCGGGCGAGTTCGACGAGCTCGACCCGGCGGGACGCGCTCATCCGGCTGCCGAGCGGGTATTGATGCGCGGGAGAGCAGTACACCGCGCGGACGTCGGCGGGGACGGCGTCCGGGCGCAGGCCCTCTTCGTCGACCGGGACGGGCACGACCTCCATCCCCGCCCGCCGGAACGCCTGCACCGCGCGCTGGTAGCCCGGCTCCTCGATGGCGACCCGGTCGCCGCGCGAGAGCACGGCGCCGGCGAGTTCGATCACCGCCGCCGTCGTCCCGCCGGTGGCGAGCACCGTTCCGGCGGCGAGCCCGCGGTGGCGCAGCAGATGTTCGGACACCGCGTCCCGGTACGCGGGCAGACCGGCCCTGTCCTCGCGGTAGGTCGGGCGCGGATCGGCGGCGGCCCGCCACGCGCGGCGCCACGCGGCCCTTTCGACGCCGTCGGCCCACGGGACGCCCGGTGTGAGGTCGATCAGCGTGGGCGGCGCGGCCGGTCTACCGGGCGCCGGGCCTTTCGACGGCCTGTCCGCGGGCGGTGTCGTGGTCACATAGGTGCCGGAGCCGTGGCGGCCCGCGATCCACCCCTCCGCGTGAAGCTGCTCGTACGCCGCCGACGTCACCGTGCGGCTGACGCCGAGCCGGTTCGCGAGCGCCCTGGTCGAAGGCAGCCTGTCGCCACCGCGCAGATGCCCGTCGCCGGCGGCCACGCGCAACGCGTCGGCCAGCTGGACCGCGAGCGGGACGAGCGAATCGCGGTCGAGGCTGACCGGCAGAGCGGTGTCGGACATGCTGTACTCCGCTTCTCCGTGAAGTGGCCTTCTCAAGTATAGGAGAATTGGCCGTTATTACAGGCCACTCGCGTGGGTGAGACTGCTCGCATGCCCACACCGCTGTCTCCCACCGACCGCACCACTCTCAACCGCAAGAAGAACCGCGCGCTCACCGATCGCTCGGCGCTGTACGCGGTGCTCGACGAAGGCCTGATCTGCCATCTCGGCATCGTGCGCGACGGCGTCCCGCTGGTCATCCCGACCGGCTACGGCCGCGACGGGGACACGCTGTACCTGCACGGCTCCACCGGGGCGAGGAGCATGCGCGACTCGGACGGCGTCGAGGTCTGCGTCACGGTGACCCTGCTCGACGGCATCGTCTACGCGCGTTCGGTCAACAACCACTCGATGAACTACCGCAGCGCGGTGATCCTGGGCAAGGCGGCCGCGGTCACCGACGGCGAACGGAAGATGCACGGCCTGCGGGTGCTGACCGATCACCTCGCGCCCGGCTCCTGGGAGCACGCGCGGGACGTCAACGCGAAGGAGTTCGCGTCGGTTTCGGTGCTGGAACTGGACCTCACCGAGGCGTCGGTGAAGATGCGCGGCGAGGGTCCTGACGACCCCGAGGACGAGGTCGCGGCCGATCTCTCGTGGGCGGGGGTGCTGCCGGTGCGGACGGTGTTCGGGGAGCCGGAGCCGTCGGCGGACCTGGCTTCGGACTGGGTGGTGCCGGACCACGTGAAGGGGCGGGTCGGGTAGTCGCGGATGTCATGAAAGGGTCTTTCAGGACGTTTTTCGTCCTGAAAGACCCTTTCATGACACGTGGGGAAGGCCCCTTCGCCTCGGGGCGTGATCCTCGCGGAGGGCGGAGTCCCGAAGGTGTTGCGAAAGCCACTTTCGCAACGTTGAAGGTTGCGAAAGTGGCTTTCGCAACACCGGTGTCATTGGCGGTCGACGGGGGAGGAATCGGGGCGTTCAACGTCCCAATTCCTCCATCGTCGCGCCCTGACAGCCGCGGAACCACCACTCACGACCACCTCGAAAGCCTTCAGCGCGTCCGCGGCAGCCGCACGGTGAAAGTCGTCGCCCCCGGAACGCTCGCGACCTCGATGGTCCCGCCGTGCGCGGAGACCAGTGACAGCACCACCGAAAGCCCGAGTCCGGTCCCGCCGTTGCCGCGGGTGCGGGCGGTGTCGACGCGGAAAAACCGGTCGAAGATCCGTTCCCGCGCTTCCGGCGGGATCCCCGGCCCGGCGTCGCTCACCCGCAGGACGACCTCCGAATCCGAAGCCGCGCCCGACAACGTGACCGGGGTTCCGGGCGGCGTGTGCACCGCGGCGTTGGCGAGCAGATTGTCCAGCACCTGCCGCAGGCGCACCGGATCCGCTTGCAGGACGACGTCTTCCGGGAGCGGCCCGACGGTCAGCGGATGCTCCGGGCGGCCGGCGGCGAAGGCCTCGCCCGCGTCGGTCATCAGTTCGGCGAGGTCGACGTCGACCAGCCGCAGCGGCGCCTCGGTCTCGGGCGCGTCGAGGCGCGCGAGGAGCAGGAGGTCGTCGACGAGCACGCTCATCCGCTGGGTCTCTTCGCGGATTTTCGACAGGTGCGCCTCGCGTTCCGCGGGCTCGTTCGCCGCGGCGTAGCGGAAAAGCTCGGCGTAGCCCCGGATCGACGTCAGCGGCGTGCGCAGTTCGTGCGATGCGTCGGCGATGAACCGCCGCAGCCGTTCGTTCGCCTCCCGGCGCGCGACCAGCGAGGAATCGAGGTGCGCCAGCATCAGGTTGAACGCCGTCCGCAGTTCCTCGACCTCGGCGCCGCCACCGTTCGCCGGCGCGCGCACCGGGAGATCGGCGTTCGTGGTCAGATCGTGCGACGCGATGTCGTGCGCCGTCCCGGCCATGTCGCTCAGCGGCCGTAACCCGCGCCGCAGCACCAGCCGTCCCGCGATCACCAGCACCGCCAGCGCCAGCAGGAACGCGACGACCTCGACCATGATCAGCTGGCTGACCGTCCGGTCCAGATCCGCCTGCGGCGCGGCGCTGACCAGCACGATGTTCCGGCTCGGCTCGATCGGGCAGGCCCGGACGCGGTAGGTGCCCTTGTCCTCGATGTAGACGGTCCGCAGCACCTCGGTCCGCGTCGCGTCCTCGGCGACCTTTTCGAGCGCTTTCGAGTCCGGTGGCAGGGAACCGCCGTCCTGCGGGAGCGCGTCACCGTTCTGTACCGAGAAAACGGCGGAGAACCAGCCGTAGGACTGCTGCGGTTTCCCGCCGTGCGTGGTGCGCAGTGACGGCACCTGGCTGATCTGGGTCTTGGCGAGCTGTTCGTCGAGCCGGTCGTTCAGATAGCCCTTCATGATGCCGACCATCACGGTGCCGACGACGGCGAACACGACCAGCGCCAGCGCGCCGAGGCCGAGCGCGAGCCGGGTCCCGAGCCTTGACCGGCGCCAGGCGTCGTACCACCGGCGCAGTGCTTTCATCTGGCGGCCTGCCGCACGACGTAGCCCACCCCGCGCACGGTGTGGATCAGCGGCTCGTTGCCCGCGTCGAGTTTGCGCCGCAGGTGGGAGATGACGAGTTCGACCACATTGGACCGGCCGCCGAAATCGTATTCCCAGACGTGGTCGAGGATCTGCGCCTTGGTCATCACCGACGGCGAACGCCGCATGAGATAGCGCAGCAGTTCGTATTCGGTCGGCGTCAGCTCGGCGGGTTTGCCGTCGCGGGCGACCTCGCGGGTGTCCTCGTTCATGGTCAGATCGCCGACGCGCAGCAGCGCGGCGGCCCTGGCCTGGCTGCTGTGGCTTCGCCGCAGGACCGCGCGCAGCCGCGCCATCAGTTCCTCGACGGAGAACGGCTTGACGAGGTAGTCGTCGCCGCCCCGGGTGAGCCCGGCGACACGGTCCGCCGTCGCGTCCTTCGCGGTGAGGAAGACGACGGGCACCGCCGTCCCGGACTCGCGGAGCCTGTCCAGCACGGTGAACCCGTCGATCCCGGGCAGCATCAGGTCGAGCACGACGATGTCGGGCACGAACTCGGCCGCCCTGACGAGCGCGGCCTCGCCCGACCCGGCGGTGACGGCCTGCCAGCCCTCGTAGCGGGCGACGGTGGCCACCAGATCGGCGATATGCGGCTCGTCGTCCACCACCAGTAGTCGAACGGGGGTCTCGGTGTTCACAAGGCCCATCCTCCGTTAACGCGCGCGCGAGAGCGAGGCGGGAGCGCAGACGACAGGAAGCCGACAGGTTCCGCCAAGAAAGGTCACAGGTTGGCCCAGCAGGCTCGGTGCTTGAACCGGACCGGAAGGAACCACGTGTGACCACCATGACGCAGACCGCCGTGAAGCCGCGCCCGGCGATCCGTCCCAGGATCGCCGCACGCGCCGGGCTCTTGACCTTCATCGGGGCCAACGTGGCCGCCGTGACCGCGCTCTTCTTCACCGCGGGACCGTCGGACAACGTGCTCATCAGCGTCGGCAGGCTCGCCGGGCTGTACGGGGCGCTGGCGATGGCGTTCCAGCTGCTGCTGGTCGCCCGGCTGCCGTGGCTCGACCGCCGTCTCGGCATGGACCGGCTCACCGTCTGGCACCGCTGGACCGGGTTCAGCCTCCTGTGGACACTGCTGACCCACTTCGTCTTCATCGTCTTCGGCTACGCGCAGGTCGAGGACAACGGCGTGGCGGACGAGTTCGTCACGATGGTGACCAAACTCGAGGGGATCCTGCGCGCGGTCGTCGCGCTCGCGCTGATCCTGCTCGTCGGCGCCGTTTCCGCGCGCTTCGCCCGGCGCCGTCTGGCGTACGAGACCTGGCATTTCCTGCATCTCTACACCTACGCCGCGGTCGTGCTGGCGTTCAGTCACCAGATCGCGCTGGGCGGATCGTTCGCGTCGTCGCCCGGAGCGCGGGCCTACTGGTGGGCGGTGTGGGGGGTCGCGCTCGGCTCGGTCTTCGCCGGCCGCGTGGCGCTGCCGCTGGCCCGGAATCTGCGGCACCGGCTGAAAGTCGTCGCCGTGGTGCCCGAATCCGACGACGTCGTCTCGGTGTACATGACCGGAAAGCACCTGGACAAGATGCCCGCGAAGGCCGGTCAATTCTTCCTGTGGCGCTTCATGACCCGGGATCGCTGGTGGCAGGCCAATCCATTCTCGCTGTCGGCCGCGCCGGACGGCCGTACCCTGCGGCTGACCGCGAAAGCCGCCGGTGAGGGCAGCGCGTCGTTGCGGTCGCTGAAGACCGGGACGCGGGTGTTCGCCGAAGGCCCGTACGGCGCGTTCACCACGATGCACCAACGGAAACCGGACGCGCTGCTGATCGCGGGCGGCGTCGGGATCACGCCGATCCGCGCGCTGCTGGAGGAGATCTCCGGCCACGTCGTGGTGCTCTACCGCGTCCGCACCCAGCTCGACGCGGTCCTGCTGCCGGAGCTTCGCGGGCTGGCGCAGGCGCGCGGCGCCGTCGTCCACGTCCTGAGTGGACCGTCCGATCTGGCCGGTCCGTACGGGCCGGTGCTCGGCGCGCCCAGCCTGGGGCGGATGGTGCCGGACATCGAGAATCGGGACGTCTTCGTCTGCGGTCCGCCGGGGATGACCTCGGCGACGTTGCGCAGCCTGCGCGAACTGCGGGTGCCGAACCAGCAGGTCCACGCCGAACGCTTCAGCCTCGCCGCCTGAGCCAGGGAGTCCCGATCATGAAGAAGACCATCGTCGCCGCCACGGTCGCCCTTTCGGCCGCCGGATTCCTCGGTGTCTGGCTGTACGAACCTTCCCCGCTGGGTTCGGAGACCGTGGCCGTCGCCGCGCCCGCCCCTTCCGTGTCCTCTTCGGACGGTGGCGCCTCCGAAGGCGCCGAGCGCACCATCGACGGATCGGTGGAGAGCAACCGGTACGGCACCGTGCAGGTACGGCTGGTGATCTCGGCCGAGGACAAGATCTCCGAGGTCCGTCTCCTGCAACGGCCGATCAGCGGGCGCGGCGTCGACGCGATCCCGATCCTCCAGGAGGAGACGCTGACCGCGCAGAGCGCCGACATCGACACCGTCTCCGGGGCGACGTCGACGAGCGAGTCGTACATCGACTCGCTACAGGCGGCGCTGGACGCCAGATGAACCGGGTCGAGCAGGTGATGGGGCTGCCGGTCTCGGTCGACGTCCGGGCGGACGGTGAACTCGTCGCCCATGCGATCGACGGCGTCTTCGGCTGGCTGCGGGAGGTCGACGCCCGGTTCAGCCCGTTCAAGGCCGGCAGCGAGGTCTGCCGGTACGACCGCGGCGAACTCGCGCCTTCGGAACTGAGCGACGACCTGCTGGAAGTGCTTTCGCTGTGCGATCACTACGAACGGCTGTCCGGCGGCGCGTTCAGCGCCCGGCTCCCCGGACGACGGCTCGACCCGAACGCGATGGTCAAGGGCTGGGCGGTGCAGCGGGCGGCGTCGCTGCTGCTGGCCGAAGGGCTGGACGTGTTCTGTGTCAACGCGGGCGGGGACGTGGTCACCTCCGGCGAACCGGAACCCGGCCGCGCGTGGCGGGTCGGCATCCGGCATCCCGAGCGGAGAGACGCGGTCTGCGCCGTGGTGGAGTCGTCCGGCGGCGCTGTCGCGACGTCGGCGGAATACGAACGCGGCGCGCACATCCTGGACGGGCGGACGGGGCGACCGCCCGTCGGGCTGCTGAGCGTCACCGTCACCGCCGACGACCTCGTCACGGCGGATTCCCTGGCCACGGCCGCGTTCGCGATGGGAACCGAAGGGATCGCCTGGGTCGCGGCGCAGCCGGGCTGCCAGGTGCTGATCGTGGACGCGAAACGGCAGGTGCACCGGTCGCCGGGGCTGCGGCTGGCGTGAGTCGCGTGTCGGTACAGGTGGTCGTGAGTGGTAAGTGGGGTTAGAACGACACTTACCACTCACGACCACCTGTACCGAGGGCTCGCTGTGCTTAAAGCGTTGGCAGGGGCTCGCGGGCTCAGGCAGACTGCGGTCTCATGGCCTCTGTAGTGCAAAACTTCTTCTTCGACTGCGCCGACGCCTACGAACTGGGACGGTTCTGGAGCGGCGTCGTCGGCAAGCCGATGGCCGACGACGACGTGCCCGGCGACCCCGAGGCGATCATCGTGATGGACAACGGTGTCACGCTGTTCTTCGGGCAGGTCCCGGAACCGAAGACGGTCAAGAACCGCATCCATCTCTGCCTCGAACCCGACATCCCGCGCGACGAAGAAGTGGACCGCCTGCTGAAGCTCGGCGCGACCCTCCTGCACGACCGGCGCAATCCGGACGGCACCGGCTGGGCCGTCCTCGGCGACCCCGAAGGCAACGAATTCTGCGTCCTGCGCAGCGCCGCCGAAAAGGCCGCGACCTCGTGACGGATTACGTCACCGTCAACCGCGCGAACTGGGACGAACGCGCTCCGGCTCACGCCGATTCGGTGGATTACGGCTACCGGAAGTTCGTCGCGGATCCCGCGCATCTCAGCGGTGTGGTCACCTTCGACCGGCCGCTGCTCGGCGACGTCTCCGGTGCGCGCGGAGTGCACCTCCAGTGTCATATCGGCACCGACACGCTTTCCCTGTCCCGGCTGGGCGCGCGGATGACCGGACTCGACTTTTCCGCGCCCGCGCTGGAGATCGCGCGACGGCTGGCCGCCGAGACGGGCGCGGAGATCGACTATCACGAGTCCGATGTGTACGGTGCCGTCGATGTGCTGGGCGCCGGGCGTTTCGACCTCGTCTACACGGGAATCGGCGCGATCTGCTGGCTGCCGGACATCGCCCGCTGGGGACAGGTCGTCGGCGCGTTGCTGCGGCCGGGCGGGCGGCTGTTCATCCGGGACATGCACCCGATGCTGGGTACGCTCGACGAGACCCAGCCGCAGATCACGCCGCGGTATCCGTATTTCGAGCAGGCCGAGCCGCTGGTGTTCGACGAGCCGGGGACCTATGTGGACACCGACGTCGCGTTCGAGAACAACCGCACACACGAGTGGAACCACGGGCTGGGCCAGATCGTCACTTCGCTGCTCGACGCCGGGCTGACACTGACGCGGCTAGTGGAGCACGACAGTGTGCCGTGGAACGCGCTGCCGGGGTTCATGACCCGGAACGACGCGACCGAAGAATGGCGGCTGACGAAGGATCCGCAGCGACTGGCGGCGAGTTTCACCATCGAAGCCGTGAAGCGCGCTTGAGTCCCGTCGCTCCTTGGTGTCATGAGGGGTCCCCATAGGACACTTTTCGTCCTATGGGGACCCCTCATGACACCCCCCGGGGGACGCGAGGGGCGGCGGATGTCATGAAGGGGGCTTTCAGGACGAAAGACGTCCTGAAAGCCCCCTTCAT
>NZ_NMQT01000002.1 GCF_002234405.1 Amycolatopsis thailandensis | reverse complement strand
TACCCGCAGCTCTTCCGATCTCACCGCACGGCTGATCACCCGGCGACTCTACTTCCGCGTTTCGTCCTCCGGTCGCGATCGTCGCGCACGCAACAACCGCGGAGTCAGCCGCGTGACCGGACCGGTCACGGCCAGGTGGCCCGAAAGGCTCGAGGGGTGTGTGGAAATAGGGACATTCAACGTCCCTATTTCCACACACCCCTCACCCTGGGTGACGGTCCACGCTCTTGCCGGCCACAACGACCCGACACCTTTGCCTTACCCCTCAAGAGAACGCGAATCGCCACTCACGACCACCTCGACCGACCTGGCGAGCGAGGGGTCGGGCCGGCCCGGTGGCCAGGGCGTTCGGAGGACTCACTGCGGCGTGACGCGAAAGCCACTTTCAGGACGTCTGATGTCCAGAAAGTGGCTTTCGCGACACTTGATGCCGCCGGGACCACTGGGTCGGAGTGGTCGTGACGCGAAAGCCACTTTCGCAACCTTCAACGTTGCGAAAGTGGCTTTCACAACCTCCTTGACCAGCGGAGAGGCGACTTCGCCGAGACCCTGGCGTCTAGCGCAAGGAAGGGGGCCTTCATGTACTGCTACTGACCCGGCTACTTGCCCTTCGCGTCCCGCATCTCGTGCCACTTCGCGTACATGTCGTTGAGTTCCTTGATCATGAAGCTCAGGAAGTCCCGCATCTCGCCGATCCGCTCACCCGCCGGCGTGTCCGCGCCGAGGGCGGCGACGCCCTCGTCGGCGGCGTCACGCCACAGGGTGATCATGCGGTCGCGTTTCATGAAGGTGGCGTACCAGAGGTCGTCGAAGAGGCGGTAGTGGTCGCGGCGCGAGCCCGGCTCGCGTTCCTTGGCGACCAGTCCGATCTGCTCCAGCCAGCGCACGGCCCCCGAGATCGCGGCGGGGCTCACCGAGAGCTGGTCGGCCAGTTCGGCCGCGGTGAGACGACCGGCGTCGGTGGTCATCAGCGCGGCGAACACCCTGGCGGGCATCCGCTGCATCCCGATCTGGGAAAGCGTGAGACCCAGGTGCTCCACGTAACGGCGGACGGCGTCTTCGTCTCTCTCGGTGCTCGAAGCACTCTCAGGCGTCGTCGTCATGAGCACATCCTCTCTTACCGCCCCCAGAGTGATCACATCATCCATACGTTTTCTTAACTTCACAACTTCGTGAAATCACTGTACCTTCAGCTTCATGGAAAACGCCATCTCCATCTCCGGCCTCCACAAATCCTTCGGCCGGACCAAGGCTTTGGACGGCCTTGACCTGCAGGTACCCGCTGGGGAGGTGCACGGCTTCCTCGGCCCGAACGGCGCGGGGAAGTCGACCACCGTCCGGGTCCTGCTCGGCCTGCTCCACGCGGACTCGGGCGACGTCCGCCTGCTCGGCGGCGACCCTTGGAAGGACGCGGCGAGCCTGCACCGGCGCCTCGCCTACGTCCCCGGCGACGTGAACCTCTGGCCCAACCTCTCCGGCGGCGAGGTGATCGACCTGCTGGGACGGCTGCGGGGCGGCCTCGATCAGCGTCGCCGCAAGGACCTCGTCGAACGTTTCGACCTCGACCCCAAGAAGAAGGGGCGCACGTACTCGAAGGGCAACCGGCAGAAGGTCGCGATCGTGGCCGCGCTGGCCTCGCACGTGGACCTGCTGATCCTCGACGAGCCGACCTCCGGGCTCGACCCGCTGATGGAGGCCACCTTCCAGTACGCGATCCAGGAGGAGCGCGAGCAGGGCCGCACGGTGCTGCTGTCGAGCCACATCCTGGCCGAGGTCGAGGCGCTCTGCGACAAGGTCAGCATCATCCGCAACGGGCACACCGTCGAGACCGGCACGCTGGCCGAGCTCCGGCACCTCACCAGGACGTCGATCTCGGCCGAACTCGCCGGGCCGCCGAACGGCCTGACCAGGCTGGCGAACATCCACGACCTCAAGGTCGAGGGCAACCGGGTCCGGTTCGACGTCGAAACCCGTTCGCTCGACGAGGCGCTGCGCCGGCTCACCGAGGTCGGCGTCCGCAGCCTGACCAGCCAGCCGCCGACGCTGGAGGAGCTGTTCCTCCGGCACTACACCACCGAAGCGAGCGCGAAATGACCGCGACACTGGACCGCGCGGTGACCGGTCCGGCGCACGGGCTGGTCGGCACCTGGCAGCTGACCAGGCTGGCGCTGCGGCGGGACAGGATCGTCCTGCCGATCTGGATCGTCCTGCTCGGGATCATGCCGTCGACGTCGTCGGGCACGTTCGAAACGCTGTACCCGACGGCCGCCGAACGGGCCGGGCTCACCGCGAGCATGGGCGCGAACCCGTCGCTTTCGCTGATCTACGGCCCGGCCTTCGACCTCTCGACCGCGGGCGGGTTCACCGCGTGGCGGCTCGGCGGTTTCCTCGCCCTGATCATCGGGCTGATGGCCGTGTTCACCGTCACCAGGCACACCCGCGCCGAGGAGGACACCGGCCGCGCGGAGCTGCTGGCCTCCGCGGTGGTCGGCCGGTACGCGCTGCTGACCTCGGGCGTGCTGGTGTCCGCCGGCGCGAGTGTCCTCATCGGACTCGTCGAGACCGGGCTGATGGTCGGCGCGAAGCTGCCCGCCGACGGCGCCTTCGCGCTCGGCGCCGCCACCGCGGTGACCGGGCTGGTCTTCACCGCGATCGCGGCGGTCGCCGTCCAGGTGGCCGAGTATTCGAGGACGGCCAACGGGATCGGCGCCACCGCCGTCGGCGTCGCGTTCCTGCTGCGCGCGGTCGGCGACTCGACCTCGGACGCGACCTGGGTTTCGTGGCTGTCCCCGATCGGCTGGGCGCAGCAGGTCCGGGCGTTCGCCGGCGAGCGCTGGTGGGTGTTCCTCCTGCCGCTCGCCGCGACCGCCCTCATCGGCGCCGCCGGCTACGCGCTGCTCCCGCGGCGCGACGTCGGCACCGGCATCGTGCCGCTGTGTCCCGGGCCCGCCGAAGCGGCGACGTCGCTGCGCAGCCCGTTCGCGCTGGCGTGGCGGCTGCACCGGGGTCCGTTGATCGGCTGGGTGCTCGGCACGGCGGTCTGCGCCGCGGTGTTCGGCTCGGTCGCGAGCGGGATCGGCGACGTCGTCGGGCAGAGCGAGCAAGCGAAGGAGATCTTCCAGCGCCTCGGCGGCACCGACGGGCTGATCGACGCCTTCATGGCGGCGATGACCGGCCTGTTCGCCATGGTCATCGCGCTCTACGGGGTGCAGGCCGCGCTGCGGATCCGGGCCGAGGAGACCGCGATCCGCGTCGAGCCACTGCTCGCGACGGGCGTCGGCAGGCTGCGGTTGTTGGGGAGCCACCTCGTGTTCGCGTTCGGCGGCACGGCGCTGATGATGGTCGTCAGCGGTGTCCTTTTAGGACTGTCGAACGGGATGCGGGCGGGCACCGTCGGCGACTCGGTCGGTGACATGGTGGTCGCTTCGCTGGCGCAGCTCCCGGCGATCTGGGTGATCACCGGCCTCGCCGTGACGCTTTTCGGCCTGGCGCCGAAGTTCTCGACGGCGGCGTGGGCGATCGCCGGGCTGGCGTTGCTGCTCAGCCTGTTCGGCGCGGTGCTGAACCTTCCGCAGGTGCTGCTGGACGCCTCGCCGTTCTCGCACGTTCCGAAACTGCCCGCCGCGGAGTTCACCGCGACACCGCTGGTCTGGCTGACCGGGGTCGCCGTGGTCGCGCTCGTCGCCGGGCTCATGGGCTGGCGGCGTCGCGACGTCGGCTAGCCACAGGGGAAACCGTGAAGGCCGCCCGACGGGGTGGGCGGCCTTCACGGTTCTTGCCGTATTTCGCCGCCGGACGTGACGACCAGTTTCGCGACCGGCGCGCCGCCTCCGCAGTCCTCGCCCGCCGGATAGGCGATCGCCGGTGTCATGACGAGGGAGTGGGGTTTCCCGTCGTCCAAGGTCACCGTGGTCTTGATCGGTGTGGTCGGCAGGCCCTGGACCGGGACGAAGACGTGCTCGCCACCGGGCGCGGACCGGGTCACGCAGTCACCGCCCCAGCACAGTTCCATCGACACGCGGGTGAGCCCCGCGGCCAGCTCCGGCGGGACGTCAAGGGAGACGCCCTCCGACAGGGCGATGGCCGGGCAGGCCTTCTCACCCGATTGACAAGCCGTCAAGGTCGCGAGCAGGAGCACGAAAACGGGTAGCCGCCGCATACCGGGCAGACGTCGAAAGGGGCCGTCTCGGTTGCCTCAGTCGCGCCGGTATCCCGTGGTCGTGCCGGGCGGGAGCTCGGTCGAGGTGGTGGACGGCGTCACGGTCCGGGTCACCGTGCGTGGCGGGGGCGTGCTGGTGTGCGTGACCACCAGGGGTTCCGGGACGCTTCCCGGCACGGTCACCGTGACCGGCCCGACCGTCTGGGAGGTCGTGGTCGGGGCGGGGGTCGTGCCGACTTCTTGGACCCGGGACGGTGGCTCGCGGCCTGCAACCAGAAGGGCGGCGACGAGCAGTCCGGTCGCGAGACCCGCGATGGCCGCGACCGTGACGGAACCGGTGGTGGGACCTTGACCGAACATCCGGCACCCCCTCGCCATGCGAAGCGCAGGTACGAGGACTACTCGCGTTGATCTTACTTTTTGTTACGCAGCGTGCAAGTTGAGTGGAATGTGCGAAGTCCGTCGACCACGATTCGCACGAGGTGCCGTTCCTCGAGGGAATACCGTTCGGCGGCGAGGCAACCGGCGATCAGGGCGCGCAGGTCGTCGCCGTCGATGTCCTCGCGCACCGCGCCAGCGGCCTGCGCCCGGGTCAGCAGCGCCTGCGACGCCACCCGGAAGTCGTTGCCCGCGCTCGCTTTGAAGCCCAGCCCGGTCGTTTCGGCGAGCGCGTCGCACAGGGCCCGGTTGCGGGAAGCCTGCTGGACGACGCGTTTGAAGAAGCCGAAGAACGCCTCGCCGGGGTCTTCGGCGGTCAGCAGGTCCCGCGCCTCCTGGGCGAACTGCTCGACGCGGTCGAGGACGACGGCTTGGAACAGCGCCTCCTTACTGGGGAAATGCCGGTAGACCGTGCCCGCGCCGACGCCGGCGATGCGGGCGATCTCGTCGAGGGGGACGGCGAGGCCGTCGACGGCGAAGGCCTCTTCGGCCGCCGCGAGCACCTTCGCTCGGTTGCGTCGCGCGTCCGCGCGCAGCACGGGCTTGTCCATCGTTCCCCTCCTCAACCGGGTCCGGCGTTCCGATTCAACGCCAGGCCCGGTGAGGGCATTCCTCACTGGACCGCGGTCTGCGTGCCTTCCGGCGTGAACAGGCTCTGGGCCGTGGTGAACAGGTACTCCCAGACCCCCGGGATCAGCACCACCGCGGCAACCGCGAACACCGGGAAGATCAGCCGGTTCTCCACCTTCTTGCCGGTGCGGAACCGCAGCGGCTTCGGCGGCCGGATCTCGTACCAGGTCTCGCCCGCGATCGGGATCGGGAACAGGAACGGGCAGCCGGACTCGGTCAGCGCGTCCCCGAGGCAGTGCACGAAACACCCGGCCGCGACGGCGATGCCGAGCCAGCCGGAGATCTCCGCGAGCTGCGCCGCCTTGTCCGGCGGGGCGGTCCACACCCACCATCCGACCGCGGCGCCGCTGACCGGCAGGAGCCAGTCGCCGAGCGCGCCTTCCGCGAGCAGCAGCCCGAGGACGACGACGCCGAACACGGCCCACGGTCCGCCCTCGGTGGTGCCCCACGAGGTCAGGAAGCCGAGGCCGACGGCGAACAGCACGGTGTGCGAGAGGTGCCGGTGTTTACCGGTGACCTTCTCATCCCGGGGTCCCTTGGTCAGCGCGTAGAGAGCCGCGGAAACGCGACGGAGCAGCCAGGAGATCGCCCCGGTGAACCAGCCGAGCAGCCGCGACGCGCGGGCACCCGGGTGGTCGAGGTCGGGCAACAGGGCGAATCCGGCCGTCGTCGCGGCGAACACGACCGCTTGGTGCACTGTCCCCGCTCCGACGGCGGGCGCGAGCGCGAGGCCCGCGCACCAGCCTGTCAGGGCATGCGTCCGCCCCATCATCGTGCTGCTGCCCCCAGGTGTCGCGGATCACGAGCCCACGACCGTAGCGGGGGATCAGGCGGGCGGCTCTTCCGACACGCTGAGGTGCTCGGCGACGCCGGTGAGCTCGATCACGCGGCTCACCTGCGGGCTGGGCACCAGTTCGAGCTCGACGGCCTTCTCGGCGGCCTGACGCTGTGCCTGGAGCACCACGTTCAGCGCCGAGGAGTCGAAGAAGGTCACTCCGGTGAGGTCGGCGACGACCCGGCCCGACGGCTTGTCCGTGATCAGGGCTCCGAGGGTTTCCTGGAGCTGCGGGCTCGTCAGCAGGTCGAGCTCACCGGTGACCACCACGCGCGGTTCAGACGCGTCGGCGTCCAGCGTGATGCTGAAACCGGGCGGCGTGGTGTTCTGGTCCGCTGCGGGCATGCACATTCTCCTCATCAGGTGAGAACCGACGCTCAGCGCCGGAACGCGCCTGTGGTCTCAAGCGACGGCCGCGCCCAGTCCGGACACGGACGCACGCTCTTTTTCGGCGGGTTGGCTTGGCTGTCCCCGCAACGACAGTCTCAACCCTAACCCAGTCCGGACGGGGCGCCACGATCGCCGTCACGCGCGTCGCCGACCGGTGTCCGGGACGCGCTCAATGCGCCGTCAGCGCCTTGCGCCCGGCGCGGCGTTCCCGGAGGAACAGCTCACGGCGCTCGATCTCGCCGAGGCCGCCCCAGATGCCGTACGGCTCCTGGACCGCCAGCGCGTGCTTGCGGCACTGCGCCAGCACCGGGCAGGCCTGGCAGATCGCCTTGGCCCGCGTTTCGCGCCGCTCGCGGGCCGAACCGCGCTCGTTGTCCGTGTGGAAGAACAAGCTGCTGTCCGCGCCTCGGCACGACCCACGGAGCTGCCAATCCCACTCTTCCGCCACCACGTTGGGCAGCCGGCTCACGTCAGCCACGTCGGTCCCCGCCTTTCCAGGAGATCGTTTGTCCCCGGTTACATGCCCGCCGCCTGCGAGACTCAAACCTGGGTTTGGTTTGCTCACACTCCGGGCAATCGACGACTCGGCAGCGCAGCTCGAGAGAGGAACACACGTGGTGGACAACACCCCGCCCAGCGGGGAGGGCGCTCAACTCATCGAGGTACGCACGGCCGCGGTACCGCACGTGGTACCGACTCTCCGGACCATCGTCGCGGACATCGCGATGCGTCAGGACTTCGACCTGGACGCGGTCGAGGATCTCCGGATGGCGGTGGACGAGGCCTGCTCCATGCTGCTCCCGTCGGCCTCCGACGGCCATCTGAACTGCGTTTTCTCGTGGAAGGACGGGCGGATCGAGGTGACCGTCTCGGTGCTTTCGGACTCTCCGGAACCCGACGACGAGACCGGTCTGTCCTGGCAGCTGCTCACCGCGCTGGCGACGTCCGCGCGGCGGAGCGTCGTCCCGGCCGACGGCGGCTACCTGTCCAGGGTGGAGCTCATCCGGGAGAGCGAGGCGGCCCGGCCGTGACGGAACCCGTCGGGCAAGACGGCGCGGACGTTCCGGCCCTGTTCGAGCGCATGTGCGCGCTGCCCAAGGACGCCCCCGAGCGCGAACCGCTGAGGGACGAGCTGGTGCGCGCGCATCTGGAACTCGCGCGCAACCTGGCGCGCAAGTTCCGCAACCGGGACGAGTCGATGGAGGATCTGGTCCAGATCGCGACGATCGGGCTGATCCACGCCGTCGACCGGTTCGATCCCGGCCAGGGCAGCGACTTCCTGGCCTTCGCGGTCCCGACCATCTCCGGCGAGCTCCGGCACCACTTCCGGGACAACAGCTGGTCGGTCCGGGTCCCGCGGCGGCTCAAGGAGCTGAACGCGAACATCTCGGCCGTGCGCGAGGAGCTGACGGTCCGGCTCTCGCGCGCGCCGAAGCCCAGTGAGATCGCCGCCCATCTCGGCATCCCGATCGACGAGGTCTACGAAGGCCTGCGTGCCGGCCAGGGCCGGTACGGGGCTTCGCTGGACAACCTCCTGGAGAACTCGGCGCACACCCGCTTCGGCGAGGCGGACGCCAACCTGAGCCAGGCGGAGCTGCGCGAGGCGTTGCGCCCGATGCTGGAGCGGCTTCCGGATCGCGAGCGCAAGATCGTCGCGCTGCGGTTCGGGTCCGGGATGAGCCAGTCGGACATCGCTCGCCGTGTCGGGGTTTCGCAGATGCAGGTGTCACGGCTGCTGGCCTCCACACTCAAGAAACTGCGGGAAGGATGGACCGAGACAGAACTCACCGACGGACCCTGATTCGACCTCGACCCTTGTGGGTATCTGGGAGACGAACAGCGGATCTGGGAGTCTCTCGCTTGAGGGGAGGTGCGGAACCATGACGATGTCCAAGACACGATCGGAGGGCACGTTTCCGGTGGTCTCCCTGCCCCTGCCGGTCGATGTGACGGCTCCGGCGGTCGCGCGGCAAGCGGTTCGGGCGACCCTGGCGAGTCTCGGCCTCGGCGGCCCGGAGGTCGACGACGTCCTGCTGGCGACCTCCGAACTGGTCACGAACGCGTTCGAACACGGTGAGAAGCCGGACAGGCTCGACGTCGAGTACGCCGACGGAAGGCTTACCCTTCGGGTCTACGACTCCGGCTCTGGCCGGCCGAAGCTGAAGGAGCCGTCGCCGATGGCGGCGCGCAGCCGCGGTCTCCAGCTGGTGCACGCTCTGTCCGACGACTGGGGACACGAGCTGTGCGAAGGCGGCAAGTACGTCTGGGCTGTGTTCAGCCTTCACCAGGCCGACGCGCGAGCCTGATCGCAGCGTCCGTTTCGGCGATGCGGTCCCGGAGCGACTTCCGCTCCAAGGCCTCGACGGCGGCGACCAGCACCTCCCTGAGCGGGTACGGCAGTTCGGCTTCCAGCTGTTCGGCCGCGGCGGTGGTCGCCGCCCACTCGGCTTCGAGCGTCGGCATCAGCCCGAGCGTCTTTTCCGTCAGTGAGACGATCCTCTGCCGGGCGTCGCGCCCGGGCCTGAGCGAGACGAGGTCCTGACGCGCCATCTGCGCGATGGTCTGACTGGCCGCGGAGTGCGTCACGCCGACTTCGGCGGCCAGGTCGCGGATGGCCAGCGGTCCGTGCGCGACGATCGCGCGGACGAACGGGGTGAACCGCGGCCGGTAGTCCCCCAGCCCGATGTCGTCGAAGAACGCGGCGACGTCCGCTTCGGTCGTTTCGAGGACGTGCCGCAACAAGGTGCCCATCCCTCGTTCGCGCGGCGGCCTCCCCATCAGCGGATCATAACGACATAATTTCCGGATGACGCCCGAAGAGCTGCTGACGACCACCCGAACCGTCCGCAAACGACTGGACCTGACCCGGCCGGTACCTCTCGAACTGGTGAAACACGCCTTGCAGGTCGCGTTGCAGGCGCCGAGCGGGTCGAACACGCAGCGCTGGCACTGGCTCGTGATCACCGATCCCGGCCGGCGGGCCGAACTCGGGAAGCTCTATCAGCGGGCGTGCCGCGAGTACCTCGATTCCCCGCGGGCGGCGGGGAAGCTGTTCGCGGACGATCCGGAGCGCTCGAAGGTGCAGAAGCGCGTCGGCTCCAGTGTCGAGTACCTGGCCGACAAGATGGGCGAGGTGCCGGTGCACGTCATCCCGTGCCTGGAGACGACGGACGCCGAGCTGCCCGCCGGCAACCAGGCCGGGCTGTGGGGGAACCTGCTGCCCGCCGTGTGGAGCTACATGCTCGCGGCGCGCGCGGTCACGCTCGGCACGGCGTGGACGACGCTGCACCTCGCGTACGAGAAGGAGGCCGCGGAGATCCTCGGCCTGCCGGAGAACGTGCACCAGGCCGCGCTGATCCCGACGGCGTTCTACACCGGCGACACCTTCAAGCCCGCCGCGCGTCAGCCGCTCGAAGAGGTCATGCGGCTGGATCACTGGTGACGGCTGGGTGGCGGAGCTGAGGACTTCGCAAGGATCAGGTCGCGCCCTGCCGACGTCGATCGCGGACGCGGGTTCACCTGGAGACGCTGAGGTAGGACTCCAGCCTGTCCGCCAGGAGCTTGGGGTGGCTCAAGGGCACGGAGTGCGAACCCTCGATCTCGTCGGGCGCGAACCCGAGCCTTTCCTGGACGACCCGGCGTTGGAACTCCGGCGGGAAGAACTGGTCTTCCCGCGCGATGAGCACCTTCGTCGGGACGTCCGGCCATTTGTCCAGCGGCCACGGCTGCCCCCATTCGGCGCTGACCTGGTTCCGCGCGTGCGAGCCCGCCTCCGCGACGATGTCCGCGGGGACGCCGTTGTAGAACTGCTCTTCCTCGCTGAGGCTGTCGTCGGATTTGAAACCCGTGTTGCCCCACCAGTCCCCCGGTGACTCGCCCGGTTTCGGGATCATCGCTGTCAGCATCACGAGCAGCCGCGCCCCGAGCTTCCCGGCGACGATCGGCGCGGTGAAGCCCCCGTAGGAGTGGCCGAGCACCACGAGGTCCCCACGGTCGCCGATCGCGTTCACGACGGCGTCGACGTGCTCGGGGAAGCCCGCTTTCTCGTCTTCGATCGGCAGGTTCACCGCGACGACGTCGTGGCCGCGTCCGGTCAGTTCCGCCTCGAGGAGGTGGAAGTCCCAGGCGCTGCCGCCACCGCCGTGGATCAGTACGAAGGTCGCCATGGCCTCAGCTAAGCCGAAGCCGGGGCGATCAGCAACGACCGAGCATGTCCCCGAGCGCGCTCTTCTCCTGCGTGGTGATCGTGAGGCCGTAGTAGTGCTTCACGGTGATCCAGTCGGTGGCGTAGGTGCACCAGAACGAGACGAGCGGCGGCTTCCACTGGTCCGGCGCCTTGTCGCTCTTCTCCTGGTTGACGTTGTCGGTGACGGCGAACAGCTGCGGCCGGGTCAGGTCGTTCGCGAACTGGCGCCGCTTCTCGTCGGTCCACGACTTCGCGCCGCTGACCCAGCTTTGGGCGAGCGGGACCATGTGGTCGATGTCGACGTCGGTCGGCTTGGTCCAGGTCTCGCCGTCGTAGATGCTCGTCCAGCTGCCCGACGTCGGGGCGCAGTCGGAACCGGCCTTGACGTCCTTGCCGTCGCGCTTGAGCACGAACTCGCGGGTGTTGCAGTTGTTCCCCTGGTTGTCCCAGTGCGGGTACTTCTTGCGGTCGTAGCCGTCCATCGAACCGCGCGGCGCGACGGTCAGCTCGTCCAACTGCTTGCGCGCGTCCGCCGCGCCGACGGTGTTCGACGACGTCGGCTGGCTCGGCTGCAACGCGGAACCCTTGCCGGTCACCAGCCAGATCCCGACGAGCACCACGGCCGCGAGGCTGATCAGCAGGAGCAGGCGCTGGGCTGTGGTCATCTGCCGGGTACGCGTGGCCACCGCGCGGTTCCTCTCGACGGGGGGATTGGGGAGTGCCCAAGTATCGCCGCGCCGCGCGGGGAAACCGGGAGCGACACGGCGATGACACCAGGTAGTTGTTGTCACATCGGGGTCCTGAGCAGCGACTACCCCAGGGACGCTGCCGGAAGGAGCGGGCTTGTGGGCGCCGAAAAACGTAAATGGAACACCAGGGTCGACGACTATCTGAACCGGAAGGCAGCGGAGCGCGGGCACGTGATCGCCATGGCGCGTATGGGATCCACCGCGTTGGAGCGCGGTGATGTCGACGAGGCCGAGGGGTGGTTCCGGAAGGCCGCCGAGGGTGGCGACAGGGTCTCGATGGGCAACCTGGCGCGCCTCCTGCGCGAACGCGGCGTACCCGAACAGGCCGAACGCTGGTACCGCGAGGCGGCGACGGCCGGTGATTCGCATGCCATGGCGCAGCTGGGAAATCTCTGTGCGCGACGGGGCGATCGGGACGCCGCCGAGGACTGGTGGCGACGGGCCGCCGTCGAGGGCCGGGTCGAGGCGATGGCGGAGCTCGGGCGGTCGCTGCACCGGCGCGGCGAGCTCGAAGAGGCCGAACGCTGGGCGACGGAGGCCTCGGAGGCGGGCAACTTCGAGGCGATGATCACGCTCGGCGCCCTGCTGTGCGGCACCGGCCGGACGGCCGAAGCGGAACCCTGGTGGCGCGAGGCCTCAGCCGGAACCGACGCGCCTTCGCTGGTCAAACTCGGTCTCGAAGCCGAACGGCGGGATGACCTGACACGCGCGGAAAGCTGCTACCACGCGGCCGCGGCGGCCGGCGCTCCCGAAGCCGCCGTCCGCCTCGGCCTGGTGCTGCACCGGCGCGGCGAACTCGAAGAGGCAGAACGCTGGTATCTCAAGGCCGCCAAACGGGGCGACGCCGCGGCGATGACGAACCTGGGTGTGCTGGCCAACGACCGGAACGATCCCGGCGAGGCCACCGCCTGGTACCGGAAGGCCGCGGAACTCGGCAGCGTCCCCGCGTACACCAACCTCGGCAGGCTCGCGGCCGACCACGGGAACTTCCAGGAGGCCGAGCACTGGTTCCGCGCGGCCGCCGACACCGGGGACCAGGCGGGGCAACGGGATCTGGAGGAGCTGTACCGCAACTCCGGGGTGCGGCACCGCCCGCGGTCCTAGGCTTTCCAGTTCCGCGTCGCGGCGAATCCTTCGCGCAGCCGCTGGAGTTTGCGGCTGCGGTACGGGTCCTCTCCGTCGTCGAGCCGCCACCGCTCTTCGACGCCGGCGCGGAACACCGCGAGCCCTTCGAAGCCGAGCCCGGTGGTGAAGTCCGCGACGCTCACGTCGACGCGGCCCGATCCGTCGAGGTCCAGGCGTAGCAACCACTCCGCGAGTTCCTTGGGCTCCGGCGGCGAGTCCGCGCAGGCCTCCGCGTACAACGCGAGCGCCGTACGGACCTCTTCGCCGAGCGCGCCGAACGAGTCCTCGACGAAGTCCAGCGCCTCGACGACGAGTTCGACGACGCGGCACAGCAGCGGCGCGTCCATGATCTCCTTGGCGGTGGCGAGCACCTCGCGCACCTTCTCGGTGTACGCGAGTGTGCCCTGGAACCCGACGAAACCGCGCAACCGCAACGTTCCCTCGACGTGCCGCCGCAACGCGTCGAGGTCCTCGCGGCCCGCCTTGAGCGAGAGCTTGCGGAACAGGACGGGGTCCTCGTTCGCGTGCCCGACGAGCAGCTCGACCAGCTCGTCGCGGGTGAGCGTTTCGACGTACCCGCGGATGTCGGCCGCGCCACCGTCCGCCACGCCCTCCAGGACCAGCAGCCCAACGGCCACGCAGTGCTTGCAGAAGAAGCCGTCCGCCGCGTGCGGGCAGGAGCACTCGCCCACGAGCTCGCCGCCGACGTTGCGCAGCCGGACCGTGTACCGGTCCGTGCCGCTGACCACCGCCGCGACCCCGCCCGCGACGTCGTCCAGCGCCTCGACCGACTCCAGGTACCTGGCCCCGCGCGCGAACGAGACGTCGCCGGCCTGCCTGCGGAGTTCGTCCTCGCTGAACCACGTCACCGCCCTATTGAACCCCTAGGCCCGGAGGACCGAGGAACAACCCGCCGCTCGCGTCGAGGACCTGCCCCGCCAGGCTCGCCAAAGACTCGAACCGATCGTGGTCCGGCGTGTCTTGGCGCCGCTGTCTAGGCCAAAACCGAGGCACCTTAGAGGTTCCAGGTTGTGGCACAGTAGGTGGATGGCGCGAGTAACAGACTTCTTCAAAGTGGCGGGAGACTCGAAGCCCCACCCCACGGAAGTGGAGTGCGGTTACAGAACCGTTATCACTCCGACGGGGAACCTGCTCCAACTGAGTACCTACGGATCCGATGACAGGCAATCGGAGAAGAAGGTAAGCCAAACATTGCAGTTCGACCGCGAGGCCGCGGAACGCCTTATCGCTGTTGTTCGCGGCACTTTTCCAGAACTATGAGCAGGCACCGCACGCTACCGCCGCCGCTACCGCCGCCGCTGCCGCTCACATCACTGCGCCGACTAAGTGGTCGCCGTGCCAGGACACTCCGCTCGAACAGCATCAGAGAAGCATCGAGCCCGTTGCTCTGCTCGTTGACATGGCTACCCATGTTCGACTCATCTTGGTAACGTCCAGTAACGAGTAGCTCATAATCGGGGATATCGGAGTATGGCGTGGCTCACGGACCATTGGGCCACGCAGCCGATAGGAGTAGGGGTGGAACTCGTGGTCGAGTGGAGCCGTACCGTACCGACCAACGGAAGCATCGAGCTTCCACCCGATCCCCGAGCACTGGACAGTATCGGGCGGAATCACTCTCTACCCACAGCCCTCGCCGACCTCGTCGACAACTCGATCGACGCCGGCGCGACGCAAGTCCTCATTCGCCTCGTAAAGGTCGAGGAGCGCTTGACCTCCCTATATGTGGTGGATAACGGTCGAGGCATGTCGGCGGACGTGATCGATTCCGCGATGACCGTAGGTGGGCGGCGAAAGTACGAAGACGGCGATCTCGGCCACTTCGGACTAGGCCTTAAAGCCGCTTCCTTCAGCCAAGCCAGGTGCCTGACCGTGATGTCGAAAGCGTCCACCCATGAAGCGGTAGGACGGCGATGGCGGCTTGAGGATAGCGGACAACGTAGTTTCGCGTGCGACGTGGTTTCTGGAGATTTCGCTAGGTCAGAGCTGGAGCGAAACTGGCGCATACAGCTCAGTGACAGTGGCACCGTGGTTCGCTGGGACGACGTCGTGGCATTCCCCGTCACACAGGACCCTCGTCGAGTCGACGAGTTCATCGATCACGCAATAACCAATACATGCCAGCACATCGGCATGATATTTCACCGTTTTATCGAGCAAGATCGAATAAACGTTGAATTCGACGTTTACGAAGTAGACACTGGGTTTATCGGGCCTCCCATACCCGTCACACCACTCAATCCGTTCGGATACGCCTTCCCCGGCCGCCCAGGTTTCCCAAAGATTCTGACTGCTGAAGAAAACGGGCTTAAGCTCGACTTTCGATGCCATCTATGGCCAGGCCAGTCAGCGAACCCATCGTTTCAGCTGACCGGCAACCCCGTCAATCATCAAGGCCTGTACTTCTATAGACGCGATCGTCTCTTGCAGGCAGGAGGCTGGGAAGGCGTGCACGCGCCCAATCCGAAACTCCGCCTGGCTCGCGTCGAGGTAGATCTCGATAGCGATGTAGCGGGGCTCTTCAGGATGAATCCCGAGAAGTCGCGGGTGAACGTGGGCCCTGAGTTCGCTCGACTAGCAGCTTTGGCCAGGTCGACCGACGGCCTCAGCCTCGACGAGTACTTCGACCTAGCCGAGACTGTGCATACTGAGTCCAGGAAGCGTTCGACCAAACGAACAGCGATGGTTCACCCTGGAGCCGGCCTACCACCCCGACTCCGCGAATTGATCAAACGCGAGATACCGGAGAAGGCTGGCGAAGAACCCATCGATATTCGCTGGGACATGTTCGCCGACGACCTATTCTTTCGCGTCGATCGCGACCAACGAACATTGTGGCTCAACAAGCGTTATCGCAAGATGCTTCTCGGCGGTAAACACGGCGGCCTCAACGACCTACCCTTGCTTAAGTCTCTTCTATACCTAGTGGTTTCCAACGTGTTCGAGGGAAATCACCTCGGGCCAAAAGATAAGGATAATATCGCTCTGTGGCAAACGATCCTGACGACAGCGGCTCGAGCCGAACGCCAATGACGTCGAGCACGACGATCGACAAGCGTCACGTCTCCGCCGAAGGCTTCGACCAGCTGCTCAGCGGCGAGGTTCCGGTGAAACTTCCGATCGTAGGCAAGCCCGATGCGTCCATCTTCATAGAGCCACGTGCACGGGAAATCGGGCTACGGATCGAGGTCTCGTCTAATGATGATGCGATAGACACCGGTCTTCGCAACATCTTCAACCGGATCGCGATCCGAGACGGGAAACGATGGTTCGAAGTAGTCGTCAGGGTGCCTGAGCTCTTCCGCGACGCCTATCCGGTTCTGTGCTCGGTAGCCGATCGAGTCCAACTCGGAGGCATGTCACCGAGCCAAGCGCTTCACGCAACCCTCGATCGAATGTCCGCCCTCCTAACGTCACCCGATTCATTACCCAGAGAGCGTGAGATCGGGCTGCTCGGTGAGTTACTAGTCCTAGGCGGACTCGTCGACTGCCTTGGCGCCACCAAGGCAGTCGACGCATGGTGCGGCAGCCAAAACGAAGAGCATGATTTCGGCCTTCCAGATTTCGATCTCGAGGTCAAAACCACCACATCGGAATCTCGGACGCATTGGATCGAATCACTGAACCAACTTGTGCCCAAGGTGGGACGCCCACTCTGGCTCGTGTCACATCAACTCACGGCCGCAGGCGCGGGAGCCGGCCGCAGCTTGCCTGACTTAATCGAGGCGATCTCAACGAAGATCAATCCCGGCCACACGCAGGACCGCTTCGCCGAAGCGCTCTCGCGAGCCGGATGGCGGAGTGACTACCGAGAACGTCTGACTACAACATGGACCCGGCGAGCGACAAGTCGTGGCTACCTCGTAGCTGACACCTTCCCCAGGCTCACCGCGGACGACCTAGACGACCGCGGGGTCGTCATGGACCGCATCACCGAGGTCCACTACCGAATCAACCTCGACGGCTTGGCCCATCCACGCCAAACTCCAGAAATCATCCAACTCTCCTGCGCCTTCGAAGGATGAATATGATCACGCCACTCATCCAGGCGTACACCAGCGCCTTACGTGCCATGGAAGACAACACGCCACGCGGCCTCGTCCGGCGCGCTCAAGTAGAAGCGGACGATCTCGACCCCGACCTCGACGTGTCAGAAGAAAAGCTTCGAGAACACCTCGAGACCAGCGGCCCTGACGACAAGCTGCGACTCGATCTTCACTTGAATCTCGCCAAATGGGACAATGCGCCCATATCAGGTAATTCGTGGACGTACGACACTGAGCCGAACAGTGAAGAGCGGCGGACGCGAGTGATCGCGGCGCTCGGCTTGAGTTCCGAAACCGCCACCGAGATAGCCAGACACTTCCCGCTGGCCAAGGGTGATGGGACTACGGTCATCGCGGGCCCGTGGGATCCTTGGTACACCGAGGAGGTCAAGCGGGCTCGCGACTTCTACTGGGGCCACTACATCGATTACCTGCGCACTCGGCGAGGTTGGCACGCAGACGCGATCGCGAATCTCGACACCGCGACCACTCATGTCGTCGAGCGGTTGACCGAGCCGTCACGCGAGAAGGCGGGATCGACGAAGGGGTTAGTTGTCGGCTACGTCCAGAGCGGCAAGACCGCCAACTTCACCGGCGTGATCGCGAAGTCTATCGATGCTGGCTATCGCCTCATCATCGTGATGACGGGAACCACGAACATTCTGCGCGAGCAGACCCAGCGGCGACTAGATATGGAGCTAGTAGGCCGCGAGAATATTCTTCGCGGCACCGAGGAAAGCGAACCAGATGCCGCCCAGTTTATCGACTACCTAGACGATGAAGATTGGATCGCCGACAGGTTTGTCCGACATGGCGCGTGGCCATCAGAAATCGGTAGGCCAGACATACATCGAATGACCAACCGTCAGTTCGACTACCGACGCCTCCAACAAGGCCGGTCCGCACTTGAGTTCGAGCGCCGAGATCGCACTAAGCCACTCTGGCATAAAGATAATCTATTCACCAGTGACGCCCGGCTGATTATTGTCAAGAAGAACGCCACCGTCCTGAATAACTTGGTCAAAGACCTAAAGAATACCGCCGATCGGCTCGAAAATATCCCAGCACTGATCATTGATGATGAATCTGACCAAGCATCCGTAAATACGACGGATCCACGAAAATGGAGCGAGGACCAAAAAGAGCGAACGACTATAAATAAGCACCTATCAACACTACTTGACCTACTGCCACGCGCCCAATACATCGGCTATACCGCGACTCCGTTCGCAAACGTATTCGTAGATCCCACCGACGCCGCCGACATCTTCCCCAAGGATTACCTTATCTCGCTGGAGCGCCCCCTGGGTTACATGGGCGCCGAGGACTTCCATGATCTTGACCTAGACCCCGACGTCGCGCCCAACTTCAGCAACTCAAAGGAGATGGCTCACCTCCGACTTCTACTTGATCAAAAAGACGATGACGACGAACTTCAAGCAGCGCTCGACTCCTTCGTCATCACCGCAGCGATCAAACTTTATCGCGAGGCCCACGGTTCCGGACCGTTCAAGCATCACACAATGCTCATTCACGAGACGATGCGAAAGGCTGGACAGCGCTCGCGCGCGGAGACTATCCAGGAATTGTGGCGGAGCGCGGGATACATGAGCGGACGCGCGAACAGCCGTCTCCAATCACTTTTCGACGAGGATTTTGCGCCAGTTTCGCAGGCACTTGATTTAGGCTATTCGATGCCCGCACGCTACGAAGATCTCGCACAGTTCCTCGGCGAGGCCGTTCGCCGGATCGCACCCAACGGAAATCCCGTATTAGTCGTGAACAGCGACAAGGATATCGAACAAGAGGACCTAGACTTCGACAAGAGGTCAGTATGGCGAGTTCTTGTCGGCGGCAACAAACTCGCTCGCGGATTCACTGTCGAAGGACTCACCGTAACCTACTATTCGCGCAGAGTTGGGCACGCTGAAGCGCTCATGCAGATGGGGCGCTGGTTTGGATTCCGGCAAGGATACCGTGATCTCGTTCGCCTTTTCATTACCCCAGGCGTGCGAGACGCATTCGAAGCGGCCTGTCGGGACGAAGAGCACTTTCGCAGCGAGCTGCGCCAGTACGCCACCATGGTCGATGGACGCCCCGTCTTCACTCCCTTCGACATACCACCGCTGGTCGCTCGCCATGGCCTCAGGCCAACAGCCGCAAATAAGATGTATAACGCCAAGTTGGTAGAACGTCGCACCCGCACAAAAGAACCAAGCTCAGGGTACCCCCTACTCACCAACCAAGCCGCTCTTGATCGAAACATCGACGCCTGCGTCCCCCTGCTTAGAGCCGCAAAAGACCGCGTCCTCCTATCTGGCGAGAAACGCAAATTTGACGCCTTCCTCGGCGAAGTTTCTCATCAAGAGATGGTGTCTGTCCTCAGCGCTCTAGAGTGGGCGACCCCTGATAAATTCACCGCAGATTTAGCCTGGATCTCAAGTCTCGCCGAAGACGTGATCGACCGATGGGACGTCATGCTCCCGCAGCAGAAGTCAGGCAGGCGAGTGAATATACGCGGCGTAGCTGACTTCACCGTCCACGGACGAACCGTGGGCGCGGACGAGAGCATTCGCGGAAACTCCGAAAGCGCGCATCGTGAGGCGATCGACAAGATCCCAGGGAGGACGCCCACCTCTGGTTGCGCGATCCTTTACCCGGTGATGAAGAAGGACGAGCTGGACCGAGAGATCACCACCGAGGGCTATCCCAGCCGGATGGTGATGGCTCTCATGCTTCAGCTGCCAAACGACGCTCTCCCTTCCGACCATCGCCCCCTGGTATACCGAGTGGTCGTTCCTGAGAAGCCGCTGTACGCCATCGTCGACGCTTAAGTAGACCGTCACGCCGGGACCGCAAGGTGGACACCGCCTCTACCTTGCGGTCCAGGCTTGTCGCAGCACGGTAAGCTTTCCGCATGTCGGCTGAACTCAATCCATCAGAACGCACGTCGGTGGAGCTGTTCGCGGGCGGCGGCGGCCTAGCGATGGCAGTCCACCGCTCAGGTTTTCGGCCGTTACTCCTTAACGAGTTCGTCAAGTACGCCTGTGACACTTTGGAGGCCAACGGCGCCGTGTCACGAGGTGAAGAGGAGCTCATCCCCGAACTCGAAGACCCAGTCCCCCTAGTTCGAGGGGACATACGAGACCTCAAAATGGGTTATTTAGAGGGGGCGGTCGACCTCCTAGCCGGCGGCCCACCGTGTCAGCCCTTCAGCCTAGGCGGGATCGCTAAAGGCGACGAAGACAAGAGGAACATGTTCCCAGAAATGTTCCGAGCTATTCGAGAGATAAAACCGAAAGCCTTCATATGTGAGAATGTCCGAGGCCTTCTTCGCCCATCGTTCAAGCCTTACTTTGACTACATAGTCAGAGAATTGATGTTTCCTTTTGAAGAACGCGCCCCTGAAGCAAGCTGGCTTCAGCATGATGCCATTCTTCGCGAGAAAGAACGAAAAGACGAAACCAAATCATCCGAGCGCTATCAGGTCCTCATGTTCCCTGTAAACGCGGCCGATTACGGCGTGCCACAAATCCGAAACCGTGTCATCATCGTCGGTTTCCGCGGTGACCTCGATATTGATATCGAGTTGCTAAAAGTGGCGACAAAGCCAACCCATTCCAAGTTGGCACTACTCGAAACGATGGCATCCGGAGAATACTGGGAACGTCACAACAGTATTGAAGGCCGCGCGAAGATACCCTCGCACGTTATCAAGCACGTTATGAACGAGGCCGAAATCGCGTTACCCTTCGAGGAGGGCACGTCAGGCTTATTACCGTGGCGGACGCTACGAGATGCTCTAGCTGGCGATGAAATTACTAGACCTCTCCCCGATATACCCTGGAACAAACTCGACCGCAAGCAGTACGACAACATGCCCAGGGAACACATCGGCTGGCCTGATGCGCGTATCTACGCAGGCCATACGCCTAACGTTCTCGATCGTCCCGCAAAGACCGTTAAGGCCGGTGTGCATGGCGTTCCAGGTGGTGAATCCGTGATGCTGACCGACACTCCGGTTAGGGGAACCCGGACCCCACGTGAATATCGACACCGATACATGACGGTTCGTGAGACTGCCCGTGTCATGACCTTCCCCGACGACTGGAAGCTGTGCGGCCCTCGCGGCGAACAGATGCGGCAACTCGGTAACGCTGTCCCAGTCCTACTAGGCCAGGTATTCGCGAAGGCTGTGGCAGCGGTGCTCGACGACGTCCAGAAGCGGTCTTGACCACACCGCCCGCTCGAGCCTGGAAGGCTAACCACGGCCGGTCGAGAACGATGTCCGACGCCGAGCAAGACAGGGCGGCTGGCGGACGACACCGTCGGATCGTGCGACTGGAGGACGGGCGTACCTCAAGAGGTTCCATCTTGCTCAAGGCGTCTACCAAGACCGGTGCCATCCACGCACACTTACGGTGGCATGACAACGGTCGCACTGTCTCAAAGTCTCTTGGCGTGGTGAAGCATCCGACTCGCTCAGCGAATCTCGCGGATGGTTGGACGACGGCTCGCTCACTCGGGCTAGTACAGGATGAGGTGGTCCCCAGCGGCTCATGGGCCTCTTCTCCAGAGGTACGAGCTTCGATGAGGGCGAATCGAGGAAAGGACACTGCTCCTGAACTCCGGTTACGCTCCGAACTTTACGCCCGCGGCTTGCGGTATCGCGTGTCTGTACGGCCGCTACGCGCGTTGCGGCGTACAGCTGACATCGTCTTCCCCAAGGCTCGCTTAGCGATCTTCGTCGACGGCTGCTTCTGGCATGGCTGTGAGAAGCACCATCGCCCTGCGAAGAAGAACTCAGAGTTCTGGAGGAATAAAATCACCGACAACAGGAAGCGCGACATCGAAACCAATCAGTTGCTCACCGCAGAAGGGTGGATGGTGATTCGGTGCTGGGAGCACGAAGACCCGAAGACCGTCGCCGACCGGGTCGTCACAGCACTGGGTCACTCGTAAGCAGTTCATAAAGCGAGGGGGGAACCGTGCCTGCGATAACGCTACCGAAAGCTACCAGGGAAGCTGTTATTCGTGAGCTCTACCGGCAAGTAGGATCACTGGATTGGGAGGATATTTCGACGCGTGAACGAACTGCCTACTACACCCAATGGGTAGAAGATGAATTGATCGGAGGTGAATTGGCGGACTACTACACAGCAGAGGGTATGCGCGTGTGGCTTAAGGATGGCCCGCTGAAGGAATACGCTCGAGCTTTAGAGAACTTCGGATCATATGCCGAATACGCTACCAAGAGACTTTCGCCGGCCGACGAGTTCATCACTGAGATACTCGGTGATGCATGGGAGATCAAACCCAACTCTATCCGAGAAAAGCCGATGCACTGCCTTGTGACTGACGGTAAACACGAACGCTATGTCTGTTGGGGTCGGGCACGCACTTTTAGAGACCTTCTCTGGGCAGCTGTCAACAAGGCCGTTACGACGCCGAGCAAGCCTTTGATGGTCGTCTACGTGACCGATGACACCACGATCCAAGAGAGACAGAAGCGTCAGCACGAGCTGATCGCGAAGCATTGCTCACTCGACTTAGCCTACGTGCGACGTCGCTTAGAAGCCGCGCCTCAAGAGTAAGCGGGCCGCCCCAACACCGCCCCAGAACAGTCGCTAACCTGCCTCACCTCGCCCGGCGACTACCCCATCGGATCGCAGACTAGGCAGGCCTGGAGCTATCTTCAGACAGCCACGCGGCCAAGCACTAGTCATTGCTCGCGTGTCAGCACGGCTGGGTCCACGACGGACAGACAAAAAGGCCCTCCCGCGAACGGGAGGGCCTTAGTGCTGTCTCAACCAGACGTGCGCCCGAAGGGATTCGAACCCCTGACCTTCTGATCCGTAGTCAGATGCTCTATCCAGCTGAGCTACGGGCGCTTGTTCAGTTGTTAATCTAGCACCTGCCGGAACAGGCACCAGCGGAGGCTCCGGGATTTGAACCCGGGAGGGGGGGTTACCCCCAACCGCATTAGCAGTGCGGCGCCATAGACCAGACTAGGCGAAGCCTCCTGGGCCCAACGACCACTGCTCAAATAGGTTACACACCCCGGGAACCCCCGCGAAAGGGACCCCCCTTAGATCCGCCGCAACGCTCTGAGCAGGCCGGATGGGCGTCCGCCGAGCCCTTCGGCTTCGAAGACGGCGATGCCGACCCGGGGTAGGTCGCGGGCCGCGGGGTAGGCCAGATAGCGCGGGACCCACCGCGGCTGGAACTTGGCGTTGAAGCGGTAGAGGGTCTCGATCTGGATCCAACGTGAGAAGAATCGCAGCGTCCGGGCGGACAGGCGGGCGACGGGGCCGGCGCCGATGCGTTGGCCTTGTTCCAGCACCGCGCGGAAGGCGGCGAAGTTCAGGGACACGTGCCGCGCGGGGGTGGTCAGGAGGAGTTCGGAGATCATCAGCTCGTTGATGCCGTTGTCGGCGGTCCGGTCGCGGCGCATGACGTCCATGGACAGGTCCTTCTCGCCCCAGGGGACGAACTGGAGGACTCCGCGCACCCGGCCGTCGTGTTCGGCGGTGACGAGGACCGAGCCCGGGTCGCCCATGCGGCCGAGGGCCATCGAGAAGCCGCGTTCGGTGTCGGTGCCCCGCCAGGTGGCGGCGAGGGCGCGGAGTTCGTCGAGCTCGCCTGACGGCAAGTCCTCGGCCTTGCGGACGCGGACGGTGTAGCCGGCGCGCTTCGTGCGTGAGACGGCTTGGCGGACTCCGCGCATGACGCGGCCTTCGAGGGTGAAGGTCTCTGTGTCGACGACGGCCTCGTCGCCGATCTCGAGCACTTCCAGCCCGAAGCGGGCCCAGACGGTCGCGCCCAGTTCCGAGCAGCCCATGGTCGCCGGGGTCCAGGCGTACCGACGGCAGACGTCCAGGTACTCCTCGATCGCGCCGGGCCACGCTTCCGGGTCGCCGAGCGGGTCGGCCGAGCACAGCGCGACACCGGCGATCACGCGATAGGTCACCGCGGCCTTCCCCGACTTCGAGAAGACCACGAACTTGTCCCGCCGCAGGGCGAAGTACCCCAGCGAGTCCCGCTCGTCCAACAGCGCCCTGAGCCGTCCGATCTCGTCGTCGGTCAGTTCCGGCGCGGGTTCGGCCGAGCGGAGCAGGAAGTACGCCGCCGGCAGGACCGCGGCGATACCGAACAACACCCCGACGGCCGCCGAGAGGTCCTCCAGCCACAGCGCGCGGAACACCGCGGGGCCGCTGACGCCGACCAGGGCCAGCACCGACTGCGCCAGCCGGTCGCCGACGTCCAGGGGTTCCACCGCCCGCGCGACCGACAGCAACACGAAGTTGATCGCGACCCCGGCCAGCGTCAGTTGCAGGAAGACCCGGACCGCGCGCCACCGGCCAGTCACCGGGTCGGGGAGCGCGATGAAGTACCGCCGCGTCGCGATGAGGGCGATCAGCAACGCGAGCGACACGAGGCCGGGGCCGAGGACGTGCCGGAGCCCGAGGTGCGACACCGTCAGCAGCGCCGCGGCGGCGATCGCGAGTTGCCAGGCCCGGCGTTTGCGCCGTTTGAGACCGGCGGCGAGCAGCACCAGCAGTACGCCGGTCACCAGCGCGACCGTCGCCGCGCCCACCGTGGCCTCGTGCGGCAGCTCCAGCCATTCGGCGACGCGTCCGCGCAGGGTGCGCCCCCCGGCCGGCACCAGCACCGAGACCAGGGCCAGCAGTCCGGCCAGCCGCGTCACCCAGGTGACCGCCACCACCGAAGTGGCACCGGCCACCCGCCAAACGCCCGCCAAGTCTCGCCCCCGTCAGCTCCTTGCCAGCTCCACGAACGGTACAAGGGCGTCGGGATTCAGCAGCGCATCCCGGCTGACGGCGCGGTCAGGTGAAACCCCCGCGAGGATCTTCTTGACCGGGACCTCGCATTTCTTCCCGTTGAGCGTCCGGGGCACCCCGCTCACCTGGACGAACCGGTCGGGCACGTGGCGCGGGGAGAGGGCGCCTCGCAGCTCCTTGCGCAGGGCGGGCTCGACCTCGTCGAGCGACGCGCCGTCGGTCAGCACGAGGAAGCACAGCAGCTGCCCGTCCTCGTTCCCCGCCGCCGACGTGTCGATCACCAGCGAGTCCGCGACCTGGTCGAACGCTTCGACGACCCGGTAGAACTCGGCCGTGCCCATCCGGACGCCGCCCCTGTTCAAGGTCGAGTCGCTGCGGCCGTAGATGACCGCGGAGCCTCGCCCGGTGATCCGGATCCAGTCGCCGTGCCGCCAGATCCCCGGGTACATCTCGAAGTACGCCTCGCGCAGCCGCGAGCCGTCCGGGTCGTTCCAGAAGCACACCGGCATCGACGGCATCGGCTGGGTGATCACCAGTTCGCCGACCGTGTCCACCACCGGCGTCCCGTCCTCGTCGAAAGCGGCGACGGCGACGCCGAGCGCGCGCACCGAGATCTCGCCCAGCCAGACCGGGACGTCCGGGGCCGACGCGACGAGCGCCGCGCACAGGTCCGTGCCGCCGGACACCGAGCAGATCTGGACGCTTTTGCCGACCTCGTCGACGATCCACCGGAAACCCTCGACGCTCAGCGGCGCGCCGGTGGAGCCCAGGACGCGCAACGCGGTGAGGTCGAACCGTTCGGCCGGTTTGATCCCGGCCTTCAGGCAGCTCTGGATGAACGGCGCCGACGTGCCGAAGTAGGTGACGCGGTGCTGTTCGGCCAGATGCCACAACACGGTGAGGTCCGGGCTGCCGGGGCTGCCGTCGAACAGCACGATCGTGGTTCCGGTCAGCAGGCCGGAGATGAGGAAGTTCCACATCATCCAGCCGGTGGTGGTGAACCAGAAGAACCGGTCGCCCGGGCCGAGATCGTTTTGCAGGGCAAAGGCTTTGAGGTGTTCGAGGGTGATCCCGCCGTGGCCGTGGACGATGCCCTTCGGCAGGCCGGTGGTCCCCGAGGAGTACAGGATCCACAGCGGGTGGCCGAATTCGACCGGCTCGAAGGCCAGTTCCGCGCCCTCGTTGTCGGCGAGTAGCTCATCCCAGTCGAGCGTGCCGTCGAGGCGGCCGCCGGCATAGTCGACGAGCACCGTCGCTTCGAGGGTGGAGATCTCGTCCCGCAACGAGTTCACCGTCGACCGGCTGTCGAACCACCGTCCATTGTAGACGTAGCCGTTGACGGCGATCAGCACCTTCGGCTCGGTCTGCGCGAACCGGTCGGCGATCGCGCGGACGCCGAAGTCCGGCGAGCACGACGACCAGACGGCGCCGAGGCTCGCGGTGGCGAGGAAGGCGATCAGTGTCTGCGGGCAGTTCGGCGCCAGCGCGACCACTCTGTCCCCTTTGGACACTCCCAGCTTCCGCAGTCCTTCCCGCGCGGCGGCGACGGCGGAACGCAGGGCGCCGAAAGTCAGCTGGGACGAAAGGCCGTCTTCGCGGTGGAAGATCACGGCGATCTCGTCGTCCGCCTTCGCGGCGCCCGCGACGCCGGGCATGAGCGAGTGCTCGGCGTAGTTCAGCGTGCCGCCCTCGAACCAGCGTGCGTCCGGCATCTCGCCGGTGAGCACCTCACCGGGCCGATCGTGCCAGCGCAGGCCGAGGAATTCGCCGACGGCGGACCAGAACTCCGGCCCGCGTCGCACGGAGAACTCCCACAACCCGTTGTAGTCGTCGGCTTCCACCCCGCGTTCGGTGCGCAGCCACCGGCGGAACACGTCGATCCTGGTGTCGGGCAGGCGGCTCGGCTCGGGGCGCCAGAGCACTTCCGGGGCGTCGGCGGTGTGCGTCACCCCGCGAATCTAACCCCGGTCAACCGAACTCGCGAGCCCCCGTGAACAGCTCGTACGCCATCGTCTTGAGCCGCCCGGCATCGAGCGGGGTGATCGTCAGCCAGCCCCTGTCGCGGCGAAGCCCGTAGCGACCGTCGGGGGTGTCCACCCAGGTCAACGTACCCTCGCCGCGCACCCAGCGGCCCTCCCACGACTTCCTGGTCGCGCCGAGCCGCCCGCTGCCGATCCGCTGCGTCGCGATCCGCACCATCACGATGATCTCGGGTTCGCGCAGCCCGGCGTCGCGCAGGACGTCGGAAAACGCCGGCTGCCCACCACTTTCCCCCGCCTCGCACGCGGCCGTGTAGTCGTCGACTCGCAGGTTGACCGACAGGCCTCGCCCCTGCTCGCACGGCGGCAACGCCTGGAGCAGGGTCGCGGCGACGAGCGGTTCCCGCAGGGCCGACAGCTCGACGTCGGTGCCCGAGACGCCGATCGCGACCGCGCCGCGATCGGACACGCAGCCGACGGCCCGGTACGCCGGGTCGCCGTCGAGCCGCAGGTCCAGCGTCAGTTCGCTGTTCGCCATGGTGTGCAGAAGCCCCACCAGCCCGGGCGCGGGGGCTTCCACGGTGCCGAGGCCGCGATCCGACAGTGTCCGGCTCGCCGTGGCCACCAGTTCCGCCCGGAATTCCGGCGTCCGCCCGACGTGCGGGACCTCCAGTACCGCGGGCAGCTCGTCGCGGCCGTGCGCCGACCAGAGCAGGAACAGCTCGCCGATGTGCAACCGGATCCAGTCCATCAGCGGCCGCCCCGCGGGTCTTCGCCGATGACCGGCGGGGTCACTTGCCCGCTGAGCCCCCAGACGTCGGAGTCCTCGACGAGGTAGTCCGGCGCCTTGTGCCGCTCTTCTTCGCCTTGCCGCCCCTGAGCTCCCGCCATTCCCATCGGCATCCCGCCGAAGCCGCCCAGGCCCGCGGCCGCCGCGCGTGTCCCGGCGACTTGGCCGGGCTGTCCCGAGGGACCGAAGCCGCCGACACCGGATCGGCTGCCCTGGCCGAGCTGTTCCTGGGTTCCGCCGGCGGTGCCGGGTGACGGCGGGGCGTAGGCGCCGCTGCTCGCGCCGGGCGAGCGCGGGGCTTCGACCGGCTCCCGCACCTGGATCGGGGCGACGTCGTCGGTGGCACTGCTGCGGGTCGAGTCGTCCGGCGGCGGCACCGGAACCGGCTCGGGTTTCGGTACCGGATTCGGTTCCTCGGGTGTCTTGAGGAGCCGCGGCTGCTTGCCGTACGAGGTGAAGCGGGGGACGTTCTCGTAGACCTCACCGGAGTTCCGCTGCATCCGCGTCATCACGTCGGCGGCCTGGCGATGCAGGTCCTGCGAGCTCTCGTCGGTGGGTTCGGCGACGATCCGCCCGGCCTCGGCGAAGCCGGATCGCGACGGCGACGCGGCCGACATGGCCTGCGTCGAATCGGAAACCGGGATCGGACGACGTGTCGGCCGCTCCGGCGGCTTCGGCCGGGGAGCGGCTCCCGGCGGCTCGGGCATCGTGCGCCGCGCGGTTTCGGCGATGTCCGCCTGACGGCGCACGCAGTTCGCGACGTTCTCCGCGCGCCAGCCGGTCTCCCCGGCCCAGTCGACGAGTTTGATCGCGGCGTCACGGGCCCTGTCCGCGCCCTCGCCCGTCCAGCCGTCGGCGGTGGCGACGATGGCCGCCCTGAGTTCGGTGCCGACCCGGTCGAGGAAAGAGCTGATCTTCGTCCAGTGCGCGGCGACGGCCTCCGCGCTCGTCAGGTCCAGCTCGTCGTGGACCATCGCGTAGAGCTCGCGGTGCGGGTAACTCATCCAGTCGATTTCGGCGGTGAGGTGGTCGGGACCGGGCTGGGGCTCGGGTTCCGGCGGCGGCCACGGCGTGGGCAGGATGCGCATCAGTGCTCGTCCTTCCGCTCGGGTTCGACGATGTCCTGCATGTCGAACCGGCGGGCGACCCGTTCGAGCTGCTCCTGGCCTTCTTCGTCCGCGGCGACGTACATCTTCCGCGCGGCCATCACGGTGAGCTGGAAGTCCTTGAGCACCACGGCGAAGTCCTTGAGCACGGGCACGGCGGCTTCGGCCCCCTCGGTCGCGGCGCCCTGGAAACGCTCGCTCATCGTGCGCCCGACGAAGTTGTCGCCCAGTTTCAAGGGCGCCGTGAACTCCGCCGAGTCCTTGATCAGCGCGTTCAGCTCGTGACGCGCCTTCAGCAGCGCGTCGACGAGCTTCTTGGCGGCGTCCTCGGTGACCTTGACGGTCCCCTTCTTGGCATCGGTCTTGGTGTCCCGGATCTGACCCGCCACCGGAGCCAGCGCCGGAGCCGAAGCTCCGAACGCGGCTTGTGGCGTCACGGGTACCTTGGGTGACTGTGCCATTCGACCCTCCCCTGTCACATTCAAGGGAGATGTTAGCGCGAATGGAGTCAGCGCAGGTGCGCGTCGAACCAATTCAGCGTGCGCTGCCAGGCTTCCGCCGCGGCGTCCGGATCCGCGTCGAAGCGGTGGTTGGCACCCGGGTAGTGCACGACGTTCGTCGCGACCTTCGCCTTGGCCGCCGCGTCACGCAACTGCTCGACCTCGGCGCCTCCCGCCTCGTCGCCCGCGTCGCCGTACATGCCGAGCCACGGGCTGGTGAGCCGTCCCGCGATCTCGACGAGGACCGGCAGCCCGGTCACGCCCTGCCCGCCGACGCTGACCGCCGCGCCCAGCCTGCGGTTCGACGCCACGACCAGCGCGGCCGTTCCGCCCAGGTCGAAACCGACGACGCCGACGAGATCCGCCTCGACACCGCGCTCGGCGAGCCAGGAAAGCGTCGCGTCGGTGGCTTCGAGCAGATCCTGCTGCGTGAGGTTGTCCCGGTCCAGGTGCGGGGTGACGGTGAGCCAGCCTTCGCCGGCGAGCCCGGCCAGAAGCAGTCCCAGACCCTCTTCGACCTCTTCGGTCTCTTCATGCAGCACCACGAGCCCGCCGCGGACGACGCCATCCGGTTCGGCGAAGGTCAGGCTCAGCGTGTGGCCGTCGGCGTGCTGGTGTTCCACCGTGGTCGTCAGGGTCATTCCTCCATCAGACCACTCTTAGGTAAATATTCAGAGCTTGCCTCGACGCGGGAGGATACGGTGTCGAAACCGTCCCCCCGACGTAGGAGCGCCGAAGATGTCCCCTGTTTCGCCGCGTGCGGATCTCGAATCGTTGCCGAAGTACGTCCCTGGCCGGACAATCCAGGGCGCGATCAAGCTGGCGAGCAACGAGGTCCCCGGTGGGCCGCTGCCGAGTGTGGCGCAGGCCATAGCCGAGACCGCGCAGGGCATCAACCGGTACCCGGACATCACGGCGTCCGCGCTCGTCGAGCGGCTGGCCCGCGAACTGGGCGAACCGGTCGAGCGGATCGCCATCGGCTGCGGTTCGGTTTCCCTTTGCCAGCAGATGATCCAGGCGCTGTGCGGCCCGGGCGACGAGGTCGTCTTCCCGTGGCGTTCGTTCGAGGCGTACCCGATCGTCACGCAGGTGGCGAACGCCGTCAGCGTGAAGGTTCCGCTCACGACCGGGCACGGACTGGACCTCGACGCGATGCTCGCCGCGATCACGCCGAAGACGCGGCTGGTGTTCGTGTGCAACCCCAACAACCCGACCGGGACCGTCCTGCGGCGCGCCGAACTGGAACGCTTCCTCGACGCCGTGCCGTCGGAGGTGCTCGTCGTGCTCGACGAGGCGTACAAGGAGTTCGTGACCGACGCCGAGGTGCCGGACGGCGTCGAACTGGCCCGCGGCCGGGACAACGTCGCGGTGCTGCGGACGTTCTCGAAGGCGTACGGCCTCGCCGGTCTCCGCGTGGGTTACGCGGTCGCGCCGGAAGCGATCACCGTCGCGCTGAAGCAGGTCTACGTCGCGTTCTCGGTGAACATGATCGCCCAGGCGGCGGCCATCGCGTCCCTCGACGCGGCCGACGAACTGCTGGAGCGCTGCAAGGAGATCATCTCGGAGCGGACCCGCGTACGGGACGCCCTGGTGGCCCAGGGCTACGAGGTGCCGGAGACGCAGGCGAACTTCGTCTGGCTGCCGCTGGGCGAGCGGACGACGGAGTTCGCGGAGCACGCGCTGGAGCGGAAGCTGATCGTGCGCCCGTTCGCCGGCGAAGGCGCGCGAGTGACCATCGGGACGCCCGAGGAGAACGACCTCTTCCTCGAAGCGGCCGGGGATTTCCCGCGCTGACAAGCTCTTCGAGACGGCCCGCGCTCACGAGTGCGGGCCGTCTCCTATTTGAGGAGCAGCTGCACCATCGCGGCGAGGCCGACCACGACGATCACGCCGCGCAGCACCTTCGGCGGGAGCTTGCGGCCGATCTTCGCGCCGATCTGGCCACCGATCACCGATCCGACCGCGAGCAGGCCGACCACGGGCCAGCTGACCGGCGCGATGAAGGCGTAGATCGCGCCGGCGACGATGTTCACGACGGCGGAGAGCGCGTTCTTGACGCCGTTGAGCCGTTGCAGCGACTCCGACATCAGCATGCCCATGACGGCCACCATCATCACGCCCTGCGCGGCCGTGAAGTATCCGCCGTAGATGCCGATCAGGAAGATCAGGAACAGCAGGAGCGGCCCGATCTTGTGGACCTTCCCGTTCTCCTCGCGGCGCTTCGCGACCCAGGCGGCCACTCGCGGCTGGACGATCACGAGCACCACCGCGAGCCCGACCAGCGCGGGCACGATGGTCTCGAAGGCGTCCTTCGGCAGGGAGAGCAGCAGGATCGTCCCGCAGATCGCGCCGAAGAACGACGCCACCGCGAGTTTCACGACCTCCGGCCAGTAGCCCTTGAGCTCGTCGCGATAACCGATCGCACCGCTGACCGTGCCGGGCGCGAGGCCGATCGCGTTGGACGTCGTCGCCGTCAGCGGCGAGTAGCCGAGCGCGACCAGGACCGGGAACGTCACCAGCGTGCCCGAGCCGACGACCGTGTTGATGGTGCCCGCCCAGAGCCCCGCGATGAAGATCACTACCGCGTGCCACCACGTCATAAAGCGCTCACTTGCGCACCCTAAGCATCGTTACCTCCTTTCGCGCTCTGGATGTGTCTAGTCGAACATTCAGCCGGCCCGTTATGTCTTGTTCGGCCGGTGGCGATGATTCGTGCCGCACCGGACGTCACGCGTGACCGGATGGACGACACGCGTGATCAGGCGGACGACACGGGCAAAGACCTGTTCAGTTCTTCTCCGGCAGATGGGCCGCGGTGATCTCCGCGGCCACCGTCCACCCGAGCGTCAGGTACAGCGCCCGGCCCTCCTCCGTCGCGACCAGGACCGCTCGCTCCGCCCCGGCCGCGACCGCCACCTCGTCGAGCCTGCGCATGACGAACCGGCCGAGCCCGCGGCGCTGGTGCTCGGGCTCCGTCACGACCTGGTCGATCACCGCCGTGTCACCGGCGATCGCGACCCGGCCGGTGGCCGCGCGCGAGCCGTCGGGCGCGCGTACCACCACGTCGGTGACCACGCCGTCGCCGACCAGTTCCGCCCGGTACGGCTCGGGCGCGGCCATGACGGGCCGCATCGCGAGCGGAGCGCTCATCAGGTACTCCGGCGGGCCGACCTCCCAGCTCGACGGCACCGTCCTTTCCACCTCTTCACGCGAAGCGCTCACCTTCAGCCAGGTGCCGGGCTCCGTCAGCGCGCTGGCCCGGCTCTCGACGGACCCGGCGTGCTCCAGTACGTATCTCACGCGATGCCCCGGACGCCCGACGTCGAGCCGGTATCCGTCCGGTTCGGCCACCGGGCTCCCCACGCCGCGGGACAGCGCCCAGCCGTGCACCCATGCCTTGATCAGCCCTGCCACCCCAGTCATCGTCAGATGATGACACCCTCCACCGACATTTCCGGGCGTTCCGCCGAACCTGCGAGGATGAGTCCGTGGCCGAGGACGAGCGCGAGCAGGTGTGGAGTGCGACCGTCGATCATCTGCGCACGATGATCGACTCGGGCAGGCTCCCCGCCGGGTCGAGACTGCCGGCCGAACGGGCGCTCTGCGAACAGCTCGGGATCAGCCGCGGTTCGCTGCGGCAGGCGTTGCGAGTGCTGGATTCCATCGGCTACGTGCAGGTGCGGCCGGGTTCGGGCACGTATGTCCGCGAGACCGTCGACGAACAGCCGCTCCGGAACTGGTTCTCCGAGCACGAGCAACTGGTCGAGAAGCTGTTCGATCTGCGGACCGCCGTCGAGCCGACGCTGGCCGAGCGGCTCGCGCTCCAGCACACGCCGCGGGTGCTGGAGCGGCTGGAAGGCACCGTCGACGAGATGGACCGGGCCGCGGCCGACGGCGACATGCTGCGCGTGATCGCGGCCGACGCCGAATTCCACCGGGTGATCGCGGGCAACGCGGGCAACGACGACGTCACCGATCTGCTGCGTTCGGTGCTCTCGCTGGTCGGCGAGGAGCGGCGCGCGGCGCTGCGGCTACCGGGGCAGATCCGCAAGGCCGTCGACGAGCATCGCGCGATCCTCGAAGCGATCCGCCGTTCGGACGCGGCGGCCGCGCGGGACATCACCCGGCGGCATCTGCTCGACGCCAAGACTTACGTCCACGACTACACGGCCCGGGATTGACGTTTCCTTGATAGCGGGGCCGCCTCCGCCCGAGTATTGTTTTCAGAAGTTTATGAAACTTCTGACGGGGGTGTGCGGTGGAGAAGGTCCATTTCACCGAAGAGAAGGCGACGATGCTGGCCACGCTGTACGGCCGGGCGCTCGACGCCCGCAGCGAACGGCCGGTCCTCGGCGACAAGGCGGCCGACGAGGCCGTGAAGCGGATCGACTACGACTTCGGTTCGCTCGGCGTCGACGGTCAGCTCGGGCTGACCGTCGCGCTGCGGGCCAAGCCGATGGACGACTGGGCCGCGTCGTTCCTGCGCGCGCATCCGGACGCGACCGTCGTCCAGCTCGGCTGCGGGATGGACAGCCGCGTGTACCGCCTCGACCCGCCGCCCACGGTGCGGTGGTTCGACGTCGACTACCCCGAGGTCGTCGACCTGCGCTCCCGGATCTACCCGGAGCGGGACGGCTACCGGACCATCGGTTCGTCCGTGACGGACTTCGGCTGGATCGACGAGATCCCGTCGGACAAACCCGGTCTGGTGATCGCGGAGGGTCTGACGATGTACTTGCGGCCCTCGGAAGGCGAAGAGCTGCTTCGGCGGTTGATCGCGCATTTCCCGCAGGGCGGCGAAATGGTCTTCGACACTTTCAGCAGGCTGGGGATCAAACTGCAGAAGCTGAATCCCGTGGTCCGCAAGGCCAACGCGACGTTGTATTGGGGCATCGACGAGATCTCCGAATTGGAGCGTCTCGGCTTGACGCTGGTCTCGAAGCTCGACTCGACGGATTACGCGACGCCTGAAGTGAAGGACCGGCTCTCGACGTCGCTGCGGGCGCAGTTGTGGGTCGCGGGGCTGTTCCCCGCGTTCAAGAAGATGGGGCGGATCCTGCGGTTCCGCTTCTGAAGTGTGTCGGCGCCGGTGCCGGGAGGCGTGACTCGCGTGATCGGGGACGGAACTCGCGTGACTGGAGACGGATCTCGCGTGATCCGCTCCGAGGCTCGGCAGTCCCGAGGACGAGGGGCAGGGTTCCGTGTCATGAGGGGTCCCCTTGGGACGAAAATTGTCCCAAGGGGACCCCTCATGACACACACGCGCGGCGGAGGTCAGCGTGACTCCAGTACCCGCTCCACGAACCGGTGCAGCTTGTCCTCCAGCCGGAAAACGCGCTCTTCGAGCGACAGCGTTTCCGTCGGCTGGGGCACATCCGACTTCAGTTCGCCGCGGATGTACTGGCTGCACGCGAGGTTCGAGCACGCGTAGATGCCCAGCGTGTTCCCCTCCCGCCCGAGCTTCCCCGCGCGGCGCCCGGAGAACAGCGCGATGTCGGACAGCGGATGTGTCGTCGTGCACAGGCCGCACATGTTGCTCAGCAGCACGCGGCCCTTCGGCCGGGGCGCGGCGCGGAGGGAAAGCCCGATGGTCTCCCCGCGATACGGCAGCACGAGATACGCGCGAGCGGTCGCCTTCGGATCGCGCCAGCCGAGGAATTCCCTTTTCTCCCAAGGGATCTCGCTCGGCGGGGCGGGCAGTGTGACGCCCTTGGCCTCGCCGCGCGTGCAGTTCACGAAGGACGCCCTGATCTCGTCCTGGCCCAGCGGTTCCATACCCGCACGGTAACCACCGCACGGGAGAACTGGCGAACCGTTTTCCGGCGGAGGTCATACGATCACCGGGTGCGCGGGAAGACGATGTCGAGCCGGTTCAGGCTGGTGCTCAGGACCAGCCTGGGGTTCGCCGCGCTCGGCCTCGGGTCCAGTGTGTGCGGGGCGGGCGTGGTCGCGTTGCTGCTGCTCCTGCAGGGCCTGCCGAGCGAAGTCGGCGAAGACGGCTGGATCCTCGGCGTCACCGCGGCCGGGATCGTGGCGCTGTCGCTGGTGGTCGGCACCGTCTGGACGGCCTGGTTGCAGCGGCGCACGGCGGTCTGGTTCGTCTTCGGCCGCCCGCCGACGGAGGCCGAAGCCTCGCGGGCGCTGCGGATCCCGGTCGACATGGGGATCGTGAGCGGGACGCTCTGGCTGATCGGCACCATCGTGCTCGGTTCACTCGCCCGGGTGCTCGGATCCTGGATGGACGCGCTCGGGATGGCGCTGGTGATCGGGCTCGGCGGGCTGACCACGGTCGGCCTCACCTATCTCGCGGCGGAATGGGTCGCGCGCCCGGTGATGACGATCGCGCTCAAGGTGACGCCCCCGAAGGGGACGCTCAGGGTCACCGTGCGGACCAGGGTGATCGTCACCTGGTCGCTGGCGAGCGGTGTCCCGTTCCTCGGTGTCCTGCTGGTGGCGACGCCGCCGGACCTCGGCCAGGGCGATCACGTCGCCAGCCTGATCATGCTTTCGGCGATCGGGCTAGGCGTCGGCGCGATCGGGACGGGCCTGCTCGCGAAGGCCGTCGCGACGCCGTTGCACCGGCTGCGGGTCGCGCTCGACGAGATCGCGCGCGGCAACAAGGAGATCCGGGTCGACGTCGACGACTCCAGCGAGATCGGCCTGTTGCAGACCTCGGTCAACGACCTCGCCGCCGGGCTCCGCGAGCAGGAACGGATGCGGGACCTGTTCGGCAGGCACGTCGGGGACGAGGTCGCCCGGCACGCGCTCGAGTACGGCGCCTCGCTTTCGGGTGACGTGCGCGAGGTGACGGCGCTGTTCGTCGACGTCGTCGATTCGACGGCCCTGGCGGGGCGCACCCCGCCGGAAGACCTGGTGAAGATGCTCAACCGGTTCTTCACCAGCGTGGTCAACGCGGTCGGCGCCCGCGGCGGGCTGCTCAACAAGTTCCAGGGTGACGCCGCGCTCTGCGTCTTCGGCGCCCCGACCCGGCTCGCGGACGCGCAGACGGCGGCACTGTCGGCCGCGCGGGCGATCCGGGACGCGGTACAGGAGACCGGCGAGCTGGATCTCGGCATCGGGGTCGCGAGCGGCCGGGTCTTCGCGGGTCAGCTGGGGACGAGCAGCCGGTTCGAGTACACCGTCATCGGCGACGCGGTGAACGAGGCCGCGCGCCTGACCGAGCACGCGAAGTCCGCCGACGGCCGGATCCTGGCGAGCGAGACGGTGCTCAAGGCCGCGTTGGAGAGCGAACGCGCGCACTGGGAGCCGTACGCGGAACTGGAGCTGCGCGGACGCCAGGAACCGACGCACGCCTGGGAGGCGAGCGCGCTCAGCCCGGAATGACGTCCGGCCAGCGCAGCAGCGTCGAACCCCAGGTCAGCCCGGCCCCGAAGGCCCCCATCACGACGCGGTGCCCCGGCTGGAGCGACCCGTCCTTGGCCGCGTCGGCCAGTGCGATCGGGATCGACGCGGCGCTCGTGTTGCCCACCTTTTCGATGTTCGAGTACATCACGTCCGCCGCGAGCCCGAGCTGCTTCACGCAGGTCTGCAGGATGCGGATGTTCGCCTGGTGCCCGATGAACCGGTCGACGTCGCCGACCGTCCAGCCGGCGGACTCCAGCACGGCGCGCGCCGACTCGGCCATCCGGGCGCAGGCGTGCCGGAAGACGGTCTGGCCCTGCATCACCAGGTAGTGGTCACGCGGGTCGTCCGAACGGCGGTTCTTCGCGCCGCCGGCCTCGACCCAGAGCAGCTCCGCGAGCGCGCCCTCGCTGTGCAGGTCGAAGGCACCGAGCGCGCCGAGGTCTCCGGCGTCGCCCGCGCGCAGCAGGACCGCGCCCGCGCCGTCGCCGAAGATCGGCACCGTGCCGCGATCTTCGGGGTCGACGAGCGAGGTGAAGACGTCCGCCCCGATCACCAGCACGCGGCGGGCGATCCCGGCGGCGATCAGCCCGGCGCCGGTGGCGAGCCCGTAGATGAACCCGCTGCACACGGCGTTGACGTCGAACGCGGCGACGCCGTTCAGCCCGAGTTCGGTCGCGACCTGCGGCGCGCTGGCCGGACACAGCTGGTCGGCCGTCGACGTCGCGAGCACGACGGCGTCCGCCTCGCTCTCCCCCGCCGACGCCAGCGCCCGGCGGCCCGCCTCGACCGCGAGATCCACAGTGGACGTCCCGGGGTCGACGACCCGGCGTTCGGCGATGCCGGTCCGCGTGCGGATCCACTCATCGGAGGTGTCCAGCCGCTGGGCGATCTCCTCGTTGCCCACCACGCGCGGAGGCAGCCAAGAGCCGAGACCGGCGAGAACGGCCGCCTGAGATGAGGGCACCAAGAAATCCTTTCGCGGGGCGAATACACGGTCTGCCATTCACTTGTAAGCGCTACCATTCAGTAGACCCGTCAGTTGTGTTCCGGGTCACAATTCAAAGAAACCCGCCTTGCCCGATGGGGTGATCCACGCCGCGCGACGGCGCGCTCGAAGAGCGGGCGCCCGGAGGAGTCGTCCGGTTAGCCTGGCTTGGTGCACACACCCGACCTCGACCGCCTGGACGTCGCCATCCTCGCCTGCCTGCAGTCGGACGCCCGCACGATCGCCGAGAACATCGGCGCCAAGGTGGGCCTGTCCGCGGCCGCCGTGCAGCGGCGGATCAAGCGGCTGCGCGAGGCCGGGGTGATCGAACGCGAGGTGGCGGTGCTGTCGCCGCGGGCGCTCGGGCTGTCGATGACCTTCGTGGTGATGGTCGAGATGGAGCGGGAGAACCTCGCGGTGCTCGACGGGTTCCGGCGGCAGGTGCTCGCCGACGACAACGTCCAGCAGTGTTACTACGTCACCGGCAACGCGGACTTCGTGCTCGTGGTGACCTGCCGGGACATGGCGGACTTCGAGGCGTTCACGCGGCGGATGTTCTTCGACAACCCGAACGTGCGCCACTTCACGACGTCGGTGGCGATGGACCGGGTCAAGACGGGACTGACCCTGCCGCTGGATCCCTGAGCGGTCCAAAAAGGACTCCCCGACCTCGTCACCACGGGTATCTGCCCGAACGCAAGGGGTCTGTGCCCGGCGTTACACCACTATGGACAGGTGCAGCCGATAGCGTGAACGTGGCGACATTGGCGTCATCCGCCGTATGTCCGGCCATCTCCTCCCCGAGACGAAAAAGTTCGCGCCGCGCGAACCACGAGAGCACCGAGGAGTGGCCGTGCACACCGACGCAATTCACCAGAGCCAGTTCGTTCTGCTGAACAACAGCAGCACGCCCGTTCTCTCCCGCCTGTCCTTCCACGCCGGCGAACCGTTCGCGGTGACCGTGTCGTTCCGGACCGAGCGCGGCCGGTGGGTCGAGTGGACCTTCGCGCGTGAGCTGCTCGCCACCGGTCTCACCGACCCGTCCGGGCTCGGCGACGTCCGCGTCCGCCCCGACCTCTCCGAGGACGAGGACATGCTGACGCTGGAGATCGAGTCACCCGACGGTTACGCGTCGTTCGAGCTCGAACGCGAGGACGTCGAGACGTTCCTCGAGTCCACCTACGAGCTGGTCCCGCTCGGCTCCGAGAGCGAGCACTTCGACGTCGAGGCGCTGATCGAAGAGATCAGCAACGTCTGATCCCCCAGCCACCGCTCCCGCGGTACGGAAAGAGGCGAAGGGCGGCCCGAGTGCGCTGGAGGCACTCGGTCCGCCCTTCGTCTTTTTCAGGTGGTTCTCGGTGACCGGGGACGGTGTCAGCCGAGGACCAGGGAGGTCCCGGTCGCGGACAACGCCGGCCGGACCGGGAAGAAGTACGTCACCGAGCTGTTGCCGCCGGAGAGCATGCCCTGCGCCTGGTTGCCCGCGATGAACGAGCCGCCGGAGTCGCCCGCCTGCGAGCGCACGTTGGTGGCGGTCATGCCGTAGACCGTGCCCTCGGAGTAGCGGACGGTCTGGTTCTTGGCGCCGACGGTGCCGCAGGTCCAGCCGGTGGTCGAACCCGACTTGCAGACCGAGGCGCCGGTCGCGGCCTCGCTCGACCCGCTCACCCGGGTGCCGTTGTTGATGACGCCACGCGGGGTCCAGTTGCTGTTGACCCGGACGCTGGCGTAGTCGTTGCTCGGGAAGCTGACGCGGGAGAACGACCCCATCGCGACGCGGTTGGAGCCGGTCACCGTGCCGGGGCCGCAGTGCCCGGCGGTGAGGAAGCCGCCGTTGACCGAGAAGCCGATCGAACAGCGCGAAGAGTTGTTGATGTAGTAGGCGTCACCGCCACGGACGTCGTACTTCAGGGTCGGCACCCCGGCGGTCTCGACCACCGAGACGGCGGCTTTGTCCACACCGGTCTTCTCCAGGTACGAGTCGACGACGCCGCTTTCGCCCGGCAGGACGTTCAGCGTCACGCGGTTGGTCTTGGTGTCGACGCCCCAGCCGGTGATCGCGCCGTCCGCCGCGCGCTCACCCGCGTTCAGTTTGTCCACAGTGGAATCGAGCTGGGCGGCCGAGAAGCGCACGAGTTCCGCTTCCGCGCCACTGGCGAGGACCTGCCCCAGTTTCGCGGCGTCCGTGACGCCGACCCGGAGTTTTCCGGTGGCCTCGTTGTAGCTCGCGCCGCCGAAGCTGCCGGCGAGCGCCGAGGCGAGTGACTGTTCGAGCGCGCCGGCGGCGGTCTCGCTCTGGATCCGGGCGAGCGCCTGGCTCGCGGTCAGGCCGAGGTCCCGTTGCAGGGCGGGAACCATCTCGGCGTTGAGCAGACTGGTGGTCGAGGACGCCGCCGCGGGGGTGCCCGTGACGAGCGCACCGGTGGCCAGTGCCGTCGTGGCGGCCACACCGAGGAGCTTCGTGATCTTCATGCTTCTCCCTCGTCATCACGCACGGCTCCGGTTCGCCATGCGATAGCCCTCCCCTGACGGGTGAGAGTTCTGGACTCCGGTGAAGCCCGCAATCCGGGTCGGCGCGGGATAGGTATACCCATTCTTCGGGAGCCGAGTCCCCTGCTCCGGTGACGATCACTCAGTGCTGGCACCCGTACGGGCACGTCCGTAAGTAGGGTTTCGGAGTGAATACCTTGCGTAGTCGTTGCCACCCCCTGAACGTGGGATGAATCGCCGGATCGGGTTTCTCGCCGACGTTTCGGGCGCCTGGTGATTTTCCAACCGACGATCCGTCGTCCAACCGGTGACGGTGCGTCGGCAGACGGCCTAGCGAGATGCCCGTGCTGTCCGTGTTGGGTGGTTTACGACCCGGTAGGCAGTGCTTAGGCTCCGCAGGACAACGCACAAGATCGTGTCGGGCTCACCGGGAACTCCCTACCGAGGAGCGCATGATGTGGCTTGCCACCCCTCGCCCGACCTCGGTCTCGGTCCGCGCCGGATCGACGGCACTAGTGGGCCGCGACGTCGAGGTCTCGGCGATCGTGAAGATCCTGCTGCGCCGTCCCGCCGCCGTGCTGATCGAGGGCGAACCCGGGATGGGCCGCAGCAGGCTGCTCGAAGAGCTGGCCGGACGCCGAGAGTTCGCGGCGGGCCGGGTGCTCTCCGGTTCCTGCCAGCCGATGCGCGAACCGTTCCCGTTCGGACCGGTGCTCGAAGCGCTGCGTTCGGCGGGCGACCGGCCGCTCGGCCCGCTCAGCCCGGTCGCCGGGGTGCTGAGACCCTTGCTGCCCGAACTCGCGGAAAGCCTTCCACCCCAACCTGAACCACTCGCCGACCCGTGCGCCGAACGACACCGTCAGTTCCGCGCCGTCCGCGAACTCCTGATCGCCTGCGGGCCCGCGCTCGTCCTGATCGACGACCTCCAGTGGGCCGATGAGGGCACCCGTGACCTGATGCGGTTCCTCGCCTCGGCCATGCCCGCCGAACTGGCCGTCGTCGCGGCCTACCGGACCGGCGCGCCCTCGGGCCACGGAGGCTCCGTCATCCCGTTCCGCACCCCGCCGAACGTCCAGACCGCCCGCGTGACGCTGGGCGCGCTCGACGTCGAAGCCGTCGGGAAGCTGGCGGAGGAACTGCTGGACCTGCCGCGGGTTTCCGCGCCGTTCACCGCGAAACTGCACGAAAGCACCGCGGGGATCCCGTTCGTGGTCGAGGAGACCCTTCGGGCGCTGCGGGACGCCGCCGGACGGCTGCCGATCGGCGAAGTGCTCTCGGATCGGCTCCTGGAGAGCCTCGAAGTCCCGATCTCCCTGCGTGAGGCCATCACCGAACGGCTCGAAGGACTTCCCGAACCCGCGGTCCGGCTGGCCCGCGCGGCGGCGGTGCTCGCCGTCCCGTCCGAACCGCCGGTGATCGGTGAACTCGCCTGTCTCGGCGGCGACGCGCTCCGCTCGGCCCTTCTGTCCACTTTGGATGGCGGGGTGCTCGGCGAACTCGGCGGCGACCGTTACGGCTTCCGGCATCCCTTGGCGCGCAAGGCCGTCTACGACACCATCAGCGGTCCCGAAAGGACATTGCTGCATTCGCGCGCCATCCAGGTGCTCGCCGCCCAGCCGATCCCGCCGCTGACGCTGCTGGCGAACCACTCGCGCGCGGCGGGGCGGACCGAACAGTGGCGCCACTACGCCGAGGCTGCCGCCGACGAGGCCATCGCCCAGGGCGACACGTCACGCGCGATCGACCTGCTCCAGTCCGTACTGGCCGAGGCGGGCCTCGGCGAGGACGACATCGCCCGGCTGGCCACGAAACTCAGCCAGGTCGCGCTGCGCGGCTTCCGCCCGGACGTCATCGAGACGCTGGAGCGGATCCTCGAAGACCTCACCGACCTGCGCACGAGCGTGCGCGGGACGATCCGGCTCAGTCTCGGGATGCTGCTGGTCCGCACGATCGGGCGCCTGGGCCGGGGCCGGGTCGAGGTGGAGAAGGCGATCACGGAACTGGTCGACGAACCGGAACTGGCCGCCCGCGGGATCAATCTGCTCGCCCAGCCGATCGACGGGCTGACCCCGTTGTCCTGGCACGAGGTCTGGATGGACCGGGCCCGCGACGTCTTCGACCGGCTCGAAGACCCGGAGCTGCGGCTCGCGCTCCTCGGCGACCGGATCGCCACCCAGGCGCACATCGGCGACGGCTCGGCCTGGACCGAGTTCACCGAACTGCCGGAACAGGGCACCGGCGTCGCCGAACGCGTCCAGCTCGCGCGGCTGTGGTGCAACCTCGCCGACGCGCAGTCCTGGGCCGGGCACCTGGCCAGGGCGGAAAAGCTGGTCACGGAAGGGATCCGCCGCGCGACCGACGCCGGCGCGCTCTACGCCGCCGGGCTCGCTCAGGGCACCCAGGTCCGGCTGGACTGGGTGCGCGGCCGCTGGTCCGGGCTCGCGGAGGTCACCGAACAGCTCCGCGACGGCTACCCCGACCTCGGCCCGATCGTCATGGAGTCCTCGCTCGTCCTCGGCGGGCTGGCCGCCGTCCGCGGGGAATTCGCCGCCGCGCAACGGCATCTGGCCGCGGCGAGCGTGCACGCGCCGGAGCACGGACCCATCCCGGTCGTCCTTTCGGCGTCGGGGGTCCTGATCAGGGTGCTCCTCGCGACGGACGACGTCGACGGCGCGTGCGCGGCGGCCGACAACGCCGTCGCGGCGGCCCGGCGCAAGGGCGTCTGGGTGTGGGCGGCGGGGCTGGTCCCCGCCGCGGCCGAGGCCTACACGCGGGCCGGGCGCTGGTCGGAGGCGGACGCCGTGGTCGAGGAGTTCGCCCGCGGCGTCGAGGGCAAGGACTCGCCGGTCTCCCGGGTCGCGCTGCTGGCCGGGCAGGCTATCCTGCTCGACGCGCGCGGCAAACATCCCGCCGCCGCAACGGTTTTCGACGAGGCGGCGGCGGGCTACGAGGCGCTGCCGATGCCGTACCAGGCCATCGGCGCCCGGGAGCGGGCCGCGTTGTGCCGTCTCACCGCGGGCCGCCTCGACGCGGGACGGCTCACCGCGGGCGACGGCAAGGCGATCGAGGAGCTCGCGGCGGCCGCGGAGGCCTACGAGCGGCTCGGCGCGACCAGGGACGCCGGCCGGTGCCGCCACCTGCTCCGGGAGCACGGCGCGTGGGCGCCCTCGCAACGCGGGCGGCGCGGCTACGGCCAGGAACTCTCGCCCCGGGAACTCGAGGTCGCGCGGATGCTTTCCGACGGGCGGACGAACCGGGAGATAGCGGACGGACTGTTCCTTTCCCCGCGCACCGTGGAACAACACGTGGCGAAGGTTCTGCGCAAACTCGGAGCCCGTTCACGGACGGACGTGGCCCGCCGGATGACGACTTACGCACCCGCGACGGTCGACCGGTAGCATCGCGGTGAACGGCCGTTATTCCTTTAGGGGCAAGAAAAGTGCCCGATCGGGCATTGTGATCCATTCCATCGGGTTCGGTGCTGTTCGTGTGGTTCCGTACAGTCATGCGCTGTGCTAGTTTGTTTTGGCCATTAACAAAGTCGGCCCCCTCTATGCAGGTCAGCCGATCGTGACGGGGTACGGCCCCCGTGAGGGAGTAGCGCAGAAGCATGGCTGAGCGAGCCGATTTCGCGCTGGGGACGATCGAGGCGACGGTGGTCGGGCGGGCGCTTGGCGTCGATGCCCGGTTGTTTCCCTTGCGTGTCCAGAACACCTCGATCGTCCCGGAGCGGTACACCGCGATCGTCCGGAAGGTCTACACCGATCTCGAACAGCGCCGCCTGTCGATCAACGGCGAGCTGAACCAGGCCGTCCGCACCGCGTTCGCGCTGCTGGGGAATCACCGGATCACCGTCTCGATCAACGGCATCGACGGTCTCGGCCAGGACATCGCCGTCCTCACCCTCACCGACGGCAGGCAGGCGCTCGGCATCACGCAGGCCCACGGCGAAGACGAACTCCAGTTCGCGCTCTTCTCCGACGACGAGCTGGTCGAGGTCCTCTCCGGGGTGCTGCCGCGGATGCGCCCCGCGTCGACCGGCCGCCGCACGATCGTGCAGCAGGAGGAGCGCGCCGTCTCCGCGATGACCGCGCGCCGTCAGGCCGAAGCCGAGTTCGACGAGGAGGAGACCGACGCGTTCGGCAACCTCCAGTTCACCGGCGTCGTCCGCGCCCGGCCGGAGTCTCCGGCCCCGCGCAACGACGAGAGCGACCTCGAAGTCCTGGAGCAGGTGCTGGCCGGGCCCCGCCTCGGTGGCGGGTACATCATCGTGAGCGGGATCGGCCGCCGCGGCGAACGGCTCCGGTCGACGCCGCTGAGCTGGCTCGACACCGAAGACGGCCGGTACCTAGTCTGGACCGAGACCGACGAAGCCTCGGGCGCCGTGATCGGTCACTACGACCCGGCCAGTCAGTCGGGCGTGGCGAACGCGATCCGGGACGCCATCGCTGACATCTACTGACCTTCCTGAACCCGGCGAGAGGACCCTCCGTTGACCGAGGAAGCACAAGAACTGCAGCCGACAGCGAAGTTCGAGGCGGCGCAGGACCTGCGGCCCATGGCCGCGTTCAAGCCGGCCCTCCAAGGCATGGCGCTGAAGCGACTGGCGGTGCAGGGCGGGTTCGCCGTCGACGAGACCACCGGCCAGGAGATGATCCGGTCACTCCAAGGTGTGATCGACAGCCTCGAAGAGCGCTGGAGCGCGCTGACCAAGCTGCAGAAGTCGCCGCCGATGAGCTCCACCGCGACCGCGCAGTGGGTTTCCCAGCACATGCTCGGCACCGCGACGGACGCGCAGGGCCTGCTCACCCAGCTCCAGACCGCTCGCGCCGAGTTCCCCACCTACGTCGAGGCGATCGAACTCGCCAAGCGGAACTACCGCGAACGCGACAACGAGAACCAGCGCAACCTGAAGCAGATCGACACCGAGATCTGAGGAGAGACCTGTGACCGAATCCGAGGAGAAGACGGCGAAGGTCTCCGACCCGAACTCGCCCGACTACGACAAGCTCGACGGGCACTACGACCCGACGGCCGACTCGTCGTCCGACTACTACGTCGGGCCACTGGCGGACAAGGGAGCGTCCGGCGACGAGATCCGGGCCGGGGCCTCGGCCGGAACGGACCTCATCTTCAACCTGCTCGGCTGGGGGAAGACCCCACTCGTCGGCTTGAAGGACCAGTTCACTCAGAAGATGTACGAGGGGCAACTGGAGAAGGCGCGCGAGGGTCTCGACAAGAACCTGGACATGCGGAAGCCCGGCGACCCGCCGTCCACCGTCTGGGGCAACGCCACCCACGAGCAGATGCAGTCCGCGATCGCGGAGAACGCGGACCCGGCCTCGGTCGGCGAGTCCTCCGAAGAATGGGTCCGGGCGGGTAACGACCTGGCCGGTCACCAGCGCAACCTGGCGAAGGCGATCAGCGCGAGCACGGCCAACTGGGAGGGCGAGGGCGGCGACGCGGCCCGCGAACACCTCGCCGGTGTCGGCAAGTGGCTCGGCGCGACGGCGAACGGCGCGACGCTGACCGGACGGCAGCAGCAGATCCACTCGCAGACCCTCAACGAGACGCAGAAGCTGATGGCGGCGAACCCGCCGGTGGCGTTCAGCGTGCAGGAGGCCAACGCCAACCTGCAGACGATCAAAGACCCGGTGCTGTACATGGCGCAGCTCGGCAAGGACCTCGGCACTTTCAAGAAGCAGCAGGACGCGCGCGACCAGGCCGCGAAGGTGATGACCGAGTTCGACAAGACGGTCGGCTCGGCGATCGCCACCCCGGCGTTCCCTGCCCCGCCGAAGTTGAAGACGGCCCAGGCGACCCGGCAGATGCAGGGCACGCCGATGTCCGGTGGCGGCGCCGGTGGCGGCGGGTTCAAGCCCGCCATGCAGGGCACCCCCATGTCCGGTGACGGCACGCAGAACCCCAGCCCCTTCAACGTGGACGCGGACGGACGTACCCGTCCGGACGGCATCGCCGCTTCGCTCGACGGGGGCCCGCAGGGCGGACCCGGCGGCACGGGCGGTGGCCCCGGCGGCATGAGCCCCTTCAGCTCGCCGAACGGCGGCCCGGGCGGGGGCAACCCCGGCGGTAATCCGGGTGGCGGCTTCCCCGGCGGTGGTTTCCCCGGTGGCGGTGGCCCCGGTGGCGGTCCTGGTGGCGGTCCCGGCGGTGGCCCCGTCACGAACCCGGTCATGCCCAACATCCCGAACGGGCCGTCCGGCGAGAACTACCGCCCGCCGTCGTCGCCGAACATCAGCATGCCCAAGATCGACGAAGGGACGCACACCACGGGCTACACCCCGCCGTCCGTCTCGCCGCCGTCGTTCAACCCGCCGAACATGCCCTTCCCCGAAAGCGGCGGCCCGCGTCCGGGCGGCGGTCTCCCGTACAACCCGCCGAACATCCCGTTGCCGAACATCCCGGGACCCAGCAGCGGCGGACCGAACTCGGTCCCGCCGAGGATCCCGCCGATCCCCCGCCCGAACATCCCCAACTTCCCGGACCCCGGCTCCTCCTACAAGCCCACGCCGTACACCCCGCCCAAGATGCCGAACATCCCCGGTATCCCCGGTGGGGGCACCGGCGGCAGCGGCTTCGGCGGCGGCAGTGGTGGCAGCGGCTTCGGTGGCAGCGGTGGTAGCGGTGCCGGTGGCTCGGGCGCCGGTGGTCTCGGTGGCGCCGGAAGGTCGACGGGCTCGCTCGGCATGGGTGGCGCCGCGGGCGCGATGGACGCCGAAGCGGCCGCGGCCCGCGCGGCCGGCGCCGGTGGTACCGGCGGCAAGCCCGGCAGCACCGGCATGGGCCCGATGGGCGGCATGGCACCCGGTGGCGCCAAGGGGCAGGGCCAGGACGACAAGGAACACAAGGCCGCCGAGTACCTCGAGTCCGACGACCCGTCGTTCTTCGCCGCCGACGAGGTCGTGGCACCTCCGGTGATCGGTGACTGGCAGAACAAGGACTGGAAGTGACAGCGCCCTCGTTCGAGGTCGATCCGGACGACCTGACCGCGCACGCGAGCCATCTCGACGGGCTCGTGGACCGGCTGAACACCGCGCACGGCGCGACCGGTTCGGCGATGTCGGCGGACGCGTACGGCCTGCTGTGCGCGTTCCTTCCGCCGATCGTCAACCCGGCGGGCGAACGCGCGGCGGAGGCGATCAAGGCGGCGGGTGAAGGAGTGCAGGCGACGGCGGACAACGTCCGCTCCGCCGCCAAGTCCTATGTGGACGGTGACAAGACCAACGCGGAACCGTTCAAGGCCGACTTCAAGGCCTTGGACATCGGAGGAAAGCAGTGACGAGGCCGAACGAGCTCGGTGAGCTCATGCTGGACCCGGACGAGGCCCAGCGCAAAATGGACCAGTGGGCCGCGGGCCTGGAGGAGAAGGCCCAGCGCTACGCGGCCGCCCAGGAGCGGACCGAGGAGCTGCGGCTGACGGCCACCAGCTCCGACGGCGCCGTCAAGGTGACCGTCGGGGCGGACGGCGGCGTGACGGCTCTCGAATTCGGGAACAAGGCCAGGACGTACCCGATGGAGGAGCTGTCGCGGCAGATCCTCGCGACGATGCACCAGGCGCAGGGCGGGATCGCCGGCAAGGTCGCGGAGGTCATGCAGGAGTCGCTCGGCGACGAGGACCAGGAGACCAGGGAGCTGATGATCGGCACCCTGCGCAGCCGCTTCCCCGAGATCGAAGAGGAGGAGCCGACGGCGTCCGAGCCTCCGCCTCCTCCGCCGCCATCGGCCTCCACTCCGCCGCCTTCGCAGGCTCCTCGCGAGCGGCGTCACGAAGCTCCGGACGACGAGGGCAACTCGCCCTGGTAGACCCTCTTGAGTCCGTGAAGGCCTCCTTCCCTACCTTGAAGGTAGGGAAGGAGGCCTTCACGGACTTCCTGAAAGTGGCTTTCGCGACACCCGAAGTCCGCACGCGAGCGGATCAGGCGGCCGCCAGGGAGACGACGCGGTTCCGCCCGCTCCGCTTGGCCTGGTACAGCGCGGAATCAGCGACGTGCAGCAGCCGTTCCAGCACCGGCCCGCCCGCCGGGTAGACCGCGACGCCGATCGACACCGAAAGTCCTCGTACGGTCCGCGGTCCTGACGCCGTCACGACCTCGACCTCGATCGCCATCACCGCCTGCCGGACCCGCTCGGCCACGGGGATCACCTCGGTCTCCGTCGCACCGGGCAGCAGCACGACGAACTCTTCGCCGCCGAAGCGCCCGACGGAGTCGTAGTCGCGTACGTGCTCAGAGATCGTCGTCGCGACGACCTTGAGCACGGCGTCGCCCGCGAGGTGTCCGTAGACGTCGTTGACCTGCTTGAAGTGGTCGAGGTCGAGCATCAGCACCCCGAGTTTGCTCTTCGCCCTGGCCGCCGACGAAAGCTCCCGCTCGCTCAGCACGTGCCACGCGTGCGCGTTCAGCACGCCGGTCTTGCCGTCGATGTTCGCCGCGATCTCCAGCTGCCGCACCAGCACACTGCGGTGCAGCACCAGCACGGGCAGCAGGACGAACGGGACCAGCGCGGGCGCGTGCACGATGCCCAGCGCGGTCGAGGTCCCGAGCACCAGGGTGGTGACCTCCAGCAGGTTGTCGTCCCCGGTGCCGAACAGCGAACGCGGCGACCGGCCCCCGGTGTGCAGGTAGACCGACAGCGCCACGATGAACGCGTTGGCCGCGGTGAACACGGCCGCCGCCTCGACGATCCGCAGCGAGCCGGAGAACCCCACCGGCAGGCCGTTCCACCCGGCCACGATCGCTCCCCCGGCCAGGCAGGAGAGCACGATGGCCGCCGCGCAGTAGACGACGCGGTACGCCGGGCGGTGGCTCATCCCCCGCCACACCCGGAGCCAAAGATGCAGGTAGATGAGCAATCCGAGGGCCAGCGCCAGCCCCGGCGGCAGGACGAGCACCCCCGCGAAAGTCCACACCGAAGTCATGTTGATGTGCGGTCGGTCACACAGCGTCCGCCGCAAACGTTCCACCGACCGGGAAAGCTCGGCTTGCAGGAAAGCAAGGCCGAGCAGTGATCCAAATCGGACGAATTCCGTAGTCTCGTAGTTCGATCGGAGCAAGGCGATTACGGCGACTGTAGCCGCAAGTCCTTCCACCACAAGAAAAATCGCAGGTACGCCACGTGGTCCGGACCATAGCTCCCAGTGTCGGACCCAGGCTCTCAGACGTGTACCGGTCCCTTCTCCGGCGAGTTCCGCATCCCCCATAATCATCGTCACCGGTCCCCCTTCCGTACACAATTCAATGTATCCGAGGTAGTACTGAGGGTGGCTCGAGTCATTTCCGGAACACACAGATGGAGCAGTGGGAGGGAGGACCATCATGAACGGTCGCGAGGACTGATCCCACCAATTCAGCCGGCCCGGCTCCCGGCCGGGAGCCATACATCGGGCCCGGTGGCGATGGCGCGTTTCCATGCCATCACCATCGGGCCCGCCGCGGCGACGGCGACCGCGGCGGCCACCCCGACGGCCACGAACGGACCGGTCAACTGGGCGAGGCCGCCCGCGAGCATGATCCCGATTCCCTGCACCGTGACCAAACTCGTCGAGGTCAGGCCCATCACCTGCGCCCGGACGCCGTCCGGCACCGCGCGGGCCATCAGCGCGACGGCCTGGAGGTGGTACGGCGCCGCGAAGGCCCCGCTGAGCCCGATCAGCGCGAGACAGACCGGCAGCGGAGGACGAAAGAAGACAAAAAGCAAAGGAACGACGGATGCAATGGCGAGAATGCCGACCATTCGCGTTTTCCGTCGCGCCGGAACCCATTTCGTGAAGATCCACGATCCAATTACCGAACCCACCGGATCCGCCGCGAGAATGAGCCCGACCGCGAAACTCCCCGCCCCGAGACCGTTGGCGAGCGGTGCCGCGAGCCCTTCGGGCGCGATGGCGAACCCGGCGAGCATCTTCAACCCGAACAGCACGCGGATTCCCTTGCCCCGCCACAGTTCTCTGGCGCCTTCACCACTGAAAGCCCGCGCCACACGGCTTTTCACCGATGATTCCGTGACGGCGGGCCCGCGTCGACGCACCCCTGTGGACACGAGCAGCGCGGAGACCACAAAGGTCACCGCGTCGATCACCAGGCCCCAGTAGGGCGTCACGAGCCCGATCACCAGTCCGCCACCGCCGAATCCGGCCAGCTGTGCCGTTTGGATGGTGATCGTGCGGACCGCGAGCCCGGCGACGTACCGTTCGCCTTCGAGGACGTCCGGGAGCAACGCGAGCTGCGCCGCCCGGAACGGTCCGCCCGCCATCGTCAGGACCACCAACAGCCCGGCCAGCACCGGCAAAGGCGTTCCCGGCACGGCCATCAGCATCGCGAGCGCCGCGCGCACCAGATCACCGGCGATCATCACGGTCCGCCGTGGATACCGGTCCGCCAATCCGGCGAACAAGGTGCCGCCGATCAGCGTCGGCAGATACGTCAATCCGTAAGTGAGCCCGGTCAGCCCGGCCGACGCCGTTCTTTCCCAGACCAGCACCGACAACGCGACCCTGGCCAGCTGGTCACCGGCCTGCGAAAGCGCCTCGGCCGCCCACAACGCACGGAATTCACCGACCGCGAAAGCGGCCTTGAAACCGGTGTCCCGTGCGGAGTCCCCTTTCTCCATGAGCCCCTCCCCTTGGCTCACGGTAATGGATCACTTCCGCACTGTCAGCGGCCATCCGGCCCACGACGCCCGGTATCGTCCACTGTGGAGAGACGATCTCGCGAGGTCAGCGCCCCGTGCCGTAACCCATCATCCCCTGCGCCATTTCCATCGCCAGCGAACCGGCCATGACGGGGTCCATCATGTTCCGCAGGTCTTCGGTGGCCCTGTTCTGCGCCGTGATGTCGGAGCGCGGCTGCTCCGTCGGCCGGGGCTCGGCGGGCGGCAGCGCGACGACCTGTTCCCTGGCGGGCTTCTTCTTCGTCGTCGCGGGCGCTTTCTGCTTCACGGTGACCGGGACGTAGACGGTCACCGGGGCGGGCTGCGTGGGCTGGACCACCGGCGGCGCGGCCTGCTGGGTCGCCACGGTGGGCAGCGGCCGCTCGGGCAAGGCGGTGTCGTCGACGGGCGCGAGGGTGAACGTGCCGGCGAACCAGCCGATCGCGAGCAGCGCCACCCCGGTGCCACCGACCAGCCAGGACCTGGCCCGGCGATGGATGACGACGGCCTTGGGCCGCAGATCCTTGTCGACGACCGGCTCGCAGACCGGGGCACGGACCGGCATCGGCTCGGGCTCGATCTCGTTCTCCGGGCTGCGCCGCCGTTTCGGCAGACTCGCCGCGATGATCCCCGTCCGGTCCAGCAACTCGGCTGTCTCGATGGGCACACTCGCGCTGAGGGCGGCATCGGTCGGCGTACGGCGCTGGGCGGCGCGCGGCATGGGGACCTCCGGAAGCGGAATCACGAACTTGAGCATTGTGGTGCATTTCCGACGCCGCCGTAAGTAACGCACCCCGATCGAGTTATCCCGAGCCGTCCGGACCACGGAGGGTTACTCCGTTCAGAGGTTCTTCATCCCCAAGCGCCCCAGTAGTGCCAACGGCCGCTGGTAAAAGGAGCCGAGCACGCGGGGAATCGCGTCGATGGCATAGGCGTCCGGTCCAATCAGGATGCGCGCCGTCCCCCGTTCGATACCACGAACGATGGTCTGCGCGGCCTTCTCCGGCGTCGTCCTCGCGATCTTTTCGAAGCCTTCGGCGGCTTTGTCGATGTCCCGCTCGACGCCACCCCGCGCGTCGCGGGCGATATTCGTCTTGATGCCACCGGGATGCACGCAGCTGACCGCGACCGGATGCCGGGCGATCAGCATTTCCTGCCGCAGCGCCTCGGTGAAGCCCCGCACCGCGAATTTCGCCGCGTTGTAGGCACTCTGCGTGGGCACGCCGATGAAGCCGAACACGCTCGAAAGGTTGACGATATGGCCGTCGCCCGAAGCGATCACCTGCGGCAGAAAGGCTTTCGTGCCGTTGACCACACCGCCGAGATTGATGCCCATCAGCCAGTCGTAGTCGTCCCAGGTCATTTCCTCGACCGTCGCGCCGAGCGCGACCCCGGCGTTGTTCACCACGAGGTTGGCGCCCCCGAAATCGACGGCGACCTCCTCGGCGTGCGAGAGAACGGCGTCACGATCGGCGACGTCCAGCGCGTAGGCCTTCGCGGTCGCGCCCGCTTTCTCGCACGACGCCACGGTGTCCGCCACGCGGACGGCGTCGACGTCGGAAAGCGCCAGCCTCGCCCCGCGTCCCGCCAGTTCGATCGCGAGCGCCCTGCCGATTCCCGAGCCCGCGCCCGTGATCACCGCGACCTTGTCCGTGAACGACTTCATACCCGCTCCCAAGTTCGACTGTTACCGGAGGTAACACATACTACGGCTGTGAGCTTGCTGTGCGTTGATCGATTCGGGCTGTGTTCGTGGACCGCTTATGGTGATCTGTAACCAGGACAGCCGTGGACGACCGGAGGGAAGAGGATGCGCCGCGCCCTGCTGCTCGCGCTCTGTTTCGTTCTGACCGGTTGTTCCGCCGCGTCCGAACCCGCCGAACCCGAGCCCGGGGACACCCCCGCGACGGTGGCGGTCACCCCGGCCACGCCGCGGACCAATCCGGCGATCGGCGCGCTCTTCCTCGACGGGACGCATTTCTGCACGGCCAGCGTCGTCCACAGCGGCCCGGGGGACCTCTTGCTCACCGCGGCGCACTGCCTCCACGACGGCGAAGGCGGCGAGTACGCGACGGGGATCTCGTTCGCGCCCGGCTATCACGACGGCGTCGCGCCCTACGGCTACTGGGACGTCTCCGATCCGCAGGTTCCCGACGGCTGGGCCGTTTCGTCCGATCCGGACCTGGATGTCGGGTTCGCGACGGCCCGCCAGGCGGGCAGCACGAAGACCCTCGAAAGCGTCACCGGCGCCAACACCCTGGTGACCGGCGGCGGATTCGCCCACCCGATCACCCTGACCGGGTATCCCGACGAACGGGAGGCGCCGGTCGTCTGCCACGGCACCAGCAGCCAGGCCGACACCTACCAGATGCGCGTCGGCTGCCCCGGCTTCACGACCGGCACCAGCGGCGGCCCGTGGGTGGTCGACCCCGACCCCAAGACCGGACTCGGCACCGTCGTCGGCGTGATCGGCGGCTATCTGTACGGCGGGGACGACCCGGACACGTCCTACAGCAGCTACTTCGACACCGACGTCGCCACCTTGTACCGGAAGATGGACGCCCGGGGATGATCTCCCCATGAGCATCCACGACGTCCCGATCACCGGCGAGCCGATCCGCCTCGGCCAGTTCCTCAAACTGGCCAACCTGGCCGAAGACGGTTCGCACGCCAAAGACCTCCTCGACGCCGAAGAGGTCACGGTCAACGGCGAGGTGGAGGTCCGGCGCGGACGTCAGCTGACGAACGGCGACGTCGTGGAGGTCGGCGGCGAAGGCGGCCGCGTCGTTCTCGCCTAGCGGCCCTTCAGCGGGGCCAGGCGAAGCGCCTTCGCGAGGTCTTCGAGTTCGCGGTGCACCGGCTCGTTCAGCGGCACACCCAGGGCCTGGCACTGTTCGAGGTACTGCGCCTCACGCCAGCCGGGGTAGCGGACCGGGTTCCCGCCCTCCCAGCCGAGCAGGCTGCCGAACAACGCGCTCGCGGCCTTGTAGAACCCGTCGGCGCTGCGCAGCGTCGTCGGCGCGATGGCCATCACCATGAGCCCGGTGTCGTGATCGTGGTCGCCGACGCCCGAAAGCACCCCGGCGAAGATCTCGACCAGCAGGGCGAAACCGGCGATCGAGGCGCTGGCGGTGTCGTCGGCCAGCGTGTCCATGTCGAGGACGAATTCGGGGTACGCGCCGGCGGGGGCGGCCATGCCGAGCGGATTCGCGGCGATCCCGCGCTCCCCGCCCGCCGCCATGACCAGCCCGATCATCGAATGCGGCAACGCCCTCGCGGCATGGTGCCCGGCGCGGCCGAACGGCCCGACGCCCCGGACCGACATGAGCCCGACGCCGTACCGGCCCGCCCGGGACACCGCCCGGTCCATCGCGTCGCCGACGGCCCACAGCCCCGGCGCGCGGCGGTAGTCGATCAAGGCGGCGGCACCGCGGTCGGCGATCATCAGCGGTTCGGCCCGCGGCCGCACCAGGCCGTTGACCAGCATCGGCAGATGCAGCCGGGTCAGCTCGGCGACCCCCGCTTCCGGGGTTCCGGTGAGATCGCCGTGGCACAGCGCCTCGGCGGCCATCCTGGCACGGGACCACGGCAGGTCGTGCGCGGTGAAGACCTCGGTGACGAGGTCGATCAGGGCGTCGATCGGGACGCGCTGCCACACCTGTTCCGGGATCGGGGAAGGTTCGGCCGGTTCGGGGATCGGCTCGACGGGCGCACGGCGAAGAGAGCGGGGTCTGAGGGGCACTCCGCCGAGGGTGCCTTCGCACGTTTTCCGTCGTCAACGAACCGGGGCAGCTTCTAACCGACTGTGTGATCGAAGCGCCCGGAAACGTCGGTGGGCGGACGTAGGATCGGGGCATGTGCCGGAACATCACCACGCTTCGAGGCCTGGAGCCGGCGGCGACGCCGGACGAGATCGAGGCCGCCGCCCGCCAATACGTCCGCAAGGTGTCCGGGGTGCAGAGCCTGTCCGACGCCACCCGCGAGCCCTTCGAGGCCGCCGTCGCCGAGATCACCGCGGTCACCAGGCGGCTGCTGTCCGAACTGCCAGCCCGCCGTCAGCCGCCGACGACGGTGCCGCCGTTGCGCCGTCCCGAGGTCCAGGCGCGAATCGCCGCGAAAGCCGCGAAGAGCCAAGCCTCCTGAACCAAGCATCGGCGGTTACGGTGAGCCGGTGACATATCCGCAGGACCCCTACGGTCAACAGCAGCCTTACGGCCAGCAACCCCCGTACGGCCAGCCGTACCCGCAGCCGGGTTATGGATACGGCTACGGCGCGCCTCAGCCGCCGCAGGACCAGGGCCTGGCGATCGCCGCCCTGGTCGTGTCGATCGCCAGTCTCGTCGCCTGCACCGGGCTGCTGTCGGTCATCGGCGTGATCATGGGGCACATCGCGCACTCGAAGGCCAAACGCGGGGAAGCAGGCGGCCAGGGGATGGCGCTCGCGGCGATCATCATCGGCTACCTCGGCATCGCGATCATCGTCGCTCTCGCCCTGCTGGTGGTCATCGTCGGCATCGCGACCGACTGGGACTTCGACTAGCGGACTTCGACCAGATCCGAAGCGTTCCGGCAAAGGACCGTCGGATACCCTCGACAGCGGTAGCGTGTCCGAGCGGCCGAAGGAACATGTCTTGAAAACATGCGAGGGCTCTGTCCTCCGTGGGTTCGAATCCCACCGCTACCGCCAGTCTTGAAAACGGAAAGCGCCCCAGGTCCGCGGACCTGGGGCGGTTTTCGTCACGCGGGCACGAGCGCCCAGACGGTCTCGTCGCTACGGCCGCCCACGAAGGGCCGTTGCTCCAGGAGCGAAGCCTGTCGCATCGCCAGCGAGCTGGCCCGGTTCACCAGTCCGTAGCGCATGTCGGCGCTGCGGAGCAGTTTCCACTGCTGGTTGGTGGCCGATCCGCAGTGCGTCTGTTCGAGCTGCGCGCCGTCCGCGGTGCTGCCGGACACCGGCCGCAGGCACTGACCGCTCCGCTCGTTGCTGATCCTCCAGTACCCGCCGCCCGCGTCGGTGAGCCTCCACTTCTGGCCGTTGTCGTCCTGCCTGGCCACGTGGGTGATCTTCGCCCCGGCGGACGTCGAGCCGTCGACCACGGCCGCGCTGTTGCCGTTGGTGGCGACGGACAGGTAATACTTCTTGGCCGCCTGCGGACCGGGGTCCGCGACGGGGTTCAGGGTCCACTGCTGGTTGGCCGCCCCGGTGTAGGGCTGCTGCACGAGCGGCGCCGGATACGCGCCGCCGTCGGTGATCGCGTAGCCCGTCAGGTAGTTGAAGATCGCCACCTTGCCGTTGCCGAGCGGCTGGAACGCCCACCGCATGCCGTTCTGGCCGTTGCAGTTGTACTGGAGGATCTGCGTCCCGGGAGCCGTTCCGCTCTGGGCGCTGTCGGCGCACAGCTGGCTGTTGGCGTTCACGAGTTGCAGACCGGTGTTGTAGCCGAGGATCCACTTCTGGCTCGTGGAGTCGGTCCGGGCCCGCTTGCTGAGGTTGACGAGGCCGCCGGTCGAAGAACCGATGACGTCGATCGCGTCACCGTTCGCGCCGGTGATGACGTAGGTCTTCCCGCCTTGCGCGTGGCCGTCGTCGTTGTCGGGAGTGCTGTTCTTGATCAGGAAGGCGCTGTTGGCCACGTTCCAGTGCGTGGCGAGCCAGCTGCCGGGGACGGGGTTCGTGCTGAAGTAGTCGTCGTTGCCGCAGTCCAGCAGCCGGTCGAAATCGCGCGCCGTGCAGTCGAAGGACTGCGTGTCGCCGTAACACATCAGGTCCCATTCCTGGGAGCAGTGCCCGCCGCCCTGGTAGTGCGGCGCCCCGGGCAGGACCGCGCCGAGCATGTGCCCCAGTTCGTGCGCGGTCGCGTTGACACCCCAGCACGGGACGGCGATCTCCGTGTAGTGCCTGCCGTTGTTGAAGGCGTTGGCCGGACCGGGCTGATCGTCGCTGTCACCCCAGGTGCCCGCGCAGGTGTGCGGGTTGTCGGAGAACAGGATGTAGTCGCGGTCGGCGTTGTAGTACCCCGCCTGGATCGCGCGGTCGCGGATCGCGCCGGACAGGTACGTGCCGTCGGGCACCACGAGGTTCGCGACGGCGACCTGGCAGCCCGCACCGGCGGTCGTCACGTACCGGACGTGCCTGCTGGCGCCCGTCACGGCGGCGCTGTCGTTGAACCCGTCGTCGATCCCGGACGCGTAGGCGCGCAGGGACGGCGCGACGGTCGTGTACCGGTCGGGCTGAGCGGCTTCCCGGACATAGACGAGCTCGATGCGTTTGCCGGAAACACCGTCGCCTTCGCAGACCACGGGGTTGGCGGCGATCTGTGCCTCGGCGACGGAGGCGGCGAGCGGGGCCACCGGGGTCGCGCCGGGCGGCAGTGGCCGGGCGGTGAAGGCGCTGAAGGCGGTGGAGTCATCCGATGCCGTGGCTCCCGCGGTCTCACCCGCGAGCAGACCGCAGATGAGACCGGCGGTCACCAGCACTCCGCCGAAGCGTCTTTTCGTTCTGGACAAGTGTCTTCCTTTCGCGATGAAGAAACGCACACTTCTCGAACTGTCGCGAAAAAAGGCTAGAGGTCGGATGTATAGACCACCAGGCAGAAAAACCGGCAGACTGCCATACTCTTCCGCCATGCCCAAGTACTTGCTGCTCAAGCACTACCGCGGCGCTCCGGCGGCGGTGAACGACATCCCAATGGACCAATGGGCGCCGGAGGAGATCACGGCGCACATGCAGTACATGAGAGACTTCGCGAACCGGCTCGTCGAGACCGGCGAGTTCGTCGGCGAGCAGGCTCTCGCCCCCGAAGGCACCTTCGTCCGGTACGACGGCGAGGGCAAACCGCCTGTCACCGACGGTCCTTTCGCCGAGACCAAGGACCTCATCGCCGGCTGGATGATGATCGACGTCGACAGCTACGAACGGGCGCTGGAACTGGCGGGCGAGTTGTCGGCCGCTCCGGGGGCGGGCGGGAAGCCCATCCACGAATGGCTCGAACTGCGTCCGCTGTTCAGCGAACAGCTGATCATCACGGAGTGAACGCCGAGTTCGACGAGGCGCTGCTGCGGAGCCTCACCCCGGACGTCCTCGGGATCCTCGTCCGCCGCGGAGCCGATTTCGCGTCGGCCGAGGACGCCGTGCAGGAAGCGCTGATCGAGGCCGTCCGCGTCTGGCCCGGCGACCGGCCGAAGGACCCGAAGGGCTGGCTCGTCACCGTCGCCTGGCGCAAGTTCCTCGACATGGCCCGGTCGGACGCCGCCCGGCGCCGTCGCGAGGACGTCGTGGACGACGAGCCGGAGCCGGGGCCCGCCCCCGCGGTGGACGACACGTTGCAGCTCTACTTCCTGTGCGCGCATCCTTCCCTGACGCCGTCTTCGGCGGTCGCGCTCACCCTGCGCGCCGTCGGCGGGCTGACCACCCGCCAGATCGCCCAGGCGTATCTGGTGCCCGAGGCGACCATGGCGCAGCGCATCAGCCGGGCCAAGCGCACCGTGTCCGGCGTGCGCTTCGACCAGGCGGGCGACGTCGCCACCGTGCTCCGCGTGCTCTACCTGGTCTTCAACGAGGGCTACTCCGGCGACGTCGACCTCGCCGCCGAAGCCATCCGGCTCACCCGGCGGCTCGCGGCCGCTATCGACCATCCCGAGGTCGCGGGCCTGCTCGCGCTCATGCTGCTCCACCACGCCCGGCGCGCCGCCCGGACGGCGCCCGGCGGCGAACTCGTGCCGCTCGCCGAACAGGACCGCGGCGCATGGGACACGCGCCTGATCGCCGAGGGCGTCGACATCCTCCAAGCGGCGCTGGCCCGCGACAGCCTGGGCGAGTTCCAGGCACAGGCCGCCATCGCGGCGCTCCACGCCGACGCGCCCGCGGCCGAGGAAACCGACTGGGTGCAGATCGTCGAGTGGTACGACGAACTCGCGCGCCTGACCGGCAGCCCGATCGTGCGGCTGAACCGCGCGGTGGCCGTCGGCGAGGCGGACGGACCGCGCGCGGGGCTGGCCGCGCTCGCCGAACTGGACGATTCGCTGCCCCGGTACGCGGCGGTGGCGGCGTACCTCCACGAACGCGACGGCGACCTGGTGACTGCGGCACGGCTTTACGTCGAAGCCGCCGGGAAGGCGGCCGACCTGGCCGAACGCGCCCACCTGACGCGTCAGGCCGCGCGGATCAACGCCCTCAGGAAGTGACCGGCGGCAGGCGCGGGAGCCCGTCGATCTCCGACAGGTGCTCCAGCACCCGCCCGAAAGCCAGCCCCAGCACCCGCTGCTCTTCGGGGCTCAACAGGTCGATCAGGTGCTCGCGGACGCCTTCGACATGCGTCGGCGCCGCGCCCTCCAGCAGTTCCACGCCGCGTCCGGTCAGCTCGGCGACGACACCGCGTTTGTCCGCCGGGTCGCGGGTGCGGCGGATGATGCCCTCGGCCTCCAGCCGGACCATCTGGTGCGAAAGCCTGCTCTTGGTCGAGCCGAGCATGATCGCCAGCTCCGTCATCCGCATCCGGTTGTCGGGCTGGATCGAAAGGCAGACCAGGACCTCGTAGTCGGCGAGCGTGACGTCGTGCCGCTCGGAGAGCTCACGGTGCAGGCGTTGTCGAAGCCGCATGGTGGCGACGATGTACGAGCGCCAAGCGATCATCTCGGACTCGGACAGCCAGCGCACTTCCTTCTGCTCCACCGCCATCCACGCAGGGTAGAGCGTTGATCGCACAAGGCGCATACCCACCGGTCACTTTTCGGCCCTGAAAAATCCGCGGGAACATTCGCCCGAAGGAGGGTTACGAAAAGGTTGAGACTCGGCGAGAAAAGGCGCAAGCTGCTTGTCAGCGGATGGTTCGGGCAAGTATCGGGCGAACTCCTCGGAAGGTCGCCGGACCTGCTCCCAGCCGGGAAAGGTCAGGTGGTGGTATGGCGGGTGATTCTCGCGGTTGACCGCCTGCTGTGTCCCCGCGATCGGAACGGAAGGAACCGGGTCGGTCGCGACTGTGAACAGCGACGAGCGCGGGCATCTCAGATGCGCTCGACCATTCTCGCGCATTCGGCGTCACTCCGGCCTGTTTCGGGTTCGCGGCCTCTTCGACCGCCTCGGCAGCGCCCGGCGCCGGCCCGGTGATCGCGGCCAACCGGCGATCAAAAGACAACCTCGGTAGACCTGGGTGCGGCCGCTCTGCGTGGCCGCACCCAGGCATATACGGGTCCTTCCGGCTACGCTTCCCCCGTGCGATTCGACGAAGGCGCGGGCCTGGACACCTCCGAAGTCGAGGACCTGCGAGGTGGCGGTGGCGGTGGCGGTATCGGCGGCCGGGTGGCACTCGGCGGCGGCGGGCTCGGCGTGGTCGGACTCGTCATCTATTTCCTCATCTCCCAGTTCGGCGGCGTGAGCCTGGGCCCGTCCGCGGGCGGGATCGGCAGCCTCGGCGGCGTGGGCTCCGGGCAGCAGGTGGACAACACCTCGCTGGCACAGGAGTGCAAGACCGGCGCCGACGCGAACCGGAAGCACGACTGCGCGATCGTCGCGATCATCAACTCGATCCAGGACTACTGGGGCCAGGAATTCCAGCGGTCCGGGTCGACCTATCGCAAGTCGGTCACCAAGTTCTTCAACGGCGGCGTGAACACGGGCTGCGGCAGCGCGACTTCGGACGTCGGGCCGTTCTACTGCCCCGGCGACTCCAACGTTTACATCGATCTCGGGTTCTTCAACGAACTCCGCACGAAGTTCGGCGCGGAGGGCGGGCCGTTCGCGGAGGCGTACGTGCTGGCCCACGAATACGGGCACCACGTGCAGAACCTCACCGGAGTGTCCAAAAAGGGCACCGGGAGCGGGCCGACGTCGGGTTCGGTGCGGCTCGAACTGCAGGCCGACTGCTACGCCGGGGTCTGGGCGAACCACGCGACGACCACGCCGACCGAAACCGGGCGGCCGCTGCTCAGCGAGGTCAGCCAGCAGGACGTCGATTCCGCGCTGGACACCGCTTCGCGGATCGGTGACGACTACATCCAGTCCAAGCTCGGCGGGGGCCGGGTCGACGAGTCGAAGTTCAGCCACGGCACTTCGGCGCAGCGGAAGAAGTGGTTCACCACCGGCTTCCAGACCGGCCAGCCCGCGCGGTGCGACACCTTCGCGACCAACAGCCTGGGCTGAGCCGCTCCGGTACCGCGTGGGCCCGCTCGCCGGGGGCGAAGGCGTAACTCGCGTGCTTCAAGACGTAACTCGCGTGCTTGAACACGTGACTCGCCGCCGCCCTCCCCGGAGTACATGAAGGCCCCCTTCCTTGCGTCTAGCGCAAGGAAGGGGGCCTTCATGTACTTGGAACTGAATTACGCGGCGACAGCGCCGTGGTGGTCGTCAGCGTGGATGGACGCCTTCATGCTCTTCTGCTTGGACCGCTCAGCCGCGCGAACGGCCTTGGCCTTCGCGGCCTTGCCACCCGGGACACCGTTGATGTTCTCGGTGCTGGTCGCGTACACGCCCAGCGCCCAGGCGACGGCGTCGGAGTTGCGTTCGAGCGCGACGCGGTCGATGTTGCCGAGGTTGTCGCAGGCCTGGTGGTAGCACTTGTCGTAAGGAACGTTGGCGCTACCGCCCCACTTGGCGGCCTGAGCCGCGGTCTTCACGCCTTCGGCGCCGGTGAACAGGCCACCGGCCGGGATGCCGACCGCGATGAACTGGCCGTAGTCGGAACGACCGGTGAAGTCCGTGCCCTCGACCGGGACACCCTTGCCGTCCTGGAGGTAGTCGACGAGGGTCTTCTCGAGCTGCGCGGAACCGTACGGGCCGGCGCCCGCGCCTTCACCGTCGGAGTTGTCGCCGTCGTAGGCGAAGTACGCCGCGTTCGGCGAGCCGATCATGTCGTAGTTGTAGTAGAGCGCGATGTCGAGCTGCTGCTCGAAGCTCAGCGAGTTGACGTAGTACGTCGAGCCGACGAGCCCGAACTCCTCGGCGCTCCACCAGCCGAAGCGGACGGCGTTGTTGGCCTTGGGCTTGCTGCCCAGCTGGAGCGCGGTCTCCAGCAGCGCGGCCGAACCGGAGCCGTTGTCGTTGATGCCGGGGCCCTCGGTGACGCTGTCGAGGTGCGAGCCGAGCATCACGACGTTGTCCTTGCGACCGGTCTTGGTCTCGGCGATGACGTTGTAGCTGGTGCGCGCCTCCTGGAAGGCACGCAGGTCGAGGGTGACCGAAGCGCCGGCCTTGCCGGCGAGCGCCTGGCCGTCGGCCTGGGTGATGCCACCGGTCGGGATCTTGCCCGCGGCCGGGTCGCCCAGGGTGCCGTTGACCGGGCCCGGGACGTTGTTGTAGACGATCGCGCCCACGGCGCCCGCCGCGGCGGCGGTCGCCTGCTTCTGCGCGAAGGAGCAGCCACCGCGCTGGATCAGCGCGATCTTGCCGGTGACCCCACCGGCGTAGTCGGCGGCCTCGCAGCCGCTGGTGTCGTCGACCGGGACCACCGCGAGCGGGGCGGTGATTCCCCCGGCGGGCGTCGACGGGCTGTAGGACATGATGATGATCGGGACGTCGGCGCCCGCGACCGTCAGCTTCTCCGCGAGAGTCTCCGCGTAGGTGAACGGGAACTCCTGGCGCGTGACCGTGAAGCCCGCCTGCTCCAGCTTCGTGGCGACGTACTCGGCGGACTTCTTGTGGCCCTCGGTGCTGGCGGCGCGGCGGCCACCGTTGGCGTCCGAGATCCGCTGCAACGCGATCAGGTGCCGGTTGACGTTGTTCACGTCGACCTTGTTGACGAGCTGCTTGGCCAGAGCGGGGCCGTCGAGCTTCGGCGCGGCCGTCGCAGCGGGAGCCATTCCGACCGTGAGCGCGGCGGTGGCCATCACCACGATCGAGGGAACAATGCTTCTTCGCGAATATGACATGGGCGTCACCTTTGTGTGGTTTACGTCATAGGTCAACCGACGTTCGGCGGACTTACCTTCACCGTTATAGGGTCGCCTGTATGTACGCGATCACCATCCGTGAGCCCGGCGATCCCGATGTTCTCGAATGGACCGAGGTCCCGGATCCGGTGGCGGGTGAAGGCGAAGTCGTCATCGAGGTCGCCGCGAGTGCGGTCAACCGGGCTGACCTGCTGCAACGCCAGGGAAACTATCCGCCTCCGCCGGGTGCGAGCGACATTCTCGGGCTCGAATGTTCGGGCACGATCGCCGAAATCGGCGAAGGCGTCGAAGGATGGCGAATCGGCGACGAGGTTTGTGCTTTGCTCGCCGGTGGCGGCTACGGGGAAAAGGTCGCCGTCCCGGCCAGACAACTGCTTCCGCTGCCCGCCGAAGTCGAATTGCTCGCGGCCGCCGGACTGCCCGAAGTCGCGTGCACGGTTTGGGCGAATGTCGTCATGCACGCCGGTCTGTCCGAGGGTGAGGTCCTGCTCGTCCACGGTGGCGCCGGCGGGATCGGCACGCACGCGATCCAGGTCGCCAAGGCGCTCGGCGCGACGGTGGCGGTGACCGCGGGTTCGGACGAGCGGCTGGAGAGCTGCCGCCAGCTCGGCGCCGACCTCGCGATCAACTACAAGAAGCAGGACTTCGTCGAGGTCCTGCGCGCCGAGACCGGCGGCGCGAACGTCGTCCTCGACAACATCGGCGCCAAGTACCTCGATCGCAACATCGACGCGCTGGCCATGGACGGCAGGCTCGTGGTCATCGGCATGATGGGCGGGGTCAAGGGCGAGCTCAACCTCGGCAAGCTGATGGGCAAACGCGCGAGCGTGTTCGGCGCCGGCCTGCGGTCGCGGCCGCTGGACCAGAAGGCGGCGATCGTCGCCGACGTCCGCGAGCGGCTGTGGCCGTTGGTCGAGCAGGGTTCGGTCAAGCCGATCGTCGGTCAGGTCGTCGCGATGGCCGAGGCCGCTTCGGCGCACCGCGCGCTGGAGGAAGGCACGGTCTTCGGCAAGGTTCTCCTCGCCGCCAAGGGCTAGCGGATCTCTTCCAGCACCCGGACGAGCTGATTGACCTCGAAGACGTTCGAGTAATGCGCGAGTCCGATGCGGACGGCGCCGCCGACTTCGGCGGCGCCGAGCGAGCCGAAGACCCCGCTCGTGCCGTCGTCGGCGAAGGCGCAAAGCCCCTGGGACGCGAGATACTCCGCGACCTCGGGCGACTTCTTGCCCGCGACGGCGAAGGCCAGCGCGGGGATCCGGCGCATGGCGTCGCCGATGACCATCACGTGCCGCAGCGAACGCAGCTCCGTGGACAGTTGCGCCAGCAGTCCCGCGTGGTACGACTTCGCCGAGCCCAGCGACGTCACCAGCTTCTCGCGCCGCGAGCCGATCGCCGCGTCGTCCAAACCGGCCAGATAGTCGATCGACGCGATCAGCCCGGCGAGCAGCGGGTACGCGTGCGGGCCCAGTTCCATCCGGGCCGGGCCGCGCGCGGCCGGGTCGAGCGAGACCGACGGCAGGCGTTCGAGTAGTTCGGGATCGCGGAAGACCAGCGCCCCCACCGACGGCCCGCCCCAGGCCTGCGCCGAAACCACCATCACGTCAGCGCCGAGCGCGTTGAGGTCCAGCGGCACGAACGGCGCCGCGTACGTCGCGTCGACGACGACCAGCGCGCCGACGCGTTTGGCGAACTCGATCACCGTCGGGACGTCGGGCCGAGTGCCGACCGAACCGGACGCGAGCGTGACCGCGACGGCCTTGGTGCGCGCGGAGACGAGGTTCTCGTACTGCCAGGCGGGCAGCTCGCAGGTCTCGATGTCGATCTCGCCCCAGCGCACGACCGCGCCGACGCGTTTCGCGGCGCGGCGCCACGGCGCGAGGTTGGCCTCTTCGTCCAACCTGGACACGACGACCTCGTCGCCGATCGTCCAGCGGTCGGCCATCGCGTCGACGAGACGGCGGATGAGGTCGGGCGCGTTGGGTCCGAGCACGACTCCGGCCGGGTCGGCGCCGACCAGGTCGGCGACCGCCCGGCGAGCGGCCGTGACAATGCTTTCCGCACGCTGGGAGGCCGGAAACGCTCCACCCGGCCCGGACACCGGAGCGCGCATGGCCGTGGATACGGCCGAAGCGACCTGTTCAGGTACGAGCATTCCGGCGGCGCCGTCGAAGTGAATCCAGCCGTCACCCAGCGCGGGAAACAACCCACGGATACGAGCGACGTCGAACGCCATGGGGGACACCGTACGGACGTGCGGTTTGGCGCTTTACCCGGGGTTGGCCAGCCGACCACGCGGTGCGACGATTCCCGCTACGCTCGGAGACGGCGCCGAAAACCACACTGCGCTTCGTGCCCGACGTAGGCCAGGATGGAGCACATGACCGACCCAGTTTCCCGCGAATCGAACACCCCCGGTGACGGCGGCGGGGACTCCTCACCCCACGTGGTGGTCGTCGGGCCCGACGGCGTCCCGGTCGGCACCGCCCGGCTCGCCTCCGGTTCCGACTCCGGCGAGGGGGCGCAGGAGGAATCGCTCGGCGACCTCGTCGAAGAGCCCGCCAAGGTGATGCGGATCGGCACGATGATCAAGCAGCTGCTGGAGGAGGTCCGCGCCGCGCCGCTGGACGACGCCAGCCGCACGCGCGTGCGCGAGATCCACCAGACCTCGATCCGGGAGCTGGAGCAGGCGCTGGCACCGGAGCTCCAGAACGAGCTGGAGCGGCTGGTGCGGCCGTTCACCGAGAACTCGACGCCGTCCGATGCCGAGCTGCGGATCGCGCAGGCCCAGCTGGTCGGCTGGCTGGAAGGGCTGTTCAGCGGCATCCAGACCGCGTTGTTCGCGCAGCAGATGGCCGCGCGGGTGCAGCTGGAGCAGATGCGGCGGGGGCTCCCGGCCGGTCCTTCCGCTGGTGGCGCGTTGGGCGGCCACGGTGCGGGCGGCGACGCTCACGGGCCGGGCCAGTACCTCTGACACGCGCTATCCCGAGTGTCATGAAAGGGTCGTTCAGGACGTTTTTCGTCCTGAACGACCCTTTCATGACATCCGCCCCCTGCCCGGAACACGGCACCCCGGTGGGCACAGTGGACTTCGGCGGCTCGGCGCCCCAGGCAGGAGCGGGTGCGGCGTAGATCCGCGAAGACGAGTTCGCCGTGCCGCGAGTCCGAAAAGGAGTCAAACCCGGTACTCCGGGTGAGCCCATTCCGTCATCAGCTCGGCGACCTCGGCAACGTCTTCTTCATCGTGGTCTCGTCCCTCGTCGCGGAGGGACTTCATGAGGTCAAGGAGCTCTTGATACAGCTCCTCATGAGGAGTCCGCTCGAGTTCCTCGATGAGCAGCGGACGGCACTTGTCGTAGTGCTTTTCCGCGATGATCTCCATCAGCCGCTCTCGGAAGTCCTTGCTCACAGTCATGGCGTCCCTTCGCGACGAGCGTTTTCCACGCGGTCCACACCTCTACCGTCCGCCGCTACAGGCGATGTTCAGGCGGAACCCAATCCGACATCAGATCCGCGACGTCTTCGAGCAGCTCCTGATACAGATTCTCCCGTGAGACGCCCCGTTCGAGCTCCGCTGCCAGCAAGGGACGGATCTCGAAGATGCTCCTTCCCTCGGCGACCTCCGCCAGAAGTTCGAGCCGAAACCCGCACTGATGTCCATGGCGTCAGCCAAGCCTCTCGATGGCGTCCAGCACGCGGTCCACACCCCGGCCGTCCACGACGGACGACGCCGTCTCCGAGAACCGACGCCGCGTCTCCGCGTCGCTCAACAACGTCCGCAGCGTCTCGACGACGTCGTCGTCCAGAGCCGCCGCGCTCCCCAGCCCAGCCGCGAGCCCGAGGCCCAGCGCGCCCCGGTAGCCCGTCTCCTGATTGTCGACCAGCTTCACTACGCCCGTAGGCACACCGAGACAGCACAGCTCCAGCAGCGTGACCCCGGCCGCGCTCACCGCTACGTCCGTCTCCACCAGCAGGTCGAGCAGGCCGGGGCCAGGCGGCTGAACACGGAACTCCTGCCCGGGCAGCGCTTCAGGTACGACAGGTTCGCCGCGCACGAGCACGTCGGCGACGAACGGCAGCCCCGTGTCGCGCAACGCGTACAGCAGCGCGCTGACCGTGCTCGCCCATTCGGTCCCGCCGCCGAGCACCACGGTCACGTGCGGCCGCACGGCCTCTTCGCGGCCGTGGCGCTTTTCGCGCGCGGCCCGGACGACGTCTCGCATCGGCGCGTAGGCCACGCCCCTGAGCAACTCGCCGGAGCCGTCGTCGGGCCGCGGCGCGGGTGCGAAACCACAGTCGACGACGAGGTCCGCCGCGCGCCTGCCGAACACGTCGTCCTCGACGGACACCAGCAGCGCTCCCGCGCGATTCACTTCTTCGCGCAGCTCACCGAGGCCGTAGTGATCGACGACCACCACGTCGAAACCGTCGAACGGCGCGGACGGCACCACCGGCACGGCCAGCTCGCCGAACCGCGCGGCCAGCCATTCGGCGTTGTCCACCCGGCCCGAAAAAACGACCTCCCAGCCCCGCGCGACCGCGCGTTCGGCGTAGGCGACCATGCGCGAGACGTGGCCCGCGCCGATCGTCCCGGAGGCATCGGCCCGCAGCACCAGCCTCGTCACCGGGCCACCTTCTTCTGTTCGACGTGCCGATTGAGCGTCGCGAGCTCGGGCCGAGAGCGCAGCACCGCGGCCACCTCACGCCAGTCTCCGACGCGATCCCCCAGTTCCGCCACGACGCCTTCGATGACCGACCAGTCTTCGACGGTGTCCAGGGTCACGCGGAGGTCGTCGGCGGGTGGGCTGACCACGACACCGGAGCACGAGTACGTCTCCGGCCGCGAGTAGATACCCGAAGTGACGTGTTCCCGGTCGGCGCCGCGGGCGGTCTCGACCTGCTCAGCCAGCACTTCCGCGCGCACGAGTTCCGCGTCGAAGCCTCGGGGCAGCGTGCGCACGAGGGTCGTGCTCAGGTAGTCCAGCGACGGCGTCGCCCGCCACAGCGTGACGAGCTGCCCGATCAGCTCCGGGTCCAGCAGCGGGCAGTCGGCGGTGAGCCGCACCACGGCGTCGGCCGGGTACGACTCGACGGCCACCGCGAAGCGCGCCAGGACGTCGTCGAGCGGCCCCCTGGCGACCAGGGCGCCGTGCCGGGCGGCCTCCTCCGCCACCGCGTCGTCATCGGCCTCGGTCGAGGTCGCGACCACGACGTTGTCGATTCCGGGCGAACTCGCGGCGGCGCGGACGACCCAGCCGAGCACACTCCGGCCGGCCAGCGGGCGGAGCACCTTGCCAGGCAGCCGGGTCGACGACGCGCGTGCCTGGATGACGGCGTTGACCACGTGGGCCCCGGGGTCTGGATCCATGGGTGACATGATGTCCTGCGGCAGTAGCACCGAAACGCGGAGGTCAACGATGTCCGAGCTGGATGGCTCCAGCATCCTGCTCACCGGCGGGACCGGTTCGTTCGGCAAGGCGTTCATCACCTACGCCCTGGCCGAGCTGAACCCGCGACGGTTGGTCGTGCTCTCCCGCGACGAGCTCAAGCAGTACGAAGCGCGCCAGCAGTTCGGCGACGACCCGAGGCTGCGCTGGTTCATCGGCGACATCCGGGACCGCCGCCGCCTCGAGCGCGCGATGCACGGCGTCGACTACGTGGTGCACGCCGCCGCCCTCAAACAGGTCGACACGGGCGAGTACAACCCGTTCGAATTCGTGCAGACCAACGTCGTCGGTTCGCAGAACGTCATCGAGGCCGCGATCGACACGGGTGTGAAGAAGGTCGTCGCGCTTTCCACGGACAAGGCGTCCAGCCCGATCAACCTCTACGGCGCCACGAAACTGTGCGCCGACCGGATGTTCATCAGCGCGAACCACTACGCCGCGACACATCCGACCAGGTTCTCCGTGGTCCGCTACGGCAACGTGATGGGCTCGCGCGGCAGCGTGATCCCGTTCTTCCGCGCGCTCGCGGCCAAGGGTGAGTCACTGCCGATCACGCACAAGGAGATGACCCGCTTCTGGATCACGCTCCCGCAGGCCGTGCAGTTCGTGGTCGACTCCTTCGACCAGATGAACGGCGGCGAGCTCTACGTGCCGCGGATCCCCAGCATGCGGCTGGTGGAGCTCGCGCAGGCCATCGCGCCCGGTTCGCCGATGCACGAGGTCGGCATCCGGCCCGGAGAGAAGCTGCACGAAGAGATGATCGCCCCCGACGACGCCCGCCGGACCGTGCGCTTGAGCGACCGGTACGTCGTCCAACCGCATATCGCGGGCTGGGGCTACGAACCGCCGTCGGACGGCGAAGCCGTGCCGGAGAACTTCGCGTACCGCTCGGACACCAACGACCTGTGGCTCGACGCGGACGAGCTGCGCAGCCTGGTCGAGCAGTATGGCTGACTTCCTCCCCTACGGCCGCCAGTCGGTTTCGGACGACGACATCGCCGCGGTCACCGAGGTGCTGCGCGGCGACTGGCTGACGACCGGTCCCGCCGTCACGCGCTTCGAGTCCGACCTCGCCGAGCACACCGGCGGCACGCCCGCGGTAGCCGTCACCTCGGGCACGGCCGCGCTGCACGTCGCGTACGCGGCAGCCGGGATCGGCCCCGGGGACGAGGTCGTCACCTCGCCGATGACGTTCGTCGCCACCGCCGCGACGGCCGCGCTGCTCGGCGGCAAGGTCGTTTTCGCCGACGTCGAAGCGGACACCGGCAACCTCGATCCGGCGGCGGCTTCGGCGGCCGTCACGCCGCGGACCAAGGTCGTCGCGGCCGTGGACTACGCCGGTCACCCGGCGGAGCTGGACGAACTCGGCCGTATCGCGCGCGACAACGGCGCGCTGCTCCTGGAGGACGCGGCGCATTCCGTCGGCGGAAGCTGGCAGGGCAGGCCGGTCGGCTCACTCGCCGACCTCACCACGTTCTCCTTCTTCCCCACCAAGAACCTCACCACGGCCGAAGGTGGCGCGGTGGTCGCCGGTTCGGACGAGCTGCTGGCGCGGGCTCGAGATTTCCGCAACCACGGACTGGTGCGGGACAAAGCCGCGCAGCGGTATCCGGACGAAGGCGCGTGGCACCAGGAAGTGCACGGGTTCGGCCTCAACTACCGGCTGCCGGATGTGTTGTGCGCCTTGGGAAGCAGCCAGCTCCGTCGACTCGCCGAGTTCAAGAAGCGGCGCGCGGAGATCCACGCTCGTTACACCGCCGCACTGTCCTCTTTGGACGGCATACTGACTCCCGCCGTACGCGACGGCGCGGACCCGGTTTGGCACCTGTACCCGCTTCGAGTCCTCGAAGGACGTCGCCGCGCGCTGTTCGATCACCTGCGCGCCAAGGGAATCGGCGTGCAGGTCAACTACATTCCCGCGTACTGGCACCCGGTGTTCGAGGACCTCGGGTACCAGCGCGGGATGTGCCCGAACGCGGAGCTGTACTACAGCCAGGAAATTTCGCTGCCGCTGTTCCCGGCGTTGACCGACGCCGACGCGGACCGCGTCATCGACGAGGTCCACGGCTTCTTCGGCTAGACCTGCTCGGGGGCGGGGCTCATCCCTTCGAAACGAATCGTTTCGAAGGGATCGTCTTCATCCACGAACAGCCTGACGAAGCCGTCCGTGGTGAAGTTCCCGCGAAGCCACTCGAGGATGAGATCGGTGAGCCGTCCGTCGAGTGGCGGCCCTTGGTCGTTGTGGCGTGGGTAGACGATGACCGGCCACTCGTCCGGCTCGCCGATCGTGAGCCACCCGATTTCGTCACCACCCTGGGTGTCGACGACGGGAAGGAACCCGCCAGGTTCCGGCCACACCGCGAGCGGCTGATAGTCGGGGAAGTCGTCACGAAGGTCGCGATAGTTGTACAACGACTCCTCCACCGCCTTGGCCAATCCACGATGGTCCGAGCGAAGAGGCGCTGGAAAGTGGAGCCAATCGGCGAAAAGTCCGTAGCCGTATCGCTCCATCAAGGCGACGAACTCGGTGGGCAACCGCGTGCCCAGCCGCTCGAAGAGTTCGTCCCACGAACCCTCGCCGAGGTAGGGCGCCTCCGGAGGAGGAACCAACTCACACAAGGCGTCCAACCCGGTCCCTTGGGTGAACGCGGCGAGCCTTCGCGGATCCGGAGCGGGCTTCGGTCCAGGAGGTGGTGGCACGGCCCAGGAACGGGCCTTCAGATAGTCGGAGCGCCGTTCGACCGTCGGCGCCAATGGCCCCAAGGTGGCATCGGAGAGCCGGACTCCGGTCCGGACGATGGCGATCAGCGCCTCCTCGAAGGGCATTTCCAAGTCGAACCAAGGGTTCTTTCCCCGCTCGAGCGCTCTCTACCCGAAGACCACGACCGGCCAGTGCTCGGGATCGTCCGAAGCGCCGGTATCCCAGAACAAATGCTCCGAGAAAGTGGTGCTTCCCCAGACGAGCAGACCACCCGGCTTCGGATGGAATCTGGGCCTGTCGTCGATGGGAAGATCCATCGACAGCGCGCCGCAGAGCTTGTGCGAGTGAGCGAGTTCGCCCGCGTAGTCGAAGCGATCGTCACGGGCGACGGGAGCTTTCAGCCAGAGACGCCCGCCGACGAACACCGGGCCATAGACGTCGACCAAGGCCTTGTAGGAACTCGGCAGGCGCAGCCCAAGCCAGGCTTCGACACCGGGCCAGTCGACGGGGATCGGATCGGGAGGCGGTGGGCCGAGCAGTTCGGCGAACGAGATGGTCACCGCGCGATGGTGCCGGCCCACCCCGACAATTCCGTTAGATCAGTCCCCAGGTGAGCGCGGTGCCCTTCGGGACGTCGGAGGCGAACGTGCGGCCGAGCACGTTCACGATCTCGGCGGGCGCCAGACCGCCGGCGGGCCGGATCGACCGGACGTTCTCCCGCGTCACCGTGTCCCCGGCGCGCACGTCCTCGACGACGTAAAGGGAGCGCCGGAACCGCAGGCCTTCCTTCTCGCTCGCACGCGGCCCGATCACCGCGGCGCCCAGCGCCTCCCACGCGCGATGTGACTCGGTCACCAACGCGGCCAGTTCGGCGGGCTCCAGCGAGAATTCCGAGTCGACGCCGCCGTCGTTCCTGGCCAGCGTCACGTGCTTTTCGATGGCGACGGCGCCGAGCGCGACGGCGGCGAGCGGGGCGCCGATGCCGGGCGTGTGGTCGGACAGGCCGACGAGTGTCCCGGTCACGCCCGCCAGGACGGGCAGGCCACGCAGGTTGCTCTCGGCGGGCGACGCCGGGTAGCTGGCCGTGCAGCCGAGCACGACGATCTGCTCGTTGCCAGCCTCGCGCGCTGTCCGGACCGCCGCGTCGATCTCGGCGACACTGGCCATCCCGGTCGAGATGATCAGCGGTTTGCCGGTCTTCGCGCACAGTTCGATCAGCGGCAGGTCGACGATCTCCGACGACGCGATCTTGTACGCGGGCGCGTCCAGCGACTCCAGCAGGTCGACGGCGGTGGGGTCGAACGGGCTGGAAAAGATCTCGAGACCGCGGGCGCGGGCACGCTCGAACAGCGGCTCGTGCCACTCCCACGGTGTGTGGGCGCGCTCGTAAAGCTTGTAGAGGTTCTCGCCGCCCCACAGCGAATGTGAGTCGCCGATCCGGAAGTCCGGCGTGTCCACGTCGATGGTGATCGTGTCCGGCCGGTAGGTCTGGAGTTTGACCGCCTGCGCGCCCGTTCCGGCGATCGCGTCGACGATCTCCAGCGCCCGGCCGAGATCACCGTTGTGGTTACCGGACATTTCGGCGATCACGAACGGCGGGTGCGCCGCCGAGAGGACATGTGCGCCGATGCGCACCTCGCTGGCGGTCATCGGGGTGGGACTACCTCTTCTTCCTGGTCCGGCGGTCGGCGGCGCGCAATTCGGTCCAGACGACCTCGCGCGGCTCGCCGTCGACCTCTCGAACATACCTGCGTGTTTCGGTGAAGCCGAATCGCTTGTGCAGTTGCAGGACCTGCCGGTTGTCCGCGAGCGTCGCGCCACCCAGCAGGTTCAGGCCGAGAACGTCGAAGCCGTAGTCGACGGCCGCGCCCTCCAGCTTCAGCCAGGCGGGGAGGGTGTCCCTGCCGAGCCCCTCGACGTCCAGGTAGAAGTGCCATTCCGCACTACCGGCCTCGACGTCGATGTCGCTGAACAGCACGACACCGGCGGGCACGCCACCGTGCCGGTAGACGAGCACGCGACGGCTCGGGTCGGCCCGGACCGCGTCGAACCAGCGACGGTGTTCTTCGGCACCGATCTCGTGCGTGGTGAAACTGACCCGGCGGACCGACGGGTGGTTGCGCCACCGCCGGATCCGGTCGAGATCGTCTTCCCCGGCTTCGACCAGCAGGCCGGTCATTCGCCTGCCGGGACGGTGATGGTCTCTTCGAGACGGCGCAGCCGGTCCTCGTACCGGGCGATCCCGGCGAGCCGGACCCGGATCTGGGCGTGCTGGCGCTGGATCTCCTGGATCAGGCTGCGCGCCTCGGCCAGTTCGGGCTTGTCTGCGTGCGCCGGCAGCGACAGCGACTCGCGCAGGTCCTCCAGCTGGGCCTCCTGGGCCGCGACGCTCGGGATCAGGCGGTCCAGCTCGGCGCGGGTCCAGCGCAGGTCGCCGCGCGCGTGCTCGAGGCCTCCCTCGGCGCCGTCGAGCCGACGGCGGTGGTCCGCGGTGGCGTGTTCGAGGTCGTTGACGCGGCCGTTGAGGTCGCGGAGCCGCTCGTCGATCCGGAAGTCGATGAGCCTGGCGATCCGGCTGATCACGCCGCTGCGGAGTTTCTGCACTGCCATGGGTGGTTCCTTCTCGGGGTGAGCTGGCTGCGATTCAGCGCAGGAGTTCGGTTTCGCCGGTCTTCGTCCAGGAGTCGAGCAGCCTGCCCTCGGCGGCGATCCGGTGCTCGGGTCCGACGATGCAGGAGTCGCCGGCGGCGTGCTCCCAGTGGGTCTGGGCCGGGTCGTCGATGAACGAGAACCCGGACAGGACCAGGTTGGCGTGCGGGAAAGACGTGCGCGCGATCCAGGCGGCGAGCGTCCCGGTGGTCGACCACAGGCCCTCCTCGCGGCTCGGCAGGCCGAGCGCGTCCGAGAGCGGCAGGACGACCTCGCGGTTCGGCACTGGCACGTAACCGAGGTCACCGGGCCACCAGCCCGGGATGTCTTCGGGCTCCCAGTGCATCCGCCCCGGCTCGACCAGCAGGTAGAGCCGTTTGCGGTAGTCACGGAAGACGTGCTTGGTGGCGCGGACGGCGCGGTTGAACACGACGACGTGCACCCGGCTGCCGACGGCTTCGGGTCCGCCCGGTTCGTCCACGACGAAGCCGTTGACCCGGATCACCAGGTCGCAGGCGTCGATGGCCTTCGCCCGCCGGGAGTCCGGCGGAAGCGGCTGGTTCCCGACCACGGCCACCGAACGGGGCTCCGGCCGGTCGGCGTATGCGGCGAGCAGATTGACCATCAGGCTCGCGTCGCCGAGTGCAGCAGTCATGAGGGCAGAAAATACCAGGACACGCACCGCATTCGAGTGCGAAGCCGTCGGTAGCTTTCCGTGGTCGGGCGGGGTGGCCCAGGCACCATCGGCTCCATCGGTACCCTCGTTCCCGTGCATGCCACCAGCACGGTTCACGCCGCCGACGGTGCTGCGCCGACCTCGGTTCCGCCGATTTCGGACAGCAAGACCTTCTCGCGCGCGTTCGCCGACATCAAGACCGGGTTCGCCGCCAAAGAGCTGTGGGGACACCTCGGCTGGCAGGACATCAAGCAGCGTTATCGCCGCTCGGTGATCGGCCCGTTCTGGATCACCATCAGCCAGGGCATCATCGCGCTGGGCCTCGGACTGCTGTATTCACAGTTGTTCGCTCTGCCGACAGCGACGTTCCTGCCCTACATCAGCACCGGCTTCATCATCTGGGGCTTCATCAGCGGCTGCCTGTCCGAGGGCATGGAGACCTTCATCTCCAACGAAGGGCTGATCAAACAGCTCCCGGCCCCGCTCTCGGTGTACGTCCTCCGCACGGTGTGGCGGCAGACGCTGATGCTGGCGCACAACCTGATCGTCTACGTCATCGTGGTCGCGATCTTCTTCACCAGCCTGGACCAGCCGTATGCGATGAGCGGCGAATGCGTCGGGCAGGTCCTGTGCCACCCCGGCATCGGCTGGTACTCACTGAGCGCGATCCCCGGCATCCTGGTGCTCGCACTGAACGCCGGCTGGGTCACCCTGCTCCTGGGCATCATCTCGACTCGCTACCGCGACATCCCGCAGGTGATCAACTCGCTCATCCAGCTGCTCTTCTACATGACGCCGATCGTGTGGCCGATCGACCAGCTGATGGCAGGCGGTGCCCGTGACAGCATTTCGGGAGCCTTGCCGTTCGTCTACGCCAACCCGCTCTTCCACTTCATCCAGATCGTGCGTGCGCCGCTGATCGGACAAGCGGTCAGCATCAACAGCTGGTACGTGGTGCTCGGCATCACAGTCGTCGGCTGGGGCCTCGCCCTGGTCGCGATGCGTAATTACCGTTCCCGCGTCTCTTATTGGGTGTGACAGATGGTCAGCATTGATGTGCACAACGCCTACGTCGACTTCCCCATCTTCGACGCGAAGACCCGCTCCATGAAAAAGAAGGTGCTGGGCAAGGTCGGCGGCAAGATCGGCACCGAGAGCAAGGTGCCGATCATCGAGGCCCTGCATGACGTGAGTCTCCAGCTCCGCGAAGGTGACCGTGTCGGCCTCGTCGGTCACAACGGTGCCGGGAAGTCGACCCTGCTGCGCCTGCTGTCCGGCATCTACGAGCCCACCCGAGGTTCGGCGAGGATCTCCGGCAAGATCGCACCGGTCTTCGACCTGGGCATCGGCATGGACCCGGAGATCTCGGGGATGGAGAACATCATCATCCGCGGCCTGTTCCTCGGGATGACCGCGAAGCAGATGGAGTCCCGCGTCGACGACATCGCCGAGTTCACCGAACTCGGCGACTACCTGCAGATGCCACTGCGGACGTACTCGACCGGTATGCGCGTGCGCTTGGCGCTGGGTGTGGTCACCTCGATCGACCCGGAGATCCTGATCCTCGACGAGGGCATCGGCGCGGTCGACGCGGCGTTCCTCAACAAGGCCAAGGACCGGCTGAAGGACCTGGTGAAGCGGTCCGGCATCCTGGTGTTCGCCAGCCACTCGGACGAGTTCCTCTTCGAGCTCTGCGATTCCGCGATCTGGATGGACGAGGGACACGTCAAACAGCGCGGTTCGCTGCGTGACGTGCTCACCGGCTACAAGGGGCGCGACCCGTTCGAGAACATGAGCCAGGAGACACTGGAGCGGTTCGGCATCGAGCCCGAGCCCGAGGCAGTGGCGCTCACGAACGGCGGCCAAGGATGACCAGCGAGACCCGGCAGTTGCCCGAAGGCGCCGTCGTCGGCGTCGTCGTCACGCGCCATCGGCGGGAACTGCTCGCGGACTCGCTCAAGGTGATCGCCGCGCAGACGCGGCCGGTCGACCACCTCGTCGTGGTCGACAACGGGCCGGACAAGTCGGCGCGGGACATCGTCGAGAGCTACCCGCTCCCCTTCACGTACCTGCCTTCGCACCGCAACCTCGGTGGCGCGGGCGGGTTCGCGCTCGGCATGCTGCACGCGCTCTCGCTGGGCGCGGACTGGATCTGGCTGGCCGACGACGACGGCCGTCCCGCCGACGAGAACGTCCTCGCGATCCTGTTGGACGAGGCCGAAAAGCGGGATCTGGCCGAGATCTCCCCCGTGGTGTCCAACATCGACGCGCCGGACAAGCTCGCGTTCCCGTTGCGGCGCGGGCTGACCTGGAAACGTTCGTCGTCGGAACTGGGCGTCGACTTCCTGCCCGGTATCGCCTCGCTGATGAACGGCGCGTTGTTCCGCGCGTCCACTTTGGACGTCGTCGGCGTGCCGGACCTGCGGCTGTTCTTCCGCGGCGACGAGGTCGAACTGCACCGGCGCCTGGTGCGTTCGGGGCTGCCGTTCGGCACGTCGCTCAAGACCGCGTACCTGCACCCGGACGGCTCGGACGAGTTCAAGCCGATGCTGGGCGGCCGGTTCCACGCGCAGGACCCGGAGAACGAGGTCAAGCGCTACTACACCTACCGCAACCGCGGGTACCTGCTGTCGCAGCCGGGAATGCGCAAGATCGGCGCGCTCGAAGTGGTGCGGTTCGGGCTGTACTTCGTCGGGGTGAAGCGGGATCCGAAGGCTTTCTTGCAGTGGCTCAAGCTGGTGCGCCAGGGCCGCAAGGAGAAGTTCTACCGCTACTGAGGCCGTCTCCCCCTTTTGAGATGAAAGGCCCCTTCATGGCAAATTTTGCCATGAAGGGGCCTTTC
>NZ_NMQT01000199.1 GCF_002234405.1 Amycolatopsis thailandensis | reverse complement strand
CGAACCGATCGCGATCGTCGGACTGGACGTGCGCGTGCCCGGCGCGCGTGACGCGCGGCAGTTCTGGCGCAACCTCGTCGACGGCGTCGAGTCGATCCTGCCCGCCACCCGCGAGGAGATGATCGCCCGCGGCGCCGAACCGGCCACTGTGGACGATCCGAGCTGGGTGAACGCCACCGCCGTGGTCGACGGCTTCGACGAGTTCGACGCCGAGCTGTTCGGCATGACCAGCCGCGAAGCCGAGATCACCGACCCGCAGCACCGGCTGTTCCTGCAGGCCTGCCATGCCGCGCTGACCGACGCCGGCTACGACCCGGCCCGTTTCGACGGCGCGATCGGCGTCTACGGCGGGTCGGGGGGTACCGGCTACCTGAAGGAAAACCTGCTGCGCAACGAGCGGATCCTCGCCTCGCAGCACGGCGGAATCGGTATCTCGACCGGCAACCAGCCGAGCTACCTGACGACCTCGGTGTCGTACAAGCTCGACCTGCGCGGCCCGAGCCTCGCGGTGTTCACGGCCTGCTCGACGTCCCTGGTCGCGGTGCATCTGGCCTGCGAGGCCCTGCGCAACGGCGAGTGCGACATGGCACTGGCGGGCGGGGTCAACCTGGAGATGCCGCACGGTATCGGCTACATGGGCGTGGACGGCTTCACCTCGCCGGACGGCCACGTGCGCGCGTTCGACGCCGGCGCCAACGGCACGGTCTGGAGCAGCGGCGCCGGGGTCGTGCTGGTGAAGCGGCTGTCGCAGGCGATCGAGGACGGCGACCACATCCGGGGTGTCGTGCTGGGCAACGCGATCAACAACGACGGCGCCACCAAGGTCGGCTTCTCCGCGCCCAGCGTGTCCGGGCAGACGGAGGCGGTCGCGCAGGCCGTCGGCATGGCCGAGGTCGACCCGCGCACCATCGGCTACGTCGAGGCGCACGGTACCGGCACCGCGCTGGGCGACCCGATGGAGATCACCGCACTGTCCACTGTGTACGGGAACGGGACCGCGGACACCGGCTGGTGCGCGATCGGCTCGGTGAAGTCCAACATCGGCCACCTGTCGCAGGCTGCGGGCGTGGTCTCGCTGATCAAGGCCGTGCTCGTCATGGAACACGGCCTGATCCCGCCGACCCTCAACTACCACGAACCCAATCCGGGGATCGACTTCCCGGCGAGCCCGTTCTATCCGGCGCGCGAGGTGACGAAGTGGGAGGCGGGCCCGGTGCCGCGGCGGGCGGGCGTCAGCTCGTTCGGCGTCGGCGGCACCAACGCGCACGTCGTGCTGGAGGAGGCGCCGGTCCCCGAGCGGTCCCGAACGCCGCACCCGGCGCACCTGCTGCGGGTGTCGGCCAACACCGCGGACGCGCTCGCGGCCGCTGTCGACCGGCTGGCCGAGCGGCTGGCCGGGGACGTCGACCTCGATCTCGCCGACGTGGCCCACACCCTGGCCGCCGGGCGCACCGAGTACCCGCACCGCGCTGTCGTCGTCGCCCGTGACCCGGAGGACGCGGTCGACGGGCTGCGGGACCCCCGGCGCCTCGTTTCGGCACAGGCCGGGGAGACGAACGTGGCGTTCCTCTTCCCCGGGCAGGGTTCGCAATACGCGGGGATGGGCGCCGAGCTTTACGACGCCGAGCCGGTGTTCGCCGCGGCTGTCGACGAGTGCCTGCGGCTGCTCGAACCCGAGCTGCCGGAGCTGCGCGACCTGATCTTCTCGTCCGGTGGCGAGCAGGCGCTGCGGGAAACCCGCGTGACCCAGCCCGCGCTGTTCGTCGTGGAGTACGCGCTGGCGAAGCTGTGGCAGAGCTGGGGAGTGCGGCCCGCGGCGATGATCGGCCACTCGGTCGGCGAGTACGTCGCCGCCACCGTCGCCGGGGTCTTCACCCTGCCGGACGCGCTGAACCTGGTCGCCACCCGCGGCCGCCTGATGCAGTCGATGCCCGCCGGGGCGATGCTGGCCGTCCAGCTCGACGAGGAGAGCGTCGCCGCGAGGCTGCCGGACGCCCTCGCGGTCGCCGGGGTGAACGGGCCCGGCACGTGCGTCGTGGCCGGACCGTCGGACGCTGTCGCGGACTTCGCGGCGACGCTCAAGGCGGGCGGCGTGCAGTGCCGCGAACTGGTGACCTCGCACGCGTTCCACTCGCCGATGATGGACCCGGTCCTCGCCGAGTTCACCGAGGCCGTCGCCGCCGTGTCCCGCACCGCGCCCGCGCTGCCGTTCCTGTCGAACGTCACCGGCGACTGGATCACCGACGCCCACGCCACCGATCCCGCCTATTGGGCGTCCCACCTGCGTCAGGCCGTCCGGTTCGGCGACTGCGTCAAGACTCTGTTCGACCGCGGCGGCCGCTGGGCGCTCGTCGAATGCGGTCCGGGTCATCAGCTGTCCGGGCTGGCCCGCGGCCAGGTCCCGAAGGGCATGCCCGCGCCGCAGCCGAGCCTGCCGGGCCGGACCGAGCGCATCGGCGACGTCGAAACCCTGTACGGCGCTGCCGGTCTCTTGTGGACGAACGGGGTTTCCCTCCAGGCGCGGACGTTCGGGGCGCCCGGCCACCGGGTACCGCTGCCCGGCTACCCGTACGCGCGCAAGCGGTACTGGGTCGACCCGGACCCGGTCACCGCCACCTCGCCCGCGCGGCCGAGCGGTCCGCTGCCCCTGTCCGAGTGGTTCGCGGTTCCCGCGTGGCGGCAGGCGGAACCGGACCTGAGACGCGAGCCGTTCGCGAACGCGCTCGTCTTCGCCGCCGACGACCTCCTGCCCGGACTGCTGCGCGACGCGGGGATGACGGTCACCGAGGTGCGGCCCGGCGACGGATTCGCCGCGACGGAGACCGGGTTCACCGTCCAGCCCGGGGTGCGCGAGGACTACGACGCGCTCGTGGCCGCGCTGCCCGTCCGGCCCGAACGGATCGTCCACGCCTGGACGCTGACCGGGGACGAGCGCGGCATGGCCGCCCAGGACTGCGGGTTCTTCAGCCTGCTCAACCTCGTCCAGGCCTGGGGCGAACCGGTGCGGATCGACGTGGTGAGCAGGGGTACCGCCGACGTCACCGGCACCGACCTGAGCCGTCCCGAGCACGCGACCCTCGCCGGCATCGCCCGGGTGGTGCCGCTGGAGGCGCCGGGCACGGTGGTGCGCCGGATCGACGTAATCGACACTGACCATCCGCAGGACATCATCGCCGAGCTGTTCCGCCCGGCCGACGCGGCGGCCGAGGTCGCGCTGCGGGCAGGCCGTCGCTGGGTGCTGGATTACACCCAGCTCGAACTGCCCGCGAGCGCGGAGCCGGTGCTGCGGGACGGCGGCCGGTACCTGATCACGGGCGGGACCGGCGGCATCGGCATCACGCTCGCCGAGGACCTCGCCCGCCGGGTGCGGGCGAAGCTCGTGCTGCTCGCCCGCGCCGGGCTGCCGCCGCGGGCGGAGTGGGACGCGCACCTCGCCGCGCACGGCATTTCGACTGCTCCAAGTGGAGCAGGGAGGGTTACTTGAAGATGGCGATGGGATGGACGACGAGTTCACCGGTTTCGGGGTCCCAGTCTTCGACCTTGCCGAGACATCGCGCCCGGAACGCGCCGGCGGGCCTGGAATCCCGCAGATCGCCGGTCACGCAGGTGAACCGGAACCGC
>NZ_NMQT01000198.1 GCF_002234405.1 Amycolatopsis thailandensis | reverse complement strand
CGCGAGCTCCAGTCCCATGGCGCCATCCTGCGGTCCGGGCCTCTCACGGGGGTTGGCCGTCAGTGCATCCTTCTTGTCGGCAGCCGCACGACGGCCACGCGGTCTTTTCAGGAAGGGGTGGAGAGGCAAGACTGCGAAGCATGACCAGGCCGCATCCGCTCGACCCGTTGACCGCCGACGAACTCACCGCAGGCCGCGCGATCCTGGCCGACGAGGGCCAGTTGACCGCGACCACGCGGTTTCCGGCGGTACTGCCCGTGGAGCCGGACAAGGGCGACGCCGCCCCCGATCGCCGGGTCCAGTACACGCTGCTGGACACCGCGACCGGGCACGCTCGCGACGTGGTCGTTTCGCTGACCAAACGCGAAGTGGTCTCTACTGAGGACTGCGGCGACGGCCAGCCCGCGTACCTGTTCGAGGAGTACGACCTCGCCGCGTCCATCACCAAGGCGTCGCCGGAATGGCGGGCCGCGATGGACCGCCGCGGGCTCTCCGACCGGATCGAGCACGCTTTCTGCGCTCCCCTGGCGCCCGGCTTCTTCGGCAGGCCCGACGAGACCGGCCGCGTCATCCGCTCGCTGACGTTCCTGCGCGACGACGAGTCCGACAGCCCGTGGGCACATCCGGTCGAGGGCCTGATCGTGCACATCAACCTGACCGAACAGCGGGTCATCAGGGTCGAGGACGTGGGCGACGTGCCCGTCCCGCCGGAACACGGCCGCTACGGCGACGTGCCGGCCCGCACAACACTCAAGCCGATCGAGATCACTCAGCCCGAGGGGCCGAGTTTCGTCGTCGACGGCAACGAGGTCACCTGGGAAGGCTGGAAACTCCGCGTGGGCTTCAACGCCCGCGAAGGACTGACGCTGCACCAGATCAGCTTTCAGGACCGGTCGGTGCTGCACCGTGCGTCGGTACCGGAGATGGTGGTGCCGTACGGGGATACCGCGCCCGGCCGGTTCTGGATCAGCTACTT
>NZ_NMQT01000197.1 GCF_002234405.1 Amycolatopsis thailandensis | reverse complement strand
CGACTTCGGCATCTCGCGCGCGGCCGGCGACATGACGCTCACCCAGACCGGCCTGATCGGCGGCACCCCGGCGTACCTCGCGCCCGAGCTGGCGCGCGGCTCGGACCCGGTCCCCAGCTCCGACGTCTTCGCGCTCGGCGCGACGCTCTACCAGGCGATCGAGGGCCAGACGCCGTACGGGAACAGCTCCAACCAGCTCGCGCTGCTGTACGCGGCCGCGAACGGGCAGATCAACCCGCCTCAGCAGGCCGGTGGCGCGACGGCGCTGCTGATGAGCCTCCTGCGCACCGAGCCGACCGAGCGCCCGAGCATGGCCGAGGCCCGCGAGCGTCTCGCCGCGCTGGCCGCGAACGAATCCGGTTCGGGAGTGGCGGCGTCGCCGCGGCTCTTCGGAGCGGGCGGCGGTAGACAGCCGGCCGCCCCCCACACGCCGGGCGGCGGCAATCCCCTCGGAGAGCGGCCGCCGTGGCAGCGGACCGAGAGCCCTGCCCAGTCGGCCGCGGCGACACCGCCGCCTCCGCCCGCCAAACAGCACACGCCGACGGCCGCGTTCATCCCGATGCGCTCGCAGGCCGCCCCGCCGAACACGCCGCCGCGCCCGGTCGCCGCGGTGAGCCCACCGCCGTCCGCGGCCGCCCCGATGCGGCCGTCCCAGGCCAAGAGCACCGACGCCAAGCAGATCGGACGAG
>NZ_NMQT01000196.1 GCF_002234405.1 Amycolatopsis thailandensis | reverse complement strand
TGCTGTGCCGGGCCTTCGCGGATGTCCTGGGGCTGCCGACGGCCGGGATGGACGACGACTTCTTCGCCCTCGGCGGGCATTCGCTCTTGGTGATGCGCGTGGTGAGCCGGATCCGCGCGCTCCTGGACGTCGAACTGCCGATCCGGACCGTGTTCGAGGCGCGGACCCCCGCGCGGTTGGCGGCCCGGCTGGCCGAGGTCGCCGCGCCGGGGCGGGCCGCGCTCGCGGCGCGCACACGGCCGGACCGGGTGCCGTTGTCTTTCGCGCAGCGCCGGTTGTGGTTCCTGGGGCAGCTGGAAGGTCCGAACCTGACCTACAACATCCCGTGGGGGCTGAAGCTGACCGGGACTTTGGACCGGGTGGCTTTCGCGGCGGCGTTGCGCGACGTGGTCGAGCGGCACGAGGTGCTGCGCACCGTGTTCGAGCTGGCCGACGGCGAGCCGTACCAGCGGGTGCTTCCGGCGGACGAGTCCGCGTTCGCGCTGGACGTCGTGGAAGTACCCGCCGACGACCTGACGGCCGCGGTGGAGCAGGCCGCGACGCACGCCTTCGACCTCGCGGCGGAGATCCCGGTGCGCGCCTCGCTGTTCGCGGTGGCACCGGACGAGCACGTGCTGGTCCTGGTGGTGCACCACATCGCGGGCGACGCCTGGTCGATGGCGCCGTTGGCACGCGACGTTTCGCTGGCCTACGAGGCACGGCTGGACGGCGCGGCCCCCGGATGGGCGCCGTTGCCGGTGCAGTACGCCGACTACGCGCTCTGGCAACGGGAGCTGCTCGGTGACGACGACGATCCCGGCAGCGTGATCTCACAGCAGGTGGACCACTGGAAGGCCGCGCTCGCGGGCGCGCCGGACGTGCTGGACCTGCCCACCGACCGGCCGCGTCCGGCGGAGCCGTCCCACCGGGGCCATGTCGCCGAGGCCGAGCTTCCCGCCGAACTCCACCGGCGGCTCCACGCGCTGGCGGACGCCGAGGGCGTGACCGTGTTCATGGTGTTGCAGGCCGCGCTGGCCGTGACGCTTTCGCGGTTGGGCGGCGGACGGGACATCCCGATCGGCACGGCCGTCGCGGGGCGTACCGACCAGGCCCTCGACGAGCTGGCCGGGTTCTTCGTCAACACCCTCGTCCTGCGTGCCGACCTGTCCGGGAACCCGGTCTTCACCGAAGTTCTGTGGCGGGCACGGGAAAACCTCCTCGCGGCGCTGGCGAACCAGGACGTCCCCTTCGAGCGGCTGGTCGAGGAGCTCGCCCCGGTCCGCTCGCTGACCCGGCATCCGCTGTTCCAGGTGATGCTGACCGTGCAGAACACCGCCGGGCCCGACGCCGGGCTGCCCGGCTTGCGGACCTCGATGGTGCCCACCGGCGCGGTGCCCGCCAAATTCGATCTGGACCTGGCCTTCGAGGAGTCATTCGACGAGGAAGGCGCGCCCGCCGGTTTGCGCGGAACGCTCGTCGTGGCCGCCGACTTGTTCGACCGGAGCACCGCGGACCGGATCGTCACCTGGTTCGCCCGGGTGCTCGACGAGGTGACCCGTCGGCCGGAGCTGCGGCTCGGCGAGATCGGCGTACTCGACGCCGCCGAACTGTCCACTTTGGACAGCTGGAACGAAGCGGGACCGCCGTTCCCCGAGACGACGTTGCCGGCGCTGTTCGAGGCACAGGCGGCGAGGACGCCGGAAGCGATCGCCGTCACGGCCGGAGACGTCGAGCTGTCGTACGCGGAACTGGACGCGCGGGCGAACGGTCTGGCGCGCCTGCTGAGGGACCGCGGTGTCGGCCCGGAGTCGGTCGTCGGGGTGGTCGCGCCGAGGTCGGCCGAGCTCGTGGTGTCCATGGTGGCCGTGCTCAAGGCGGGTGGCGCGTACTTGCCACTGGATCCGGAGTCCCCGGCGGATCGGATCGGGTTCGTGCTCGCGGACGCGGGCGCGGTCTGCGTGGTGACGACGCCGGATTGCGTTTCGCTGGTGCCGCAAGGTGTTCCGGCCGTGGTGGCGGACGGCTTCCGGGATGACGTGGCGCCGGTCCGGTCGGACGCGGTACGCCCCGAGCACGCGGCGTATGTGATCTATACGTCGGGTTCGACGGGGACGCCCAAGGGTGTGGTGGTGCCGCATCGGAACGTGGTCGCCTTGTTCGCCGCCACGGAAGGCTTGTTCGATTTCGGCGCCGATGACGTGTGGTCGTGGTTCCATTCGTTCGCGTTCGACTTCTCGGTGTGGGAACTGTGGGGTCCGCTGGTGCACGGCGGCCGTGTTGTCGTCGTTCCGTTCGACGTGTCGCGTTCGCCGCGGGAATTCGCCGATCTGCTGGTGCGGGAACGGGTCACGATGCTGAGCCAGACGCCGTCGGCGTTCTACCAGCTGATGGAGACGGCCGGTTCGGACAGCTTGCGGACCGTGGTGTTCGGCGGGGAGGCACTGGATCCCGCGCGGCTGAGCGACTGGTGGGAGCGGGTGGGCGTCTCCGGTCCCCGGCTGGTGAACATGTACGGGATCACCGAGACCACCGTGCATGTCACGCATTTCGATCTCCTTCCCGGCGTCGACGGGAGCGTGATCGGCCGGGGGATCCCGGGTCTGTCGGTGTACGTGCTGGACGAGTGGTTGCGGCCGGTACCCGCGGGTGTCGTGGGTGAGCTGTACGTGGCCGGGTCGCAGGTCGCGCGGGGCTACGTGCGTCGCCCCGGTTTGACCGGTGAGCGGTTCGTGGCGTGTCCGTTCGGTGCTCCGGGCGCCCGGATGTACCGGACCGGGGACCGGGGCCGCTGGAACACCGAAGGCAGGCTGGTGTTCGCCGGCCGGGCGGACGACCAGGTGCAGATCCGCGGCTTCCGGATCGAGCCGGGTGAGGTCGAGGCCGTGCTGGCGGCGCATCCGGAGGTGACGCAGGCGGCGGTGATCGCGCGGGAGGACGTCGAGGGCGATGTCCGGCTGGTGGGTTACGTGGTCCCCGCCGCGGACGCGTCCGTCTCACCGGAAGCCGTGCGCGGGTTCGCGGCGAGCCGGTTGCCGTCGTACCTGGTGCCGTCGGCGGTGGTGGTGCTGGAGTCGTTGCCGTTGACCGGCAACGGAAAGCTGGATCGCGCGGCGCTGCCCGCGCCTGCTTATGCGGCGGGTGGCGGTCGGGCTCCGGCCACCACCGAAGAGGAACTTCTCTGTCAGGCGTTCGCCGAAGTGCTGGGCCTGGATCGGGTCGGTGTCGACGACGATTTCTTCGCACTGGGCGGTCATTCGCTGCTCGCGGTCTCGTTGGTGGAGTGGCTGCGGCAGCGTGGGGTTTCGGTGTCGGTGCGAGCGCTGTTCACCACGCCGACCCCGGCCGGGCTGGCCGCGGTCGCGGGGGTCGGCTGGGTCGAGGTGCCGCCGAACCTGATCCCGGAAGGCGCCACCGAGCTGACGCCGGAGATGCTGACGCTGGTCGACCTGACCGCGGACGCGGTGGAGCTGGTCGCGGCGTCGCTCCCGGGCGGGGCGGCCGACGTGCAGGACGTGTACCCGCTCGCGCCCTTGCAGGAGGGCATCTATTTCCACTATCTGCTGGCAGGCCGGGACGGCACCGACGTGTACGCCACACCGACCGTGCTGGCGGTCGACACCCGGGAACGCCTCGAAGGCTTTCTCGTCGCGTTGCGATGGCTGGTCGACCGGCACGACATCTACCGCACGGCGATCCTGTCCGAAGGACTCCCGCACCCCGTCCAGGTGGTCTCCCGGCACGCGCGGCTGCCGGTCGAGGAGATCACGCTCGACCCGGCCGGACCGAGCCCCGTCGACCAGCTCCTGGCCGCGGGCGACGGCAGGATGGAGCTGACCGAGGCCCCGCTCATCCGGGTCTACGTCGCCGCCGATCCGGCGGGCGGCTGGCTGGTCCTGCTGCGCATCCACCATCTGATCCAGGACCACACCACCTTCGACGTGATAGTCGAGGACCTGCAGGCGTTCCTCGCCGGACGGGCGGGCGAATTGCCGCCGCCGTCCCGGTTCCGCGAGTTCGTCACCCAGGCCCGGGGCGGGGTGTCCCAGGCCGACCACGAACGCTATTTCACCGAACTGCTCGATGGTGTCACCGAAACCACCGCGCCCTACGGCCTTCTGAACACCTACGGGGACGGCGCCGCGGCCGCGCTCGCCCACCTGCGGGTGGACGACGCCCTGTCCGCACGGACGCGCGAAGTGGCACGGACGCTCGGCGTGAGTCCGGCGACGCTGTTCCACCTGGCGTGGGCACGGGTGGTCGGCGCGGTCTCGGGACGCGACGACGTCGTGTTCGGCACGCTCCTGTTCGGACGGATGAACGCCGGCGCGGGAGCCGACCGCGCGCCCGGGCTGTTCCTCAACACGCTGCCGGTGCGGACGCGGCTCGCCGGCACGAGCGTGGCCGGGGCGCTGGCCGCGATGCGGGGTCAGCTCGCCGACCTGATGGTCCACGAGCACGCGCCGCTGGCGTCGGCGCAGGCCGCGGCCGAACTGCCCGGCGGCGGCCCGCTGGTCACGTCGCTGTTCAACTACCGGCACAACCAGGAGGAGCCCGAACCCGGCGACGGCATCGAAGGCGTCCGGACGGTCTTCACCCGGGAACACACGAACTATCCGCTCCACGTGTCGATCGACAACGACGGCCCGGGTTTCGCGATCACCGTCAACGCCGTGGCGCCCGCCGACCCCGACCAGGTCTGCGCGCTCCTGCACACGTGTCTCGGCAACCTGGTCACCGCGCTCGCCGCCGCCCCGGAGACGCCGTTCACCGCCGTGGACGTGCTGGACACCCGGTCCCGCGACCGGCTGGTGGTGGACTGGAACGACACCGCCTCGGCCGTCTCGGACGTTTCCGTGCCGGAGGCGTTCGCCGCGCAGGTCGCCCGCACCCCGGAAGCGACCGCTCTGGTGTCCGGTGAAGTGGCGCTCGGATACGCCGAACTCGACGACCGCGCGGACCGGTTCGCGCGGACGCTGGTGGCCTCGGGGGTGGGCGCGGAATCGCCCGTCGCGGTGCTGATGGAGCGGTCGGCCGAGCTGGTGGTGACGTTGCTGGCGATCCTCAAGGCCGGCGGGGCGTACGTGCCGCTGGACGTCGGCTGGCCGGTCGAGCGGCTGCGGGCGGTGGTCGAGGGTTCGGGGGCCGCGTCGCTGGTGGTGCACGAACCGACGGCGCATCACGAAATCCTGGACGGACTGGGGATCCCGACGATCTGGGCCGGCTCCGGGACCGAAGCCGCCGCGTTGCCTCCGCGATGCCCGCCGGGACAAGCCGCCTACGTGATGTACACCTCCGGGTCGACGGGGGTGCCGAAGGGTGTCGTGACCACGCATCGAGATGTGGTGGCCTTGGCGAAGGACCGTTGCTGGGGCGCGACACCCCGGGTGCTGTTCCACGCGCCGCACGCTTTCGACGCGTCGTCGTACGAGCTGTGGGTCCCGCTGTTGTCGGGCGGCACCGTGGTGGTGGCGCCGGCCGAACGCGTGGACGCGACCGTACTGCGGCGGCTGATCACCGGGCACGAGTTGTCCCATGTGCACCTGACGGCCGGTCTGCTCCGCGTGCTCGTCGACGAGGATCCGTCCTGTCTCGCCGGTGTGCGGGAGGTGCTGACCGGCGGCGACGTGGTCCCGGCGGAGGCGGTCCGGCGGGTACTGGAGTCGAATCCCGGCGTCACGGTCCGGCAGTTGTACGGGCCCACCGAGGTGACGTTGTGCGCCACCCAGTACGAGGTGGCCGATCCCGGCGAGGTGGCGGGTGTGCTGCCGATCGGGCGGCCGTTGGACAACACGAGCGTCTACGTGCTGGACGACGGCCTCGGCCTCGTTCCGGCCGGGGTGGCCGGTGAGTTGTACGTGGCCGGTGCCGGTGTCTCGCGCGGCTACCTGGATCGTCCTTTGTGGACTGCCGAGCGTTTCGTGCCGTGCCCGTTCGGCGCCGCCGGTTCACGGATGTACCGCACCGGTGACCTGGTCCGGTGGACTCCGGACGGCCGTCTGGTATTCGTCGGGCGGGCCGACGAGCAGGTGAAGATCCGTGGGTACCGGGTGGAGCCGGGCGAAGTCGAGGCCGTACTCGCCGCGCATCCGGTGGTGGCGCAGGCCGCCGTGCTGGTCCGCGAAGACGTGCCGGGCGACAAGAGGCTGGTCGCCTACCTGGTCCCTGCCGAGCCGGGCGCGGGCGTCGGGGCCAGGGCACGCGCGTACGCAGTCGAGCGGCTGCCGGAATACCTTGTCCCGTCGGCGTTCGTGGAGCTGGAGACCCTTCCGCTCACGGTCAACGGCAAGGTGGACCGGGCGGCCCTGCCGGCGCCCGAGTACTCGGGCAGCGCGGGCCGCGCTCCCGCGAACGCCACGGAAGAGCTGCTGTGCCAGGTGTTCGCCGAGGTGCTGGGCCTTCCTTCGGTCGGGATGGACGACGATTTCTTCGAGCTGGGCGGGCATTCGCTGCTGGCGATCCAGCTCACGAGCCGGGTGCGTGTGGTGCTGTCGGTGGAGGTACCGCTGCACACGCTGTTCGAGGCCCGCACTCCGGCGAACCTGGCGGCGTCGGCGTCACTGGGCGTCCCGGGCCGGACGGCCCTGGTGGCGCGGGAGCGGCCGGACCGGGTGCCGTTGTCGTTCGCGCAGCGCCGGTTGTGGTTCCTGGGGCGGCTGGAGGGCCCGAGCCCGACCTACAACATCCCGTTGACGGTGCGGCTGACCGGATCGCTGGACCGGGCGGCTTTCGGCGCGGCGCTGCGCGATCTGGTGGAGCGGCACGAGGTGCTGCGCACCGTGTTCGAGCTGGCCGACGGTGAGCCGTACCAGCGGGTGCTTTCGGTGGCCGAGTCCGCGTTCGCGCTGGACGTGGTCGAGGTGACGGCCGGCGATCTCGACGAGAAGGTCGCCGAAGCGGCGGGACATCCGTTCGACCTGACCGCCGAACCGCCGGTGCGGGCGACGCTGCTCGCGGTGACGCCGGAAGACCACGTCCTGGTTCTGGCCGTGCACCACATCGCGGCGGACGCGTGGTCTATGGAGCCGCTGTCGCGCGACCTCGCCGCGGCGTACACCGCGCGACTGCGGGGCACGGACCCCGCGTGGACCCCGTTGCCCGTGCAGTACGCGGATTACGCGCTCTGGCAGCGCGAACTCCTCGGCGACGAGAACGATCCGGGCAGCGTGCTCTCCCGCCAGGTCGCCTACTGGCGTGACGCCCTCGCCGGGGCGCCGGAGGAACTGGACCTGCCCGCCGACCGGCCGCGTCCGGCCACCGCGTCCTATCGCGGCCTGCTCACCCCGATCGAGATACCGGCCGGGCTGCACCGGCGCCTCCGGGCGGTGGCGCAGGACAGGGGAGTGACCCTGTTCATGGCGGTGCAGACCGCGCTGGCCACGGTGCTGTCGCGGCTGGGCGCCGGTACCGACGTCCCCATCGGGGTCGCGGTCGCGGGACGCACCGACCAGGCGCAGGACGACCTCGTCGGCTTCTTCGTCAACACGCTCGTGCTGCGGACCGATCTGGCGGGCGACCCGACGTTCGCCGAGATCCTCGGCCGGGTCCGCTCCACGTCGTTGGCCGCTTTGTCCCACCAGGACGTCCCGTTCGAGAAGCTGGTCGAGGAGCTGGCGCCCGCCCGGTCGCTGGCCCGGCATCCGTTGTTCCAGGTCATGCTGACCCTGCAGAACGCGGGCGGTGGGTCCGCGGTGACGTTGCCCGGCCTGAAGCTTGGCTCGCTGCCCGCCGGTGACGTGGCGGCGAAGTTCGATCTCGATGTGTCGATGGGCGAGACCTTCGACGCGGCCGGTGCGCCGGCCGGGATGGCGGGCATGCTCGTCGCGGCCGCCGATCTGTTCGACCAGGACACGGCCGACCGCCTCGCGCGCTGTCTGGTCAAGGCGTTGAGCCTGCTCGCCGAGGACACCGGCGCCCGGCTGAGCGCGGTGGACCTGCTCGATCCGGCCGAGCGGCGGCTGGTGGTGAAGGAGTGGAATCGCACCGACGCTCCGCCGCCGGCCTTGCTTGTGCCGTCAGCCTTCGAGGCGCGGGTGGCGAGGACGCCCGACGCGCTCGCGGTGCTGCACGGTGACGGCACCCGGCTGAGCTACGCCGAGGTGAACGCGCGGGCCAACCGGCTCGCCCGGTTGCTCGTCCGGCACGGCGTCGGACCGGAGTCGACCGTCGCGGTGTGCCTCGGCCGCTCCGCCGACCTGGTGGTGTCGCTGCTGGCGGTGCTCAAGGCGGGCGGCGCCTATCTGCCGATCGACCCCGCGCATCCGGCCGAGCGTGTCGGATACCAGGTGGACGACGCCCGGCCCGGGCTCGTGCTCATGGAGAGGGCCACCGGCCTCGCCGACCACGGGCCGGACCGGATCGTGCTCGACGATCCCGATGTCGCGGCCGAACTGGCGGAACTCGGCGACGGCGACCTGACCGCCGCCGAGCGTCGAGGGCCGCTGCTGCCCGGCCACCCGGCCTACGTGATCTACACGTCGGGCTCCACCGGGCGGCCCAAGGGCGTCGTCGTCCCG
>NZ_NMQT01000195.1 GCF_002234405.1 Amycolatopsis thailandensis | reverse complement strand
GCGTTGTCGAAACCGGTCTCGAAGTTGAAATGCGACGGCACCCCGCGCCAGGCCTGCATGCTCACCAGCACCGTCTCGACGACACTAGCCCCGGTGAAAACGCCGAGCAGGACGTTCCGCACGCGCGGCCGCACCGCCACGTACGACGTCGCCCACGCGACGGTGGCCAGCGTCAGCCCGAACGACCACCCGAAGGTGACCGCTTTCCGCATCGAGAGCGGCCCGGTCCACGAACCGCCGGACGCGATCAGCACGATCGCGTGCACGAGACCACTCAGAAACAGCAGCGCCCCGGTCACGTAGGCGACGCGCTCGATCGTCCGAATCATGCCGTCGAGTGTCTTCCTGCACTCGAAGGAAAGCGTCGGCCGTGAAGCGACACCTCGGCTACGCCCGTTTACGTACCTGAGAGCCCCTCAGCGAAGACCGCGGTAGAGACCGACGGTCTGTTAGCCTGACGTCATCATGCCTCGCATCCTTGCCCGCGTCGCCGCGCTGATCGCCGTTCTCGCCCTCCTGTTCGGAGTGCCGTGGTGGACGATCGTC
>NZ_NMQT01000194.1 GCF_002234405.1 Amycolatopsis thailandensis | reverse complement strand
AAGAACCGGTCCAGTGTGGACACCGGTCGCTCGCCCTTTCGGTTCTGCGCCTTGGTCATCGTCCCCTGCTTTCGTCGGGTTCCGTAAGTTTCTCTGCACGGAAGAAGACGATGCTAGAAAACGATCACCGGCCCGGGCGGATGAGCGGAGTGTTCGTCCAACAGAATAAAGTCGAATAGGGCAATCGGATGACCGGTTCTTCCGGATTCACCGGAAGAACTACCGTGCGATGATCCCGTTGACGTCGAATCGCTCGGGCGTCACCTGCATCGCCTGCAAGAGGTCCGATACCCGCTGGAGCCGCTGGGGATTTACCACGGAAGTGAACGTCGGAAGGGACATCAGGGCGGCCGCGTCGGTGGAGACCTTCAGATGATTCACCACGATCGGTTCGAACTTCGACCGATCGGCGATGTCGCGGCTGGCCGCGGCCAGGGCTCGCCGGAAGGCCGCGAGGGTGTTCGGATTGGCCGTCACCCACTCGCTGGTGGCCGCGTAACCGGTCAGCGGGAAGTTCACGGACGCGCCGGACGAAAGGCTGGCGACGACCGACGCCCGCGAGGAAAGGACCGCCTGGGTCAGGAACGGCTCGGGCAGGTAGGCCGCGTCGATACGCTTTTCGCTCAGGGCGGTGGCGACGTCTTCCAGCCGCATCGTCACCCAGTCGACTCCGTGGTCGTCCACACCGTGGTCGCCCATCACCGAGCGGATCAGCAGATGCGCCACCGTGTTGTTCCCCACGACCGCGATCCGTTTGCCGGGCAGGTCGACGACCCGCTGGACCGGAGAGCCCGGCACGGTGACGATCGCGCTGCTGTACTTGTCGAGCGACGAACCGTCGGCCACGAGTTTGATGTTCTGCGTCCGCGTGCTACCGCTGAGGATGAACGGGACATAGCTCGACAGGACGATGTCGACCTTGCCGCTGTTCATCTCCTCGTAAGGGGGCTGGCCGCTGTTCGCCGGTTTCAGCGCCACCTGAAGTCCCTCGGCCTCGAAGTAGCCACCCTCCTGCGCCAGCCACAGGGGTGCCAGGTCGATGGTCGGCAGGGCGGACACCGTGATCCTGGCCTTCTCCGGGGCGGGCGGCGCCGATTCGGAGAAAGCACTGCAGCCACTCACCGAAGTCACCAGAAGCAGGATGGCGACCGTGGCCGCGAGGGTCCGTTTCCCGAGATGCTGGAACAATTCTTTTCCCCTTCGCGAGGCTCGCCCGGAATCGGACGGTAACCCGATCGGAGGAAGTTTCCGGCTCCGTCACGAAGACAAACCGTCGTTCGTCCACCATGCGTGCCCGAAGGATGGACTTACTCCGCCTCGCCCCGGGGGTCTGCCCCGCGGCCGAGCAAAGCCTCGACCGTCAGAGCGGCCGCTCCGATCATCGCGGCCCTTGGCCCGGCGCCGCCGAGCTCGACGGAGGTGTGCCGATACACGTGCTGCGGCGTGTGCCCGGCGACGACCTTCCGGATGTCGGTCATGAAGCGTTTTCCCAGCAACAGACCGGCCCAGCCGGTGAGGATCACCTTGGAAGGCGTGAACACGGAGATCAGGTTCCCGAGCGCAGCGCCGAGGTAGCCGACGGTCTCCCGCACCAGCACCGCCGCCGGCCTGGAGTTCGCTGTGGACCGGAGAAGCGCGCTCAGCTTGGCGCTTTCCTTCCCTCGGGAAGGCGGCTGAAGCCCGCATGATTCGTGATACCGCTGGAGAATGCCGCGCACGCCGACGTACGCCTCGACGCAGCCTCGTGAGCCGCAGTGGCACGGCCGTCCGCCGAAGTCGAGGGTCGTGTGACCCCATTCGCAGATTCGCTCTACGTGCCCATCGACGACGAGCGCGGCATCGGCGCCCGCACCGATCTCCACCACGATCACGCGTTCGAAGCCGCGCCCCGCGCCGAACCGGCTCTCCGCCAAGGCCTGGTTGTTCACTCCTCGGCCGACGAAAACCGGTATCTCCAGCCCCGTCAGGGGCTTCAGCCGGTCCGGCGACCATTCTTCCGCCAGAGAGGGCGCGGTCACCGTCTTCGGAAGCCCGATTCCCATACCCAGCAAGTCGGGCTCGCGGACATCGGCCGAGTTCAACAGCTCACGAAGCCCCGAAGTCAGTTCGCGCGCCAGCCCTCCGACGTCCGTGAATCCACTTCGGAGCTTCCGCCGCAGCATGTCGACCGGGCGCATCGTCAGGTCGAACAATCCCCAGGCGACGGAGTCGCCGGTCAGGTCCACTCCCGCCAGGTAACCGAAGTCGGGGTCGATCTCGAGCAGGACCCTCGGCCGTCCTCCGCTGGAGGCCACTTGGCCCGCTTCACGGACCAACCGGCTCCGCCGCAGACCCGACACCAGCTGGGAAATCGCGGCGGGCCCCAGTCCGGTCAGGGGCCCCAGTTCCACTCGGCTCATCGGGCCGTCGTGATACAGCGCCGAAAGAATGAGGGATTCGTTGTGTCGCCGTAGCATCCGGGCGGAGTCGCCGCGCGCCCGTCCGGTTTCCTTTGCAGGAGTCAAGGAACGGCCCTTACGAACCCGAGGCTTTCCTGACGACGATTTCCGGCAGCCGAACGCCGGGGAAGCTCTCGGCCAGGTGGCTGCGCAGGAGTTCCGGCAGGCGACGGGCGACGAACCTCTCGAGCGAATCGTCTTCGAGCGGCTCGGCGTCAAGCCTCGGCTCCACACCGCCGGCCGGCCGGACTTCCAGGAGCGCCGGGTCGTCGAGCGACAACGTGGCCACCAGACCGGTGCCCTCGATGGCGGCGCTCAACGCGCCCGACGACACTCCGTCCGCGCTCGCGGTGCGCGCGTTCGGGATCCCGGTGATCGCGAGCGGCCCCTCGCCCGCGAGCTCCGACAACGTCGCCAGCCGGTCGCCGGTGAGTTCCCGCCAAGACACCTCAGCGGGGTGCGGCGGTTCCTGCCCGGGGTCGACGTGGATGACCACGTCGTAGCGGAACCTGGTGAACTCGTTGTCCCCCGGCATGGTCTTCGCCCGGATGGAGACCTTGACCGGACGATCCACCGAAGCGGCGAGCAACCCGATCAGGTTCGGGTCGACGAAGAGTTCCTCCTCGTCCCGGAACAACCCCGGCTCGCTGTCCGCGCCTGTTTCCAGCCACCGGCGATATTCTCCGGCCAGGGCCAGATTCCGCAGATCTCCGAGGATGACCCGGCCACCGGATTCGACCAGCTCGATCGCGTCGCGGAGAACGGAGGCCAGATACTTCGTCCCCGGGAAGCACTGCACGACGTTGTTCAGCACGACGCAATCCGGCCTGCCACCCTCGCCCATGGTTTCGGCGATGGCCCGCTTCACCTTGTGCGAGAACAGATCGTGGGCTCCGCCGAGAATCGCGCGCACGCCGGGCAGCCGAGCCTCGCGGATACGGTCCACCGCGAACTTCGTCGGATCAATCCCGACGTAGGACTCGATCACGTCGTGCAGGTGCCGAAGCAGCAGCCCGGTCCCGCATCCGAGATCCACCACACGGCGAGGCTTCGACTCCTGCACCAGCGCGACGGTGTGCTCGATCCAGTCACGGACGTCTTTGTCCGGCAACGGTGTGGTGGCGGTGGTCAGCCCGATGAAGTCGGAACCCGTCGCGTCGAGTTCGGCCGATTTGAACGCCCATTCGTACAGGTCCGCCCAGTTGCTCAGGTACTCGCCGGTCAGCGCCCACGACGCGCCGCCGAAGGCCAGCGCGTCGTTAGCCGGCCGGACTTCGAGCACCCCGGACGGTGCCCGCCGGACCATTCCCACCCAGGCGTGTTCCCTGACGGCCGAACAAATGGCGTTGTCCAACATAAGCTTCCCTCGTTCACATTCCCCGCCGGAGCGAGGCCGGCGGTCGGGGGTTCCGGACGATCAACCGCGTACTTCTTCGTCCCACTCGGAGCTGGCGTCCACTTCGCGTTCACGAGCCTCGATGTCGACGGGGCCCGGCATCACGCTGCCCGGCAGGGAAACCGCGGCGGCGGCCCAGCACACCGCCGCGCTGAGTGCCTCTGCCCCCTCGGCTCCGGCCGCCAGGAATCCGGCGAGCAGAGCGTCACCGGCGCCGATCGTGCTCACCGTCCTGACCGGCGTCGGCTTGGCACGCCACGTTCCGATGTCCTCGACCAGCACCGCGCCCTTGGCACCGAACCCGGCCAGCACCGCGCCCGCTCCCAGCGAGCGCAGTTGCTGGGCCGCGTCGGCGACGTCGGCGAAGGTGGTCAGCTGACGAGTGGTCGCGCTTTCGAGCTCTTCGAGGTTCAGCTTGACCAGCGCCGGCCCCGCCTTCACAGCCTCCACCAGGGCCGAGCCGCTGCTGTCGACGGCGACCTTGACCCCGGCACCGGACAGCCGGGCGACTACTTCGGCGAGCGTTTCGGGATCCATTCCGCGGGGTGTCCGTCCCGCTAGTACCACCCAGTGCGCGTCGTCCACGTGTTTCACCAGCGAGTCGCAGAGAACGCGCACTTCGTTGCCGGACAGGCGCGGGCCGATCTCGTTCACCCTCGTCACCGTGGCGTCCGGCTCCACGAGTCCGATGTTCCGCCGCACGGTCGCTTCGGTGCGGACCCGGATCACTTCGATGTCCTCGGCGCGGAGCAGACTGACCAGGTTGTCACCGTCGGGCCCGCCCGCGGGGACCACCACGCGGGCGCCGAAACCGTTACCCGCCAACGCCCGTGCCAAGTGGACGCCCCTGCCACACGGACGCACCGTTCCGGCGGAAGCCCAGTGCAGGCCGCCCCGTTCGAGCCGATCCACCTCGATCACCCGATCGACGCTCGGATCGGCCACCAAGACCACGAACATTCCCGTACCCTCCATCAGGCCATCGCAGGCCGTGGATCAGCTTGTCCAGCGCGATCCTCTTTTTCAACGGCTAGAGGAAAAAGCGGACGTCCGCGGATAGCCTTTGTGCCCTTAGGTACAGCTCCTCATTCGGGCACGACCGCCGGAATACCGGGCAGTATTCTTGGCCGAAAAGACTCTCGTCCATTAGTCCTCTTTTCTTCCGGCGCGCCTTGAGCACACGATCGGCCATGACTTCTCCCAGTTCACCGACGGTGCTCGGAGCCTTACGCAGGCTGTGTTCGGTGGAGCCGGCGCGGCTGCTTTTCACCTGGGTAGGCGACGATGGCCGGGATGCGGGAACACTGACCGCCGGAGGACTCGGCGAGGCGACGGACAAGATCGCGACGGCTCTTCGCGGCTGGGGTCTGCGAGCCGGTGACCGGGCGGTGCTGGTGTATCCGCCAGGCCTGGACTTCATCGCCGCCTTCACCGGCTGCCTGGCCGCCGGTGTCGTGCCGGTCCCCGTCTACCCGCCCGACCCGACGCGCCCCGGCCGTTCGATGGACACGTTCGCGAAGATCGTGGCGGATTGCGGAGCCAGGGCCGCGCTGACGAACGCGACCTACGACCGGGCCCGCAAGATCGCGGCCGTGGCCGGCCTCTTCGGCCGGAGCACGACGAATGTCCCGGAGCTGACCTGGTACCGCACCGATCGGCGGTTCCGCGGGGACGCGGGGACGGTTGCCCGGCACGAGCCGGTTTCGCCGGACGAGACCGCGTTCCTGCAGTACACCTCGGGCTCCACCGGCACGCCCAAGGGGGTCGTGGTGACCCACGGGAACATCGCGCACGAGCTCGCGGCGAACGTGACCGACCTGCGGCTGCACGACGGGACCCGCGGCGTGTTCTGGATCCCGCAGTACCACGACATGGGACTGATCAACGTCATCCTCAGCACGGTGTGCGGCAATTCGGCCACTCACCTGATGTCGCCCGTGACCTTCCTGCGTGATCCCGCCGTCTGGTTCGCCGTCATGTCCCGGGTCGGCGCGACGATCACCTCCGCGCCCAACTTCGCCTACGACCTCGCCGTCCGGAAGACGACCGCGGCGCAGCGCGCCGGCTGGGACCTGAGCCGGCTGGAGATGGCGATCTGCGCGGCCGAACCGGTCCGCGACCGGACGGCCCGCGAGTTCACGGAGGCGTTCGCCGGAACCGGGCTCCGCGAGGACGTCTTCTTCGCCGCGTACGGCCTGGCCGAGAACACCGCCAGTGTCACCAATCGCGGACAAGGACGGGCGGTGGTCGACAAAGACGCGCTGGCCCAAGGGAAGGTCGTGCGCACTTCCGAGACCGGACGAGCCACGATCCTCCGTGGCTGCGGCCGTTCCAGCAAGGCGGGCGACGAGATCAGGATCGTCGACCCGGCCACCCGTCTGCCGTGCGCGGCCGAGCGGGTCGGGGAGGTCTGGGTACGGTCCACGACCACCACGGCCGGCTACTGGGGGCGGCCGGAACTGACCGCCGAGATCTTCCATGCCCGGCTCGAAGGAGTGGACGATCCTCGTGGCTGGCTCCGGACCGGTGATCTCGGCTTCCTGCTGGACGGCGAACTCTACGTGACCGGCCGGATCAAGGACCTGATGATCATCCGCGGCCGCAACGTGTACCCCGGAGACGTCGAAGACACCGTCCGGGACTGCAACCCCTTGCTGCGGCCCGGCGGCACGATGGTCTTCTCGGTCGACGGCGACACGGGGAGCAGGGTCGTGGTGCTCGTCGAAACCCGCGCCGACCGGATCGACGCGGAGGACGCACGGAGGATCTGGGAGGACGTACGCACCTGTGTCGGACTGGACCACGGAATCACCGTCGACACCTTGTTGATCGGCCGTCCCGGCCTGGCCGCCAAGACCTCCAGCGGCAAGCTGAGGCGACAGGTGGCCGGAAGGTCCTTTTCAGACGGTTCGCTGTCCGGATCGGACGAAGTCCTGCATGTCTTCCACTCCCCCGGTCACGAGCTTCAGGAGGCGATGTGAATCCCGGTTTCGTGCTGTCCTCCGGCCCCGGAGACCCTCGGCTGTACGACATCGACGACGATTTCCGTCAGGTCCTCATCGACCTCTCCGGGCTGGTCGCCTACTCGGCGCGCCACCGGGCCCGGTTCCTCCATCCGGCCTCGACCGGCGCGCGTGGCCGCCTCCGCTTCGTCACCGACCAGGCCTTCCCCGCGCAGGACTTCTTCCGTCCTGGGCAGGTCTTCCCCGTTCTCGGCCGGTACAGCAATTCCCAGGGCGAGGACGATCACGAGGTCTCGGTGCGCGGACTCTCGCTGCGGTTGCTCGACCCCGCGTCGCCCCGGAGCGGTCTGCTCGATCTGACGTTCAACACCGGTGAGCACTTCTTCGCCCATGACGCCCATACCTTCCGGGAGCTCACCGCGGGTTCGGCGGAGCAGCGCGACGAGGTGCTGGACCGTCTTCCGCATCTGCGCACGGCGCTGTGGGACACCGAGCGGGTGGCGACCTCCTACGCGGCCTACGAACTGTACAGCCAGGCACCCCGGATCTTCGTCGCCGCGGACGGTACGCCGTGGCTGGCCAGGTACCGGGTGATCCCGGCGCGGGAACCGGTGCGGCACGGCCGGTTCGATCACGGCGACCTGTGGTGGCCGCCCACTCCACCGGAAGCCGTCGGCCGCCCCGCCGGGGAAACCGGCTCCGCCACCGGGCTCAGGGACGAACTGCGGGCGCGACTGGACACCGGCGGCGTCGATTGCGTCCTCCAGATCAGTCTGCATCCCGTGGACTCCGACGTCGCCAGGTTCCAAGCGGCGCTCGACGCGACCAAGCCATGGCCCGGTGCACCCCAGTGGACCGACCTTGCCGAAATCCACTTCGACCGGGCACTGTCCACTGACGAAACCGACGCGCTGGCCTTCGATCCGGCGCTCGCCCCGGACGGGCTCGGGATCACCCTGAGCCGCTCCCCGCACACCACCGCGTCGCTCGGCCATCTGCGCGCGCTGATGTACCGCATGACCTCGCTCGCGCGCCTGGGCAAGACGATGCCGCAAGAACTGGCTGAACTGCTGCGGCCGCCCCGGCGCGGCGCCGTGTCGTCGACAAGGACGGTCTGTGTCATCGGGGCGGGCCCGAGCGGTCTCACCGCCGCCCGCGAACTGGAGCGCGCGGGGCATCGCGCCATCGTGCTCGAATCCGCCGATCACGTGGCGGGCAAGGCCGCGTCCGTGGAGTTCGACGGGCATCCGCACGATCTGGGCGCGCATATCTGCACCGGCCGGTACCGGCGGCTGGCCGCACTCGCGGCGGAACTCGGTGTCGCGACCGAACCCACCCCGGCCGAGCGGGTGCTGAGCACCGGCCGGTCAGGACGGACCACCACCGACATGCGCTTCTTCACCGACGGCTCGGTCGAACGCTACGAGCGGCTGAGGGCGGAACGGTTTCCCCGGATCGGCGAACCCGGCCTGGCACACTCCGCGGCCGCGTTGTCGGCTCCGCTGTCGGAATGGCTGGCCGAGAACGATCTCCGGTCGATGTACACCACGTTCGGGCTGGGATACACCTGCGCCGGCTACGGTTTCCCCGACGACGACCTTCCCGCGCTGTACTTCGTCAAGTACGTCGAGACGACGGGCCTGATCTCGGACACCGTGCCCACGGCCGAGACCCTCGACGCGCGATTCACCATCAAGGGCGGATTCGGGACCTTGTGGGAACGGGTCGCGGCGGAACTGCGAGATGTCCGGGTCGCCACGAACGTCGTGTCCGTCGAGCGTCGCGATACCGAGACCGGTGCGGTACTCGTGCACACCGACCGCGGCACCGTCGTCGCGGACGACCTGATCATCGCCGTCCCGCCGGATCGGATCACCGCGGCGCTCGACTCCTCGGCGCGCGAGCGGGAGTGGGCGGACCGGACGCGCTACCAGCGTTACCGGACGACGGTGGCGGCCGTGTCCGGGCTGCCCAGGGACGCGTTCTACCTGCTGGGCGAATTCGCGGACGGCTCCGCCGATCGCGGGCACTGCATCGGCTTCCAGCACCGGTATCCCGGAAGCGACGTCTACACGTGCTACTCCTATGTCGGCGAGGACACCGGCAAGCAGCTCGAAACCGACCTCGCCGGATACGGTGGCCACGACCTGCGGCCGTTGCTGCACCGGGATTGGTCGCTCATGCCGCATTTCACGAGCGCGGACGTGCGGTCCGGGATCCTGGAGGATCTCGAAGCACGGCAGGGTGAGAACCACACGTACTTCACCGGCGGCCTCCTGGGCTTCGAGTCGGTGGAATGCGCGATGAGCCACGCGCTGGACCTGGTCCGGCGCCGCTTCGCCGGTTCGGAGGCCCCCGACGCCCCGGACGCACCCGCGAAGACCGTCACCCGGACCTCCGCCGAGATCCGGACCTGGCTGATCCGGGCGGTCTCCGAGGCCACCGGCACCGCCGAGCCCGATCCGCGGGCTCCTCTTTCGGGATTCGCTTTCGACTCCCTCGCCCTGGCCGCCCTCATGTCGGGACTGTCGGCGTATCTCGGCTTCCGCGTCCCGCACACCCTGTTCCTCCAGTTGCCCACCATCGACGCCGTGTCGAGTTACCTCGCCGAAGACGAAACACCGTCCGAACTGCGGCGGTGGCAGATCGCGGTACGTCAGAACTTCGCGCCCGGCGTGCGACCCTTCTTCTGCGTGGGCGGCATCGGCGCGGCAGGCACCTACTTGCGCCCGCTCGCCGCCGCACTGGGTCCGGGGACCCCCTTGTTCCCCTTCGAGATCCCGGGCAGGCTCGACGGCGCCGGCGCCGCCACGGACGACGTCGAAGAGATCGCCGAGGCGATCACCGACCGAATCCGGGCGCTGGTTCCCGAAGGGCCGTACCGGATCGGCGGCCACTCCTTCGGCGGTGTCGTGGCCTACGAGGTCGGTCGGCAGCTTCGCGCGACCGGGGCGGAGGTCGCGCCGGTGGCCCTGCTGGACACCTTCGTGGCCGTCGCCGGTCAAGCCGTTCCGGACGACGACATCGCCGGGGCGCTGCGCGACCAGGCCGTGGTCCGGCACATGTCCTGTGTCGCTGTCGGGGCCTGTGATTGCGGAGTGGATCTGAACGCACCGCTGTCCGGGCAGCGGGACGCGGTCGCTCGCGCGCTCGGTGCCACCGATCCGGCCCGCTACGAAGAACACCTGGCCTCGATCGTAGAGGTCCAGCTCAGCTCCATCCGCGCTTACGCGACCTACCCCTTCCCGCCTTCGGACCTGACCTTGCGCGTGCTGAAGACCGCCGACGGATTCGCACCGATGCCGTCGTCGCACTTCGGGCTGAAGCTGCATCTGGACGCCCCCGCGAACGGCTGGGAGCACGTCGAAACCGCGGGGATCCGGGTCTTTCCCGTGAGTGGCAACCACTTCAGCATGTTCATCCCGCCGCATGTCGATCAGGTCAGGAGCGCGCTTCTCGCCGATCTCGACAGGTGACGCGAACTTCACGCGCCGGCCTCCGCAGACGTTGCGAAAGCCACTTTCGCAACGTTGATGGTTGCGAAAGTGGCTTTCGCATCACGACCGCGCCGATTCAGCGGTTCCGGCGGCATCGGGTGTCGCGAAAGCGCCCGGCGGCGCGGGCGCCAGTTCTCGGACCGGCCAGGTCGCGCCGAGCCACCGTCGTCGACCGATCGCGGCAGGGGGACCGAGGAAAGCCGTTGATGCACCACTCCGGTGACCTTTGTCGAGGGCGCTCGTCAGCGATGACCCTCTCCCGGCGCGATCTGCTGCCCCGACCGTCGCATCGCTGATGGCGGGTTGCCGATACCCCGTTCCAGGTGGAGGGTCTCCCTCACGGACGCGCCCGCTACCGCGGCCAGCCCACGGGGCCGAGCAAGGCCTGCGCGCGCTGCCTCGCGAGCCGGACGTTGTCGTCGATGTATCGGTGCGGCGGCTTCGTCAGGTCCCACGCGACGAGGTCGGTTGCCGCCTGATGCCGTTCCCGGTGGGCCTGATGGATCCGCGGCTCCTCGTCGGCGAACACCCGGGGAGGCTGGTGGAACCGGTTCATGATCCGACGAGCGTCGAGGAACACCGGACCGTTCCGGTCCATGTCGGCGAGATCGCGACGCGCCTCCTCCAGCTCATCGCGATGCAAGGGCAGTGGATCGTCCGGATCGGAAAAGGCCCCCGGACCGTAGAGACCGGACACCTCCCGTTGACCGTCCACCCGCACTTCGACCTTGCCGATCCGCTCGTCACCGGCTTGGGGCGTGCGCAGGGAAAGCGACACGCGCGACAGCAGGCGCTCCATCGGTACCTCAAGCGCGCTTGCCGGGTATTGGGACGACCGGAACCTGATCTGCGCCTCCACGAGCGACCGCACCAGGGTCGTCCCGCCGGTGGAGCCCTGCTCCGCGAAAACGGCGGCCTGGATCATCGGCAGCGCGTCCGGATTCGCCCGGACCGCGGCGTCGACGAATCCGTCCACCATGAGTTCGATCGAAGCCACGCTGTCCCGGTCGAGTTCCCCGTCGTCGCCCAGTCTGCCTTCGAAGGCCTCGCGGGCGCGTCCGCGAGCCTGGTCGACCTCCCACGCGTTCAGGATTCCCGAGGCCATCGCCAGGTCCTCGCTTCGGTACAGCTCACCCTCGGGAGTCCTCACCGAATCCATGGTCTCGATCCACGACCGCGCCCAGCCGCGCGGAGTGGGACTGGGGTCCTCCGTCACCTGTTCCTGGATGAGCCGCCAGAGCTCGGGGGCCAAGGAGCCGAAGCGGCCAGGCCGCATGAATCTGGAGAAGTTGGTTTCGTTGGCGATGCTGAGCCTTCGGGTCAGGTCGTTCAGCGTCCGGTCCGGCCCTCCCGGCCGCCAGGCGAGCACGCCGGCGGGCGGAGTCCCGGCGTCCGAGGACGACGTTCCCGAAGAATCCGCGGGCGTGAGCGTGAGGGTCCCGGGCGGCAGGTCCGCATGCTCGCCGAACAGGACGCGGCCATCGGAAACGAGGTTGATCCGGGTCCCCGACCACGCCGCCCTGGCGGTGATGTGCGACAACGCGGGCACAGCACGCAACGCGTCGTTGAGACCGGCGACGTCCTCGTCACGGAGATCGCAGGCGAACAGTTCGATCCACGAAATACCTCCCCAGGAGATGAGACCGGCGGGCAGATTCCCGAGCACACCGGCGAACTGACCGTGATCATGCGGAACCTGAGTGCCGTCGGCATCGGGAAGAACCCATCGCCCCTGCCGATGATGGACGGCCACCGGCATGTGGTCACTGGGGTGTCTGGCGAACGCCAACGCGACATTGGTGGCATAGCGCGACTCGACGAAAGCGACCCCGGCGTTGTGCCGCAAGGGCAGGGCCGCGACTTCGCCGCCGGCACCGGAAGGAGCGAACATCGCCCGTGCGCCGACCGAGCTCGCACTCCTCCGCGGCCGGCCCACGAAATCGACATACTCGTGAAGATGTTGCCGAGACATGGCGACGTAGTGCCAGCGGGGAGCCAATCGCTGGGCCCGGGCGAGCTGCATCGCGATCTTGTCGAGGACGACCTGGTACCGCTTGCGGTGCAACCGATGCGGTAAAGGAAGTTCCTGTCCGGCGAAGTCCCGCGGAGGTTCGTAGAGCCGATCCATCAGTCCCCGCGCCTCGGTGAACGCCGGGTCGTCCGGTCGCAGGCGGGCGAGTTCCGCGCGGACTCGCTCCTGGTACTCCGCCGAGTAATGCGCGTGGCGGTGCGAAGGATTGTCGGGGTCGGCGGCCCTGGCCGATCGCGGGGGCTTCGCTCCGGAAGCCCCCGCGAGGGTGAGTGTGCCGGGCGGCTGGACGGCCCGGTCACCTTGATCGAAGGTGCCGTCGGTGCGGAGATGCAAGGCGGCGCCCTGCTTCGGCGCCGAGACCGTGAGGTGGTTCAAGCCAGGTACGGCCTTCACGGCTGCTTCGAAACTGTCGACGATCCCAGGTGTCAGATCGCACGCGTAAAGCTCAATGCCCGTGGCACCGGACCAGGAGACGAGTCTGCCCGGCAAGGTCGCGAGGACTTGGGCGAACTGGCCGAAATCATGCGGGACAGGACCGTGACCGGGCCGGGGAAGCTCGAACAGTCCGTTCCGGTGGTGCACGACCACCGGGACCACGTTGTCCCAGCCGGGGAAAGCCTGAGCGACGTTGGCGGCATAGCCGGGATCGACGAACGCCACGACGAATCTGTGCGGAAGGGCCAGCACGGAGACTTCGACCCCGGTGGGCGATGAGGCGGGCAAGACACGGGCGCCACCCGAAAACGCGCTTTCCCGTGGCCAGTCGAGGTATCCACGCAAGGCCGTGACGAAATCCCTCGCGTCGTCCCGGAACGTGTCGGCCCGGGTGACATCGGCGCGGGCCATGGCGAGCTGCCAGGCCACGATGTCGACGGCGACATCGTAGCGGGACCGATGCGCCCGATAGACCCGCGACGGATGGCGCGCACCGGACTCGCGCGGAGGCTCCTGAGTTCGGTTGATCATCTCCCGCGCCTCGGTGAACACCGGGTCGTCCGGTGCCAGAGCCCGGATGGCCGAGACCGCGACGGCATGTGTCTCCTTGATCGTCTTCCAGTTGACCGTCAGTACGCTCTTGTGATCGTCCAGCGGGTTGTCGGCGTCGGAGAACGCCACGGGACCGTAGAGACCCGACAGCGCGCGTTGGCCGTCCACGCGGATACTCACCAAGCCCCGGTTCTCGCCGTCCCTCCCGCCTGTGGACAGCGAAACGCGTGCCAGGAGTTGCTCCGCCGAAACCGTGACGGCACCCGGCGGGTACTCCGCCAGACGAGACCTGATCGTCTTCCCGACGAGAGCGCGCAACCAGCTCGGACCGAGGAGGTCGTCGAACAGCAGGGAGATCGACCCGGTGACCCGCGGCAACGCGTCCGGATGTGCCTGGACAGCCGCGTCGACGAACCCTTTCAGCATCTGCTTGATGGGCTCCTTCACGACGTAACCGCCGTCTCGGTCGGACATCTCGTAGGCCACCCTGGCAGATCGCCAGGCCTCATCGGCTTCCGCGTGGTTCAGCAGATACCCGGAGGCTTCCACCACATGGTCGTTCCGATACCAAGGCAGAGTCCGGTCAAGGCTGGTGTCCATGGCCTCCGCCCAAGGGCGTACCCAGCCGGAGGGGATGGGATCGAGCTCGACCTGATCCCGCACCAACTCCCAGACTTCCCTCGGCAGGGGCGGGACCTTGGTGAGTCCGGCGCCGAGGTCTTGGGCCAATCCCTTGACGAGCTCGTCGAGCTTGCCCTCACCGGCGAGACCGCGCCGCAGCACGTGGTCGTACCACGTCTTCGGCCCCGGCTGCTCGGCGAGAGGCGGCCGGAACGACACCACATCCAGCGGAGGAAGCTCGTTCTCACGCGAATACCGGTCCGGCGTTCGCGGCCGGACATACAGCGAACCGTCGTCCGCGGCCGGAGAACCGGGTACTTCCCGGGGAATCGCGGGTCGGCTGGACTCCGCCGCCTCCTTCCCCTTCCGCCGCGGACGATGGGTCACCGTCGACAAGACCTCCCGGACCCCCGTCAGCAGCGACGACGCCGCCTTCCTGGCCGAACGACGCGACTTGGCACCCGAACCGGCGTTCTCGTCGTCACGCGCGAGGGTGAGGGTCCCCCGCGGCAGATTTCGCCCGTCTCCGGCGACGATCTCCCCGTCGGGGAGGAAGTGCACCCGCCCGCCCGAGTAGGCGGCGGAAACCGTCACGTGCTCAAGCGCGGGTAGCTCCCTCATCGCGGCCTGGAGCCCGGTGACGATTCCCGGCGTCAGGTAGCAGGCGTACAGCCGCAAGCGGGTGATCTCGGGCCAGGTGACGAGACTCGCCGGGAGGGCCACGAGGGCGTCGGCGAACTGCCGAGAGGTCGCCCGGCCACCGGGAAGGGCCCAGCGACCTTCCCGGTGATGGACGGCCACCGGGAGCACCCCGGGCTCGTGCTCCGCGAAGGCCCTGGTCACGTTGCGGGTATAGGCCGGATCGACGAAGCCGACGCCGAGACCACGTGGCAGCTCCAGGACGGCGACGGTGAGATCGCGGGCCACCAGGGCCAACTCGTCGAAAGCGGTCTCGATCTCGTCCAGGTATCGCGGATTCACCGCATCCGCACCGAAGTCCCCCTCAGGCAGGACCACCTCCACAACGGCCACCATCGGACGCTGTCCGCCGTCCTCGAACGCGACCGTGAACCCCAGCGGACGTTCACGCACGTCCGGAAGCCGATAGTGGGCCGTCAGCAGGGCGGCCTCTTCGTCCGCGACGGTACGCAGCCCGGCCGCGATCCGTTCACCCCAGGCAAGCCCGTCCGCTTCGTCCCCGCCACGCGCCACGATCCGGATCTCCGCGGGTTCGCCACCGTTGGCCAGCCGCCAGGCCGAAGCCCGCACCGCCCGCCGAGACAGATCCAGGACATCGGCGCCGAGACCGTCTCCGTCGCGCCGTTCGATCCGCCGGGGACCGATGTGCTCGGCCGCCAGGTGCTCGAGAGCGGGATTCCTCAGCTGGGGCCGGTTCACCGCGGTCAGGTGACCGCCGTTGTCCACATGGACCGCGGCGCCGGTCCAACGGAACTTGGCGGTCTCGGTGAGGCCGAGAACGGGGCCGGTCCCCCACCTCGACTCGATGGCATGGGCCAGCTTCGCGTTCTCGGCACTCTTACAGGCGAGCATCCAGTACGGGCGGTGCGGATCGGGCTGAGCCATCCGGTACACGGCCGATCCGAAGAGCGCGGCCCCCGCCTCGTCGCCTTCGAGACCGATCCGGTCTCCCAGTTCGTAGGGACGTCCGGTGGACAACGCCACTTCGATCGACGTCGGGTTGCCGTGCACGACGGTGTGCCAGCTCGGTTCACCGCCTGGAGCGAGGTAGGTGTCGAAATACAGCGATCCGGCCGATTTCGACGTTTCGGAGAAATAGAGCTGTCCTGACACAGGCCCGGTACTGGCACCGGCTCGCCACTGGACGAGCATGTCGGTGTCGTCCCTCGGAAAGAACTGACCGTGAACACCCAGGCGGGCGTTCACCAAAGGGTAGCTGGCCACTTTCGCCAGGTCCGGCGCCACGGCCGGGACATGGTCGAACCCCGCTTCGGTGAGCGTGATCGTCCCGTCGTCGTTCAGGATCACCGGGCCGCGGGTCGCGTAGATCGCGCGCGAATAGCCACCGTCGGCGAAAGCGCGAGAGAATTCCCTGAGCCCGGTGATGTTCCCCTCCACCGGGACCAGGAGCGGTGTCCACTCCAGGTGCGGCGCCCGGCCATCCGCGAAGTCCCCAAGAGCCGAACGCACTCGTCTGCTGTCACGCAGAGCGGCTCCGAGGACGCCCGTCGCGGGCACGCCATCGATGCGCACCAGGTGGACTCGGCCGTCCGCGTCAGGCTTGACGAAGATCGGTACGGCGTTGTTCCAGGGCACCGGAACGTTCTCACCGTCCGGTCCCTTGACCGAATGCACCCCCGCCGCGTCTTCGTGCTCGGCCCACGACCACGCCGTGTCCAACGCCGCCTCGTCCCCCTCATGGCGCACGAACACCGCGGCGGGCTCGTCGTCGGGCGTCGAGACGAGAGCTATCTGGACGCGGTCCGCGTACAACCCCGAAACGAGCTGGAACACCCGTCCGGTGTCCGGCGCGTGACGGGTCGTCGCGTACACCGGGTTGAAGAAACCCTCACGCGCCAACGCCGCGCTGAAATCGAACCGCACGTCGCCGGGCCGGGCTTCACCGGGCGGGGAATCGGCCACCAGGAGGATCGGCCAGTCCGGATCCGCCGCCAGCTTGTCTCGTATCCCCCGATCCTCGAGATACAGCTGCGCGATCTCCTCGCCCCCGGCGGGGACGCGGACGGCGCCCGTGCGCAGGCCGATCGGCACCATGGCGTCGTCGCCGGGCAGCACCACCGCCTGGGGAAAGGGACCATCGTGGGTGGTGCCCCATTCCACGACGGCCGCCGCGGCCACCTCCCCGGCACCGTCCACCTCGGCCTGGTTCCCCGTTTCGAGGAACGCGAAAGAGATACCCTCGTTGACGTAGCGGACGTCATCCAGCCGGACACCGAACTCCTCGGTGAACTCGGCTTCCCGCGGGACCCTGATCGTGCCTTCGGGATCGAAGTGGAAAGGCCCCTCATAGAGGAAGAAGTGGACAGGTCCCGTCGCCGCACGGAGCGCGGCGAGAAACTGGGCCGTGAGTTCGCCCGCCTTGCCGTCCACCAGCACCACGAGCGGCGGACGTGGCGACTCGCTCGGGAAACGCCGGAAGGCTTCGCTTTTCTGGAGGTGAAGAAGCGTTTCGACCGGATCGAGGTTCTCCCGGCCCACCCGGAAACCGGAATCCCCCTGCCACAGCGCCAGCACCAGCGGTGTCGGCCGTCGATCGCCGGTGATCCGTCCCCAGTGGGCGAGTTCGGCTCTTTCGGCGGGCAGCGCCGGGTCGGTGTCCCCGTGTCCCGATTCCCGCAGGACGAACCGTATCGAGTGCACACTGGAGTTGCGCCAGGCTGTCGTCGGCACCGCCGGGTCCACATCGTCGGGAAGCAGCGCGATCAGGTTCTCTTCGCCGTACATGTTGGCCGCGACCAGGGCGGCCTCCGCCGTGGACGGCCCGGCTTCCAGCGGTTCCGATTTCGCCGGCCGGCCACCCAAGATCCCGCTCTGCCGTGGCCAGCCGACGAAGTCGATCAGCTGCCGAGCCCGGCTTTCCGCCGCCACCTGATCGAAGTAGTTGAACAGTTCCCAGGCGACCAGAAGGGTGGCGGCCTCGTGCCGCTCACCGTGGGCCCGGTGCAGGCGCGACGGTTCCCGCTCCACGAAGGCCCGGGGAGGCTGGTGATACCGGTTCATGATCGCCCGCGCCTCCGCGAGCGCCTGGGTGTCCCCGACGGTCGGGAGAACCGCTCGCGCGTTGGCGAGTTCCGCGGACAGCTCCGCTGAAAGCAAATTCTGGGACGACGCATAGGCTTTCGGTCCGTACAGACCGGAGAGGCCACGTTGACCGTCGACCCGGAGCTGCACGACGCCGATCCGCCCGTCGGCCACCGGCCGGGTGAGGGCGGAGACCGCTACCCGCGTCAACAGCACGCCGGCGGACGGCGTCACCACGTCCGCCGGATACTCCCTCAGCCGGGACCTGACGCTCCACTCGATGAGCCGCCCGAGTTCCGTCAGGCCCGTCGTGGAGTCCGGCCCGACGAAAACCCCGGCCTGCACCTGAGGCAACGCGTTCGGGCGTGCCTGCACCGCGGCGTCGACGAACCCCTCGATCATCGAACGGATGGCCAGGGAATCAGTCTGGTCGAGTCCGCCACGGACGTCGAGCGCGGACTCGAAGGTCACCCGCGCGCGTCCCCAGGCCTGCGCGATCTCGTGCTCGTTGAGCAGAGCACCCGTGGCTCTCGCGACATCCGACGGACGGTGGTGGAGTCCCAGTGACCCCGAAGCGGATTCCATCCCCTCGGCCCAGGAGCGCACCCAGCTCAACGGTGGCGGGCCGGTGTCGGCGCCGACCTCGTCCCGCACGGCCGTCCCGAGCTCCGGGGAAAGCCAGCCGTTGCGCAGTACCGCGTCGAAATTCCGGGGAGCGACGATACCGCGCTGCCGGATGTACCCGTTCAGATCTTGGGGCGCCGCCACGGCCGACACGGGCGGTCTCCAGGTGAGCACGTCCAGCGGCGGAGGCGTGCCGGGAGCGAGCGTGAGCGTCCCCGGCGGAAGCTCGGGCACGTCACCGGAAAGGTCGCTGCCGTCGGGAAGGACATGGAGGCGCTCGTTCACCCGGTGCGGCGTCAGCGTGACGTGTGCGAGCGCGGGGACGGTCCGCAGCGCGGTGTTGAGCCCGGCCACGTTCTCCGGAGTCACGTCGCAGGCGTACAGCTCGATCTTCGAGATCTCGCCCCACGGGGCGAGACCGGCGAGTTCGCCGGCGAACCGGCCGTAGTCTCGCGAAACCGGACGCCCACTGGAATCGGGAAGGATCACCGAGCCATCCCGATGGTGTACGGCGACCGGGAGCACACCAGGCGCGTGACCGGCGAAAGCTTTGGTCACGTTGCCGAGGTACGCCGGATCGACGAAAGCGATACCGACTCCGGACGGCAGCGGCAAGGGGGCGGCGATCGACGTTCGCTCGCCCGCGATCGGCGCGACAGCGGTGGCAGGCGATTCCTCCAGCACCGTGGTGATCGGGCTTGCCCGTCCCGGCCGGTCCAGTTGCATCCCCGCTTCGCCCGAAGTGATGGCGATGGCCGGTGAACTCGCGTTGTCGAGTGCGGACGGCACGGCTTGCCGCTCACCGGCCATGGGCGCGAAGAGGGCTTCGAGTGGTCGTGCGGGCACTGGGTGGTTTGCCAAGTCAGCTGCACGAGGGTCGGCGGCGATCGTGTCCGCATAGGACGGTGGCGGTTCGAAGAAGAGCCTTTCCCCGGTGGTGAGCCCGTCGGTCTTGACGCCGGTGCCGGTCTTGATGTCGGCTGCCGGGACCGTCAGCTGCGGCGCGCGCGGCAGATGGTCCAACGCCGTCATCACCGCGTCCAAGGATCCCGCACCGCTGCCCGAGGAACCATTACGGCCACCACCGAAACCCGACAACGCCCCCAACATTCCCAGCCACGGACTCGCGTGCGGAGACCCCGTGGCGGCGTTGATCACCGGAGCGGTGATGAACACCACCCCCACCTGACCCGCCCCATACGTCAAGTGCCCCAACGCCTCGACGGACCCCGGGATCGCCCGCTTCGGTGCCTCGACCGCCTTTTCCCCGTCAACCGTGGCCTCCGGTCCCTTCTCGCCACCTGTCTTACCCGCCACCCCACCCGGGACCGCATCATCCACAGCATCAGCGGCCTCCTTCGCCGCCACCTTCACCACCACGTCCTCCGCCGCCTCCGCGGCGACCCTCCCCGCTGCCTGACCCGCCCCCTCCGACGCAACACCCCGAAGCCACACCGCACCCGCGTGGAAGATCCCGGCGAACGCACCCCCCAGCGCCCCGCCGACGAAGGTGCCCAGTAACGACTTCCCGTCCAGCTCCGCCCGTTTGCCCGTCGCGATCTGGCCAAGCTGGATCGACAGATCCAAACCCCCCATGATTCCCGCACCCACCGCCGCGAACCCCGCCACCGGGACCGAAGCCCTGCCGACCCCCTTCGCGAGCTGAACCCCCAGTTCCTTCGTCAGTCTCAATCCGGCCAGCGCCCGCATCTTCGCCACCAGCGCACGCCACACCGCCGTCAACGCCGCCCGCGCCGTCAGAATCGCCGCACCAGCCATGAACGCGAAAATCAGCGTCGCCAGCAAGTGAATGATCGTGGCCAGCGCCATCGCCGCCATCGCGACCATCATCACCTTGGCCTTCACCACATCCGCCGCGGCCGTCTTCGTCATCGACGCCAGACTGTCCGACGCCTCCCCCAACGCCTCCACCCCGGACACCACATCCCGCCCCAGATACGAAGCGAAAAACTCCCCAGTCCGCCCCGCCAGCGCCGCATCCACCCCGGCACCATTCGCCCGCAACGCAGCTTGATACTCCTGCGTGGCCACCTCGAACTCACGCCACGCCCGCTCCAACGCGGACAACGCCACATCATTGCCCTCAGGCCACGACATACCCAACGTCACCAAAAAAAACTTCTGCAACTCCGGAGGCAGCTTCACCGACCCACCGGCCATTTCCTCTCACCTCCTTTCTCCGAACCAGAGGTTGCGAAAGCCACTTTCGCAACCTTCGACGTCGCCATCGAGGCCTAAGCAGAAGGTGGCGTGGCGGGCGCAGGGGTCGTGAGTGGCGATTCGGGCTATTTGAGGGGTAGGGCAAACGTGGCGTGTTGTGTCTCTCGCCCGTACGGCGGCCTCTGTCACCCACGACGACCGCAAGCCCTGCGGCGAAGGGGACTTTCCGCTCATGCGACGCGGGGAAAGTCCCCTTCACCCCGGTCGTCACAGTCAAGCGCCGGTCCGTGAAGGCCTCCTTGAGGGACTCTGGGTCCCTCAAGGAGGCCTTCACGGACTTGACACCCGACAGGACACCTTTGCCTTACCCCTCAAATAGAACACTCATTGCCACTCACGACCCCGCACCGACCACGCCACCTGGAGCGAACACGCGCGCATCTCGCCCGGAGATGTTCTTCTCACACCTGATCGCCGCTGTCCGACAAAACCGGTCAGCGATTGGTGAAAAGATCAATGACCTCGCTGGACGGTCGATATTTCACATAGGTGCAGCTCTCGAACGCACCTGCCCACTTCCCCATCACGCAGAATCCCTCAGCCGCGGCGTAATTGGCGAACTTCCCGCGATGGACCAGATCCTCGGCAGAACTACCGGGAGCCGTCGCGACCAACGCCGAAAACGCGAGAAGGACAACACCAAGAGATTTCTTGACCATCACCACTCCGATATCGTCTATGAGCACAGGCGACCAGGACATTTCGGCGGAAAGCATGCCAAAGCACCGGTCACACCATAGAAGAACTTATGCGCCGCACGCTTCTTGGAGGGCTTTTACTCACGAAGGAGGACCACTACCCGAGTGCGCCGTGGGTCGTGAGTGGTATTGGAAGCAAGGCAAAGGTGGCGTGTGTCTGGCTTGCCCCTCTGCCGGTTTCGGTGTTGCGAAAGCCACGTTCGCAACGTTGAGCGTTGCGAACGTGGCTTTCGCAACCCCCCC
>NZ_NMQT01000193.1 GCF_002234405.1 Amycolatopsis thailandensis | reverse complement strand
TGGCGAAGAACATATACCACCGACGCCAACCCCTCGATGGCCAGGCACGTCCCCAAGGGGGGCAACCGGCAGAACCTGACGACGGAGCAGAGCCCGGACATCGTCAAGAAGGCCGTGTACGCGGCCGAGGACTCGTCGTTCGAGACCAACTCCGGTTTCGACGTCGGCGGCATCCTGCGCGCGGTCTACAACAACGTCACCGGCGGCCAGGGCGGCGGTTCCACGATCTCCCAGCAGTACATCAAGAAGGCCACGGCCAACGAGGCGCCGACGCTCACCCGTAAATGGACCGAGCTGGCGAAGTCCTTCAAGATGAACAACCAGATGTCCAAAGAGGAGATCATCACCGCGTACCTCAACACCATCTACTTCGGCCGCGGCGCGAACGGCATCGAAGCGGCCGCGCAGGCCTACTTCAAGAAGCCGGCCAAGGAGCTCAACGCTTCCGAGGCGGCCCTGATGGGCGGCCTGATCCAGGGGCCGAGCAAGTCCGAGAATGAGGCCTACGCGCAGCGGCGCTGGAACTTCGTGATGGACCAGATGGTGGCGAACAAGTGGCTCGACCCGGGTGAGCGCGCCGCCGCGCAGTTCCCGAAGCCGATCCCCAAGGCGCAGGCGAAGGCCGACGACGCCGGGACGCTGAGCCTGCACATCCGCAACCGGGTGATCGACGAACTCGAAGCCCGCGGCTACGACCAGGACCGGCTGCACCAGGGCGGCTTCAAGATCACCACGACGATCGACCCCAAGGCGCAGAAGATGGCCGAGGAGTCCGTCGCCGAGGGGATGAAGGGCCAGACGGACGAGAGCATCCTGAACGCGCTGGTCGCGGTCGATCCCAAGACCGGCGGCGTGGTCGCCTACTGGGGTGGCCCGGACTGGACGAAGAACGACAAGGGCCAGGACGTCCAGGCGCACGACTGGGCGAACGTCCCGCACAACCCCGGTTCGGCGTTCAAGGCCTTCGACCTCGCCGCGTTCCTCAAGATGGGCAAGGGCCTCGGCGAGACCTTCGACGGGTCCAACAACCGGAAGTTCGACGCCGGCGGCGGCAACACCCGCACGATCCGGAACGCGGGCGAGAGTTCCAACTGCGGCACCCAGTGCACGGTCGCCGAAGCGATGAAGGTCTCCGCGAACACCGTGTTCTACGACATGGTGATCAACAAGACCAAGGTCGACCCGGTGGCGAAAGCCGCGAAGGAAGCCGGTGTGCGGACGGAGAACGAGGGCGGCAAGTCGGTCCTCTACCCCGACCTCAACATCGCGCTCGGCGGTGGCCGCACGGTGACCACGGCCGAGGACATGGCGGCCGGGTTCGCCACCTTCGCCGGTGAAGGTGTCCGGCAGAAGCAGCACTTCGTCGCGAAGCTGACCAACTCCCAGGACGAGGTCGAGTTCGACGAGACGGCCCCCCAGGGCTCTCCCGCCTTCAGCGACGACGCCGACAAGAGCAAGCAGATCGCCGGCAACATCACCGACGCGCTCGAAGAGGTCGTCCCGTACTCGAAGCTGAAGTGCCCGAAGGGCAACGACTGCGCGGGCAAGACCGGGACGCAGCAGTACGACTTCAAGGACAGCGACCCGGCGAGCTATCACGACCGCAACGCGCAGACCTGGATGGTGGGCTACACGCCGGGCATCTCGACCGCGGTGTGGGTCGGCGGCGACGGCAACAAGCCGCTGCACGACAAGAACAACAAGCCGATCTACGGGCGGACGATCGCCGGGCCGATCTGGGAAGACTTCATGTCCCGGTACCTGACCGGCAAGCCGACGGAGAAGTTCGAGAACGTCAAGCCGATCGGCAAGGACGCCAGGTCGGTGCCGACGACGACGGTTTCCAAGCCGCCGCCGGTGACGACGACCACACCCGAGACGCCGTCGACCACCGCGACGCCGACGACTCCCACCGAGCCGACGGAGCCGACGGAGACCGGTGGCTGGCCGACGAAACCGACCAAGCCCACCAGGCCGACCAGACCGGGACCAGGGACTTCGGATCCGTTGTTCCCGAACGGCGAAGATCCGTGACGACCGGACGAGGCAGCTGAAAAAGGTGTGCCGGGCCAACGCCCGGCACACCTTTTTCTTCGCGTCGGTGAACCTGAACCGATCCGACACGTCTTATACAGAGGAGACCTGCGACCGCAGGACCGCGCTCACCCACGGAAGGTTCGGAGGACGTCCCAGTGAACGACGATCCCCACGGCGGATGGCCAGGTCAGGACCCTGACCCCGCCCGTCGTCCGCAACGCCCGGCCGGACCGCCCCGCCGCCCCGCCGGAGGTCCGCCTCCGGGATACGGGCAGCGACAGGGTCCCGGCCCGCAGGGTTCAGGGCAGACGCCGTGGCAACGCCAGGGCCCGCCCCAGCAGCAGCCGCCACCGCGGCGTCCGCAGCGGCCGCCGGTCGCGCCGCAGCACGAGCCGGACCTCATCACGCATCACGAGCACAACGGCACCACTGACCGTGGCTACGCCGACCGCGGCTACGACGACCGGTACGACGATCAGTACGAGGACGAGCAGCACGGCCCGGAGACCGACGAGAACGGGAAGCCGATCCTCACCCCGGCCCAGCGCAAGAAGCGCCGGTGGAGACGGATCCGGCGAGTGCTGCTCGCGCTGTTCTGCCTCTTCTTCGTGATCCCGGCGATCGCGTTCGTGATCACCTACTTCGCCGTCGACGTCCCGTCGCCGCAGTCCATCGCGGCCACGCAGGGCCAGGCGGTGACCTATTACTACGCCGACAACACCGAGATGGGCAAGGACGTCCCCAAGGGCGGCAACCGGCAGATCCTGACGCCGGAGCAGATCCCGGACATCGTCAAGAAGGCCGTGATCGCCACCGAGGACGCCTCCTTCGAGACGAACTCCGGTTTCGACATCGGCGGCATCCTGCGCGCGGTCTACAACCAGGTGACCGCGGGCAAGGGCGGTGGTTCGACCATCTCCCAGCAGTACATCAAGGTCGCCAGCGGGGACGACGAATCGTCGCTCACCCGTAAATGGACCGAGCTCGCCAAATCCTTCAAGATGAACCAGACGTACGAGAAGAAGGACATCATCTCGGCGTACCTGAACATCATCTACTTCGGTCGCGGCGCGTACGGGATCGAATCGGCCGCGCAGTCGTTCTTCGGCAAGCCCGCCGGGGAGCTGAACGCGTCGGAGGCGGCACTGCTCGCGGGTCTCATCCAGCAGCCCGGCCGTTCGGAGAACCCGAAGGTCGCGAACGAACGCTGGACGGTCGCACTGAACCGCATGGTGCAGAACGGTTTCCTGTCCGCCGCGGACCGCGCGAACCTGCAGTTCCCGACGCCGATCCCGCAGGCCGACAAGCAGCAGGCCGGGGTGGTGAACCCGTTCATCCGCGACAAGGTCAAGGAAGAACTGGCCGCGAACGGCATCACCGACGACGTCTATTACACGGGCGGCTACAAGGTTTACACGACCATCGACCCGAAGGCGCAGGCCGCGGCCGAGCAGGCGGTCGCCGACGGGATGAAGGGCCAGACCGACGAGAATCTGCTGAACGCGCTCGTCGCTGTCGACCCCAAGACCGGCGGCGTGAAGGCGTACTACGGCGGCCCGTCCATCGTGAAGGGCCCCAACGGCCAGGACCTCAAGGGCCGTGACTGGGCGAACACGCCGCAGAACCCCGGTTCCTCGATGAAGCCGTTCGACCTCACCGCGTACATGCAGCTGGGCAAGGGTGGCATCAACTCGACGTTCGACGGGTCCAACAACCGGCAGTTCGGCAAGCAGACGATCCGGAACGCCGGTCCCGGCAGCTCGTGTTCGGCGCAGTGCACGGTGTCGGAGGCGATGCAGCGGTCGGCGAACACGGTGTTCTACGACATGGTCGTGAACCAGACCAAGCCGGGGCCGGTGGCACAGGCCGCCAAGGACGCCGGGGTCAAACCCGCCCCCGACGGTGTCTCCGAACTGTTCGCCGACAACAACATCGCGCTCGGCGGTGGCAAGACGGTCGTCAGCCCGGAGGACATGGCCGCCGCGTACGCGACTTTCGCGGGCGACGGCCAGCGGCGGAGCAAGCACTTCGTCGCCAAGGTGACCAACTCGCAGGACGAGGCGGCGTACTCGGCTCCCGAAGAGGCGAAGCCCGCGTTCTCCGACGACTCCGACAAGAGCAAGCAGATCGCGGGCAACGTCACCGAGTCGCTCAAGGGGGTCATCCCGTTCTCGAAGCTCAAGTGCCCCAACGGCCACGAGTGCGCGGGCAAGACCGGAACCCAGCAGCACACCTACCGGTCGGGCGAGCCCGCGTCGGCGAAGGACGCGAACTCGCAGACGTGGATGGTCGGCTACACGCCGTCGATCTCGGCCGCGGTGTGGGTCGGCGGTGACGGCGACAAGGCGCTGAAGGGCAAGAACGGCAAGTCGATCTTCGGTTCGACGATCGCCGGTCCGATCTGGGAGAAGTTCATTTCCCTGTACACGAAGGGAAAGCCGGGGGAGCGCTTCGACAAGGTCAAGATCATCGGCGGGGACGACAGCAACACCGTCCCGTCGACGCAGACCCCGCCGGACGACAACGACGACGGGAACGAGACCGGCACGCCGTCCACGGGCCCGTCGACCGGCTCGTCGTCCTCGCGGAACGAAGAGGACCCGCCGTCGAGCTCGAAGAACCCGCCGTCGTCGAGTGAGAACAACGGCGAAGAAGGCGGGAACGGTCCCGGCCGGGGTGGCGGGGGCAGAGGCGACAACGGCTAGCTTCGACCCAAGTACATGAAGGCCCCCTTCACTGCGTCTAGCGCAAGGAAGGGGGCCTTCATGTACTTACGGGGTCAGAGGGTGACGACGCGCCGTTCGGCACCCGAAAGGTGGGCGGCTTCGATGACCCGGAGCGCCTCGACGGCGGAGGCGGGATCGACCGGGAACTCGCCCTTGCCGAGGAGCGCGTCGCGCACCTGCGCGTAGAAGTCCTCGTAGCGGCCGACCTCGGTGGGCACGGTCTCGACGTCGTCGTTCACACCGAGCAGGCCGGCGTCCGACGGCGGTTCCACGGCCCAGCCGGGATCGCCCGGCCGCAGCCCGTCCTTGATCTGCGGCTCCTGGACGTCCAGGCCGTACTTCGTGAAGGTCGCCTTGTCGCCGAGCACGCGGAACCGCGGGTTCCGGGTCCCCGCGAGCGCGGACGCCCACAGGTGCGAGCGCACGCCATTGGTGTGGTGGAGGGCGACGAACACGTCGTCGTCGACGGACACCCCGGCGCGGCGTTCGTCGACCTCCGCGTAGACCTCGGCGACCGGGCCGAACAGCTGGAGCGCCTGGTCGACGATGTGCGCGCCGAGGTCGTAGAGCAGCCCGCCCGCCTCGGCGGGGTCGCCCAGCTCGCGCCAGTTGTCGCGCGGCTTCGGCACCCAGCGGTCGTAGCGGGACTCGAAGCGGAAGACGTCGCCGAGGACGCCCGCGTCGAGGACCTTCCGGACGGTGAGGAAATCCGAGTCGAACCGGCGGTTCTGGAACACCGTCAGGCCGACGCCCTTCGCCTTCGCGGCCTCGACGACCTTCGCAGCTTCGTCCGCCGTCGGCGCGAAGGGCTTGTCGACGACGACGGGCAGACCTGCCTCGATCGCCCGAAGCGCGAGCGGGACGTGCGTGCGGTTCGGCGTGCTGATGACGACCAGGTCCAGTTCACCCGCTTTGGCGAACAACGCGTCGGCGTCCGGCAGCACGTCCGCGGCCGGATAGTCGGCGCTGGCCTGCCCGACCCGGTCCGGGTTCGAGGTGACGATCGCGGCCGGGGTCAGCCCCGGCGTCGCGTCGACCAGCGGGGCGTGGAAGACGCGCCCGCCGGTGCCGTATCCGAAGATCCCCACTCGCAAGTCAGCCATGCGCCCATTAAACAACAGTGTTGCGTAATCAGCCAGTCATGGCAGGATGCGCGCTATGCCGGAGACCGGGGTCAATCTGCGCGGGCTGCGCCAGCACAACCGGGCGCTGCTGCTCACGCACATCCTGCGCGCGGGCGGACTCAGCCGCGTCGAGCTCGCCGAACGCACCCGGCTCACGCAGCAGGCCGTCTCGAAGATCGTCCCCGAGCTGCTCGAAGCCGGCCTGCTGGACGAAGAACGCCAGCCCGCGTCCGGCGTCGGCAAGCCGCGCACGCTGCTGCGGGTGCGCGCGGACGCCAGGCACGCGCTCGGCGCGCAACTCGACCGGGACTCCTTCCGGGTGGTCAGGACCGACCTGACCGGGAAGATCGTCGCGTCCCGAGGCGGTCCGCTGACCCCGGGATTCACTTCCGACCAGGCTGTTTCCGTTCTCGGCGACGCGACCGAGGCACTGCTCGACGGTGTCGACCGGGAACTCGTCCTCGGCCTCGGCCTCGGCTCCGTCGGACCGCTCGACCACCGCGAAGGCGTGGTCCGGGACGCCACGAACATGCCCGGCTGGCACCACGTCCCCCTGCGCGACCTGCTCGCGAAACGCACCGGGCTGCCCGTACGGCTCGACAAGAACACCAACGCCGCGGCCTTCGCCCAGCACTGGCCGGAGGGCGATCAGGCCGCGACCGCCGTCGTGCTCGTCGGCACCGGCATCGGCGTGGGCCTGCTGATCGACGGCAGGCTGTACCGCGGGCCGCGGACCAACGCGGGCGAGTTCGGGCATACGACGCTCGCCTTCGACGGACCGCGCTGCGCGTGCGGGCGCCGAGGCTGCGTCGAGGTGCTGCACAACTCGGCGGCGACCACGGAGGAGGCGGCCGGCCTGCTGGGAATCGGGCTCGCCGACCTCGTCCAGGTCCTCGACCTCGAGCGTGTCGTGCTGACCGGGCGGTCGGTCCGCGCCGAGCCGGAGGTGTACCGCGACACGGTCTCCGCGCGGCTGGCCGAACTGCTGCCTTTGCCGCACTGGCAACGAATCCAGGTCGACCTCGACGAGATGGGCGACGACGTCGTCGCGTTCGGCGCGGCGGCCGAGGTGCTCGCCGGGTTCTACGACAGTGGCGATATCACCGGGTGGGCAGCGCCTAGGCGCTAACATCCGCCACGTGTCCGACCAGACGACCCAGCCCGAGGCTCCGCTTTCCCTCACCCCCGGCGAGCGGGTCATCCCGAGCTGGAACGAACCGCTCGTGGCCGCGGCCTCGCGGCCGATCGGCGGACCGCTCGGCGAACACGCCGCCGTGGGACGGCACTGGTTCTGGTCACCGCAGCGGGTCGGACTGCTGCTGGCCTGCCTCGCGCTGCTGCTTTCGTGGTTCGGCAAGGCGTCCTGCATCCAGGAGTACACCGACGATTCCGGGACCCACCAGCTCGACTGGCGGGCGGGCCGCCCGTTCGTCGCGATGTGTTACTCGGACATCATCCCGCTCTACAGCTCCGAACGGCTGAACAATCCGGACACCTTCCCGTACGTGACTTCGTGGACCGAGGACGCGGGCACGGCGAAGGAGACGACGCGGTATATGGAGTACCCGGTCGCGACCGGGTTGTTCCAGTGGATCAACGCGAAACTCACCGAAGCGTGGCTCTCGGTCGCGGAATCGGGCTGGCTGCCCGGCGCGCTCCCGGTCGCCGTCTACTTCAACATCTCGGCGCTCTGGCTCGCCCTGGCCTGGCTCGTCACGGTGTGGGCGACCGGCCGATCGCTGAAACGCCGTCCGTGGGACGCGGTGCTGGTGGCGATCGCGCCGCTGGCGCTGGTCCACGTCTTCACCAACTTCGACGCCATCGCGACCGCGTTCACCGCGACCGCGCTGCTCGCCTGGGCCCGGCGACGACCCGAGGTCGCGGGATTCCTGCTCGGCCTCGGCGCGGCGGCGAAGCTGTATCCGCTGCTCCTGCTCATCCCGCTGTTCTTCCTCTGCCTGCGCGCGGGCAAGCTCAAGCAGTGGGCGCTGACAGCCGGGCTCGCCGCGACGACGTTCGTGGTGGTCAACGTCCCGTTCGCGCTCGCCGCGCCGACCGGCTGGTGGGAGTTCTTCCGGCTCAACACGGTGCGCCCGATGGATCCGGACTCGCTCTACAACGTGATCTCCCATCTGTCCGGCTGGGCCGGTTTCGACGGGAAACTCACCGCGGGCCAGACACCGGTCGTGCTCAACGCCGTCGTCGTGGTGCTGTTCCTCGCCGCCTGCGCCGGCATCGGGTACATCACGCTGAAGGCGCCGCGCCGCCCGCGGCTCGGCCAGCTGGCCTTCCTCGTGGTGGCCGCGTTCCTGCTGACCAACAAGGTGTGGAGCCCGCAGTATTCGCTGTGGCTGGTGCCGCTGGCGGTGCTCGCGATCCCGCGCTGGCGGCTGCTGCTCGGCTGGATGATCATCGACGCGCTGGTCTGGGCGCCGCGGATGATGTACTACCTCGGCGTCGACCACAAAGGCCTGCCCGAGGACTGGTTCCTCGGCACCGTCGTCGTCCGCGACCTGGCGGTGCTGGGTCTGTGCGCGCTGGTGATCCGCGACATCTACCAGCCGCGCACAGACCCCGTCCGCCTCGCCGGTGACGACGATCCGGTGGGTGGATTCCTCGACGGCGCCCCCGACGCGCGCACTGTCAACCGCGCTTCAGCACGTCGGGCCCAGGACGCTCCAGCTTGATGTGCTTGCCGAAGTCCTCGGAACCGAAGTCTTCGATCCGGACGACGACCGTTTCGGGCGAGGTTTCGACGAGACGGCAGGTGAACCAGTCCTCGCCGTACTTGACCGACCAGCGGTCGGCGAGGACCGCGAGTCCTTCGGCCTCCAGCAACGCGACGGAATCGTCGAAGGCGGCGGGCCCGCCGAGCGGGTAGCCGAAAACGGTCAGGGCCTGCCAACGGGTTTCCGCGGCGGGGGCGACGTAGCCGACGTGCTCGCCGTCCTCCGCCCGGTACACGGTCCGGTTCTTCATGCGGATCAGGTTCGACCCTCCCGCCGCGTGAGGGTCAAGCCGATTCAGCGGACGGTGTAGCCACCCGTGCTCGTCTGGAAGAACGGCACCGGGCCGGTGCACGGCAGGACGTCTTGCTCGATGCCGCCGTAAGCCCAGCTCCAGCCGATCCGGTCGTGACCGCGCGGCTCGTCCTGGACCGAGAAGCCGACCCGGCGGCCGACGACGTTCACCGGGAGGCCGGGGATGTCGGCACGTTCGATCACGCCGGTCAGGATGGCGAGGCTTCCGGCCCGCGAGACGCAGTCGACCTTGCCGTCGAAGTCGGCGACGAGCTTGCCGTCCTTGGTCACGTGATTCACGTGGAACCGGCCCGAGGACTTGCCGGGTTCGCCGAACGCGGCGAAGTCGAACCGGACCGGGTCGTTGTCGTAGCCGGGGAACGTCAGCGGTCCGCCCGCCGACCCCAAGACGACCGAACCCCGCTCCGGCGCCGCGCTCGCCTGCGTCGCCCCCAGCGTTCCCGCCACGGCGGCCAACACGGCGACAGCGGCGATCTTGCGTTTGATGTTCATGAGCCGAGCCTCTCGCGATCCGCGCGTCCGGCCCTCCCGCCGGCGGGGGAACGGCCTCCCGCTCGGGTAGCACGAGCCGGTCCGTGAAGGCCTCCTTGAGGGACCCAGAATCCCTCAAGGAGGCCTTCACGGACTTCAGGCGGAGGCGACGCGTTCGCGGAGGTACGCGATGTCGGCGGCCTGGCCCTCGGCCGGGGTTTCGACGATCACGGGCGCGCCCGCTTCGGCCGCGACCGCGGCCAGCACCTCGGGGTCGATGGTGCCGTCGCCGCCGACGACGTTGGCGTGCCGGTCCCGCGTGGAACCGAACTCGTCGCGCGAGTTGTTGAGGTGCACCAGATCGATCCGGCCGGTGATGGCCTTGACCTTCTTGACCGCCTCGGTCAGGTCCCAGCCCGCCGCGTACGCGTGGCAGGTGTCGAAGCAGAATCCCGCGCCGAATTCGCCGACCTTGTCCCAGAGCCGGGCGATCGTGTCGAGGTCGCGGGTCATCGCGTTGTCGCCGCCCGCGGTGTTCTCGATCAGGATCGGCACGGCGAAGCCGCCCTTTTCCTGTTCACGCTCGAAAAGCTTGCGCCAGTTGACGAGACCTTCTTCGACGTCTTCCGAGGAACCGACGTGACCGCCGTGCACGACGAGCCCTTTCGCGCCGATTTCGGCCGCGCCGTTCGCGTGTTGCGTGACGTTCTTCCGCGACGGGATGCGGATGCGGTTGTTCATCGACGCCACGTTGATCAAATACGGCGAGTGGATGAACACCTCGACCGGCGACTCTTTGATCGCTTCGCCGTGCGGGTGGGGTTTGGGAGCTTTCCAGCCCTGCGGGTCGGAAAGGAAGAACTGGAGGACCTCGGCTTCGCGTTCGGCGACCGCGGAGAGGGGATCGTCGTCGCGGACATGGGCACCGATTTTCATGCTGGCAACTTACCCTCGCCGCTTTTTCCCCGGCGCGGGCCGGATGGTCACGCTCGTGGGGTAGCGTGAGCGCGTTCCGTTAAAACCGCGTTGGGTCTTGAGGGGCGGAGGACGAACTCGATGGGGAAGACTGCCGGGCGGATCACGGCACTGGGTTTCGCGCTTTCGGTTTCGGCCGGGCTCGCGTTCCCGACGTTCGCGATGGCCGCCGAGGAGCCGAATCCGACCCTTTCCGGCGAATGCGCGTCGACGCTGCAGAACGGGAAGACCGCCAACGGCCTCGTTCTCGACGCGGGCGCCCCGCTCAACTCGCCCGAGGCACTGACGGTCGGTTTGGACTCCAAGGCCAAGACAGCCCAGGGACGCAAGCCGCTGCTCTCGTTGCCGGTCGGCGATCTGGTCAAGGCGACCGGCCTGACCGACAACGCGGTCGGCGATGTCGTCGCGAAGGGCGTCTGCCCGACCGCGCAGGGCGCGGTGAACACGGTCGGCAACCTGACCCAGGGCATCGCCAAGGAGGTTCCCGGACTCCCGGAGATCCCGCCCGGTCCCGGCCCTGGCCCCGGCCCGAAGCCGCCAAACCCGCAGCCCCAGCCCCCGAAGCCTGGTCCGGGTCAGCCCGGTGGTCCGGGCACCGAGCTCCCCGTCGAGTCCGGCCCTGGTTCCTCCACCGGTATCGGCGGCGACTCGATCGCCGGTGTCATCAGCAACGCCGCGCTGCTCCCCGGCAACTTCGTCCAGGCGCCGGTGATCACCGAGATCATCCCGGGCGAGGTCCCGCCGCCCACCGTCGACGAGAAGGACACCGGCCAGGCACAGGCCATTCAAGCGCCGGTGGCCCCGGCCAAGCTGCCGCTGCTGCTCGCGGTGCTGGCGCTGGCCGTGGTCGCCGCCGCTCTGGTCCGCGCCTGGCTGCGAGGCAAAACCGCCTGACCTTCACCCTCGGTGACACCCGCTTCCACTCGAATGCCTGACCTCTTCGAGCGAGCGGGCGTCACTTGTCTCCATTAGCGTCGTTATGCGGGTAGGTGACCCCGACGACGGAGGAGTCGAAGGCATGCGCGAACGGACACGGAGGGCGACCGCCCTGGGTGCCTCGGCCTTCATTCTCGCGGGCTCGGCCGCCCTCGCCATGCCAGGCACGGCCGCCGCCGCCGAGACCAAGACCGCCGCCTGCGGCGGATCGGTGACCGCCAAACCCGGCGACAAGATCGTCGGCAAGACCCTGCTCGGCCTCCCGGTTGACCTGGGTACCGTCGGTCCGGTCTCCACGATCCTCACCGGTGTCCTCGGCACGGTCTGCAAAGTGACGGTGACCGTGGTGAACGCCGTCGTCGCGCCGGTCCCGGTGATCGGCGAACCCGCCGCGGAAGCGCTCAACGGCGCCGTCACCGGCACCACCCAGGCGCTCACCGGCGGCGGCAAACCCGCCCCCGGCACACAGCCCCAGCCCCAGCCGCAGAAGCCCGGCACCGGCACGCCCGGCGCCGGAAACCCGCAGACGGGCGGCCCCGCCGGCACGCCCGCGCAGGGCGGCACTCCGGCCGGTGGCGGCATCCCGGCGGCGAACAGCCCGCTGCTGCCCGGCACCTTCACCCCGAACTTCGGCGGCCTGCCGTTCGGCATCAGCACGGGCTATGCCCCGATGCGCGACTACAGCTCCATCCCGATGGCGACGGCCGGTCTCTTCAGCCCGTCGCCCGGCATCCGGTACGGCGGGCAGATCCCCGGTTACGCGCCGCAGTTCGGCATCGCCGCCGAGGGGGAAAACGCGGCGGGCAATCCGGACATCCAGAATGCGGGACAGGCCGAAGCGCTACCGAACGTGAGCAACGGATTCACTCAGGACGGGAAACTGCCGCTGCTGATCGCCGTTTTGGCACTCTCCGGAGTCAGCGCGGGCCTGGTCCGCACCTGGGTCCTCCGCCGAATGGCCGCTACAAGTTAGTCCTACCGCCTAGTATCTTCTTGGTCACTCCCTCGTTATCCCCGTTGGCAGTGCTTTTCCCGCTGGTGAAAACCAGGCGCACTGCTTCACGCCCCCACCGACCCGGAGGATCGCGCTCGTGCGGAAGACCACCATCTGGCAGACCACCCGCAAGGCGCTCACCGTCACCGCACTCGCGACCATGGTCACCGGTGGCGCGCTCCTGACGGCGGGCACCGCCTCCGCGGCCACCACGCTGGCGAACGCGTGCAGCGGCACGGTCAACGGCGGGATGGGCGACACCGTCGCGATCACCGGCACCTCGGTCAAGGAGCTGGTCCGGGCGGGCGCGAAGGAAGCGGGCACGCTGGCCCTCTACGACGTCGCCGCGAACGACATCGCCAAGGTCAACACGATCACCGTCGGCACGGTCCCGCAGTCGGCGGGCGGCCCGGTCGAGGCGAAGGCGATCGGCACGGCCGTGCGCAAGGCGGTCAAGGACACGAAGTCCTGGGGACTCGGTCTCAACCCCGAGAAGACGCTGGACAGCATCGAGCACAAGGTCACCGGCAGCTGCGGCCTGACCACCGTCGCGACGAACTACGTCGCCCCCACCCTGCCGGCGCCGAGCACCACCGCCCCGCAGCAGGGTGGCACCGGCGGCGCCGCGAACGGCGCCCAGCCCAACACGAACCTGCTCCCCGGCGGCAGCAACGGCACCGGCTACGCCCCGCCGCGCGACTACGGCAACCTGCCGGTCGCGCAGCCGGGTGTCGCGGTGGCGCCGGGCGTGCGTTACCCGGCCAACAGCCCGCTCCCCGGTGAGGGCGCCCCGCAGTACGGCACGGACGGCCAGGCCGGACAGGGCCCCGACGTCCGCAACGCGGGCAACGCCGAAGCGCTCGCGACCGACGGCATGCCCGGCGGCGACGTCCAGCTGCCGATGCTGCTCGCGGTGCTCGTCCTCGCCGGCGTGACCGCCGCGCTGGTGCGCACCTGGGTCCTGCGTCGCGTCTCCTGACCGCCAGGTACGCTTACCTGGACAAACCCTCCTGCCACGGACAGTCCGTGGCCGCGAGCCCATAGGAGGTGAGTGGTTGTGTCACGCCATTACGAGGTAATGGTCATCCTCGACCCCACGCTCGACGAGCGTACGGTCGCCCCGACCCTGGACAACTTCCTCAACGTGATCCGCACTTCGGGCGGAAGCGTGGAGAAGGTCGACGTCTGGGGCCGTCGCCGCCTTTCGTACGAGATCAAGAAGCACGCCGAGGGCATCTACGCGCTCCTCGACCTGAACTCGACTTCGGAAGCGGTCAAGGAGCTGGACCGTCAGCTCTCGCTGCAGGAGACCGTGCTCCGCACCAAGGTCATGCGCCGCGAGATCAAGCGCGCCGCGACCGCCGCCGCCAAGGCCTGAGCCGAAGGACTTTCCCGATGGCTGGAGACACCGTCATCACGGTGATCGGCAACCTCACGTCCGACCCGGAGCTTCGCTTCACCCCTTCCGGTGCGGCGGTCGCGAACTTCACCGTCGCGTCCACCCCGCGCACGCTGGACCGTCAGTCCGGTGAGTGGAAGGACGGCGAGGCCCTGTTCCTGCGCTGCAACATCTGGCGTCAGGCGGCCGAGAACGTCGCCGAGTCGCTGACGCGTGGCGCGCGAGTCGTCGTGCAGGGGCGCCTCAAGCAGCGGTCTTTCGAGACCAAGGAAGGCGAGAAGCGCACCGTCGTCGAGCTCGAGGTCGATGAGATCGGCCCGTCGCTGCGCTACGCCACCGCCAAGGTGAACAAGGTCAGCCGTGGCACCGGTGGCGGTGGAGGCGGCGGCTTCGGTGGCGGCGGCGGTGGCGGCCAGTCCGGCCCGCCCGCCGACGACCCGTGGGGTTCCGCCCCGCCCGCCGGTGGCGGCGGTGGCGGCGGTTTCTCCGACGAGCCGCCCTTCTGACCAAGGCAGGTGCGTCCACCGCGGGCGAAAGCTCCGCGAGACGCCTCGAGACAACCACTACGTAGAAATCCAGGAGTAATACCGTGGCCAAGCCACCCATCCGCAAGCCCAAGAAGAAGGTCTGCGTGTTCTGCAAGGCCGAGAAGAAGGGCCGCCCGGAGAACATCGACTACAAGGACACCAACCTGCTTCGGAAGTACATCTCCGACCGCGGGAAGATCCGTGCCCGTCGCGTGACCGGCAACTGCAGCCAGCACCAGCGTGACATCGCCATCGCGGTCAAGAACTCGCGTGAGATGGCGCTGCTGCCCTACACCTCGACCGCGCGCTAAGGAGGCACGTCAATGGCGAAGATCATTCTCACCACCGACGTCGCCAACCTCGGTGGGCCCGGCGACATCGTCGAGGTCAAGGACGGCTACGCACGCAACTACCTGCTCCCCCGCGGCTACGCCATCGTGGCCACCAAGGGCGCGGAGAAGAACGTGCGCACGATCAAGCGGGCGCAGGAGAGCCGTCGCATCCGCGACCTCGACCACGCCAAGGAGATCAAGGCGACCCTGGAAGGCCTCGGCGCCATCCAGCTCAGCGGCAAGGCGGCCGAGGGCTCGAAGAAGCTCTTCGGTTCGATCACCACCGGCGAGATCGTGGACGCGATCAAGGCCGCGGGTGGCCCGCTGCTCGACAAGCGCGTCATCGAGCTGAAGGACCACATCAAGACCGTGGGCAAGCACTCGGTCGGCGCCCGTCTGCACCCCGACGTCCGCGTCGACGTGCGGCTCGAGGTCAAGGCCAAGTAACACCGCTTCAAGCACAGGGCGGGACGTCTCCATTCGGAGGTGTCCCGCCCTTTGTTTTACGGGGAACCCCACCCCGCCGGGCCACGTCTTAAGCTTGACTGGGGATCAAGGCATTATCGAGACTCGACGTCGAGGCACGGGGACTCAAAGGGGATCTGGAACCAATGGCTTACGACAGCAACGCCGAGCGGAACCGGCAGGAGAAGGTCGCGGTGTCCGCGCCCGCCAACCCGGATAAGCCTTCGTCGACGTCGGGTGGGGGCGGCGGCGGGTTCGCCTTCGACAAGGACAAGATCGACGGCATCATCAAGAAGTGGACGGATCTCCAGGTCGAGCTCAAGAAGGACTTCGCCGACGCGACGCTGATGGCGAACGTCAAGGCACCCGGCAAGGAGTTCGCGAGCGGCGACTGGGAGAAGCTGGCCAACCCGTCGGGCAAGGCGTTCCTGGAGCAGAACCAGAAGATGCAGGACTACGTCAAGAACTACATCGACCAGCTGACCGCCGCCAAGCAGAAGATCGCCACGAACGAAGCCGAGACGCAGGCCTCTCTGAACAAGCACAAGGCCGTGTGATGCGCCGTTCCCTCGTTCTCCTCGTCGCGGCCGGCGCGCTGGTCGCGGGCTGTTCGGGCACCAAGAACGGCACCGCCGGCTCGGACCCGTCCTACACGACCGGGGCCGGTTCCCCCAGCGCGTCGAGCGGCTCGTCCGGCTCCGCGCCCAAGGTGGCCAGCCCTTTGAAGACCTCGTCGATCGAGACCGACGCGTGCTCCGCGCTTTCCGCGGCCAAGCGGTCCGAGCTCGGGCTGAGCGAAGGCGAGCGGCGGACGACGAGCGTCGGGCCGGGCTGCTCGATCTTCGCCGCCGAAGACCGGCTGAACCAGATCGAGATCAGCCCGGTCCTCGCGAACAAGAACGGCCTCAGCGACGTCTACGACACGAAGGCCAACGACGCGTACTTCGAGGAGACGCAGGTCTCCGGGTACCCGGCGGTCTACGCCGCGGCGCTCGACGGCCGCAAGAGCGGCAAATGCGGCCTGTTCGTCGGCGTGACCGACCAGCTGGCCGTGAACATCCTGGTGCAGTACGACAACGGGCCCGGCGCGAGCGATCCGTGCCCCGTCGCGCTCAAAGTGGGGGAAGCGATGATCCAGACGTTGAAGGAGGGCTGACGCGTGTTCCTGCTGCCGATCATCGCCGGGTACTCGGCCTACAACCTGGCGACCACGAAATCCGGCGACTTCGAAGCGTCGGGCGGCGATCGCAAGATCGATTGCTACAACATCTGGGAGAAGATCGTCACCGGTCCCGGTACCGGGTCGATCCAGGAGGGGCAGGCCGCGGCGACCCGGCTCAAGGCCGGTTACCAGGACAGGCTGACCACCATCGACAACCTGTCGAAGGAGATGGACGCCGCCTGGACCGGCAAGAGCGCCGAAGCCGCGCAGCAGTCCGGCGCGCATCCGCTGCGGGCGTGGATGGACGACTCCGGCAAGAAGCTGGTGGACTCCGACAAGTACCTCGGCGAGCAGAACACCGCGTTCACCACGGTGAAGGCGAAGGTGCAGCAGGTCCCGAAGGATCCGCCGAAGAACAACCTGCTCAACTCCATCACCCCGTGGACCACCGACACCGACCGCGCGATCCGGGACTACAACTCCAAGGGTCAGGCGAACGTCGACGCGTTCAACGAGTACTTCAAGGCCAGCTCCGAGAACGGGAAGGGCCTCCCCACCTACAACAAGATGGAGGGGCAGAAGTCGAACGTCGACGTCAACGGCGGTGGCGGCGGCAAGGACAAAGACAAGGACGGCAACGGGAACGGCCAGGGCGACCGCAACGGGAACAACGGCATGCCGGGCATCTCGACGCCGCCCGGTTCGATGCCGCCCGGCGGGATGCCGAACGTCCCCGGTTCGAACATGCCGGGCATCGGCACCCCTCCGGGGGCGAACATGCCAGGGGCGAACCTGCCGGGCAGCAACATGCCGGGCATCGGTGGACCGGGCTCGAACATGCCGGGCGCGAACCTGCCCGGCGGGCAGTACAACCCGAACCTCCCCGGCAGCAACTACAAGCCGCCGTCCTGGGACGACGGGACGAGCGCGTCCGGCTACACCCCGCCGAAGATCCCCGGCGCCGGTGGCTTCGGCCCGGGCAGCGGCGGGGGCGGCGGTGGCGGGGCCGGCTTCGGCGGAACCGACATCCCGGGTGCGGGCGGCTTCGGCCCGGAC
>NZ_NMQT01000192.1 GCF_002234405.1 Amycolatopsis thailandensis | reverse complement strand
GTCCTCTATCAGGTGGGGGACCAGGTTCGTCTGACGTCGGCGCTGCGGCAGCGGTGGCCTGCCCGGCGCCTCGGGGCCGGGTCGCCGGGTCTGCGGCGGACGGCCGTCCTGCGGTCGGGTGTCGGCGGGCGGCCAGGCCGGCGGCTGCAAGGGCGGCACCGGTTGCGGCCGGGCCTCGGCACGCGCGGGCTCCGGGCGGATCGGCTCGGGCCTGGACGTGTCGAGCCGCGGCGTCTCGGGCCGGGGCAATCGCGGCTGACGCGAGGGCAGCGGCGGTAGCGTGCCACCGGACTGTTCCTGAGGCTGGGGAGCCACCGGCATCGGCACGGGCAGTTCGGGCCGCTCCGCGGGGAACTCGGTGCGGTGGCGGGCACGACGGCCCGGGAGCAGCGGTGCGGCGTCCGGCACCTCGGTGCTCTCGGGGTCCACCTCGTCCTCCTGCTCATCAGACGGGACCGGCGCGAGCAGGTCGGTGCGGACGAGGACGATGGCCCTGGTGCCGCCGTACGCGGACTCGCGCAGGTGCACGGAGATCCCGTGCCGCGCGGCGAGGCGCGCGACCACGAACAGGCCCAGCCGTGGCTCGGCTGACAAAGCCATGATGCCGAAATCCGGCGGATCGGCCAACATCGCGTTCAGCTCGGCCGCCTGTTCCGGCTCGATGCCGAGGCCCTGGTCCTCGACCTCGATCACGACGCCCTTGCCGACCACGTTGCCCCGCAGCTCGACGCGCGACTGCGGCGGCGAGAAGGAGGTCGCGTTGTCGATCAGCTCGGCGAGCAGGTGCACGAGGTCGCCGACGACCGGACCCTGCACCGCGACCGCGGGCATCTTCGCCGTCTTCACCCTGGCGAAGTCCTCGGTCTCGGCCGAGGCGCCGCGGGTCAGCTCGGCCAGCGTCACCGGCTTGCGCCACTGACGGCCCGGTTGCCCGCCACCGAGGATGATCAGGTTTTCCGCGTTGCGGCGAGCACGGGTGGAGAGGTGGTCCAGCTGGAAGAGCGTGTCCAGCTGTTCCGGGTCCTCCTGCTTGCGCTCGGCCTGGTCGAGCACCTTGAGCTGGCGGTGCACGATGACCTGGCTGCGGTGCGCGATGTTGAGGAACACCGTCTTGGTGCCTTCACGGGTCCTGGCCTCTTCGACGGCGGCCGCGATGGCGGTCTGCTGCGCCTTGTTGAAGGCCTCGGCGACCTGGCCGATCTCGTCGTCGCCGTGGTCGAGGAAGTGACCCTTGTCGTCGAGGTCGACGGGTTCGCCCGCCCGCACCCGGTCCACCAGTTCGGGCAGCCGGATCTCGGCGACGTCGAGGGTGTCCTCGCGCAGCCGGGCCAGCCTGCCGATGAGCCGGTTGGACAGTCGCAGCGCGACGACGAACACGCCGATCGCCACCAGCAGCGCGATGGCCGCGGCGATGGCCGAGGTGATCAGCGTCCGGTCGGCCTCGTCGACCGCCTGCGTCGTGGCCGTACCACTCTGCTCGACGAAGCCGCGCATCATCGCGTCACTGACGCCGCGCGCGGCCTGGAGCCACGTCTGCTCGGGGATGGGGAGCGTGGCCTTGCTGTTCTGCAGGAAGGTGTTCTCGACCGTGTTGACGGCCTTCCACGGATCGCTCGCGACGAGTTGGTCGAACTTCGCCTTGACGTCCGGGATCATCCGCGAGACCGACGACTCCAGCTGAGAGCGGTACGAACCGACCTCGGTGATGTAGGCGCGGTAGGTCTCGTCGGTGAAGCCGCCGCCCGCGACGGCCGCGGCGGCGAGGGCGTTCGCGCGCTGCATCTGGTCGATCGCGGTGAACAGCGGGACAGCGGTGATCCGCTGGTAGGCGTTCTCGGCGTTCGGCGCGTCCTGCGCGAGACCGGTGAGGCCTTCGACGAACTGGTCGAGGATCTGGTTGTAGAAGGCGAAGGCGTCCAGCAGCGGCAGCTGGCCCGAGTCGGCCGACTGCCGGATCTGCGGCGACTTCTGGAGGAGCCCGTTGAGCGTGGCGATGTTGCGCTGCACGCTGTCCGGCGAGTCGCCGACGAACTTCTGCAAGTGGGCGGCGACGCCCTGGGCGGCCGCGTCGGTCTTGGCACGCTGCTCGACGAGCGTGGCGTGCTGCGAACGGTCACCGGCGAGCTCGCGCAGCGTCAGGCGCCGCTCTTCCTGCACCTGGACGAAGAAGGGGAGGGAAGGCGCTTCCGAGTCACGGATCCGTTGCGCGTAGTCGCGGCCGTTGACCGCGTCGGAGATCAGGTAGCCGCCGATCGCGAGACCGACGAGCATGAGCGCGATGCTCGGAATGAGCGCGATCGTCAGAACGCGCGAACGAATCGAAGAGCCGCGGCCTCGTCGAAGGGAAATCTGCTTCACCGTGGTCCGTTTTCCTTCCGGCAGTTATTGGTTTCGGGTCGCCGGGGATCTCATACCCGCGGGATCCGATAGCCGGATCAACACAGCGTGGTCCGCTCCGCCCGCGAAGACGCTAGGAGACCCAAACGGGTGAGTCAAGTCCGGACGCGAAGGGTAGTCGCGTATGGCCGTGACCAGCTGACGAGAGGCCGGTGGACCTCGAAAGTCCACCACGTGGACCTGGGGACCCCGACAAGTGACTCGCCAGTAGATCACCTGGCGGTTTATCGCAGGCAGCGGCTTGATCGACGTCCAGCGGACTCGATCAAGTAACACCTCTCGACGTTCGCGTCTCAGCCGAAAAGTCGACGAAAACTACTCGCCGTGACCTCGCTCACGCTTTCGGAGCAGGGGCCTCACATACCGTTCGGTTTGCGAACGACATCACCACGGAGCAACGCCGTCGTAACGCCGTTCGAACCACGAAATCGAGAATTTCCGAAGCTTTTCGCCGCCGTTTCGACGAAATGATCTTCCTCGCCGCGGCCCAGCTCGTCTTCGAGGAGCGCGTCCACCCTCCCGGACGCGTCGCGGAGCATCCGGACGCCCGCCCAGCACAACGTCGCCACCCCGCAGACCAGGATCACGACGAGCGCCGTCTCGACCGGATATCGCGAGCCGAATTCATTGAGCAGGAAACCGGAGACGACACCGCACACGGCGATGGCGGTATAGGTGAACGACACGATCCCCTCCTTCTCCAGGCGCCGTGGCCCGCGCCTTGCCGCTGAGACGGGCGACGCGGGTTTCCCTTACGCCACAGGGGAAGGATCTACGTCACACTCGCGGCGAGAGCGAACGTCGAGATTAACAGCGAATTCGCGAAGGATCTCTGTTTCTCCCCCACTGGGGCGAGGTGATCACCTATTTGCCACCGATTCCCGAATGAACTTCACCATTTTCGCGCGCGGGGGTGTCATGAGGGGTCCCCATAGGACGAATTCCGTCCCATGGGGACCCCTCATGACACCTACAGCAGAGAGGCAGAACGTTCGGTACGCCAAGCGCGGCCGCGCTCGGAGCTCAGCTCCGGAGGTCCCGAAGCGTCGTGACGGCGCGAAGCACCTCTCCGTAGGTGGTGTACAGCGGCGCCAACCCGAACCTCAGCACGTTGGGCGGACGGAAGTCGCAGATCACGCCGCACTCGGTCAAGGCGGCCATCGTCCTGGCCGCGTCGTCGTCGGCGACCGAGATCTGGTGCCCGCGATCGGTGCCCCGCGGGGTCGTGATCTTCGCGCCGTCGAGGAGCTCGTCCGCGCACCTGAAGAAGAAGTCGCCGAGCGCGAGCCCCTTCTCCCGCAGCGCCGCGCGATCCACCCCGTCCCAGACGTCGAGGGCCGCGTCCAGCGCGAGCAGCGAAAGGATGTCGGGCGTGCCCGCGCGGCCTCGCGCGATCCCGGCGTGCGCCTTGTACGCGCCCCGCATCGCGAACGGATCGCGGTCGCCGGCCCAGCCCGCCAGCGGCTGGTCGAACCGGTCCAGCCACTTCGTTGCCACGTAAAGGAAAGCCGGCGCGCCCGGGCCACCGTTGAGGAACTTGTAGGTGCAGCCGACGGCGAGGTCCACGCCTGTCGCGTCCACTTCGACCGGGAGCGCGCCGACGCTGTGGCAAAGGTCCCAGAGCACCAGTGCCCCGGCTCGGTGCAGCGCCTCGGTCAGCGCGGTCATGTCGTGGGCTCGCCCGGTGACGTAATCGACGTGGTTGATCAGCGCGACAGCGGTCCGCTCGCTCACCTCGTCCGGCATGTCCTCGGCGACGACCCGGCGCACCGTGTGGCCGGTCAGGCGGGCGACCTCGTCGGCGATGTAGCCATCGGTCGGGAACGTGTCCGCGTCGACGAGGATCTCGTCGCGCCCGGGGGCGATCCGGGTCGCGGCGACCAGCGCCTTGAAGAGGTTCACGCTGGTCGAATCCGCCACGACGACCTGCCCCGGCGCGGCGCCCACCAGCGGCGCGATCCGCTCGCCGACCCGTACCGGCGCCTCCCACCAGCCCTCCGACCAGGAGCGGATGAGCCGTCCGCCCCACTCCTCACGGACGACCGCGGCGATCCGTCCGGCCACGTGCTTCGGCGGCGCGCCCAGCGAGTTGCCGTCGAAATAGGCGACGTCCTCGTCGAGGTCGAATTCGTTTCGCTTGTGCGCCAAGGAATCGGCCGCGTCGAGTGCCGCGGCCTCGGCTACGAGGTCAGTCACGCCCGCCATCGTCGGCGAGTGTGTTCCAGAAGTCCAGTTCGTACGCCTGGAACAACCGCGCGTGGGTCCGGGCGTCCTTTTCGGACAGCCGCCCGGCGTCGAGCGCGGCCTGGACCGCTTCGACGGCCAGCTCTTCGAGCTCCGGCGACGGCGCGCCGAAGAAGTCGAAGAAGGCGCACGCCTCGTCGTCGAAGCCGTACCGCTCGCGCATCGCGGCGGCGATCGCGGCGCAGTACCGGCCGAAGGCGGCGAAGTTGGCGACGATCGCCACGATGACGTCCGCCGGTTCGCCGTTGAGCGCCAGCCAGGCGACGAACGCCGGATACGCCTGGCAGCCCGCGCGCGGTTCGAAGCCGGGCGACTCCTCGGCGAGAGCCGGCAGCTTGCCGAGCGCGAGCCCCTCGCCCGAGGCCAGGGTCGCGAAGAACTCCCGCGCGTTCCGCTCCTGCGACCGCGACGCGAGGTGGAGGAAGCTGCGCCAATCGCTGCGGACGATCCGGTACTCCTCCGCGGCGATCGCGGCGAAGACCTCCCGTGGCGCTTCACCCGCCTCGACGGCCGGGACGAGCCGGTTGTCGTCGTCGTGGGACGCCAGTTCCGCCTGCACCGCGTCGATCAACTCACGTGCCGAACCGGTCATCGCCGAGGTTCCTCCTTGTTCGGTGCTGACGCGCTGAAAACGGAAAAGGTGGACATTTCGCGTAGCGCAACCGTGGCCGCGATTCTCTATCCACCACTGACCAGAGCCCTTACAGTGTGCCTGATCAGGCAGCATCGAGGAGGCCAGCGTTGACCAACCAGCCGACCGTCGCCGAGCAGATCGAAGGCCAGACCATCCCCGCCCTGCTTCACCGCAACGCCCAGGAGTTCGGTGACCTGCCGGCGGTCACGTCACTCGACATCGAGGGCAAGCCGACCCTGAGCTGGCGTGAGTTCCACGCCGCCATCGCCGAGGTTTCGCGCGGGCTCGCCGGCCTCGGGGTCGGTACCCGCGACCGGGTGCTGATCATGGCGCCGAGCAGTCCCGAACACCTGATCGCCGACCTCGCCGCCGCCCATCTCGGCGCGATCCCCTGCACCGCGTACGCGACGCTCAGCCCGGAGCAGATCGGGTTCGTCGCCCGGCATAGCGCCGCCGGTGTCGTCGTACTCGCCGGTGCCGACGAACTCGCCCGCTGGTCGCAGGTCCTCGACGACCTGCCCGCGCTGCGGCACGTCGTCCTGCTCGACGCGTCCGCGATACCCGCGGACGACAAGCGGTTCCTGTCGTTCGCCGATCTGCGCGCGGCGGGCGCGGAGGCGCACGCGGCCGACCCGGCGGCGTTCGAGGCCGCGTGGTCCGCGATCGGCCCGGACGACCCGCTGTCGATGATCTACACCTCCGGCACCACCGGCGAACCCAAGGGTGTCGTGCTGTCGCACCGCAACGCGATCCACGAGGCCAACGCGGTCATGCGGCTGCACGACTCGCCGATGCACGCCACGAACATCGCGTACCTGCCGCTCGCGCACATCGCCGAACGCGAACTGTCGATCTACATGCCGATCGTGTGGGCCGGGCACGTGCACACCGTCGGCGACCCGACCGCCGTCGTCGGCGCGCTGGGCCAGGTGCACCCTTTGAGCTTCTTCGGCGTCCCGCGGGTGTGGGAAAAGATGGTCGCGGGCCTGAAGAACCTACTCGGCTCGCTGCCGGAGGACAAGCGGAACGGCCTGATCGCCGCGAACGAGCTGCTGCAACAGGGCTACAAACTGCGCAGTGACGGCAAGGAGGTCCCGCCGGAGCTCGCGGAGAAGATCGCGCAGACCGACGCCGCCGCGCTCGCGCCCGTGCGGGCGATGCTGGGCCTGGACAAGATCGAGGTCGCCTCCAGCGGTGCCGCCGCGCTGCCGGTGGAGATCCTGTACTTCATCGCCGGGCTCGGCGTCGAGATCCAGGAGGTCTGGGGACTGTCCGAGACCACCGGCGCGGTCACCTCGAACACGCCGTCGGCGTTCAAGGCGGGTTCGGTCGGCCGTCCGCTGGAAGGCGTCGAGGTCAAGGTGGCCGAGGACGGCGAACTCCTCGTCCGCGGCCCGATCGTGTTCCTCGGCTACCTGCAGGAGGACGGCTCGATCAAACCGGACGTCGACGCCGACGGCTGGCTCGCCACCGGCGACATCGGGACGATCGACGAACGCGGCTTCGTCACGATCACCGACCGCAAGAAGGAACTGATCATCACTTCGAGCGGCAAGAACATCGCCCCGACAAAGATCGAAGGACTGCTCAAGGAGCACCCGCTGATCGGGCAGGCCGTCGCGATCGGCGAGAAACGGCCGTACGTCACCGCGCTGATCGTCGTCGACGACGAGATCGCGCCGGGCTGGGCGACCGCGAACGGCATCGAACTCACCGAAGGCGAATCGCTCGCCGACAACGCGCAGGTGCGCGCGGAGATCGAGAAGGCCGTCGAGGCGGCGAACGCGCGGCTGGCGCGGATCGAGCAGATCAAGCGGTACCACGTGATCCCGAAGGCGTGGACGCCGGAAAGCGGCGAGGTGACCCCGACGCTGAAGCTGAAGCGGCGGATCATCAACGACCGGTACGCGCCGACGATCGCGGACCTCTACGCCGCTTCCGCCGCTCCGGACCCCGCCCCCGCCGCCGGTTCCTGAAGTACATGAAGGCCCCCTTCCTTGCGCCTAGGTACAGGAAGGGGGCCTTCATGTACTGGGCGGAAAGCGGTCGCGACCGGTGAGCCGACGCTGCTAACTTGCGGCCGTGGATCTCTTCTCCCGCTCTTGGGCGGCGCTGCTCGCCGCCGTCGCCGAAACCCCCGACGAAGACTTCGCCAAACCGTCCGGCTGTGCCGGGTGGCTGGTGCAGGATCTGGTGTGTCACCTGGTGATCGACGCCCAGGACGTCCTGATCACCCTCGCGACCCCCGCCGAAACCCCGCCGACACGCGACGCCGTCTCCTACTGGGAGATCGCCGACACGCCGCCCACCGGCGAGGACGATCTCGACGCGCTGATCGTGCGGCTCGCCGCCGCCTATCAGGAACCGCGGCTGCTCAAGTTCCACCTCGACGACGTCGGTTCCGCCGCGGGCCGCGCCGCCGTCCTCGCCGACCCTGCGTCGCGGGTCGCCACCCGCGACATCGTCCTGTCCGCGGGTGACTTCCTGTCCGCGTACGTCCTGGAATGGACGCTGCACCACCTCGACCTCGTCGCGCATCTGCCGCACCTCGACGGGCCCGCCGCCGACAGCCTCGCGAGGACCAGGCAGATCCTGGAAGAACGCACCGGTGAGAAGTTCCCCGAGTCGTTCTCCGACACGGACGCGCTGCTGGTCGGCACCGGACGCCGCGAAGCGACCGACGCGGAGAAGGCCGCCCTCGGCGACCTCGCCGCGAAGCTCCCCTTCGTCGTCGGCTAACGGACGACACGCGTGATCAGAGCCGTGACTCGCGTGATCAGACACGGAACTCGCGTGCTTGAAGGCGGAACTCGCGAGTTCCGGCTCCAAACACGCGTGTTACGGCTTCAAGCACGCGAGTCACGGCTTCAAGCACGCGAGTCACGGCTTCAAGCACGCGAATCAGGCGGTCCGGGTCGACTCCGTCCACTTGCGCAGCCGGGGCGGGACACGCTTTTCGAGGCCGTAGTTCTCCAGGTGAGCGCTGAAGACCTCGTCGAAAGCGCGCTGCACGGTCTCGGTGTCCCAAATCGGCCGTTCGAGGATGGGCTGCTTCAGGTACGGCTGCCCCATGACGTGCAGTTGCGGCCCGTTGCAGCGGATCATCTGGCCGGTGATGCCGTCGGATCCGGCACCGAGCAGGAAGAGGACGACCGGCGCGATCCGCGACGGCGTCCGGTCCGGCGGGCAGGACCGCAGCGACCGTTCGGACTTCCACACCATCCGGGTGTGCGCGAGCGGGCAGACCGCGTTCACCCGGATCCCGCTCTCCTCCAGGTCGAGCGCCCAGGAGTAGGTCAGCGAAGCGACGGCGCCCTTGCTGGCGGCGTACACGCCGAGCTTGCGCTGCCCGAGCGAAGCCCCGGACGAGATGTTGACGATCGAGCCCGGGGTACCCCGCGCGACCATGGCCTTGATCGCGGCGAGCCCGGTGTACATGACGCCGAGGACGTTCACCTCGACCAGTTCGCGGGCCTGGTCGACGTCGTCCTCCCACGGCAACGCCTCGTAGTTCAGGCCCGCGTTGTTGACCAGTCCGTCGATGGCGCCGAACTCGGCGAGGCAGAGGTCGACGATCTCCTGCGCCTGTTTCGGATCCGCGACGCTGTGCCCGCTGGCGACCGCTCTGCCGCCGAACCGGCGGATGTTCTCCGCCGTCCGCGCGGCCAGCTCGGCGTCGACGTCGTTGACCACGACGGCTCCGCCCGCCCGCGCCACGTGCACCGCGAACGCCTCGCCGAGGCCCCTCCCGGCCCCGGTCACGACGACGGCCTTGTCGTCGAGCAAACCGTTCATCGCCTTCACCCCTTTGGCCCCGCCGGCCTCCACCTCCAGGCCGGTCTCTACTCAGTGTTGGCCCATTCGGCCCAACCGGAACTCGGGCGGCGGTGAACGGCGTCCGGGCTGCGCCGAGCGAGGGAGGGGCGATCGGCGCGCGGATACCGGCGGGCGAGTCAGTCCGGCGTCACACGCCGGTCAGACGGCGTAGCTCGATCGGCCCAACAGGGGAAGGATTCACCGGTGTTCTGTTCGTCTCCCTGTAGCCGGAGGCATACTGAACGTTGTTCGGCGGGACGACAACTGTGACTCCCTCGTCAGCCACGTAACAAGGCAGGCAAGAATGCGAGGGAGCTAAGTTCACCCGATCGGGGGGAGGTGGTCACGGAGTGAAGACGAACGCGGCGCCGCGGATGACCGCCGCCCTGGCGAACCGCGAGTTCCGCGCGCTCTGGCTCGCCGAGGTGCAGTCCCTCATCGGGGACCAGCTCACCATCGTCGCGCTGGCGATCCTCGTCTACGACCGCACCGGCTCCGCGCTGCTCTCGGCGGTGGTCTACTCCCTGACCTTCCTGCCCGCGCTCGCCGGCGGCCTCGGCCTGTCCCAGCTGGCCGACCGGTACCCCAGACGCACCGTCCTCGTCTACTCGTCGCTGATCCAAGGGGTGCTGATCGCCGTCATGGCGATCCCCGGCACCCCGCTCCCCCTGTTGTGCGGACTGGTGGTGCTGGCCCGGCTCGCGAACGCGCCCGGCAACGCGGCGCAGAACGCGCTGACCCGCGAGGTCTTCACCGACGACGACCTCTATCTGAAGAGCCAGGACATCCGGGGGATCTCGACCAACACCGCCATGCTGCTCGGCCTGGCGGGCGGCGGGCTGCTGGTGTCACAGGTCGGCGCGAGCTGGGCACTGGCCCTGGACGCCGCGACGTTCCTGCTCAGCGCGGCCGTGGTGCGCTTCGCCGTCTCCCGGCGGGCGGCCGCGTCCGACGGGAACGGCAGCTGGTTCGGCGCGGTGAAGCAGGTCTTCGGCAACCGTCATCTGCGGGTGCTGGTCTGGTTCTCGTGGCTGGTCGGCCTGGCCGTCATCCCCGAAGGCCTCGCCGCGCCGCTCGCCGCCGAGATGGGCGTGGGGAAACAGGCCGTCGGCTGGCTACTGGCGGCGGATCCGCTGGGTTTCGTCATCGGTGCGTTCCTGCTGTCCCGGTTCGTCTCCGCGGAACAACGAAGGAAGCTGCTCGGCGTGCTGGCGGCACTGCCGATGGTCGCGCTGATCGGCTTCGCGCTCAAACCGGGGCTGATCCCGGCCTTGCTCCTGCTGGCCGCGGCGGGTGCCGCGGGGGCGTACCTGATCACGGTGAGCGCCACGTTCATCACCTGGGTGCCGAACGAGCTGCGGGGCGGCGCGGGCGGTGTCTATCGCACGGGGTTGCGGGTGGCTCAGGGAATAGGGGCGGGACTCGGCGGGCTCGCCGCCGATCGGCTCGGGGCCGCGACCTCGGCCATCGCGCTGGCAGGCGTTGTCGGCCTGCTGCTGGCCGTACTGGTCGCGCTCAGCTGGGGGCACATCAACGGATCCAGCCCGGAACCGTTGCTGTCATGAGGAATCCACACTGGACGGCCCCTGAGGCGGCACAGCCGCCCGGTGGGCTCGTACTCGGAAATCCCGACGGAACACTGCCTCGGCACCTGGTTCTTCGGTACATGGGTGAAAAGAAACGACTCTCGATCAGAAGTCACGGCTCGACATGGTCGGACACCTCCTGGGAACCTCGCTGCGAACTAATACCTTGTCCGGGCTCAGAAGTCACGGCTGGACACTATCCGTCACCCCTTCCACTCCACGTCTCGAAAAACATTCAGCTGTCAAGATCAGAAATCACGGGACACGATTGCCACCTCCGGTCCGTGTTCGCGGGCACCCTCGCCGGTGTCGAACAACTGATGCGATGGGATGATACCGGCCGTGGAATACGAACGGTGTATCAGTCGGTACCGGTGAGATTACTCAACCGTGCCCTCCGCGCGGAAAAGAGGTAGCAATTGCCAGCCGAGACCGGCGACGGCCGCCAGCACGGCGACGGCACCGGCGACCTTGACGAGCGAGCGGCGGCGGCCGCCGCGGAGAGCGGTGCACCGGTGACCGAACGCGGGCAGGCAAGCCCGGAAGGTGACCAGGCCGAACCGCCGCAGCGCCATCCGTACGATCCCAGGGCATGGGCGCTGTGGCAGCGACCGAAGCGATTCATCGCTTTCCTTTTCGCGATGGAAGCCATCGGAATCGCGATCATGGTCTTGTCGACGATGAATTCCACGAATCCGGGAAAAACAGACTGGGTTCGTTTCGCGATTCTCGCCGTCGGCGCCACGGCACATATTCAGCTCACCCAGCGACAAGAGGAAAGGCGACGTGATCGCAGCCGCACGGTCCTGATCGACCTCACCGCGGTCTGGACATTTCCGGCCGCGGTCATCCTGCCGCTTTCACTGACGCTTTCCATCATCGCGCTCGTCCGGATCCAGCATTGGTTCATCGCCCGGCGGCCCGCGCACAACTTCGTGTTCTCGTCAGTCACCCACGGCGTTTCGGTGACCTTGGCTTCGCTCACCTTCGCCGCGTTCGGACCGCATGAATGGGGACGGATTTCCGGCTGGGACACGATCGGCGAATTCGGCGTCCTGATCATCACCGGGATGGTCTTCGAAGCCGTGCAGATCGCCTACATCGGCGGCATCCTCGCGATCGGCTCACCGAAGCGGCCGTCGATGTCGACCGTGCTCGGCAACGCGGCGGACAACCTGCTGGAAGCCATCACGATCGGCCTCGGCGCGGTCACCGCGGTACTGCTGTTGATCATGCCACCGATGGTGATCGTGATGGCCGTGGTGACGGTGGTGTTCAATCGCCTCGCCGAGATCGACCAACTGCAAAACGACGCGCGGACGGACCCGAAAACCGGTGTTCTGAACATGCGCGGATGGTCGGAGTCGGCCGATCGGGCGCTCGGAAGGACCGCCCGTTCGGACGACAACCTGGCACTTCTGATGATTGATCTCGACCACTTCAAGTGGATTAACGACACTTATGGACACCCGGCGGGCGACGACGTCCTGCGCGATGTGGCACAGAAATTGGACGAGGTCACCCGGCCCGCCGACGTCATCGGCCGGTTCGGCGGCGAGGAATTCCTCGTCCTTCTCCCGGATATCGACGAAACGGCGGCGAAACTCGCCGCGGAGCGAGTGCGCAGCGCTATCGCCGAACTGCATATAGTGACTACCGACAAAAGGGGCAGCCGGGTCACCATCTCGGGCCGGACCACCTCGATCGGGGCAGCACTGTTCCCTCGTCACGGTGAATCCCTGGAAGAACTCTTGCACGCCTCCGACGCCGCCGTTTACGTCGCCAAGGAGAACGGCCGGAACCAGGTGCGGTTCGCCCAGGACGTGGAACGGACCGCTCCTCCGCCACCCGCACCAGGGGGCTGAAGGCCGGCCGCACCCGGCCCTGGTCACCCACCCGGGCGAAACCCGGGGGTTATCCGGATGTCGGCCCCGATCGGCGGATGGCACCCTGAACGGCATGCCAGCGACAGCCGAAGCCGACAGCAAGCCTGCCCGGATCCGGCGGCCCTGGTCGACCTCCGGCTGGTTGCTGCTGGTCACGGTGCTGGTGTTCGGCTTCGGCCTGATCGCGTCGCGCCCCGCCTCGCCGCCGGACCTGGGGCCACCGACGGGTGACATCCTCGCCGCGCAGAACGCGGTCGACGCGCTGGTGCGGCCGGGCCCGGTCGAGAACGTCATCGCCGAACTGCCCGCCGACTTCACCGCGGTCAGCGGGATCACCCCGGGAGTGCTGACCGCGCGCGACGGCACCGTGCGCGCCGTCCACACCGACGGCGGCTGCTCGGCGCCCTGGGGCGACGACAACACCAAGTGGGACTACGCGATCCCGTGCAAGGCCCACGACCTGGGCTACGACATCCTCCGCTACGCCGAACGCAAGGGGCACCCGCTCGGCCAGGAGGCCAGGGCGTCGCTCGACGACCGGCTCTCGGCCGACATGCACAACGCCTGCGTCATCAACCCGATGGACTCGCGCGGCACCTGCGACGTCGTCGCCTCTCTCTACACCGCCGGTCTCGTCCTCAACTCCTGGCACCAGCGCTGGGGGCCGCCGGTCGGCGACCCGCTCGGCCCGATGATCGTCGGGGTGCTGGTGATCGGCGCGCTGCTGGTGTTCCGCCTCCGCGGCTGGGTCCGCACCCGCCGGACCACCGTCACGCTCCCCCGCGAGCCGCGGCCGGTCGCCCCCGTCGGCCGGTGGGCGCTGCTCGGGGTCGCCGGGGTCGTCCTGATGCTGCTCGGTGAATCCGCCGTCGCGCTCGCGCACTGGGCGGGCGCCCCGGAGCGGTCGTTGTGGCCGTTCACCTGGCTCGCGCAGCTCTGCCCGCTGATCTTCTTCGCGGTGGGCCGGATCAACGAGGCAGGCTGGCGGTCGATCCGCGCGACGGGTGGCCGTTATCCGCAGTACCTCGCCGACCGCGCGAGCCCGCTACTGCGCCCGGCGCTGATCTTCGCCGTCGTCGCGCTGGTCGTCCCGCTCGCGCTGGAGGTGCTGGGGATCCCGACGGGGACCAACGCCACCGTCATGCGGATCGCGCTGCACCCGCTCTGGCTGCTCGGCGTCTTCCTGCTGACCGTCGTCCTCGCGCCGGCGCTGCTGGCGCTGTACCGCCGGACGCGCGCCGTCTCCGTCGCCGGCCTGCTGGCCTTGACCCTGGCGAGCGAGGTCGCGGCGCACTGGTCCGGTTCGGCCGTCCCGCGCTACGCCGAGACGTTGTTCCTCGCCTTGTTCGTCCAGCAGCTGGCGTTCGCCCACGCCGACGGCGTCCGGCTGCCGCGTGGCGTTCTCGTGGCGACGGCGTTCACCGGCGCGGCCGGGCTGGGTCTCGCGGTCGCCGTCCGCGGCGAAGGGCCGATGCTGCTCGGCGGCCCCGGCGCCCCGGCCGCGTTGTCGGGGCCGCCGTGGGGCGTGCTCCTGCCCGGCCTGGTGCAGCTCGAGCTCACAGGGCTGCCCTAGCGGCCGCTGGCCCGGCCGCGACAACGGCCCGCGGTCGCCCACGACGCCCGACACCCCACTCCAGCCCCGGTCAGCCGTCACCCTGGATCCCTCATTCCGATACTGCAACACCGTGACGCACGCAGCCTACCACGCCCTCGCTCAGCAC
>NZ_NMQT01000191.1 GCF_002234405.1 Amycolatopsis thailandensis | reverse complement strand
GATCACGCGCGGCCGCCGGGTCGAAAGGGTGCTTTCGCCCTCGCTCGCGGGCACCAGGCCGGGGGAGATCCGGCTGACCTGGAAGGTCGACGACGCCGCCGTCTCGCGGCTGCACGACGAGTTCTTCGGCAAACAGGTGCTGGTCACCGACCACGACTGGCCGGTGTCCGAGGTCGTCACGGCGTATCGGGCGCGGACCCACCTCGACTCGACGTTCCGCTGGCTGACCGGTCCCGCCGTCGCCGGTCCGGCTCCGCGCTGGGACTGGACGCCGCACCGGATCGCGGTGCACACGCTGGTCACGGTGCTCGCGTCGACGGTCACGCACCTCATGCGGCGCGAGGCCGACCGCGCCGGGATGAACCTCTCGGTCCGCGAACTGATGGACAGCCTCGCGGGTATAGGGGAGACGGTGTTGCGGTATCCGTCCACCGGCGGCCGTCCGCGGACGCGGCGCCTGCTGACCGAGCGGAACCCGGAACAGCAGGCGCTCTTCGACCTCTTCGCCCTCAGCTCTCCCGATGGATATGAAGCGCCGAGAAGCTCTGGACCACCGGCATCAGCTCGATGACGTTGATGTTCACGTGCTCCGGCTGCGAAGCCGCCCAGAAGACGGACTCGGCCACGTCCGCGGCCGTCAGCGGCGTCGTGCCCTTGTAGACGTTGTCGGCCTTGCTCTGGTCACCCTCGAACCGGACGACCGAGAACTCAGTCCCGCCGACCAGGCCCGGC
>NZ_NMQT01000190.1 GCF_002234405.1 Amycolatopsis thailandensis | reverse complement strand
CCGCACCGAGGCGGATCCCGAGGTTGTCCAGCGAATCGGCGAGGTCGGGGCGGTACCGACCAGGCTCGGTCTCAACCTGTTCGCGGTGGTGGGTGACGAGTAGCTGCATGCAGACAATGCGCAGGTGGGGAAACGCTTCGGGTGGGGTCAGCGCCAGGACTCGTTCGCGGGCACGGATGTCATCGGCGATGTGGGTGCTGATCAAGTCGGCCACAGCGCGGTCAAGCAGGTGGCCGGTGGCGCCGGTGGCCAGGATTACGGCAAGCGCTTCGGGGAGCTGGCTGATGTGGTGGGCGAGCAGATTAGTGAGCTGTTCGAGCGCATCGTTGTATGTGGCAAAGGCACGAGCTAGCACCAGCGCCGCTGCAGGAGCATCCTGATCACGTAACAGCTGTAGGCGGCGGCGGAGGGTGTCAAGGACCAGGCGATCGGCGACAAGGTGAGGAACCAGGCCTGGCCGGTGATCAGGCCCTGGCGGGTAGCGTCGGTGCACCCAGCCAGCAACCGCGATGCGGGACTCCTGCGCGGTGTCGTGAGCGAACTGAGGTAGCCGACGCAGCAGCGTCGCCGCCTCCTCAACATCGGCGGCAGGTGACAGCAGCAGCACCGTCAGGGCCTCGGCGAGCGTGTCTAAATCACACCCTGCAGGCAGCCGCGATAGGTCGGCGGCCCAGCCGCGTTGTTCCAGGGCGACCAGCTCGGTGAACAGCTCGGACGGTGGCTGGGTGCGGGAATTGATGCGCCCCAGCACCGCGAGCAGCGCACGCGCGTGCAGCACCAGCGGAGTGTCGTCTTCGGATCCAACCGGACGATCCGGCAAGTCCGGCGGGGAGACCTGCAGCGTGCGGGCATAGGCCTGAACTGCCTCGCCGTACCAGCGCAGCCGGTCGCTGGCCTCACCCACGGGTTCCAGCGTCTCGATCCGCCGCAGATGCGGCAAGACCGTGTCGGACAGCACCGGCACCGCCGCTGCCGTACGGGCAAGCAACACCACGCGCACCAGAGCCGGGTGGCGGATCGCTCCGCCGAGGAGAGCTTCCAGTACGGGGGCGGCAACACGCTCAGCGTCGTCGACGATCACCAACGTCGGATCGTCTGCTGCGACAATCCGCTCGACCAGTCCCGCTCCGTCACTGTCCAGGCGCCCGGCCGCCCATCCCTTGTTGAGCAGAGACTCCGCCACCGCCAGAGCGAGACGGCTCTTGCCCACCCCGGCAGAGCCGGCAATCACCCTCGCCACCTCAGCCTGCGGATCACGGTGTTCGCACCACGCCACAAGCCGGTCGCGGACAGCACTCCGGCCCCACAGCGGAGTAGGGCTAAATGGAGCGGTCAGCCAATGCACCACACCCCGCGCTCCAGATCCCCCACCGCCTTGTCCGACGGCAGCCTCGTCGGCCGAAAAGATCGGCGCGGGCGGCCGCAGTTGCCCCAGCATCGCATCACGCGCATCCCGCATATCCTGCCGATCGCGCCCCACCTGCCACGCCGACAAGCCCGCCTGGACTACCACCAGCACAACCAAGAACACGGTCAACGCCCACGAGAACCCGCCGGTGGCCAAATTTGTTAGCACCCCGACTCCGGCGGCGATGACCACCGACACGAGCCCGTGCCACCATCGCGCTCCGCGCAACCGACTCATACACCACCTGTCGCGCAGCGACTCGCTTGCGTAACACACCTCGCAGCGTGGCAGTACGCAGCGGCATGGACGGTCGGACACCCTACCGAGTGCAGCTTGGCTCGGCCAGTCGTGATGCCCTGGGTAAGGATCACAGCTGACGTCGGCCGCGAACGGCAAAGCTCGGGTACTGGAAAAGGAGCCCGGACTCAACAGGCCTCGTCATCAGGCCAAGTGGTGTAACCGCGGTGATGCGGTGCGGGCAATATGCCTAAAACACGCCTACCAACTGGCCTGTTCATCGCCGAACGAGTGAGAATGCCGAGTCTGCTCCACACCCGCCGCTAACTTGCAGCACGTGTTAAATCATCACGCATCGCGCCCGGTTTGTCCGTCGCGGCCGACGCCGCGCTCATTACGGCTGAGCCCGCCCAAGTCGACGGGAGACTGATCGCCACAAGCCCGGAAGTCGAGTTCGATCAGATAACTGGTCACCCACACGACATGCCCGCCAGATTTCGTGCCTAAAAGCACATGTCGTTCATGCCATCCATCACCTGTACCCGACGGAGAAACGCCACGCCAGGCGAACCGTGGTGCCAACTAACAACTGTCGTCACAGAGCTGCTGCATCAACCGCAACGACCGCTCTGCCCGTTCGCGTACCTGGATCACCGCCAACCGAGAGACTCATCTGAACTCGCGGGGCTGGTGGTGGCGTCATGGACCTCGGCGTCCGTCGCCGGCCCGGACAGCTGGTTGCGCTGTCCGGGCCGGCGCCGCGGAGCAACTCCTACTCGCCGAGGACTTTGCGGATGGCCCAGCCGATGAACTGCCCGGCGATCAGCTGCAGCGGGACCTTCACTCTCGGCCACACGTGCTGCCACCATCTGGGAGCGTTCGGGGCGGGGTGCTGCTGGTCGTGGTTCGCGTGTCCTGACATGACGTTTCTCCCTGGTTGGTGGTGGTTGTGCAGCACCAGGTTGAAACAGGAGGAGAGCCAGGAGGTATTGGTGGGTGTCACACGAGGTCGGTGTCCGCGAGGCCGCCGGGCCGCCAGTACGACGCCGCGTAGTGGTCGAACCCGTCGTGCCAGGCCTGTTCCATGGCCCCGAAGACCATACGACGTGCCATCCAGAGAGACCGGTCGGCCAGCCAGCTCACGATCTCCGGTGAGGTTCCGGCGAAGACCTCCTCAGCCACCGAGCCGCGCGGCCACCGCCACACCGGTTTCGCTGTGCGGGACTTCCTTCGGCGCGTGATGAGCACGGTGAAATCCCGGTCGGGACCGGGTCCGGGCTCGGACACGATGCGTTCGCCGGCGGTCCGCGTCCGATGTGGGGCCTGCTCGTAGGCTGCGGCCATCGCGGCGCGGCGCTGTCCGGCGTCGATGAAGCCGAAGTCGAACGCCTTGTCGACCGGCAGCCACAGGTAGGGCGTCGGGAAGTCGAACTCGGCCACCAGCTCGTTGGACGCTCCGCTGCCGTCGTCATCGAGCCCGATGCTGGCGTCCACCGCGTCCGTCACGGACGTTCCCCATTCGATGAGGATCGCCTCGACGAATTCGAGGACTTCCTGCGGCCGCAGGGTGCGGGCGAGGGCGGCGAGCGGCTCGATTCCGGGGACGGGCCGCGTGCGCCCGGGGCGCACTGGCCACACGATCTGGCGGCCGTCGACCGGCCACACCAGTACTTGATCCCGCGCAGCCCACTGGGCGAATCGCTCGGGCAGTTCCTGGCCGCGCGGGACGACGTGGGTAGCCCAGCCCGCGGGCGCGCGGACCGACCAACCGGGAGCGCGCATGATCCGCGTCCGTGGTGTGCGGCCGTCGAGTGTCCGCAGCCAGTCGGTGAAGTCCTGAAGGTCGACGTTGCGGCCCGCGCGCCAGACCGCGGTGGAACCGCGGCCGTCTGCCTCCCAGCCGCCGCGCTGCTGGCTACCGTGGTCGGCGTGCCGCAGGTCCAGTCGCCACTCATGCCAGTCGTTTCCCTGCTCGTACAACCATTTCTCCTTCGCCGCCCCGCTGTCATCGTCAGTCAGCAGCACGCGGGCCAATTGGGTGGCGGCGGTGAAACGGGACTCGGCGTGCCAGAACACCTCGTCGTCGAGCTGTTCGGACATCAGCAGCAAGCGTCGTTCGTCCGGTGTCAACGTCCCGCCCATCCGGGCGCGCACGTACTCGGCAGCGCCTTGGATCGCCAGCTCCGGTTTGGTGATGGTCTCGGCGACCGCCAGCTGCCACAGGCCAAGAGCGGCGTTGTGCCGTAGCACCGGCAACAGCCCATCCAGGAAGGGATCGGTGAAGCGCTCCTGCACCGCGATGGCGGTCACCACCGCGTCGGTCAGCGGCCGGGCCACGTAGTCCTTGTGGGCACGTGGATGCTGCCCCGGCAGCCGCAGGGACACCGCACGGGCCCGGTCGGCCATTCCCTCCGGGAGCCGCAGCCGTAGTGGCTGGTCTGCCCGTTCCCGGTTACGCGGGCCCGGCAGGGGGTGCCGCAGAACGGTCGCGATATGGGTGAGCCGGTCCTCGGGGTCCCGCGCTTCCTGCGCGGCGATGTGCTCGGCGAGTACCTGCCGCACGGCTTCATCACGCGACACGCCGCGCCGAAGCGCGATCCGGTCGAGCGCGTTCAAAACGCACGGCAGCACCCGCACGTTGGTCTCTCGCACGGCGGCCATGCCGTCAGAACACGCGCTCGAACATCACTCGTTGTTCCTGGGGCTCGGGAAGGACGAGGCCTGCGAGAGGGTCGTCGTCGGGGTGGTGGAAGACGCACCGGCGAGCCCCGTTGACGATCTCCTGGTTCAGTCTCCTGCTCACCTGGGTCGTACCGGCGATCACGCGATCGCGACCCTTTCCCTCGTCCATCAGGAGGGCGGCGCGACGGTCGAGCGGCACCAGGATGCCGCTGTTGGAGGTCAGGCTCAGCGGCGTGCGGACGGCGGTGCCGGGAATCGGGAGCAGGGTGACGGGTGAGTCGGAGGTGATCAGCGTCCTTCTCTCAAAGAACACCACGGTCCAGGTGCGGGAGACGAGCGTGTCAACGCCGGCGTGGAAGTTGTCGATTATCGACTGGAGGTGCGGCGCGCGGTGGCGTTCGCTTTCCTGTCGGGACAGGTGCCTGGCATAGGTGTGCGGACCTGGGCCGGGGAACTGTTCGAGTTCTTCGCCGAGGGTGCGGCCGCTGATCTCGCTGGTCAGCTCGGTGGTGAGAGCCAGCAGTTCGCGCTGGCCGGGTGTGCGCAGGTGCTGCAGAGCGGCCCAGGCCGCGATCCATTCCCGATGCTCCTGCGTCAGGGGAGCTTTGTCGTCGACCAGGTGGCGCACGGCGGTCGCCGCAGCCGCCTCGACCTCTGATAGCTGATCCTCGAAGGCATCGGAGGGATCGCCGTCCGCGGTGTGGGTGAGGTAGAAGTCCGTCTCGACGGTCGCCGAGGTCACCGAGATCGGGTGCCGCTTCGTGCCGGGCAGTTCGACCCGCGTCAGCTGCGGATGCCCGCGCCCAGCGCGCTGTGCACGCGCGAACCGGGTGAGGTGAGAACGGGGAACGGTGTGATGGGACCGCTTGCGCTGTTGCTTGGTCACTTCAGTTCCATTCGCCTCGCGGGTGCCCGGCCCAAGTATCCGCCGATTCGTCACGACACGAGCAGAACGCTACTCGCCTCGACGCGCAGCGCGACAGACCCCGCATCGGCCATCCTCCTTGTCGCCGATGTCCCGGCCGCGCGCCGTCCAAGCGCACCGCACCGAAGCCCCGGACACGATGCCAACGATCACCTGTGGTTCGTGCCAACTATTGCCCCGGCGCGAAATCAGTGCAACCGGATCTTGTCGAACGGCCACGGGCGGTGCGGCATGACAGGCGGACCGCCCTCGGTGCGTTTCGCGTCGGGGTCGATCATCTCGGGCCAGCTGTGCTGGTCGAGGCTGTAGGCGATCTCCGGTTGCGGGCCGGTGGTGATCGGGGTGCCGTTGCTGTGCAGCTGGGGTGTGGACAGGGTCACCGAGTAGGCCGGAAGAAGGGTTGCGGGGTCGAGGAAATACCGCTTCTTGAAGCCTTGCCCGGCGCCGATGTTGATGCTGTAGGGCTGGTCGTAGGGGCTCTTTCCCGTCTGGGCGAACGCGGCGTTCAAGAATGCCGCGCCCCTCGTGCTGTCCGTGTCCGTGCCATCGGGCTGCGGCACGAGGGTGACGTCGAGCTGGATGTAGGTCTTTCCGTTCTTGCCCGTGATGGATTCGGGGCGCGCCACTTGGATCAGGTTCGGTACGTGGTCGAGATACGAGATGAACTTGTCCATCGCCTGGCCTGACAGGCCCGAGGGCGCCAGCCCGTCGGTGACGTGGTTGTTGGCCACGAGCTTGCCTGGTTTCATCCGGTCTGGGCAGTTGCTGGCGCGCGGGTTCTCCTCGATCTTCCACGTGGCCGGGCGGTCGGTGGAGCGGCTCCCCGAGTACGTTCCTTCCCGCGCCGGGCCGGAGGCTGGGCCGACACAGCGGAGGAAGACGTAGGTGTCGATCGCGTTGTTGACGTCGATGCTGGTGTCGTCCCGCGTGAACTCGCGGGTGCGCCAGTCGATGACCGACCGGATCACGGAGTGCGCCGCCGGGTAGGACGTGTCGTATTCCTGTGTGGACTGGTACCAGCGGTTGACCACGTCGGTGACCGGACGGGCAGCTTGCCGTTTAAGCGTGACCCACAGCAGCACCCTGGGGTCGACTCCCCCGAGTTGCTGGCCGGACAGCTCCGTGCCGTCCGGTACGCCGGGCAGGCTCGACGGGTACTGCCGGCTTTCGCCGGCGGGGATGTTGATCCCGTACATGACCGGATCGGTGACCGAACCCGACCCGAGGTCCGCCGACCCCGGTGTCTTGTCCTTTGCCGACGGTGACATCCACGAGCGGACGACGGCGGTGCCGGCGAACGCGAGCACGGCGACCACGACGAGCGTGAGCGTGACTTTCAGGACACGGTGGCGCTTCTTGCGCGGCGGTGTCTCCGGCGCAGGAAAGGGACGGGGCGGCGGCGAGCCGACTGGCGGGAAGAGCGAGTGGGTGCCACCACCTGTGTGCGGCACGAATCCCTGATGCGGATGCTGATTCCGCGGGCCGTAGTTCCCCTGCCCCGGTGGATAGTGGCCGTTCATGTCTTTTTGTTCCTCCCCTGTGCGTGGCACGTGCTGGTGGATCGGTGTGGATTCTGTCCGGCTCCCGGCGGCGGAGAGCCTCTGCTTCGTCGGTGCGGTGTGTCCTGGGCGTGCGGAGATGGTCGTTGTCTCGTCCGGTGGCAACGGCACCGGGCTTGGACGATCTCTACGATCAAACCCGGTAGTGAATTGACAGAGGAAGGATCGAGTCCGCCGTGCCCACCGACGACGACATCGTTCAGTTCGACGCAGGGTTCCTCAGCGACCCAGACGTCGCCTACACGAAGCTTCGCGCCGAGAAACCCGTGCACCGCGCGGTCACGCCCGACGGGTCCCCGGTGTGGCTCGTGACGCGCTATGACGACGTCCGCGCCGCACTCGCGGATCCGCGCCTGTCGCTGGATAAACGCAACGCGGGCAACGGCTACCAGGGCTTCAACCTGCCGCCGGAGCTGGACGCGAATCTGCTCAATATGGACGCGCCCGACCACACCCGCCTGCGGCCGATCCTCGGACGCGGCTTCACCCGCGCCCGCGTCGAAAGCCTGCGCCCCCGGATCCGGGAGATCGCCGACGGACTGCTCTCCGCCCTCCCCGACACCGGTGAGGTGGACCTGATCGAGACGTTCGCCGCGCCGCTGCCGATCGCCGTGATCTGTGAACTGCTCGGGATCCCCGTCGCGGACCGTCCCGACTTCCGGTCCTGGACCGACCGCATGCTTGCCCCCACCGGCCCCGAAGACGTCGGGCTCGCGGTGAAATCCCTGTGGCGGTATCTGCTGGGGCTCGCGGCGGCGAAACGCGCCGAACCCGGCGAGGACCTGATCAGCGCGCTGATCGACGAGCGCGACGTCGAAGACCGGATGTCCGAAGCGGAGCTGATCAGCGCGCTGTTCCTCGTCCTCGGCGCCGGGTACGAGAACGTGGTGCACCAGATCGGCAACGGCCTCGCCGCGTTGCTCGCCCGGCCGCACCTCCTCGCGCGACTGCGCGCGGACCGCACGCTGCTTTCGTCCACGGTGGATGAACTGGTGCGGTTCTCCTCGCCGTCGCAGCTCGCGATCCGCCGCTTCCCCACCGTCGACGTCGTCATCGGCGGGACCAGGATCCCCGCCGGGGACACGGTGTTGCTGTCGCTGGCCTCGGCCGGCCGCGATCCGGACCGTTTCGCCGACCCGGACGATCTCGACCTGCGCCGGACGGACAACCCGCATCTCGGATTCGGGCATGGACCGCACTACTGCGTCGGCGCGCCGCTGGCCCGGATCGAGATCGAGGTCGGCCTGGCCGCGCTGCTCGACCGGTACTCGGACCTGACCTCGGCGGTCCCCCACGACCGCCTGCGCTGGCGGCCGTCGTTCCGCAACCGCGGCCTGCTCGCTCTTCCTGTTCACGTCGCCTAGTCCTCGTCAGCGAATAACCCGGCGCATCCGGGCCGCTGGTGACGATCGCGCGTAGCGGCGATCAGGGCGCAGGCCCGCAGTATGGCTGCGGCGCGCAGTGCACGGAACTGCTGCCGGGTGCGAGCGGCTGTCATGACCGGCAGGGGGCGAGTGTGGTGGTGGAGCGCTCGGGGCGCGGACGCAGGGAGCGGCGCACGTGGCGGATGGTGCGGCTGAACCGGAACGCCACTGCGACCGTCGCCAGGTGGCGGGCTTCGTCGAACGGGGTGGCCCCGATCCTGTCGTGGTTGACGTAGTCGACTCTCGGGGATTCCGGGTGCGGGCGCCGCTGCTGAGCGCGGAAGGCGTCGAGACCGGTCGCCAGGGCTGCGGCTTCGCAGAGCGCGAGGCTGTGCTCGTGGGCGGGTTCTCGACGTGATCGAGCGGCGGCGACGAGCTGGGCGTCTGGGTGGACATAGGGCGCCAGGCGCAGCTGGACGTCCCGGATCTCGATGACCCTGCGATACAGCATCGTCGTCCGGCCACAGACGGTGACGTTGACGACGACACCCGGGACGGCGCGGACCAGGGGGCGCCACAGCATGCTGACCAGGGCCAGTGCCACCATGACCCGGAGATGGGCTATCGGCCGGAGCAGACACCTCGCGGCTCGGGTCCGTAGCAGCGGTGGCATCCACTCCGGGAAGGACACCCCGAGAGCCACGAGCGCGGCGCAGAGCCCGGGCAGCACGGTGGCGCCGATCAGGGGCGCGCCGATCGGCCAGCCGGTGTGCAGGGCGAGGACATCGATCGCCCGGGTCAGCAGCCACAGATAGCCGCAGGTCAGCCCGAGCTGCGTCAGCCGGAAGCCTGTGCGGGCGATGATCGTGGTCGACGGCGCGTGGAAGTAGCGGTGCCCGAGCCGGTGAAACGTCGCCATTGCCCAGGTCAGGTACCCGGCGTAGACGGCCAGGTACATGTCGATGAGCGGCTCCCCACCGTAGGTCGAGACGAACGCTGTGGTCGGCGCGGTGTTCGCGGCGTCGAGCAGAAGCGCCATCGCCAGCGCGCCCGCCAGGAACACCGCGGTGTGGCCGGTGATCCGGCGATGCGGGTGCGGATCCCGGCCGGGAGCCATCGTCGACAGCGCGAGCAGGCAGTTCGCGGCCCCCATCGCCACCACGTCCCCCACCAGCCGTGCCAGGTTCGGCACAGCCTCGTACCGGAGGGCCAAGCGGGCCGTGGCGGGGGCTCCGAGCGTCAGCGCGGCGGCGAGCAGCAGCAGGCCGAAGATCAGGAATTGCCGCGCCCGAGTCCGGGGACGGCCGGAGTCTCGTGCGGCCAGGTACTTCGTCACGGCGGCGGCGCTCGCGAGCAGCGCACCGCTGTAGCTGAGCACGTCATTCACTCGCAGCCTCGCGAGCGTCGTCAGCGTTCATGTGATCTCCCATCCCCGACCACGAGTCTGGTGTCACCCTGCGCCGCTGGGCTAGTACCTGCTGTTTCGAGCTCGATGAAACAAGCGTGGCGGTCGCCGCCCGCGTAAGCACCGTCGACGACCTGCCCGCGTCTCCCCGTGTGCGGTCTGATGTGGACATCGTTCATTTCCCCGCTGACCGACGTCGATGTGTGGCACGATCATGAAAGGTCAGACGGAAGAAGGGGCGGAATGCCGGCAAACTCCGACCGCGAGGGCTCCAAGCCCCCCACGGCCGCCGAGCAATACGGCAAAGCGCAGAAGTTCTGGCGAAGGAAGCGCGGGCTAACCTTGCGCGAGCTGGACGCCATGAAGGTGGGCTACAGCTACAGCATGCTCGGCCGGATGGAGACCGGTAAGCAAAAGCCCACGATGGAGGGCGCGGTCCTCATCGACCAGGCACTGGGCGCCGACGGTGTGCTCATCAGCCTGGCGACCGCGGCCCGGGCCGAACCCTACGCCGGGCTTCCCCCGGCGACCCCGCATTTCGTCGGCCGCAAGGACGCTCTCGCAGAGCTCACCACCGAGCTGATCGACAAAGCGCGTCCGGACCGGTCAACGGTCACTTTCGTCTCCGGGCCGCCAGGTGTGGGCAAGTCCGCCGTGCTGCGCCAATGGGCCAACACGCATGAAAAGAAGTTCCAGCTGGTGCTGTACGCAGACCTGCACGGATTCGGCCCGCGGGCACCTTCCCAGGCCGGGGACATCCTCGAGGCACTGCTGCGCGGCCTGGGGGTCGACGACACCCGCCTCCCGAGCGCCGACGAGATGCGCCTGGCGCTGCTCCAAGGGCATCTGCGGGCGCTGGACATGTCCGACAAACGGGTGCTCATCGTGCTGGACAACGCGAAGAACTCCAGCCAGGTCAGCCAGGTCCTTCCCGGAACACGCAACGCCTCAGTTCTGGTAGCCAGCCGGGTATGGCTCGGAGGACTGGTGATGTCCTCGAAAGCGGAAGGCATCAATCTCGGGTCCATGGGCAAGTTCGACGCGATCTCGCTGATCCGCAGCTTCGTCGGTGACGAGCGGGTCGATGCCGAACCTGACGCGGCCGCGCGCCTGGCGACCCTGTGCGGGATGCTGCCGCTAGCCCTGACGATCGGCGCCGAACAGGTCGCCTCCAACGAAACGCTGACCATCAGCCAGCACGTGGACAATCTGGCCAACCAGGCCCTGGAACTACAGGTCGAGGACGACGTCGACAGCGGCGTCCGCGCGGCCTTTGGCTACTCCTACAGTCGCCTCAACGCGTCGCAAGCCCAGGCGTTCCGGCTGTGCGGGCTGCACCCTGGCCAGCAGTTCAGCTCGGCCTCCGCCGGCGCGCTGATCGGGGTCCCGAGCGGCGAGGCGAATCGCCTGCTGGAGCAACTGGTGCAGTACTCACTGCTGGAGCAGGTCGCGTTGCATACCTTCCGGCTGCACGACCTGCTCCGGGTCTTCGCGGCCGAGGAAGCACACCGTCCCGAGTGGACCGACGAACGGGAGACCGCCGCCGACCGCGTGGTGCAGTGGTATCTCTACGCCGCCAACGCAGCATCCTGGCGCATCACCCCGAAACGACCCGACCATCACATCCATCTTCCACCGCCACCGGACGGGATCGAGCCGCCACAGTTCAAGTCGTTCGATGATGCCTACAAGTGGTGTCAGCAGGAATTGCCGACGATCGCGGGCATCGCGGAAATGGCCTCCAAGCGGGGTTTGCTATTTCCTGCATGGCGGATCCCAGTGGAGTTCTTCGATTTCTACATCCATAGCCGCCCGGTGTCGGCGTGGATCGAGGGACACGAGCTTGCCTACGCGGCCGCCGAGACATCCGGTGAACCACTACGAATCGCCCAGGCCGCCGAAGAACTCGCCGAGGGCTACCTGCGACGCGGGAGCGCTCCGGACCTCGAGCGCGCCTGGCGGCTCGACGAACGCGCCATCGAGGTGTGCCAGGATCTGGAACCGAATCGGTTCGTCGCGTTCGCGTACGTGGAGATGGGCAATATCGAGTTCGAGCGGGGGAACTACGCGGAGTCCGCGCGGTGGTGCGAAAAGGGCGTCGCCGTGGCGCAGGCCGCCGGGGCGTTTATTGGAGAGACCTTGTCCCGAACGCACCTGGGCTCCGCCTATCGCGAGCTCGCCCGGTTCGATCTCGCGATCGAGCACGGCACCTGCGCAGTGGAGATGCTGGTACGGGCTGACGATCTGCACGGCGTGGCCTTCGCGGCCGTGCCCCTAGCCCGCACCCACAGGCTCGCCGGAAATCTCGACGCCGCACTGCGCTACTGCGAGCAGGCACAGGAGGCCTACAAGACGACCAGCGATCCGCAGGGGTTCGCCGAAGCGCTCGGGGAGAAAGCTCTCGTGCTCTTCGAGCTCGGAGAGCACGCGGCGGCCAAGGAGGCGTACCGCAGCGCGCTGTTCCGGCTTCGCGAGCTGGATCTGCGCAAGGTCTCGGCACTCCAGGCCGATTGGGCCACCCTCACATCCGACGAGTGAGCGCCGGTCCTCAGGGCGCGGGTGGTTTCCGGGCGGTGAAGTAAACCTGCGGCTCGGGATGCGCCTGGTCAGTAGCAGGGATGAAGTCCACGAGGTCCTCCCGCACGATCTCCAACCCGGTGTCCTCGATCCGTTGCCGCAGAACGTCGACCGGGTAACTGAAGGTCTGTACCCAGTGCCCCATCCACTCTCCGACCCGGCCCGGGTTGTCCCGGGGCACTGTCGCCAGGACGACGTAGCCGCCGGGGGCGACCCACTGCGCGAACCGGGAGATCATTGCGTCCTGGTCCGTGCGCGGGAGCTGCAGCATCGAGAAGAAGGCCAGGACCACGTCCCAGCTGCCGTCGTCGAACGTCAGGTCGCGCATGTCCTTCTTGATGAACCGCGCCGTCGGCACCCGGGCCCGCGACAGTGTGATCATGGTGTCCGAGACGTCGCAGCCGGTCACGTAGTGCCCGGCCTGGGTGCAGGTCAACGCGACCAGCGCGCCGGTCCCGGATCCGACGTCGAGGATCGTCGCCGGGCGTGGCAGCAGGTCGAGCAGGTGCTGCAGGGTGGCTCCGAGGGCGGGCTGGTGCCCGAACGCGTCTTCGTAGTCCTGACCCAGGGCGTTGTAGAGCTGCTCCGCGGTCTCAGGAATCCGGTCGGCCATGGAAGACACCTTTCGGGTGAGGAGGGGAATCAATCGTGCCCGGTGAGGGAACACCGGCACCGGGTGGGACGGATGATCTGGTCATGCCGGGGCCGTCGCTGATTGTCGTGGCGCCCCGGCGGTGTAGCCAGCGGGCGTGGGCGCAGAGCACGATCAGCGCGGTCAGGTACGGCAGTGCGTGGTAGGCCTCGGTGGGGAGCCCGAGGTCCCGGGTCTGCGCGAGCAGCGCGAGACCGTCCATGACCGCGAACAGCGCGGCCCCGGCGACGACACCGCCGGGCCGCTGGCGGCCGATGATGACCACCGCGAGGACCAGGAAGCCTCGCCCGCCGGTCATGCCCGGGGTGAACGTCCCGATCGTGCTGACCGCGAGCACGGTCCCGGCGGCCCCGGCGAGCCCGCCGGCGATGAGCGCGGCTACCAACCGGTAGCGGGCGACCGCGATCCCGCGCTGGACTGCGGTGTCGTGCTCGGCCGCCGACCGCAGCCGCAGTCCTGCCCGGGTGGACCTCAGTGCCCACGCCGCGACGATCGCGACGGCGATCGCCAGCCACATCCCGACGCTCAGCTCCCGCAGGGGCGGCCCGATCACGGGCAGTTCCGCCAGGCCCGGCACGGACAGCCTCGGCAGCAGCGGAGCCGAGATGTTCGTGCGGCCCGCCGGCGCGATGACCTCGAACGCATAGGTTGATACACCGGCGCCGACGATGGAGATGGCGATGCCGGTCAGGACGACGTCGAGCCCGAGCGCCACGCTCACCGCGTACAGCAGCCCGCCCGCGACACCGGCCGCGAGCCCGGTCAGCAACCCGATCCACGGTCCGGCGGCCGCCGAGCCGAGCACCCCGGCCAGCGCGCCGACCAGCATGATGCCTTCCAGGCCCAGATTGAATCCGGCGCCGCTGCGCTCGAGGACCATCTCGCCCAGCCCGGCCAGGATTAGCGGCGCGGCCGCGACGAACGCGGCGCCGAGCAGCAACGTCAGGAACTCAGCCATCGGCGGCCCTCCGGCGTGCCCGGTGCCGCTGTGCCACGGCGAGCGCGAGTGCTATCGCGAGCAGCAGAACTCCTTGGGTCACCTGCCCGATCGAGGACGGTGTGGACGGTGAGTAGAGCTGGATCCCGCTCGCGCCGGTGGTCAGCGAGGCCATAATCAGCCCTGCGGCGACGATGGGAACGGGGCGGCTCGCGCCGATCACGGCCACCACCAGGCCGGTGAAGCCGATTCCGCCGGCGACGCCAGGGGTGAGGTTCCCGTCGACCCCGGCGACCTGCATCCATCCGGCGAGCCCTGCGGCCGCGCCGGAGACGGCGCCCGTCCCCAGGATCGCGCGGGCCGGGGTCAGTTCCAGGCGCCCGGCGAGCCAGCGGCTCTCGGCGAACACGTCGAGCGCCCGGGCGGACCGGGTGCGATGCCACCAGACGCCCACGAGTACCAGCAGTCCCACGACGATGACCCCGGCGGTGAGCCTGCCCGCGGTCGGCAGGAGCGGAATCTGTGACGGTGCGGGCAGTTCGGCACTGCGGGGTGTCGAGTGTCCCTCGGGGTCGCGCATCACTGTCCGCAACAGATAGGTCAGCAGGTGCACGGCGAGGTAGTTGGCCATTAGCGCGGTGAGGATCTCGCTGACCCGCCACCGTAGCAGCGGGATCGCGGGGATCATCGCCCACGCCGCGCCGCCCAGGACTCCCGCCAGCGCGCCGACCGGGAGCGCCAGCGCCATGGGCAGGTTTCCCAGCGGGGAGAACGCGACGGCCGTCGACGCGATCGCTCCGGCGATCACTTGTCCTTCGGCGCCGACGACGATGACCCCGGCTCGCAGCGCCGGGGTCGCCCCGAGTGCGATGAGGATCAGCGGTGCCGCGTAGGCGACGGTCTGGCTGATCGCGTAGGGGGTTCCGGCCGCGCCGTAGCCCCAGCCGGAGAGGGTGACCGCGAGGTCGCCGCCGGTCAGCGCGAGAATCCCGGCCACCACGGCGAAGCCGCCGATCACGCACGCGGCACCGACGGCGACGAGCCTGGTCCGGCCGGCGGGCGGGATCCGTAGCCGGGTCATGCCGGGCCGTCCTCGTGCAGCGGGACGTCGACCAGGCGGTGCACGGCGTGGTCGTAGTCGGCCGCGGTGTGCTCGCCGACGATCCGGCCGTCGCGCAGCACCAGGACCCGGTCGGCGAGCGCGCGGGCTTCCTCGTGGTCGGCGGAGATCAGCAGCACCGCGGCCCCCGCGGCCGCGGTCGTGAGGATCAGGTCCCGGATCCGTTGCGCGGCAAGCAAGTCCAGCCCCTGGGTAGGAGCGTGCACGACCGCGACCGCCGGTGCGGTGTCGAGCTCCCTGCCCATGACGAGTTTCTGCGCGTTGCCGCCCGAGAGCGCACCGGCGGGCAGGTCCGGATTCGGCGGGCGGACGTCGAAGCGGCCGAGCAGGTCGCGGGCGAACTCGTCGACGGCGTCCTCGCGCACCATGCCGAAGCGGGTGAAGCGCCCATCTTTTAGACGCGGCAGGACAGCGGACCACTTCACCGGCAGGCCGGACAGCAGCGCGTCGGAGCGCCGCTCGGGAATATAGGAGGCCCTCCCCGTGACCCGGCGAGCGCCGCGTTCCGGCGTCACGACTCCGGCCGCCACCTCGGCGAGCGTACGTTGACCGCTGCCCGCGGTGCCCACGACGGCGACGACCTCCCCGGGCCGCACGCGTACCGTGACGTCCCGGACCGGTGCGAGATCGTCGGTCGCGGCCCAGACCCGGTCCAGGACCAGAGCGGGGTCGGCATCGTCGATGATCGGTTGCCGGGGCGGTGGCGCACTTTCGGGCAGGTCACCGACCATCGACCGTGCCAGGGTCACGTCGTCGACGTCGGCGACTCTTCCCGTCCACGCCACGGTGCCGTGCGAGAGCACCGTGGCGGCGTCGGCGACGGCGCGGACCTCGTGCAACCTGTGGGTGATCAGCACAACCGTGATCCCCGTGTCGGCGAACACACGTAGCTGACGGTGCAGGCCATGGATCTCGTCGGCGTCGAGCACGGATGTCGGCTCGTCCAGCAACAGGATCCGGGCGCCTTGGGCGACCATGATGGCCAGCTCGCCGAGCTGTTGCTGCGCGCGGCCCAGCCGCCGCACGGGCGTGTCCACGTCGATGGTGAGCCCGGACGAGGCGGCCGCGGCCTCCAGGGTCTCGCCGACGTGGCGACGGCGGATCAGCTGGCGTGGCTGGGTCAGCGCGAGGTTCTCGATCAAGGTGAGTTCGCCGAGCAGGCTGCCGGTTTGCGGTATCAGCCCGATCCCGCGCCGGACCGCGGAATCGCGGGTCCGCAGCCGGACCGGGCTCCCGGCCAGTTCGACGCTGCCGGAGTCCGGCTGGTCGAGGCCGGCGAGGATCCGGATCGCGGTGGACTTGCCCGCGCCGTTCTCCCCAAGCACCGCGTGCACCTGGCCAGGCTCGAAGTCCAGGTCCACCCCCAGCAGAGCCTGGACGGTGCCGAACCTGCGGTCCACGCGGCGCAGGGAGAGAGCGGGGCTCACGAGCCGATCTTGACCTTGCCGTCGGCGATCTGCTGTGCGAGATCCTGTGCCCGGTTCTGCAGGTCGCCCGGCAGCGCCGGTGTCGCCGCGACCGTCGTGATCTTGTCCAGGATCAGCGACCGGTTCGCGATCGAGCTGGTCGAGGTCTGGTTGCCAAAAGTGCCGTTCTTGACACGGTCGATGATCTGCCGCATCAGCGCGAGCATGTCGAGCTTCACCCGGCCGATGTTGACCTTCGTGGCCTCCGGGCTGGTGGTGGGCGCCATGCCGATCGTGGCCACATTGCCCGCGGCCGCGGCCGCGGAGGCGATGCCGGGCGCGAAACCCTCGGCGTTGGTGGCGATCATGCGCACACCGCTGCCGATCTGCGTTGTGGCGGCCTGATTGGCCAGCAGCGCGTCCTTCCAGGATCCGATGAACACCGGCTCACGGACCTCGGCGTTCGGCTGGATCGCTTTCACCCCGAGCGCGAAACCCTGCCACTTCTTCTTCTGCGCGGGCAGCGGCTCGCCGTCGACGATGCCGATCGGTGATAGCTGTGCGTGCGCGGCGATCCACCCGAGGAGGTAGCCGTAGGAGAGGTTGTCGTAGTTCCAGGTCTCCACGTTCGCGGAGGTCTTCTGCTTGTCTCCGGAGTCGCCGGTGATCAGGAACTTCGTCTTGGCGTATTTGGGATCCGCGCTGATCTTGTACAGCGAGGCCGAGAACGTCGCAGACCAGCCGATCACCAGGTCGTAGCCCTCGGAGGCGAATTGCTGGAAGTAGGCCTCGGCCTGGCGCTGATCGGCGCCTTGGCGGACCTGGGTGACGATCTTGCCTTCCTTGGCCAGCACGTCGAGCGGATCCGCGCCGCTCTGATTGAAGCCACCGTCATTGGCCTGGCCGCCGAGCACGATCGCCACACGAGTGGTGCCGGTGCCTGAGGCTTGCTCGGCGGGTGTGCCGCATCCGGCGGCCGTTGCCACCATGAGCAGCGCACCCACAACAGCCGTCGCTGTTTTGAATCGCATGATCTTTTCTTCTCCCCACTGATGCTGGACCAGACTGTGCCAGAGATGGCCGTGTTTCACCGAAACCCGAAACAAGCCGCCGCGGGCATACACCGCGGCGGCGCTCGGAGAAACTTCTCGCGAAAGGAACGTCCTGAGGACGTCAGGAACTGGGCACCTCAATGCCTCGACTCGGAACATCGAACAGCGCCCGCAAGCCGGCGGGGAACTCCTCGTCGGCCCGCTGCTGAAGGACCGGTGCGATCAACCTGGCCTGCACCATGGTCGCGAATTGCTCGGCCTCGCGCTCCTGCGCGTCCTCGTACGTGGTGCGGCCCCGGACTCGCGGTTCCAGGTCCGGGTGCAGGTCGGGCATGAGCGTCCGGACCACGGCCTCGAAGCCACTGCCGTGCGAGGGACCGGCGCCCGTGTCCTCTGACAGGTGCATCAGCACGTGGGCGTCCTCGTGGAGGATGATGTGCCCCTGGTGCAGCCTGGTGGTGTTCCGCGGATAGAAGATCATGTACGTGGTGGCCGTTTCCAGCACCATCCCGAACGGCGCCGACCCCGACAGGTCTGCTTCCTGCACCATGACCTCGCGCCCGGTCTTCTCACTGGTCGCGGCCAGCAGCTGGCCTACCGTGAATCGCTCAGGCAGGTTCAGGGAGTGCAGCGCTGCCCTGCACTTCGCCGTGATACGCCGCATCTCGCCATCCACTACAGCAACCTCCCCATTGCCATAGGTACGGGGACTTCCAGCGTGACGGTGGCCACGCGAGAGAAGCCGCTGGTGAGCGGCTCTACCTTCTGGAGAACGTCGGCGGCCCCGTCCGCGATGTGACGCCCCGTGAAGAGTTCCCGTTAATCCCGTTATGTTGGGCGACGATAACCCGAGTGGGGCATAGTGTGCAACGAACTGCACATTGTGCAGTACAGTGCACATCACTGTGGGGGGAGTGATCGAGATGTCCGAATCGCCGATGGATGCGCTGCTACAGGCTGCGAAATCCGACGTGGGACGCCGGCTGAGGTATGCCCGAACCAATCACCCGAATGGCCTCCTCCAGAATCAATCCGCGCTCTCCGAGGCGACAGGGGTGTCCAGGCGGACCCTCGCGGAGATTGAGGCGGGCAGCGCGAACCCGAACCTGGAAACATTGATCAAGATCACCTGCGGTCTGGGCATCAACACGCTGGCTTACCTGTTCGACGAACAGGTGTTTGACCAGGTCAATAAGCAATGGGAGTCAGTAGAAGACACCGCCGAGGCCAGGAGGGAACTAGGGGTTACCTCGGTAGCGTATCGCGCGGACCCGGACGCCGACGTGTCCTCAGTGGACATCAATGGAGTCCTCCAGCAGCTGGGACTATGGGTGGCGGCGAAACAAGCCGGCACTCCCGACGGATCTTCCCGGTCGTGACGGATTTCTATCGCTGGAGTGTCATGGAGCACCACATCGGAGCGGCCACTGCGCCTGGAACCCTGCACAAGGACGCGCAGGACAGGCTGGCACGTCTCCGGCTGCCCAGGTTCACCAGGATCGGTCTGCCGGACCTGTGCCTGCGAGCAGGCGACATGCTCGGCCGTGAGATCCAGCTCGTGCCGATGAAATTGCCGGACCAGGTCACGGGAATGTGGTTGTCGACCAGCAAAGGCGCCGACTACATCGCGTTCGAGAAGCGGGCCGCACCCGACCATCAAGCGGCGGTCGTCCGGCACGAAATCGCACATGTCCTCTGTGGTCACCAGTCGGGCCCGGTCATCGACCTCGATGCGATCAGGTCTCTGTGGCCGGCGCTGAACCCGAGCATGGTCCAGGGTGTCCTCGGCCGGGATCACTCGGATACGCCGGCGGAGCGACAGGCCGAGTACCTCGGGACCGTGCTCGCGAGCCGGACGCGCTGGACCGCGGACCTGACGAGCCGGATGAGCGGCGACCCGGGCATCCTCGCCCTCGCTGAGCGCCTGTCCATGCTGTTCACCCAGCGGAGCTGACCGGCCGGTGACCACGATCGTGTACCCGCTGTGCGCGGGAATCTCCCTCCTCGCCCTGCTCTACCGCATCCGCAAGGCCGTCACCGACCGCAACCTCGCCAACGTGGGCCTGGCCGGGATCTTCCTGTTCATCGTTCTCGGGTGGGGGCTGGTCACACCGTGGCTGTGGCACCCGATCGCGGACGCCGTCGGGATCAGCTCCCTCGGCGGGCTGCTGGCGCAGATCTCGGTCATCGCGATCATCGCCTGCAACACCATCGTCCTCCTGCACTACGGCTATGACCGCAAGGAGGCGTGGCGCCGGGTCGCCCCGCGGCTCGCCCTGGTCATCGCCGTCGTCATCGCCATGGTCGTGCTGTTCAACGCCTCCTACACCGATGATCGCGCCGCGTTCGCCGTGTCCCGCGCGATCTCCTCCCCCGCCTACCTCGCCGTGTACATCACCGCGTTCGCCGTCGGCCAGTACGACGTACGCCGCCTCGCCCGCCGCGCGATCCGCGCCGCACCGACGATGTGGGTCCGCCGCGCGTTCCGGGTCATCGTCGCGGCGACGCTGCTGCAGTTGATCTACATCGTCGGCCGGGTCGCGGACATCCTCGCCCCGCTGCTGTTTGATATCTCCGGAGCCGCCTGGGAGCCGGTCGCGGTCGCCGCACTCGGGCTGGGATCGATCCTCTACACCGTCGGCTGGTTCCTGCCCGACCTCGGGCCGTATCTCTCCACCGCCTGGGTCCGACTACGGCGGCCGGCGATCGAACGGGAACTGGCCGCACTGCATACCGCGCTCGTGTCCGCGGTTCCCCAGGTCGCCAGTCGGCTCGAGGACGACGCCAGTGACGCCGGCTTCCGGATCACCCGTCACACCGTGGAGATCCGGGACGCGCAGCGTTCCCTCTCTGCGTGGGTGAGCCCCGCTGCGACCGCGGCCGCGACGCGCGTCGTCGACGGTGAGCGGCTGAGCCCGGAGAAGCGGGCCGCGGTGATCGAGGCCGCGCAGCTGAGAACCGCGATCACCGCCAAAGCCAACGGGGTCACCCCCGGGCCCTTGGACCCCGCCAGCCGCATCGCGGACCCGGACGGCCAAGCCGAGGAAATCCTGTTCCAGGCCACGCTGTCGCGCGCGTTCCGCTCTCCCCTCGCCGACCAGGCCTCCCGGGCGATGCTCGAGACGGAATCGACGCGGTAGTCACGATGACGGCCGGTGGGGAACAGGGCCTTCGCAGGCGTCCGGGATCTGTCTCAGCGGATCCCGGGATCGGTTCCGTCCCCCTGCGCGGACTTGACAGAGGCGCGGATGTGGGCCGCCATGTCCCGCAGGTCAGCAGGCTCCGGAGCCCGGCCTGTGTCGGGTTTGCGGAGCGCAACCCCTTGTAAATCGCCGAAGACGTTCTGCCACTCCTGGAGCGCGTCGAGAAACTCGCGCTGTGCCGCGAGCTTCTCCTGGTCGGCGCGGGACTGCTCGTCGTCGAAGAAGAACGCCGCCGACACGCCGAAGTAGTCCGCGAGGGCTTCGAGTTTGTCCTTCGCGAGCCCTTGGGGATCACGGTCCTTGAGCAGCATGCGGATGTACTCTTCCGTGCAACTCCGCTTCGTGTACTTGCGAACGTGCTCCGCGATTTGCTCCGGGGTCGGGAGCTTGCCGTTGAGGTGTTCCTGGCCGTACTGATATCGCAGGTGCTGGAGCCGCTGGCCGAAGGTTCCTTCGGGATCCCCACGGTCTTCCAGATCGGCCAGCGTCTTGTCGAACTGCGCGAGAATAGCCTCAAGCCGTTCCTGATCTGGATGCCGGGTCCGCTGGCCCGTGAACAGCTTCTCGATGTAGTCCTCGCCGCATCGCCGCCCGGTGGCCTTCGTGACACCCTTCGCGATCTCCTCGTAGGGCAGGATCCGGTTGCCCAATCCTCGCTGTGTCCGGCGGATGTACTGCAACTTCTGCGAAAGATTGCCGTTCGGATCCCCGCGTTCGTCGTCCGCCACCGCGCCTCAGCTCCAGCCATCACAGTCGGCGCCTCGCGGCGCCGCACACTCATCCCCAGTAGCAGGCCGCCGCCGGGTTCCCGGACGGCTGTCTGCAAGTGCAGATGCTAACTGAGTCGAGGCTTCCGCAGAAACTTGTGTCGAGTTCCAGTGAAACAAGACAGGCAACCGATCAAGCTTCTACCTGCGATTTTACAGCGATAGCCACATAAGTTTGTCAGATTTTTGTCAACATCGAGCCCGCCCGGCAGGTAGCAGAACACGGATCCAGTTGACTTTCCTACCTTGGCTCATATGCTCGTCATGTCGAAGCCGGACACGAACGCGGATTCCGTACTTTCAGCGGGGTCGTTGCGCAGTTCCGAAAGGTATCGACGCAGGTCAGCCGCCTGTGGGGACAGGGGACCGTGGGAAGGGGGGAACGACCGATGGGCACACAGATGGGGATCATGCGCCGGGCCGCGACAGCGGGGCCTCGCCGTGACGGGCTCACCGGTCCCAGCGGGCATGACGCCCGCCGGTACCAGCCCATGGCCGAGGCAGACCTGCGCGCCGCCGTCACCAACCCGGCGGCTGGCGATCTGGTCCGGGTACCGGCGCCGGTGCCCGGACCGGACGCCACCACAGAACCATCGTGCCGCACGGAGGTCACTCCGTGCGGCACCTTCCTGGCGGGCGCTGCTTCCCTCGACTGAGGTAGCGCCCGCCCACCTACGAGATCGAGCCACCCCCCCTTCCCCGTGGGTGCGCGGCGGCGATAGCTGCCGCGCACCCACACCCGCTCGATCGCCCTCGCTGACGTCCGCACCGCGGGCGGCGGCCAGGACCGCCAGCGTCACGAAGGGGAGAGCCATGCACTCGTTCCAGATCGACAGGCACACGGTCGCCAGCGCGGACGGCACACCGATCGTGGTCAACCGCGTCGGGGACGGGCCCGACGTGGTCATCCTCCACGGCGGGATGGACAGCGCGGCGAGCTGGCTGCCCGTCGCCTCCTCACTCGCGCGGCGAGGCTATCGATGCTGGCTCCCGCACCGCCGACGGGCCGACACCGGCGAGGACTATTCGCTGGAGCGGGAGATCGACGACCTCGCCGCGGTGCTCGGCCTCGCGGACGGGCCCGCCCGGATCGTCGGGCACTCCTACGGCGCGTTGATCGCCCTGCGGGCGCTACTGCGGGCACCGGCGCTGCCGATCGCCGCCGCCGTGCTATACGAGCCGCCCTTGACTGTCGGCGGTCCGATCGTCGGCGACCGGCTCACCCCGATCGCCGCCGCGTCCGCGGCCGGGGACAACGCCGCCGCGCTGCACATCTACCTGCGTGACGTCGCCGGTTTCACCCCGGAGCTCGCCGAACAGCAGGCCCGCAACACGTGGTTACAAAACCAGGTTCCCGCGCTGCTGCCTGAAATCGAGGTCGCCGACCGTCTCGTGTGGACACCGGAAGCCTATGCCGCGATCGCCGTGCCGACGATGCTGCTGCTCGGCGAACGCACAGCCCCGCACCCCAATCGCGACTCCACACTCGCACTCGCGGAAACCCTTCCGGCCAACCGGCTGGTCCGCATGCGACAGCACGGGCACCTCGCGCATCGCCGGGACCACGCCTACGTCGCCGGGCTGATCCGTTCCCATCTCGCCGACCATGCCCAGCCCGACAGCTCGGACGCAGCATGACCACCACGCCCAATGCCACCGCCCTCCCCCATCCCCGGCGACCGCGCCACACCCCGAGGAGGATCACAATGACCGACTCCGTCCCGCCCGCCGCCCCGCTGCTCGTTCTCGTCCGGGACAAGGAATCCGGGTGGGCCCACGTCGCCCGCCAGCCGCACGACCCGCGCGCGACACCACGATTCACCGGGTTCCTGCACACCAGCACCCACGACGAGCTGATCACCACGATGCGCACGGCCGGATACAGCGTGTTCGCCACCTACGCGATCGATCCGGGCACCACCAACTACTGGTTCGCCCCCACCTCGTCGCCACCGCGGCCCGGAGTGCCCGGGACGGCCGCGCGCCGGCCCGCGACCATGGCGGCGGCAGCGGCATGACCGGCGCCCAGCCCGCGACGGCGGAGCCGTGGTGGGAAGCCACGGCAGAGAGGAGCGGATTGGTGCTACACCTGGCGGAACGCAGCGCGGCGGTGCCGTCCCCAGTCGCGACGTTGCTGCTCGAGCAGGAGCAGCCCACCGCCGACGTCGCGGCCGACATCCTGCGGATGGACGCCCACCTGCGGGACGTGGAACAGCGTGCGGCCGGACGGGCCGCCGCCGACAGCGCCGAATACGCGCGTCTCCGCCGTCTTCTGGTGAGCCTGGGCAAAACCTGGTTCGCCCGCGTCCGCCGGGCCGAAGTCCGAGCCGAGATCGAGACGGCCCGCCTGGCCTACCTCAACGCGAGCAGGATCCACGCGGAAGTCGTTGAGCTGAAGCGACTTCTCCGGTCCTTCGTGATCGCGATGGCCCCGGACGAGGGGCTTCTCGCGGAGGCGGCGGCCGGATGGGCGCGCTCCCCCGACGTCCCGCCCGGAGTGGCCGTGTTCGAGGACGTCTCCTACTTCCTGGCCGACAGCCGCCGCGACGCGGCGCCGGACGGGCTGGCAGGCACCATCGGAGGCGAGGTTTACGGCGACCTGTGGCGGCGCGAGAACGACGATCCGATCGAGATGCCCCTCGCGCGCGCCGGCTGCTGGTCGGTGGGGCACATCGGGCGCACCGGCGAGATCTACGCGGTCCGGCGCTGCGGCGACCAGGCCAGGGAAGTCTGGTTGCTGGGGCGGAACGTCAGCGCCGCGCGGGCACACGCCGTGCTGACTCCGCTGCTGACGCGGATGCAGGAACCGAACTCGCTGATCCTGGTCGCGCACGACGTCCTCGCCGCCTCCCACGAGCGGCCCGGCGACCGGTCATGAGCTCTCGGCGCACCGTGGCCCTCACACTCGCGGCGGCCGCCGCGACAGTGGCGGCCTGTGGCGGCGGTCCGTCCCCGCCGCACACCATCACGAGCTGGGTGGAACCCGCCCCGGCCGAGCAGAAGGGCCCGCAGGTCGTCATCGACGGCACGGCCACGTGGCGCACCGACCACGTCGGGTGCGCGGCGATGGTGACCGACCACGGCCAGACACTACGGCTGGTCGGGCAGGTCGCGACCGATCACGAACGCGCCGTGTTCGAAGGCGGTCCTGCGCAGGAACGTGTCCGCATCACCGGCTACACCCTCGACCCGCTCGGCTCCGCGACCGTGTGCGGGTCAGGAATTCCGTTCGTCGCGGAGAAGGTGGAACCAAACCCGATCCGATAGAAAAAACAACTCGTTAGACAATTCCTGATCCCGTGCGCCGTTTAGCTCACGGGCGCATCGTCGCGCGCACAATTCACCATGCAAGGAAACGGAAATATTCTTTCTAGAATTGGTTGACAGAACGCCACTCCGATATGCAGAGTGGGTCTCGAACTGATAACCCCAGTTCGCGAAGCCAGCAGCGGAGACGCTGGCGGCACATCGGAACGCGTGCAGTCACGCGGGAAGCGGAACGGAAGCCGATCTCACGCTTCATCGAATCGATGTTCTCTTTCCATTGATGAATTGATCGACGCTGCGCGCAAATCCTGATGTGTTCTTCATGAGCCAACCGAGTAACGGGGGCACCAATGCAAGTACGACCATCTCGCGCGATCAGCGTGATCGCCGGATGCGCGGCACTCGCGGGGATCGCAGCCACGACGCCAGCGATCGCCGCGAACGATCAGGACGGCGACCGGGTCGCCGTCCTGGGCAGTACACCGGCTTGGGCCACACCGGCCGCCAAGGTCGGCGGCACCGACGACGGCGCCCAGCGCCACATCCAGGTGGCGCTGGCCCTGCGCGACCAGCCGGGGGCGGAACGGCTGGCGAAGGCGATCAGCACACCGGGCTCGGCCTCCTACCGCAAGACGCTGAGCGCCGATGAGTTCGCGGACCGGTTCGCTGCGACGGACCGGACCGTTGAGGAGGTCCGCGGCTGGCTGGAGCGGCAAGGGGTGCGGATCACCGGGGTCTCGACCAACCGACACTTCGTCGAGGCCACCGCCGACACCGCGACGCTGGAGAAGGCCTTCGGGACCAAGCTCGCGACGTTCCAGCACCGCGGTAAGCACGGGAAGCTCCAGAAGCTGGTCGCTCCGGAGTCCGCGATCACGCTGCCCTCCTCGGTGCGTGCCGCGGTGACCGCGGTCCTGGGGCTGGACGACTCGGAGAAGACGATTACCCCGCAGCGGGTGGACCGCCGCGCTCCGGCGGCGCAGGCCGCCGGTGGCGCCGGTTGCGCGGCCTACTGGGGCCAGACCGTCAACACCGGCGTGCCGCAGAAGTACAGCGACCAGTCCAACGCGCTCTGCGGCTACAACTCCGCGCAGACGAGGGGCCTGTACGGATTGACCCCGGCGCAGACCGGCGCCGGAACGAACATCGGGATAGTCGCCGCCTACAACGCCGAAAGCACCTTCGCCGACGCCAACCGGGCCGCCGCGAAATTCGGCGCGCCCCCATTGGCGGCCGGCCAGTACACGGTCAAGTTGCCCGACGGTGGCTTCAACCCGGACCCGGCCTGTGAACCAGATGGCTGGGCCGGTGAGCAGGCCCTCGACGTGCAGGCCGCGCACACCGTCGCCCCGGCCGCGCGGATCACCTACTACGCGGGCGCCGACTGCCGCGGCCTTTACACCGCGCTCAACAAAGCGGTCGCGGACAACGCGGTCGGCATCATCACCAACTCCTGGGGCTACAACGGTGACGAGACGGCGGTGCCGCCCTCGAGCCGACAGGCGATGGACACCATCGGCGTCCAGGCCGCGATCCAGGGCCAGACGATCTTGTTCTCCAGTGGCGACGCCGGTGACCTGTCCGGTGTCGCGGGCAAGCCCTCGGCGACCTTCCCTGCCTCGCACCCGTGGGTGACCGCTGCGGGCGGGACCTCCGCTGCGGTCGACGGCGCGAACAAGCGCATGTGGGAGACCGGCTGGACCTCCACCGGCCTGGTCCAGTCCGGCAACGGCTATGTCCCGACCCAGGACAAGGACGGGCCCTTCGCCGGTGGAGCCGGGGGCGGTGTGTCCCGGGTGTACGAGCGGCCGGAGTACCAGGCGGGCAAGGTGTCCGGTGCCCGCCGCGCGGTTCCCGACATCGCCGCGCTGGCCGACGCCTATACGGGTTTTGGTGTGGGCTCGACGGTTCCGGGTCAGGGGTACTTCGAATACGCCTCGGGTGGCACGAGCCTGGCCTCGCCGCTGCTGGCCGGGATGATCGCCACCGCCGCGCAGGCCGCCGGGACCGACCGGATCGGGTTCGTGAACCCGGCGATCTATGACCTCGCGGGCACCTCGGCGATCGCGGACGTCAAGCACCGCACCGGCGGGGTCTGGACCGACCAGCTCCTGGCCTATGGCGGAGTGTCGGTTCCGCCCGGCCGGGGCAGCTATCTCGTCGATCTCGACACCAAGCCCCAGTCGCTGCAGAGCGGCCCCGGGTGGGACCCGCTGACCGGCGTCGGCACCCCGGCCGCGGGGTTCGCCGCCGCGCTCGCCAAGTAGCTCCGGCCCCGTGCGGCGGCGGCGCCTACCGTCCGTTCGTGGATCACGCGCTGTCGCGCCGCCGCTGCACCCGACCCCACTGACCAACCCAGGAGAAAGGAGGTTTCCGATGAAGGACGACGGCGGCCAGGACCAGCGCCACGATCAGGCCGGACCCGAGCAGGACGTTCCGCTCGGCCCGAGTACCCCACCCGGGAAGAGCGGCTCGACGGAGCCGCCCCCGAGCGCGCGGAACCGCCGGACCGGCCTGGCCGTGATCGCCGGCCTGGTCGCCGTCGTCATCGCCCTGGGCATCGCGATCAGCGTCACGGCTGGACCATCGACCGCCACAGTCGCCACCGTTGTGGACGTTCCGTCCGGCGCGCCCGTCCCGGACGGCGAGCAGATCGTGGCACCGCTGGAAGTCAGCGAGCAGGCACTCGCGGGTCTCCCCCGCGCCACAACGTTCGACACCGTCCTCGGCGCTCCGCAAGATCCGGCCCCGGCCACGCGCGCCTCGGGCCGGATCGTCCACCCCGCGACGACCGTGCCGCTCTACGCGCGGCCCGGCGGCCCGGCGATCGCCGCTCTCCCGCCGCAGCAGACGTTCGGCGGCCTCACTACCGACACGAAGGTGCCCGTGGTCGCGGAGGAACCGGGCTGGGCGCAGGTGCTGCTTCCCAGCCGTCCCAACAGTTCCACGGGCTGGGTCTTCCTCGACGACCCCGCCATCAGCACCGAGCACAGCAGGTACCGCGTCGTCGTCGACCGCTCCCGGTTCACGCTGGCACTGTTCGACCAGGACACCCAGCTCAGGACGTGGACGGTCGGCGTCGGGAAGCCCGGCGCGATCACCCCAGCTGGCCGGACATTCGTCCTGTCGTCCATTTTGGACACCAACCCGAAGCCGTTCTCCCCGATCGTGCTGCCGCTCGGGTCGCACTCGGACACTTTTTCCAGCTATGGCGGCGGTCCGGGGACCGTCGGCATCCACACCTGGCCCACCGCGACGGTGTTCGGCCGGGCCTCCTCAGACGGCTGTGTCCGCGTTCCGCCGGACGCACTCGACGTGATCTCCCGGACCGTGCCCCTGGGCAGCGTCGTGGAGATCGCGTGACCACTCGAATCGATTTCACTCATCCAAGGGGGGACCACGTGGTCCACACTCTCGATCGATCCTCCACCCGCCGGGCGCTCGTCGCCGCCGGAGTCGGCGGCGTCCTCGCCGCAGGCGTCCTCGGTGTCGCCGCCTCCACCACCGCGGCTCCCGCCGCGGCCGCGGGATCCTCCGCCTACGGCGTCAAGGCCTCCGGCATCGACAACAGGTCCGCCAACAGCGGATCCGTCTCCGGCACGTCGTTCTCCGCGTCCGGGATCTCGGCGGAGTCCCGGCCCGGCTACGCCAAGGCGACCGTCGGGAGCCTGACCGTCGGTGGGAAGGCGCTCGGCTCGGTGACCGCGACATGCGAGCAGGGGGTCACGAAGGTCAGCTTCTCCGGCGGCGCCCAGAGCACGAAGTTTTTCCAGGTCGTTCCGGGGAAGGGCGGCGGTTCCAGCGTCGTCGGCGTTACGGTCACCATCTCCGACGCCAAGGGCAAGGTGAGCCAGACCGTGTCCGCCGCCGGGGTGAGCTGCGACAAGGCCACGACCCCGCCGAACACGCAGCCGCCGACCGGCAAACCGGATCCGACCGGCAAGCCCAGCCCCACGGGCAAGCCCGGCCCGACCGGCAAACCTGCTCCCACGGGCAAGCTCACCGGCAAGCTGGGAACAGGCAAGGCCCCGGACAAGGACGCCAAGCCGGTCAAGCCGGGTCCCGGACACCACGCGGTGACCGGCTGATACCCGCCGGGGCGGCGCTAACCAGCGCCGCCCCGACCCCTCCGGCCAGTTACCCAGGCCGGGCGCGGCGGCGCCCCTGTTCCCCTGCGTCGCTGTTGAGTAAGTACGGAACGGACTCGGTCTTATTCGGAGACGCACAGCATTCCATATATCGACTGACCTTCGATCATATAGGCCATTGTTATGCCCGAAAATTGCAAGACAAAATAATTCGAAATACTTTTCCGAAAAGCTTGACTAAATTCAAGTTCACCCTGCATCGTAGATCTCATCAGCAAACACAGGCGCTGATCGCGGGGACGTCGCAGCAGCACTGAGCCTCTGCGGATGCGGTCGGGTTGGGGAACCCGAGCATCACCGCACCGCCGCAAGAACCTTTCCTGAATGAATTTTCGAAAGCCATAAAGGGCTTGCGTGGGCACAGGGTGGCGACTCTGCGAAGTTTTATCCATTGGAATTCGCATGAGGAGAAAATCATGCTTTCTCGCCGAATCAAACTCGGACTCGTGGCTGCCGCTGCGACCGTAAGCACTCTTGGCGGCGTCGGTCTCGCCCACGCCGCACCCAGCCAAATCAAGCAGCCCCAGACCGGGCCGACCTCCTACCTCGGCGGTCACGCGCCCGACGGCACCCGTATCACCGGCTTGGCCGTGAACCCTGGGCACAGCTGGGCCGACGGCGTCGCCCCTGCGGCCGCCGTCGAGGGCGAGGCCGCGAACGCAGTCAACCTCCGCGTATCGACCACCAGCGGGATCACCCTGGCCAAGCACCTGCTCACCCGGCCCGCGAACGGCGGCGCCCAACCCCCTGCCCCTGGAAACACCGGTGAAATGTCGGTGAAGGGTGGCTACCAGTGGTTCCCGGGTAGCCCTGGCGGCTCCAGCGGTGTGCGCCTGCGCGCCTCGGCGCCCTCCGGCACGACGCTCGCATACCTGCCGCGGTACGGCCGGGTCTGGCTCTGGTGCGAACTGAAGGCGGGCGGCTCCTGGTGGTACAGGACCGCCCTGAACACCGGTCGTGGCTGGCTTTATGGCTACACCTCCCAGCAGTACGTCACCCCGCAGCCGGATCGTGCGATCCCGCATTGCTGATCCGGCGCGCCGTCATGCACAACGCGGCCGCGCTCGCTACCGCATTAACGGTGACGACCGAGTACTCCCCCTGTTCATCCGCTCCACCTCACACATCTTGGAGGACATGTTATGTCCAGCAGCACTTTCACCCGCCGCACCGTCGCCGGTCTATTTCTGGGAGCGGTCATCACCGGCGCCGGCCTCGCCGCCACCGGAACCGCGCTCGCTGGCACTCCGGGCACTGCGAGTGGCCCAGCGTCGTACCTGCACGGCGTCGAAACCACTGGCGCCACACCGGATGGCACCCGAATCACGTTCAGCGCGCCCGACAGCCGCGAACTGACCATCACCCCGCTCAGCCGCGAGCTGTAGCGAACACCCAGCGGCCCCAAGCCGCTTCCCGGGAGCGGAGTGTCCCGGATTCAGCGGAATCCGAGTCACCGTATCGCCACCGGTAGATGGACCGGGGCCGGGCCACGTCATTCCCCTCCCTCTGGCCCGGCCCCACCACCACTTTCCATCACCTTCTCGACAAGGAGCAGCTCACGTGCACGACGCATTTTCCAGTGCCATACGCCGGGCGCCGCGTCGGTTCGCCTCGATCGACGATCAGCTCGGGCCCCGCGCCGATCGCTACTTCGGCGACGGCTTCAAGCGAGTGTCGCATCGGATCACTGATGCGGTCCTAGACCCTCGCGACAGTTCGATCGCCGCACATGCTCGGTTGCAGTATCCGATTGACTGGTCCTCGAAAGCCACCGGTCCTGACCGGACACCGCACGTGAGTTCCCTTGACGTAGCAGCACTCGCCGTCCAGCTCGCCGATTTGTACTTCACCGCCACTTTTGGTCTCACCGATGAGCAGCGTCGGGACTTGACCATCCGGCGTTTGACCGTCAAGGCTGGACGGTCACCCCAGGAGCAGCTGGCCGATGTGCCGATGGCAGCGCAGCGGGTCGTGACCAAGAACGACAGTGATGCGGCTGTCACCCGATTCACGGGTCATGTGGGCGGGCTGGCGACTCTGTGTGAGGTCGTGCATCCCCGTGATCTTCATGCCCAGGTCAGTGGGCCCCGCGAACTTCTCGCTGGGGAGTCGCTCGGCGACCCGGCCCGCCGCTATTTCGGCAGCGGGTTCCAGACCCGCGACCACGAGTTGCGCGACGTCCTGGTGGCCGAGAACCACACGGTGGTCTCTGCCACCGCGCGTATCACCGGCGATCAGATCCATCCGCGCGGCATCGCGGGACGGTATCAGCCAGCTATCACCTTGATCGACGGCATGATCGTCCTCGCGCAGCTCGCGCAGAGCCTGCTCTACGACCTCGACGACATCGACCGCGGCGACAGCAACACCCTGTGGTTGCGCAACATCGATGTGGTCGGCCCGCCGCCGCACCAGCGGCTCGGTATGCCGTTTCGTACCTCAGCCTCGGTTACTCGAACCGGGTTGGTGGCCTTCGCCGGCGGCACCTGGAGAACCTCGTCGTGGCGGGCCTTGTTCAGCGGTTTGCAGTTTCAGTTCCGTCTCGCGCACGAACTTCCGACCGGCCGGGAGGCGAAGTGACCACCGGGCCTGCGCTGCGGCAGGACGACCTTCTCATCGTCGTCGAAGGCGCTGCCCGGTTGAGCTGGATCCGTACCGGTCCCGCGCGGTGGCGCCCGAGCGGCCTGTGGCCGACTCGTGAGCAGGAAGCAGAGATCGCCGAGCATGTTGGGAGTGGTGCTCCGCTGTTGGTGGTGCTCGCGGAGATGCCGACGATCGTGCCTTTGCTCACTGAGGAGCTGATTGACGCCCCGGAAGACCTGGTGAAGCTCGCGGACTTCACCGGCTACCTCAGCGAACTCCGTATTCCCTTCTTGGGATGGCTTCCGCCCGAGCTTCGTGAGCGTGGCCGCCGCTTCTTCGAAGCAACCGGTGCCCGACCGGCGCGACCGCTGGTGTTGCGGTCACCGTTGATCGTCGAACCTGCCGTCGCCGGCGACTACGGGCACGTCCGGTTTGCCCGCTGGCTGGACGCTGGCCATCCACCGATCCATGCCCTCATCCCCGCGGCTCGCCGCGTTTTCTCCGGAGCGTCGACATGACATCAACTAAGCCCCTCCGCCTGGCCATTTCGGGCACCTATTCGACAGGCAAGAGCACCACGACCGAGGCGATGGCCTTCGCGACCGGTCTCCCCCGCACTCACGCCAAGACGTCCCGCGAAATCCTCGCGGACGTGGTTCCCGGAAAGCAAGTCCAGGAACTGTCGGCGATGGAGCTGATCAAGCTCGGCCTGAGACGGTTCGAAGAACGCGTCGCGAACGAGTCGATCCCAGGAGGGTTTGTCTCCGACGGGTCGGTCGTGCACGAATGGGTGTACGGCGAAGCCCGGATGCGAGTGGGTATCAATCCCGGCGCCAGCTGGGGGCTACGGCAGCTCAAGACGCTCTCGGGCTTCCACGTCCGGCGCTTCTATCAGCAGTATATGGACATTTACGGCGACCTCACCAAAGACCGGGCCCGGCGACTTTACGACGCTTACGTGCATCTGCCTGTCGAGTTCCCGATGCATGCGGACGGGCACCGCCCGGTGTCGGAGGAGTTCCGGCTGCTGTCCGACCAGCTGCTATTGGAGTCGCTCGACGAACTCGGCCTGCCGTACTTGATCGTCCGGGGATCGATCGCGGAGCGAGTGGCACAGATCGTCGACCACCATCAACTGCCGCTGGTCATGCCGATCGGTGAAGCGATCGTACGAGCCCAGGATCGGGTCCGCGCCGCGACCGATCTCATCGAAGCCGACGCGCGCGTTCACGACGCCCGCCGCCGTAAATCCCTGTACCGCCGGATCACCTACGCCCTGCGGTACTGATCGGAGCCTTTCATGACCCCCACGACGATCTCCAGCGGGCGTAGTGGCCCGGACACGCCGAACCCGTTCCGGCGAAGCGGGCTCCGGCCACCGGCAACCTGGTCAAGGCACTTACGGCACCTGAGCTACTCCTCTTTTCGTCACGCTCAGGGAAGCCAGGCCGCCCAGGTCCATTTTGTACAAAGCTACCTGCGGCTCGTGCTCGAGTACGGAACGCCGGGTACGCTGCCGCCGCTGGAGCGGATCCTTGATCACGCGCGACGGCTGGCCGTTCCGGCCGGTCATCTCGCCGTCGACAACGCGTTGTCACGTGCACAGTTCCTGTTCTGGGCGCACAACATCTGGGACGTCGCCCGCTCGCTGGTGGAACACGATTCCGCCCTGCTGCCCGATCGTGAGCTTCTGGAGGCGCGTGCGGCCGACGTCGGCGCGCAGCCCGGCATGAGCAGCTTCAGCGAACCGGAGCTGGCCGAACTCGCCGGCGCCTTCGAGGTCTACCGCACGAGGTACGCGACAACGTCCGCTGCGGCACAGGTGATCGACGAGTTGTTCGTCCCGCAACTTCTGGAGGTCGAACTCGGCTTCCAGGGCATCGGGGCACGGTATCCGAGGCGGCCACGGATCGACGGAGGTGACGCGCACGAAAGCCGCCTGTTAGGTCACTGCCGCACCGCGCACACCCGCTACACCCAAGCGAAGACCTCCGTCACGGATCTGGTCTACCGGCAGGTATGCCGCAGCCTTGACCAACTCCGCGGTTGTCCTTCCCCCACCAACGCTGTCGTGGCCCGCTACGACCTTCTGATCCGGCTCTACAACCAACGCCACCCCGGCTCGTCCGTGCCGTTGCTGCACATCCCAGCGGACACCTTCACTCGACATCCGACCGACCCGGCCCGCCCAGAGGGACAGAGCCCGTCCGCTTGAAACCAGATCCAGCTGAAAGTCCTGAAAGGACAATTGATGTATCTCCTGACGAAGCTACTGACGACCGCCCTGCTACTCGGCACCATCGTCATCACCGGAGCGGGCCTCGTCATCGGAAGCGCCGACGCGGAAACACTGGCACCGCTCAAGACTCGTTCGATCACTCACTCCCACAGCTGGGCCGACGCGACACCACCGAGTCAGTCGATCAGACCCGACGGGAACTTCGAACCGAACGGCACCCCCATCACCAGAGGTCCTGGTTCCACCGGCGCGCAGGAGGTCGGTGTCCGGATCACCGACGCATCGGTGTTCCACGAACCCAGGGTGTTCCCGCGACAGACCAGCCACAGCGCCTGAACGTTCAAGGAGGCCCCCCGATGACTCAACAGCTGCAGCGCGTGCTGCACACCACCACGAACCCGATGGCGGACTATCAAACCGGCCCGCAGCGTCAGCTGCTCGCTCCCGCTATCCACACGGGAGTAGCGCCCGTCAAGACTCTCTCCTCAGGGATTGTCCGTATGCCGGGCTTCCACCACGCACTGCCGCACATGCACGCGCGGTCGGAGATCACCATTTTCGTGGCACACGGACTGGTCGCGTCCCTCGTCGGCGACGAACTGGAACACCTGTTCATCCACAGTCCCCACTCGGTCATGACTGTGGGTGCGGGAGTGCCCCACGTCGGGCTGAATCTCTCCGTCGAAGTCGCGACGGTATTCGAGGCCCGTACCGACCCGGCGTTCAACACCGACGTGGAACGTGTTCCCCGCCTGGACGCCCTCGCGGTCGCACGCGTGGCGCAAGCACAACACGACTTCCGCAATGGGGCGTTCAAGGAACAACTGCAAGCAGCGTCCTGGAGTTCGGCTGTATGGACTGTCGATGACGACTGACGCGAACTCCCCGAAATACTCCACACCGCACCGAATCGGCGGGCTCACACGCCTCGCGGACAACGAACTCCCACAGGCCCCGCCCGCACCGGTCCGTGCCGCCGTCGCCGACCATGTCCAGCTCAACCGCTACCCAGAACCGCACAGTGCGGCCCTGGTCACCGCGCTGGCCGACCATCTGCGGACACCGCCGGAGCAGATCATGCTCGGAGCGGGGTCATCCTCCATCCTTCAGCGCCTCACACGAATCCTCTGCACAAGCCCGGACGACGCAGTCCTGTGGACGACCCCGGCCTTCGACGCATTCGGAACCTTCGCCCGCCAAGCGGGTGTGCGTGCCCAGCAGGTTCCACACTCCGGCGGCGGCACACTCGACCTGGACGCGGTCCTCACCGCAGTCACCCCGGCAACGCGCATGGTCATCGTGGTCAATCCACACAATCCCACCGGAGCGGTCGCGCGCACCGCGGCGCTGCGCGAGTTCCTCAACACCATCGACGACAACGTCACGGTCGTGCTCGACGAGGCGTACCGCGACTTCGTCACCGATCCAGACGTCCCTGACGGCGTCGAGCTCGCCCGTGCCCGCTGGGCCGCAGGGAGCGGGAACGTCGCCGTGGTCCGGACGTTCTCGAAGGCTCACGGGCTCGCGGGTGTCCGGATCGGATACGGCGTCGCACCGACAGATCTGGCGAGGAGGATCCGTGACGCCGCGATCCCACGAGAAGTCAGCACGACAGGTCAGATCGCCGGGCTCGCAGCCCTCGCGAGCCGTACCTCGACCGACCGCAACATCGCTCGCGTGGTCGCCGAACGGACCCGAGTTGTCGTGGAGCTGCGTAGGATCGGTTACGCACCAAGCGAGTCGCACGGCAACTTCGTGTGGCTGCAGCTCGCCGAGGACTCAGGCCGGTTCGCGGCGCATTGTTACGACGACGGAGTCCTTGTCCAGGACTTAGCCGGCCACGGCGTGCGCGTCACCGTGGGCACCCCGGCGGACAACGATGGCTTCCTGCGGTCGGCCCACACCTGGATCACCGGCCGCCCAAGTCTGATGAGCCCGCGCGACTCGCCTCGCGGGCTCGCACCCGGCGGCGCATCCGAACACGGATCTCCGCCCGCCCTGTGCTGAGACGCAGGCATTCGGCAGTACCCGCAGACGCCGATCGTGTGCGGACGCTGCACCCGAGCTGCGCGGGGGCGTTCGCCCCCCAGTCGCCCCCGCGCACCACCCCTCCCGATTCAGACCAAACCCAGCTGCCTGATCCGTCTTCTTAGGAGCGCGTCATGTCCCTATCCGCACCTCCCGCTCCGCTCCAGAGCAGGTGGGCTCCACGCCCCATGGAGATACATCCCGTCGGTACCGCCCCGATCGGGGCAGGCGGTGACCCGCTCTCCACCATGCAATGGCACCTCGACCACCAGCACGGTGTCCCGTTGACCGGCCTGCCGTTCGAAATCACCGACGACCAGTGGCTCGGCGCCTGGCTCCGCGCCCGGGAACGCAGGCCCGGTCTGACCAAAAACCGCCTCGCCGAGGGCCTAGCGCACACCGAGATGCCTTGCTACACGATCAACCCCGACCACCGCCTCTCCCCCGCTGATCTGGCACTCGGTCGTGTCGAGCAGACCGACGCCGCCTTCGCGGTGAAAGACCGTCTTATTGGTCGCCAAATCCCGGAACGGCTCCAAGTCAGCATCCCGAACGCATTGGATCTTGCCTACTTCGTGTCCGGCTCGACGGAGGCAGCGCCCGATTGGATGGTCGACGCCCAAGCCATGATCAACGGCGAGATCCGCGAGATCGCCAAACGCTGGGGTGACATGGTCCAGCTGCAGTTGGAAAGCCCGTCGATCCTTCTCGCGTATTACGTGACGCCACGTGAGTTGTGGCCGCGGCTGACCACGCAACTGGCGCACCAGGTCGCCGAAACCATCGGTGTCGCGCCGGAAGTGCCATGGGTTCTGCATCTTTGCTACGAGGGCCCTGAGCTCGATCCGCTGGTCGAGCCGGCCGACCTCGACGCAGCGGTGCTTTTCCTGAACGCTCTCGCCGGGGCGCTCGCCGAACGCGGTACTCCCATGCCCCGTATACACCTTCCGGCTGCCGCCGGCGTCGCCGCGCCGTCGACCGATCCCGACTTCTATGCAGCGCTGGGTGACCTCCGGCGCGGAATCGACGTCATCGCCGGCGTCGTCGCGGAGGGACATCCCGACGAAACACGAACAGCGCTGGCGTTGATGACCGACGCGCTCGGAGCGCCGGTGACCGCGATCGGTGCGGCCTGCGGCCTGCGGCAGCGGACCATCGCCGCTGGCGGCGCGAACCTCGCGCTCGCCGCGAGCGTGGCTCGCGCGTGGACGGCGACCTGCACCAGCTAGCACGGTTGACCGAACGACCGTGATCCACAAAGGACCTTTCAGCTTCTCGACCTGTAGGGGAAATGATGAGGGGACGTCACACCAGGACCCGCAATCACCCGCGCCTGCCCACCCCTGTGCAGGCGCCCGGGAAACACCGGCGTGGACGGCACCGCCGTCGGCGTCGGGCGATCCACGCAGCTGTCATGCTCTTGATCGCTCTCGCTGCCGGCGTTCTCGCGGCAGGTGGCGCGTCCGCCGCAACGACACCGCCCCGCGCCGGGTGCACTGACCTGGACATCCCGGTCACTTCCGGAGTGGTCACCGCCAGGATGCGCGCGACGCTATGCCTTCCTGCTTCACCCGCTGCCGACGTTCCGCTGCAGATTCTGGTGTCCGGCGGCACCTATAACCGAACGTACTGGTCGGGTCTTGGACTACCCGCCTATTCCTACGCCGCACGCGCGACCGGCGCCGGCTTCTCGACACTGGCGGTTGACCGGATCGGCACTGGCGCCAGCTCGCATCCGCTGAGCACGCTGGTGTCCGCAGGGATGCAGGCGGACGCTCTGCATCAGGTCATCGCCAGGGTCAGGTCCTGTGCACTCACCGGGCAAAAGCACACCCGGGTCGTCCTCGCCGGTCACTCTCTGGGCAGTATGGCCGCCGTTGTCGCCGCCGCACGTCACCCTGCGGACGTCGACGCCCTCATCCTCACCGGCTACAGCCACCGAATCGCGCCCAGCGAACTCCTGACGTCGCTGACCTCCATGTACCCCGCCGCGCTGGAGGGGCGCCTCCTGGACCCCGGATACCTGACGACACGACCCGGTGTCCGCGGCTCCCTCTTTCACTCTGCGGGAGAGGTCGCCCCTGCCGTGGTCGCCGCAGAGGAGGCCACGAAAGACGTCGCGAGCGCTGCTGAGCTCCCCGACGCGGTTCTGGCCGGTCTGTCCCGTGACATGTCACGGCGGATCACCGCGCCGGTGCTGGAGGCCAATGGCGAGAAAGACTCCTGGGCCTGCACGGCTGTGGACTGCACCAACGCGGACGCTCTGCACGCGGCGGAACGCGGGTACTTCACCGTCCCGCTGACGACTTACGTGCAGCCACGAGCGGGGCATTCGCTGGCGCTCGCCCGCGATGGCGGCGCTTTCACCGACTTCGCATCCATCTGGCTGCGCCACGTGCTGGCAGAGGGCTCAAGGAGCCGGTCATGACACGACTCTCGATGCGACTGCTCCTCACCGGCCTCGCGCTCGCGGCCACGGTGGGCGGCTGCTCGGATCAGAAACCGACGGACGTCCCGTCACCAATCCCGCCTCCGGCCTCGTCAACATCGCAGGGGCAGTTGACGCTGCCACCGGTCGCGCCGATCACGCCGACCTCAGCTGACACAGCACCGACCGGGATCCCTGCTGCCGTTTCTCCGCCACAGCCGGACGCAAGGGCGTTCACGGACCCGCTGCGGGTGACGACAGCGTGGATGCAGCAGTACTGCCAGACAGACTTCGAGGAGGAGATCAACGGGAATCTGATCCGGGCAGCGGCCTACGCGACGCCGGGAGCCACCGCCGCGGACACCACCCGCGGCGACACCGCCCAGAGCTACCAACAGATGCGGAATCAGAAGCTGGCCACGCGCTGCGACCAGATCGAGGCGAAGATCAGCCCGGAAGCGCCCGCTACCCCGTCCATGGTCTACGTGCAGGTGTCGGCGTCGCGGACTCAGCTCACCGCCAGCCGACCATTCCAGACACTCCCGCTGGTCAGCACGCGCCGCGTCGTGCGCGGCGGCGACGGCCGGTGGCTGGTCGATTCCGGAGTGGACGCGGGCTGATGAAGGTTCTCTTGATCGTTCCGGTAGCCGTCGTCACGGTGGTCGCGAGTCTTGTCCTGGTACTCGGCGGCCACGACGCCGAGGCGGCCGTTCCTGGTCCGCCGACCTGCACCGCGCCCACATCTCCGCCAGCAGCACGCGCTGGACCGGGCGGCACCTTCGGCGGCATCACATTGTCACCAGAGAAGGTCGACACCGTCCAGAAGATTCTCGGCACCGCGAAGGGCCGCAGGATCACCAAGCGCGGTGCGACCGTTGCGGTCCAGACGGCGTACCAGGAGTCCAAACTGGACCCCCACAACGACAAAGGTCGCGCACTCGGACCGTTCCAGCAGATCGCCCCCGGCCCGTACAATGCCTATACCAGCTACGACCCGCACGACACCGCCGCGGCCGCCGGCGGATTCTTCGCTGTCCTGTTGAAACGCGTTCCCGGTTACGACGCGGACCCGCGGACCAACCACGACCTCGCCCAGGAGGTCCAGCGCAGCGGTGCAGGCGCTCAGGAATACGCCCAATGGCAGACATTCGCCGAAGCCATCACCAACGCGCTCTATGACGGCTCCGGGCCGCCACTGCAGTGCGCCGACAAATCCGTAAAAGGCAAGATCACCGTCACCATCCGGGGCAACGAGGTCACGCTCCCGCCGGAAGCCCGCGTCGCCGGCCAGATCATCGCGCCGACCCCGCAAACCGCGAAAGCGATCGGCTCAGGACTCGCGTGGCTGGGAACCCCGTACGCCTGGGGCGGCGGCAACGCCGACGGACCGACCAAGGGCATCAGTGACGACGGCGGCGCCGCCGACCAGCACGGCGATTCCAGCAAGATCGGATTCGACTGCGCCGGGCTGACCGCCTACGCCTATGCCCAGGCTGGCGTCACGCTCACGCGCCCATCGCGGACGCAGCTGACCAACGCGAAGCTCGTGGTGCAGTTCGCCTCCGCAGAGCCAGGCGACCTGCTGTTCTGGGGAACGCATCACGTCGCCATGTACCTCGGCCAGTTCGAAGGCCAGCACCAGATGCTCGAGGCACCGCAAAGCGGTGACATCGTCAAGGTGTCGAAAGTGCGTACCGGTGGAGATTTCCGCGGTGTCGCCGCTCGACCAATTCCAGGGAGGTGAACGACATGCGACCGGGTGATGCCCCTGAATACGGTGCGGAAGAACCGGTGGATCTCACTCGTACCGGCGAACCACCTAGGCCACGACAGGCGTCCGCTCCAGCGGAGGCGCCTGCAAGTCACGTTCCGGACAATACCGGGCTGGCCACCGCGCCCCCGGTCACTGCGGACCCGGCGAACTGGGGGTGGCGAGGCAGAATCCGCCGTGCCACCTTCGGTGTCATCAGGCCGAAGCCAGGCCACGCCGAAGCCCGGTACCGCCTGGCCGAAGTTGCTGCCCGCCAGTACATCGGCGGCGCACGACTCGTGCTGGTCGCGAACCCGAAGGGCGGTTCCCGCAAGACAACGACCGCCCTGATGCTCGGCCACGTGTTCGCCTCGCTGCGCGGCGGATCGACAGTGGTATGGGACAACAACGAGGCCCGCGGCACGCTCGCCGAGCGTGCAGAGATCACCACCCCGGCGACCTCTGCGACCCATCTGCTCGCTGCTTTCGAGCGGCTGATCGGACCGGCCGGGTCCGCGGGAGACATGAGCCACTACCTGCGGACGCAACCCAGCCGCGCGGAGATCCTCGCCGCAGGCTCAGAGACCGAGCGCCGAGACCAGATCGGCTCGGCCGAAACCGGACGCGTCGGGCTCCTGCTGTCGCGCTACTACCGCCTCACGGTGATGGACACCGGCACGAATCCGCGATCTGGGGCCTGGCAATGGGCTGCCCAGCAAGCCGACGTCCTGGTCGTGCCGATCACCTGCGACCCGGACGTCGTCCAACTGGCTGTGTGGATGCTCGACATCCTTGCCGCGATCGGCCGCGCGGACCTGGCTGCCGGAGCGGTGACGGTAATCAGTCCGTCGGCGACCGCGCCCGATCCGCAGGTGAGAACACGGATCCTGGAGTACTTCGGTGCGCGGACCGCAGTCGTGGTTGAGGTTCCTTTCGATCCGCAACTGGCGGGCGGTACGCCTGTCGTGTTCGACCGGACGAGCACAGCATCGCGGCGCGCGTGGGTCGCTGCCGCCGCGGCGGTCGCCGATCGGCTCGCCGCGCGCGAACGCACCCGGCCGGACCAGATGCCGCCATCCCCAGGCGTGGACCCTCCTCGGCAGGGAACGGCACCGCAACCGGCCGCCACACAGGGCGGCACCGAGCACCGGGCAGCCGATTCCTCGGTGACCGAACTGCCCGCACGAAGGGCGAAAGCACAATGAGCAATATCCACTTTGCACAGACCGCGGTGGAGTTTCTGGCCCAGCAGGGAAGCAGGAATCCATTCGACGGGATCACCCCGGACTTCAACGTTTTCGGGATCCAGTTCACCAAGGCGTGGCAGAAGGTCCTCGCGGGTCTCTGGGGCCTGACCTTCGTCTGGCTCGCCGGCGGCGCACTCCGCGCCGCCTACCAGCTGCAGGAAGCGAAGAAGGGTGGCTACTCGGCGAGCATTCTCGAACACACCGATGGCATCAAGCGTCTGGGTCTGGCGCTGGCAGTCGTGTCCGGCATTGGGATCATCTTCGGTGCAGTTGTCGCACTCTTCTAGGAGATGGTTATGACGAACCCCGCGCACCACACCCCCGCCCGCCGCTCCCGCACCGTGCTGTTGACCGTCGTCCCTGTGGCCGCGCTCGTGACCGGTGCAGCTCTGGGCCGCTGGGTCTTCCCCACCGAGTCCCCGGCGGGCGGTGACAGCGGGCCGGTGACCGGAACCGCGCCGGCGGGCGGGATCGTCGCGGCACCGCATGGCCCGGCGAAGTTCACCCACGGTGTCCCCTCGGGCTACACACGAGATCGGGCCGGGGCTGCCACGGCGGGTGTCAACGCGGTGCAGTTGGTGAACAACCTCGCCCACGGCCAGGCCTCCCCCGAGATCGCGAGCACCACGTGGCCGGCCAGCACCGCGGACGAGGGCACCCGGCAAGCCCTTGCGACCCGATCCGGTAGCGCTGACCAGACCAGCAAGATCCCAGCGACCACGAGGGTGACAGCCTATGCCGACAGTTCCGCCTCGGTCGAAGTATGGGTCGTCGCGGTCGGGTCCGGCGACGCGGTCGGGGGCGGCACGAACACAGCCGCGCGCTGGAGCACTCACACCATCCAGCTGAGGTGGGAGAACGGGGACTGGAAGGTAGCGGGCTTGCGCGCGAACTCCGGTCCGCAACCGGGAGATACCGGCGCCACCCCGGTCACCGAGCCGCTGACGAACGGTCTTTACACCTACTACATCAACTAACGCATGAACGTTAGGGGGGAGCATGTTCCACCGTGTCGCCGCACTGATCCTGACAGTGCTGGCGTTTCTGGTCTTCGCCGCACCCACCGCCCTGGCCGACCCGAACGCGCCGGTCGGCGGAGGCCAGCTGCCGCAGGGCTTTCCCGCCGAGCTGCGGAAGTACGTCGTGGGTACCGAGGAGTTCAGGGACGCCCCATGGTTCCGCGACCCGTCCTGTATCGACCAGGGCGGGAACGTCGGGATGTACCTGAACGCAGTCATGCTCGACGAACCGCGGCTGATGTACTGGTCGCTCCCGCCCGATTCCCGGAAACTGTTCTGGGGCGGGCCTTTCGGCGGTGCAGAGGCTGATCCGAACAAGGAGCCGCCGACGCTGCCGAAACTGTTCCCCGCCAGTGCCGCGGACCGGGACGCTTACCGGGTACCCACCGGTGAGGGTGGGTGCGCGACCAAGCTGCAGAAGTGGGCGAACCTGGCCACCAACGCGTGGGGTTTCACCTGGGTCTCCGCGCCCGATCCCGCGAGTCTGGAGCGGATGAAGGCGCTACCGCCTCTCTATCCCTCCGAGCTGCCGGTGGAGGAGTTCACCGGGGCCTGCGTCAAGGCGAAGTCGCCGTTCTGCGAGAAGGCGTTCTTCGTCGACTGCGCCAAGGTAGCCAGCGACCCTGCCCAGCATCCCCAGTGCATCGAGTGGAACGTCGCCATCGGAAAGCTGTTCACAGGAATGGCGGCGTTCATCGAGAACAACTCGTCCTGGCTGGACAATGTCAAACGCTTCCTCGAGTTCGTCGGTGACAAGCTCTACAGCGGCGGGAAGTGGGCCGTCGACGCGTTCGCCGGGGTCGCGATGGCGCCGGTCGAGGTGGGCAAGTTCGTCGCTGATCCATCGTCAGCGATCGATGACCTCGCCAACGCCCTGCACCAAGGCGCCACAGCTTTCACCACCACCGTCCTGCAAGGGCTGGCCAGCGTCGGGAACTTCGATCCCACAGCACCGTGGTTTCTCGGTATGTACGCGGCCAGCAGCGGAATCGGCATCGTGGTCATGGCGTTCATGGCCCTGCTGATGTTGTGGCGTACAGCCCACGGCAACGGCGGGAGAGAAGAACTCCAAGAGGCCCTGTTCAAACGCCTGCCACTCGGACTGTTCCTCGCGGTCTTCTCCCCCGCGATCGCCACGGTGCTGCTGGAGATGACCCGAGGGCTGACCAACGGCATCGCCGCATGGGACGCCGGATACCTCAACCGCGCGGTAGTGAAACTCGGCCTGCTCGGGAAAGTCTCCGTCGCGATGATGCCCGGTGGCGTGTTCATCGCGATCCTCATCTTTCTGCTCATGATCTTGGGCGCGTTCTCGGTGTTCGCAGGGCTGGTCGTGCAGTCCGTCGCGTTACCGCTGGCCGGTGCGGTAGCCGGTCTCTCATGGGGGATGCTGATTCATCCGAAGTACCGGGCGAAAGCGCTCAAGCCGCCGATGATGTTCGTCGGGCTGGCGTTGTCGCCGCCGCTGTTGTTCCTGCTGCTCGGGTTCATCTGGGCGTTCATCGACGGGAACCTGTCGATTCCAGCGATGCAAAGTGGCGGTTTGCCTCTGCTGACGCAGTTGGCTTCCTCTGGTTTTGCGATGCTGATGGCCGGCTTAGCCCCGTATTCCGCGTTGAAATACGCACCTTTGCTACCGACCGAGGCTGACAGCCACGCACCTCAGCCCTCCAGTGGTTTCGGAACTTCCTCTGTGGTCGGCGCGGGTATCGGCGCGATGGCGGTCCGGGGTACGGGTTCGTCGTCAGGCGGGGGCGGTCCCTCGGGCGGTGGAGAAGGCCACTCGATCCAGCGCAACTACACGCAGAACCAGAACCCGCCACAGGGTGCCTCACGGCCGCAGCCCCGTACCGGCACTCCGGCCGCGAGGCACCCTGGAGGGCCGGGTGGGACCGGTTCTCCCGGTAGCACAGGCCCAGCCGGTTCGCCGGGATCGCCCGGACGAAGCGGCGGCACGACGTCGGGCGGGCGGCAGGCCGCGGCTACGGCGGGCGGGCGACACGGAGGCGCGGTCGTGAACGGTGGCGCGGCCACGGGCACTACGGCGGGCGCGGCCCAAGCGGGGGCGAGCAGCGGAGCTGCCGCCGGCCCCTGGGGTGTTCTCGCTCAGGTCGCGGTGGCGGGTTTCAACAAGGCCCGCACCGCCGCGCACCGCGCTCCGGAAGTCGACGAGGACGTGGTACGAGGTGACCGGCCATGAGGATCGCCGTGCTCGGGGGTGAGATCGGTCGGCGCGGCTTGTTCGGTTCGCTGCCGAAGCCCGCGATCGCGCTGCTGGGACTGTCCACGGCTGGCGCGTTCGTCCTCTGGCTGGGCGGGGGCGGAATGAGTGGCGCCGCCGTTGGGTTCGCGCTACTCGGTCTGACCTACGGTCTGGTCCGGCCGTGGTCGCAGCGCCGGTCGATCGCCGAGGAATGGATGTGGGCCCTGCGGTGGCTAATCCGGCGCCGCAGCGGGGAAACCCGCTATACCGCTCCGGAACAGATTCGTCAGGTGGCTCCGGACTCGTGGCCACACCCGTTGTGGGAGCGCCCCGTCCCGCTCGGGCGGGTCGAGCCACTTGACCTGGCCGGAACGGGTTTCGAGTCGATGTTCATTTTGCACCACCACAATCCAGGCGAGCGTGCCTATCTGTCGGTGGTGATGGAGGTCCAGGGCCAGGCCTCGGGATTGCGCACGGAGCGCGCCTACGATGCGGCGTCCATCCAGTACGGTCTCCTGCTTGCACAGCTCGGCAAAGCCGGCAGCTACATCCGCGGTTTGCAGCAGCTGAACCGGATTGTTCCGCACGACCCGGCACCACATCGCGCGTTCGTGTCCGGGCGGGTGTCGCGCCGCGGCGGCCTTGACGACATCATCGCCTCCTATGAGGACCTGATCGACCTCACCGCTGCGTCGGCCGAGCAGCATCGCAACTACCTTGTCGCCCGGATCCCGCTGACTGGAGAGTTCTTCGAGGAGTCCCAGTCCTACGGCGCGGGTGTCGCGGGATGGGCTGGACTGGTCCATGAGGAACTCGCCCGGATGGCCGACCTCGCCGTCCGCGCCGAGCTGACCCGCCCGCGTGTCCTGGGTGAACAGCGGACCTGCGCGATGCTGCGGAGCCTGCAGGATCCGCGGTGGCCGATCGATCAGCACGAGGGTGTGCGCTGGGAGGACTGCTGGCAGTCCTACCGCACCGACCGGGACCGGCAGATCGTCAACGACTACTGGCATACCCGGACCGCGGTGCTCCCCCGCAGGGGCATCGCCCCTGCGAAACTGGGTCCCCGCTGGCTGGCGCCCCTGCTGACCTCGGTCAACCCGTCGGTGATCCGCACGTTGAGCGTCCGGATGGAACTCATCCCGGACAGGGTCGCCCGCGCCAAGGCTGTCGTCGACGTCGCCCAGGACGGCGCGTCCCTGCAAGGCGCGAATCAGAAGGGACAGGTCGGGGACGGCACCGACGAGGTCATGCTGTCGGCCTCAGCGCGCCGGCTTCATGACCTCGCGCCCGGCTCCGGACATCAGGGAGTGGACTGGTCCTTGGCGATATCCGTGACCGCCTCGGGTCCGGCGGAACTTCGGCGGGCGTGCATGCGCGTCGCCAACGAGGCCGCGCAGTCGGCGCTCACGGACCTGGATTGGCAGGACACTCAGCACGACGTGGCCGTGCTCGCAACCTATCCGCTCGCGCGGGGAATGGCGGTGGCGTGATGCGTCGCCCGACGTCCTTCCACTTTCAGCGCCTGGCTGAGGTCTGTGGATACCTCGATGATGACCCCTGGGCGTTGCAGTCGACCGTGGAGAACGAGCCTTCCCGTCCCTGCCGCGACGCCGACCCGGAACGATTCTTCCCGCCCGACAGCACCCGTTTCCTCGGCGACGATCTCCTTGTCGAGCGAGAACGCATCGCGAACCTGTGCGGGGACTGTCCTGTGCGAACGCAGTGCCTGGCGGGTGCCTTGTTGCGCGGGGAGGCCTACGGCAGCTGGGGCGGAGTGTCCCAGCCGGACTACCACATCATTCGGCGCGTGTTGCGCGAGGACCAGGACCGACGACAGGAGGCGGCGTGATGATCCCCCGATCCCCCGTTCCACCGGCAAAACGTTCACCGCCCCAGGTGGGTTGGCAGCCGCCGCGGCCACCGTCGCAGCGACCCGAACCTCAGTTCATCCCGCCGCCGCGCCGGCGGCGGTGGCTGGATCGCTGGGGCTGGTACGAACCACGGCTCGACCCGATGCACACCACGACTAGGCAGGCCGAGGCACTGAACTTGGCATTGTCCTCGCCGCCGACCAGTTACCGTGGCCTTATCGTCGGCACCGACTTGCTCTCGGGGCAGCTGGTCACCCACGATCCCTTCGTGTCCTATGAGGACAAGCTGATCAGCTCGCCGAACGCCGCTGTGATCGGCGACGTCGGCAAGGGCAAGAGCTCGCTGCTGAAAACCTGGGCCTGCACACGGCAGCTGCTGCTCGACAACCGGCGGGTCGTGGTGCTGGACAAGAAACTTCAGGCCGGTGTCGGCGAATACACCGCGCTGGCAAGGTTTCTCGGCGCACCCAGCATCCGGTTCACCGTCGACGGCCGGGGCTCACGGCTGAACCTGCTGGATCCGGTGATCGCTCTCGGGGACGACCAGGCCGTCGACCTGGAAGCCGATACCGGTGGCGGGCTGGCCCGACCGACCGGGCAGATGATGCTGTTGCGCGCGGTCCTCGCGGAAGCGCTCGGCCGTCCGGTCAGCGAGCGCGAGGGCAAAGCCCTGCGGCTCGCGCTGGTTTCCGCGACCCAGGATGCGCACAACCGTGCTCGTGTGCCGGTGATCAGTGATATCGTCCACCACCTGCTTCATCCCTCCGACGACCAAGCGCGTGTGCTGGACCGGCGGGTACGGGAGTTGCAGGATTGGGGCTTGGATCCCGCTTTCGCGCTCGAGCGGATGATTGAGGAGGACCTCGCCGGGCTGGTCGACGCCGAAACCAGCCGCGACGTGCATCTCGATCACCCGTCCGGGTTCACCCACTTCGACATCTCGGCCCTGCCGTTGGACGGGCCTGCGCTGCGGGTGGTCATGACGCTGATCAACACGTGGCAAGCGAACATGCTCGCCCGCCGCTCAGGTGAAGGCCAACAGACGGTCAACGTGGTTGAAGAGGGCTGGCACGTGGCCGAAGGCTCGGTCGGAGCGATCTTCCGCCGTAACGTCAAACTCGCCCGTGGGCTGGGTCTGGCCACGATCGCCGGATTCCACCACATCTCCGATCTGCCCCCTGACTCCCCCGCCCGCTCGCTGCTGCAGGAAGCCGAGACCGTGTTCGTGTACGGGCAGGGCAGCCAGGACGATGCCGAGGCTTGCGTGGAGCTCTATAACCTCCCGGCCGGTACCGAGGAGACGATCATGGCCTTGGAGCAGGGCACCTGTCTGCTCAAAGTTGGCCGGCGTGACCCGATCCTGCTGCGGCACGAACGCTCGCAGCGCGAGATCGCGCTGACCGACACCGACGACGCCCTGACCGGGATCAGCGCCCGTGTCGCAGCGTGACCCGGAGAGGTTTCCGGGAGGTCCTGCTCGGCCGACGATCAGCACGTTCTATCCCATGGTCGCCGCGGTGGTGGTCGGCCTCGTACTTGCGGCGTTGCTCGGCGCGGGTCTGTCCGGCCTGTTCAGCGGTGCGGGCTGGGCGTGGCCGCCTGCTGGTCAGCTGCCTCTCGTGCTCGGGCGGTGGCTGACCCGCCCTGGTGATCCCGCGACCGCATGGCGCACCGATCCTCGGCCAGGACCGGCGATCCTGACCTACGTCCTTGCGGGTCTGCTCGCGGCCGGCGAGGGAGTGTTGTGGTGGCGGCTCCGCGGCTGGCGCAGGAAAGCCCGTCTCGACCGGGGAGTTCACCGGACGGGGCTCGCCGACAAGGCGACCGTCCTCGCACGGCTCGGCACCGCAGCGGTGGCCAAGTCCGCTCGACGTCTGCGTCCCTCCCTCGCGAGCCTGCGCACCATCACCCCGGACGACGCGGGCGCGTACTTCGGGTGCTGGCCAGGCACTGGGGAAGGACTGTACGGAACCCACGAAGACTCCAAACTGGTCGTCGCACCTCAGCGGATGGGCAAGACCCAGCGCCAGGCTGTGTCGGACGTCCTGCGCGCGCCAGGTGCGCTGTTGGCGACCTCGACCCGTTTCGACGTCGTGGAGCTCACCATCATGGATCGAAGCAAACGGGGCCGGGTCTGGGTTTTCGATCCCGAGAGTCGGGTCCCGTGGCCGGACAAGCTTCGGTGGAACCCCATCGCCGGGTGCGAGGATTTCGATGTCGCGCTTCGTCGATCGATCGCCATCTGCAGTGCGATGCCGTTGGAAGACACCAAGAACGGCGGCTACTTCTCCGGTAAAAGCGAAGGTGTGCTCGCGGCGATGCTGCACGCCGCCGCGCTCGGCAAGGCCGGTCTGGAGAGCATCTGGTATTGGACCACCAGCCAGTCCTACCAGCCCGCGCAGATCCTCGACACCCATGCCGGGGCGGCACCCGCGATCGGCAGCGGACTGCGGAACCTCCTCGACAGCCTCAAATCCACGAGCGACACCAGTGGCGCTGGCGGCATCTTCTCCACCCTGGAGTTGATCCTGCGGCCGCTGAACTCGCCGACCGTTATGCGGTCGCTGACTCCGAAGCCTGGCGACAGGCCGTTCGACATCGACGATTTCATCTTGTCCGGCACCGACACGCTGTACATGATCTCCCGCGGCCGCAAGAACTCCGCCGCGCCCATGATCACCGCTCTCATGGCCGAGATCCTGCACCGCACGGACATCCTGTCGCAACAACCGGGCGTAGAGCAGTTCACCGAGCGCGCGCAAGGAGATCTCCGGCTGGACCCGCCGTTCCGTGTCGTCATGGATGAAGCGAGCGGCATCACACCGCTGGAGGATCTCGCTGCCCGGCTGGCCGATTCTGGCGGGCGCGGGGTACAGCTGTATGTCTACGTCCAGTCCCTGTCACAGCTGCGGCAACGCTGGGGACCCGAGCAGGCAACCGAGATCTGGGACAACGCGTCGATCAAGCTTGTCCTCGGCGGCCTGAGCAATGCGAAGGATCTGCAGAGCATCTCGGATCTGTTGCGCGAACGAGAGATCGACCAAGCCAGCGTTTCGACCGGGACAGCACGCGACCAGGTGACCATTTCGCCGCGTATGCAGCGTGCCCTGACCGCGGATGGGATCAGGGAGATCGGCGAAGGTGAGGCGCTGCTGTTCTACCGCAACATGAGAGCCGCGCGAGTGGAACTGCCTGGCTGGTGGGAATCCCCGGACATCCGCGACCGGGTGATCGCCAGTCGCGAGGAGACCCGCCGCATCGTCGCGCTCGCCGGGTAGCTCCCGAAGTCCGGAACCGGATCACCAGCTCACCCCAGGACTGACTCGGAAGGCGGGGAATGACCGAGACCGAGCCGCCGGAGCACCCAGGCGACGATGACGACGTGCCGGTTGTCGACATCGAGATGGTGCCGGAAGTCGTCGCTGAGCTAGCCGCCACCGCTGAACAGCACAGTACGGTTCTTCGCGAACTCAGCGGTCTTGTATCGGAGCTCGGCGGCCAGGCCACGACGCAGTCCGAGGAACTCGCGGCTCTGCATACCGGCTTCGAGACCCTTGAAGCGGCACTGGCCGAGCAGGCTGACATGACCCAGCCGTCTCGCTGGGCGTGGGAGTTCCTCAACCAGGAGGACGCCGCTCAGCTCTGGCGGGAAACACGCTGGTTCGTCGACTACCTGACCCGTCGCTATCCCCTCGGAACCGAGGTCAGCATCCCGCCCTGCTGGTATCGGCACACGGTCGCCGTGGACGAACTCTCCGACCTCTACGCTGCCTGGCGCGAGGCCTACTGCCGAAGTGATCGGCCGTCCTCGGCGATGACGTCCTGGCGGGACCGCTGGCTGTGGCCGTGTCTCACCAGGCTCGCCGCGCACGCCAGTTGGCGAGAGTGCAAGGAGTCACGCCGTCACGTCGAGCCCATCGCCCGGCAGGAACCGACCGACAGTGAGTTCGAGTCGTACGTCGCAGGAACCGTCGCATCGCGGCCCGAACTCAACGAACAAATCCTTCCATGGCTCTAGGCCAGGAAACTCTCGTCGCGTTCGCGACCGGGTACACCGCTAAGGCCTATCCTCCGGTAATGGTCGATCGCTTTCGGGTGAGTGATCGTTGCGGACAATGAACAGGACGTCGTCGTGACTCCGCGCGTCCGATAGCGGCAGGCTCTCTCCGGGCAGCCGTAGGCGGGGCCTGGGCGTTCCGGGTCGTCGAGGTTCTGCAGGGGTGTCAGAAGCCAGGGCGAGGGCCCTGTTGCCCAGGTTGGCGCGGATCGTGATGTGGATGTGGTTGAGTCTTCCTCTGCTGTTCGGCGACGCGTTCGGCGCGGGCCAAGGTTTCGTCGGCTCGGCTGGGCTTCCCTGCTGTTGTGACGGGTGTCGGCATGACCGTGGTGCGTTCCGGGGTTTTGCCCGGTTGCACTGGCGTCGCCTTGTGCTCGGAGGCGAGTGCGGCTGCGCGATCGAGGTGACCGCGCGCTGTGACGACGGCGTCGTAGGCCGTGCGAGGCTCTCCGTCGATTGGGGGCGGCCCGATGGGGTCCGGTCCGGTGATGTGGTGTTGTTCGCGGTAGGCGGCGATGGTCGTGATGGCAGCGAGGTAGCGGGCTCGTGGCGCGGCGCCGTCAGGTGCGGGGCCGAGTTGTTCGACCCAGTCGGGGCGATCCCGCAGGGCTTGGCGGCCGAGGTCGACAACGCGCGCGCGGATACGGCGTGCGTCGGCCGCGGCGGCGGTGGCGAGCGCCTTATCGCGTCCGGCTCGCGGCTCGGATCCCGGCAGGACAGGGAGCCAGCTGGGCCACATGGCATCGCGGTGGCGGGCTGCTGCGGGCTGTTCCAGCCGATGAGGATCTGTGGCGGGGGCGCCAGTCGTGGACGGGGGCGCAGGTTTCTGGGTGAGGTGTTCGACAGTCTGCTGGTAGGCAGGGACGAGAAGGTCTAGCCGGGCCGGGGCGTCGGGGTGTGTTGGCGGTAGCTCGGCTGGTCTCGGTCGCCCGGTCTCGGAGGGTGCGATGGATTCTGGCGTGGTGATGGCGGCGCGGATCCGGGAGGCGGCGTAGGCGCTGGGGTTGTCGATCCTGGGGCGGAGCAGGTAGTCGGGGTCGAGGTCGCGGACGAGGGTGCGCGGGTCCTGTCCGATGCGTGCGGCTGCCGCGAGGTGGCGTGCCACGGCGCCGAACGCTGTGCCATTGGTGACGCGGTCGACGGCGGGATGCTCGCCCCATTCTTGACGGAGCAGGGTGGCGGCGATGTCACGCTGGGCTTGTTCAACGGTATCGGCGCGGGCTTGACGCTGCGCTTTGGTGAGCGGCCGGGCCGACGATGCGTCGGTTGCGGGGTCGGCGTGTGCGGCTGCTTTGACCAGGGCGGCGGTGAGGCGGCTGGCGTCGCGGACGTGAGACTTGACGAGATTGTCGGGGTTGATGTCTCGGATCAGGTCGCGAGGGTTGCGGCCGGTTTTGTCGGCACGGTCGAGGATGAGAGCGAGGGTGCGGAACGCGGCGCCGTGGATGACGCTGTCGACGGCGGGGTGGTCGCTCCATTCGTCGCGGAGCAGGTCTTCGGCTTTGCCGCGGCGGACGACGTCGGCGGCGTGCAGTCGTGCGCGGAAAACGCGGCGCTGTTCGATCTCTTCCGGTGTGATTATGGTCGGGTCAGGCTCTGCTGTGGTGGCCCGGCTCGCGGCGGTGGGATCGGTGAGGAGGCCGAGGTCGACCAGCGCGGGGATGTCGTTGCGGTTGAACTCGGTGGCTTCGGCCCGGCTGATGATCTTGGTGATGACGCGCTGGGTTCGCTCCCACGCGAGACGCGGGAAGCCGCGCAGGTAGATGTCGTGGGCGGTCTCGAGATCTTTGCGGGCGAGGAACATCCAGACGGCGAGTTTGTGGCGGCTGGTGGCGACGAAGGTGCCGGGGTTGTCCGCACCGGCAGCGGAGAACAGCACCGCTCCACCTCGGCGCTGTCCGTCGGGTCCGCGCCAGGTGGCGCCGTCGGAGCCGACGGTGAGGCCTTGGCCTTTGTGGATGGTGATGGCGTAGCCGAGGGTCAGCCCGCCTTTGGCGATGAATTCGGGGCTGAGGTCGGCGTGTTCGACGACGTGTCCGTCGCGGGTGGCGCGTTCCCAGTGGACTGCGACGCTGCCGTCGTCGTGGATGGTGTCGATGACGCCGCGGTAGCCGTTGAGGATATCGGGTTCACCGATGCGGCGTTCGTTGACCCGGACCATGACATGGTCGCCTTCGCTCAGGATGACGGTCCGGCCGCCGGCGGCGTCGTAGGCGCGGGTTTCGCCGAGTTCACCGGCGACGGCGCGCAGGGCTTGTGCGCCGTCGTTGAGCCGGTCGACCATCTCGTTGGTAGCGGCGACCATGACGAGGCCGCGTTGCTCGGTCAGCGGGTCGGGCGCGCCTTGGCGTTGATCGAGCCAGGTGGCGAGCATCGCGGCGATAGCTTCCTGGCCGGTTTCGGTGGCGACGAGCCGGTCGCGGTCGGCCCAGGAGGTAAGTGCTTCGCTGTACTCTCCGCGGCGCCAGGCGGCGACGGCGGCGCGTTCGTCGGCGCTGGCTTGGCGGCGGTTCTGGCGGAGTTCGCCACCGCTGACGAGGGCGTGGATGACGGCGAAGCTGGAGCCGACTCCGACACCTCGGAGTTGCTTGGGGTCGCCGATCTCCAGAATTTTGGTGCGGGAGGCGTTCGCCGCGAGATAGATCTGGGCTCGTGCCCGATCGTCGATCATCCCGGCTTCATCTAGCACGAGCACGTCGACACCGTGCAGGCCTTGCCCGTTCTCGATGCGGAAGCGCCATTGCGCGATCGTGCGGCTGGGGATGCCGGATTCGGCTTGCAGATTCTGGGCGGTGACCCCTTGCGTCGCGGCACCGGCGATGACGAATCCCTCCGACTCGTAGGCCAGGCGCACAGCATCCATGAGGGTCGTCTTTCCGCTGCCCGGCGGCCCGACGAGCGTGTCGAGCCCGGCTCCGGAGGTGGTGATGCGCAGCAGCTGGCGCCATTGCTCGGCGGAGAGCTCGAATCCGCCGCTGGCTTCGATGGTGTTGGCCGCGAGCTCGACGGTCTCGCGTTCGACGCGGATGCTGGTCTGGTCGTGATGGCTGGCTTCGGCCTTCGCGACGATGACTTCCTCAGCGGCGATGACGTCGGCCGTGGTGTAGAGCGTGGCGCTGGCCATGTGCTCGGCGCCGAGCTGGCGGCGCTCGCCGTTGGTGGGCGTCACTTCGGAACCGGCTGGGGTGCTGAGGTCTTCTGTGTTGCGGAGGTTGACGAAGCCTGTTTGCTCGAGAACCTGGTCGGCGAGTTGCTCGATGTCGGCGTGGTTTCCACCTGCGGGAAGTGCGTCTGCGATGGCGATGATCGCGTCGAGACGGGAGAAGCGGCGGCCGTGTGCGGTAACGCCGGTCTCCGGGTTCTGCAAGTGCGCGGTGAGTTCTTCCAGGCTGGGGGCGGGCTGGGTTTCGGAGGTGGTTTCGCTGGCGGTGAAGGGGGCGCGGGCGATCTGGTCGGGGTTCAGACCAGCGGTGATTGCTTCGTCTCGCCAGTACTCGGCGTGGGTCTGGACCGATGCGGCGCCGCTGTCGCTCTTGCGTTCGCGGGTCATGCCGGCGGCGACCCGCCGGACGGCCGCGGTGGCCTCGTCGGGGCTCAACCCCATCTCGACGAGTGCTGCTTCGATGCCCTCGCCACGTTTGGAGAACAAGGCGATCGCCTCGTCGGGGACCGCGGCGACCTCCCAGAGGCCGGTCCGTTCGCTACGCCGGAACGTCATGCCGTAGCGGTTGCTGAGGACGTTGCGCACTCCGGCTTGGAGGAGCTTGTCGACGACGGGTGCGTGGCGCATCAGGTCGCGACCACCGGCTGCGATCGTGGACCACTTCCCGTCTTCGCCTTTGGTCATGTTGGCGATGGTGTAGTGCACGTGCCAGTGCGGATCTCCGATCGGGGCGCCGCCGACCGGTCGTGCTGTCTGGTGGAACATGGCCCATCCGGCGAACCCGTTTCCCGGTGTGATGTCCGCGGTCTGACCGTCGCCGTGGTGGCCCCGCATCCCGTATGCAACGGCGTCTTCCACCCAGTTGAACGTCGCCATCGCACGGTCGGTGTAGATGGCCTTGACGTCGGCGTAGGCGTCTGGATCGACCGACTCGAGGAGGCCGAGCAGGGTGGTGAACGATCCAGGAAGGGTGAGGGTGGCATCGTAGGCGAGGTTGCCGACCACGATCCGGTTGTCGATCTGCTGCTGACTGCCGCCGGGGAGGTTGATCGTGCGGGTCAGGTTTGAGAACGCTGTGGTGAAAACGTCCTCACCCCAGATGTCGGCGGGGGCGAGTTCGGCGGCGTCGGCGAGCTGGCCGGCGTGATCTGCTCGCAGTGCCGCGCTCTCGCCTTGCCTGCGCAGCGATCGTTTGGCGCGGGCGAACATGGTGCGCAGCCGGGCGGTGACGAGGACCTGGTCGAGGGGGACGTCGGCTTCGCGGGCGACGCCTTCGATCATCCTGATGAGGGGTGCTACGGCGAGTTTCGCTTCGTGCGGAACACCTTTCTTGTGCGCGACGAGTTGTTCGCCGGTGGTCGGGTGATAGCCGTTGACCAGGGCGCGGGCTTTGTCGAATTGGTCGGGGGTGAGTTCGGTTCCGGCTGTGATTCCGAGGTCGGCGAGTCCTTTTCCGACCCACATGAGTGGCTGCTCACGCATGTCGAGGTGCTCGGTGAGCTGGGTGTCCGTGATGGCTTCACCAAGGCAGCCATGTCCGAGGCCTAGTCGGTAGTCGATTTGGGCCGGATCGGAGCCGATCGGCGTTATCCACGCCATCCAGTTCACCCCCTACGGTGAGCTGGGAAAACGATCTCGCCCAAGATCAATTTTCCTCTTTCGTGTGACGATACCTTAGCTCAAAGTTGTTGATCTTGTGGGCGGTTTACCGCCCACAAGGCCCGCGTCAGCGGGCAACGACACAGTCGGCCGTCAGGCCGTCCGTTGTCTTGTCACCTCGCCTTCGGCGAGGTGTGTCCGCGTCCGCGGACATCCCGCTCGCTTGCGAGCGGCGTCGTCGGAGCGAAGCGGAGACGACGGGTAGGACAGTCGGCCGTCAGGCCGTCAGTAGTCAGAATCGGCGCGGCCAGCAGCGACGTCGGCGTGAGTCGCGCGCCCGGCTCTGCCGTCTGCGACGCGCGCATTCCGCGCGTTCGGCACGGAGGCTCAGGCCGACGTCTCGGCAGCTAGCGGCCGCGCGGTAACGGCCTAGGAGAAGACAGTCCTGTGGGGACAATCGGATGCGGTGTGTGGGTGAGGTGACCTACCGTCGAGGTAGGGAGGGGCTCGAATCGAGCCTCGGGAGTGGTCGCGGTGGCTTTGACCGCAAGCGAAATCAGGAAGAAGATCCGCCGTCAGGCTGAGGAGGAGCGACGTGCGCGGGAGAACGCGGTCGTCGAGGTTGCTGCGGCGGCTACGGCGGCGAACCGTGCCCGCGCGGAGAACGACGCACGGTTGCGATCGGCGTTCGACTCCGCGTTGAGGTTGCCGCACGGCGACGCTCGCGCAGCGGAGCTGCGAGCGGCGTTCGACGCAGCGCTGACGGATGCTGCGGAGGTGCGGGACGCGGAGTTGACTGTGGGTCGCGCAGTGCTGTCGGCTACCAGGGAACGGAAAGTGACGCAGGCGAAGCTGGCGGAGTTTACGGGTCTTCGGGTTGAGGATCTGCGTGCGTGGGCTGAGTTGGCGGCGCCGACGGATACTTCGGAGCGTGCCGCGTCAGCGGGCAAGCGGCGTTCAGGGGCGCAGCGTGGAGATACGGCCGACGGGTTCGCGGTGGTCGTGTCAGCAGACGATGAGACGGGCTTTTCTGATAGGGACTTGACTAGCGGCGAACTGGGTGTGGATGACCTCACTACCGATGAATGAACTGGGCTGGTACCAGTGCCGCGTGTCGGCAATGGGGTGATCGTCTATTCGGTTGGCGGCGACATCAGCCGGGTCAAGTCGGCGCGGTTCAAGGTCCGTGCGCTCACGCTCGCGGGTGAGCGTGAGCGCACGGACGTGTTAGTCGTGTGGTGACACGAGGATGGTGTGGTTTTGGGTGGGCGGTAGGGGCTTGCGGTACATGCGGACGTCGGCCCGGACTCCCCGCACGTCGCTGCGCCCGTTCCAGTCCGGGTTGTCCGGGTCGCTGCGGTGCCATCGGTAGCCGGTGGTGGTCCGCACCTCGTCTGGGTTGAAGGTGAGTCCGTAGTGGCGTGCGTAGTTGCGGAGCGATGTCAGTGCGGCGGCGCGGAGGTCGGTGCCGGCGGGGTGCTGGTCTTGGTAGGCGTAGCGGCGGACGTGGACGCTGGTCATGGTTCGGTCTCCGGCTGGACGGGTTGGGCGAGTTACCTGGTGCCCGGCACCGGGTGGGTGCCGGGCACCAGCGGCTCACGCGGCGACGGCGACGGGGGTGGTGAGCTGTTCGCGGTTGCGTTCGTTGCCGCGTTCGGTGGTGGTCTTGCCGGTCTTGGTGATGACGGCGGTGGCGAAGCTGAGGTCGGCGCCGCCGGCGGAGGCGACGAGCTTCGTCCGGTTGACGCGGTGGTCGCGTCCGGCGGGGATGTAGCTGTCGTCTCGGAGCTTGCCGATGATGATGACTCGGACGCCGACGCCGTTTTTCTCGTGGGTGGCGAAGGTGGTCTGGAGGTTCTCGGCGAGGCGCCGGTAGGCGACGACTTTCTGGGTGACTGTGTCGCTGATCCAGCGGTTCTGGCTGTCGTAGTAGCCGTTGTCGATCTTGATGGTGAAGGTGAGTTCGGCGTCGCCGGAGCGGGTGGTGCGGTAGCCCTCGATGTGCGAGACGTTGCCGACGAAGGTGTTGTCGTTCATGGTGTTGCTCCCTTGAGGCTTGGGTCTGTGGAACGCGGCTGTGCCTCAGCGGGGTGGTTCGGGGGTCCGCAGGACGGCGGGGGTTCTGGTCGGCTGATCCGGTGGCCCGCAGCGGAGCGAGGACGGTCACCGGATCAGCGGGCCAGGGTTCATCGGCGCTTGCCCCTGGGCCGCTCTGCTGACCTGTGGGCGGGTGACGGGGACAAGGTCGAGGGGGCTGCGCTGTGGGCGTCGAGGTGCTGTCGGTGCTTGCTGCTGGCCGGGTTGTCGGCGGTCGGCGGGGATGTGCATGGTGCGCTGGCGGCTTGGCTGCGGCGGCCGGGGCCGGAACGCGGCGCCCGGTGGTGGCGGGCTGTTTGTCGTCGCGGTGCCGCTCACTGGTGATGCGCGCGGTTGGGAGGGTGCGGTGCCTTTGGTGGATGGCTCGTGGCGACTTCGTAGGACGTGGCGGGCCGGGATAACGCCGCGGCTCGTGTGGCTCTCGTCGTCGCGGAGCTGACGGTGCAGTGTGGCCAGTGCTGTGGGTGCCCAGGCCGGGGCACCCGGTTGGGGTGCCCCGGCCTGGCTGTTACCAGCGGGTGGCGGCGTTGTTGCGGCCCCTGGGGGCGTAGCGCGCGATGCGCTGGTCTTCGGTGAGGGCGGCGGTGAGTTTGGGGATGTTGACTTTCTGGGTGTCGGTGTAGGGGGTGACGAGGGCGAGGATGTCGCTGGCGTTGGTGTATTCGCCGGTGTCCATGCCTTCCCAGAGCACGTTTTCGGGGTTGGTTCCGGGGGCGTCGCGGTAGACGCGGGCGAAGAAGGTGTGGATGCGGGAGTCCCAGCCGACGATGATCACGTGGTGGGGTGAGGTGCTGTTGGGGGTGAGGGTGTGTTCGGTCATCGGTGCGTGCCCTTTCAGCGGGTGGTGTGCTGACGGGCGCGGGGCTGCATCGCGGTGGAGGGCCCGCAGGGCGGCGGGGGTTCTGGCCCGCCCCGGTCCGGGGTCCGCAGCGGAGCGAGGACGGT
>NZ_NMQT01000019.1 GCF_002234405.1 Amycolatopsis thailandensis | reverse complement strand
CTCACGACCACCTGGACCGACGCGGCACCGGCGCCCTTGTCACGTCCGCGGGTGTCAGGCGACGCCGAGGTGCCGCGAGATCAGCATCCGCTGCACCTCCGAAGTCCCTTCGCCGATCTCCAGGATCTTCGCGTCCCGGTAGAAACGGCTCACCGGGAACTCGTTCATGAAGCCGTACCCGCCGAAGATCTGCGTCGCGTCGCGCGAGTTGTCCATGGCGGCGTTCGACGCGACGAGCTTCGCGATCGACGCCTCCTTCTTGAACGGCTCGCCGCGCAGCATCTTCGACGCCGCCGCGTAGTACGCCAGCCGTGCGGTGTGCGTGCGCACCTCCATGTCGGCGATCTTGAACTGGATCGCCTGGTACTCACCGATCTTGTGCCCGAAAGCCTCGCGTTCCTTGACGTACTTCAGGCATTCGTCGACACAGCCCTGCGCGAGCCCGACACTCAGCGCCGCGATCGCGACCCGGCCCTCGTCCAAAATGGACAGGAACTGGGCGTAACCGCGGCCGCGTTCGCCGACCAGGTTCTCGGCCGGGACGCGGACGTCGTCGAACGAGAGCTCATGCGTGTCCGAGCAGTTCCAGCCGACCTTGGAGTACTTCGGCGCGACGGCGAAGCCCGGGGTGCCGGACGGGACGATGATCGCCGAGATCTCCTTGCGCCCGTTCTCCTTCACGTCGGTGACGGCGGTGACCGTGACCAGTTTCGTGATATCGGTGCCGGAGTTGGTGATGAACGACTTGCTGCCGTTGATCACCCAGGTGTCGCCGTCCAGTTTCGCGCGCGTGCGGGTGGCGCCGGCGTCCGAGCCGCCGCCGGGTTCGGTGAGGCCGAAGGCGCCGAGCGCGGTGCCGGCGCACAGCTCGGGAAGCCACTTCTCCTTCTGTTCCTCGGTGCCGAACCGGTAGATCGGCATGGCGCCCAGGGAAACCCCGGCCTCGACGGTGATCGCGACCGAGGAGTCGACGCGCGCGAGTTCCTCCAGCGTCAGGCACAGCGCGAAGTAGTCGCCGCCCATGCCGCCGTACTCCTCGGGGAACGGCAGGCCGAACAGGCCCATGTCGGCCATCTTCGCGACGATCTCGTACGGGAACTCCTCCCGTTCGTACAGGTCGCCGATGACCGGGGCGACTTCGGAGCGCGCGAATTCCTCGACCGTCTTGCGCAGCGCGTCGTACTCGTCATCCAGCCTGAAGTCGATCATTGGCCATCCTTTTGGGGTGTCACCACGGCTACCGTTTCGTCCAGCGCGACCTGTTGGCCCGCCCGGACGGGGAGTTCACTGACCACGCCGTCGATCGGCGCGGTGATCGTGTGCTCCATCTTCATCGCCTCGACGACCACGAGCGGCGTCCCGGCGGTCACGACGTCGCCGGCCGCGACCTTGACCACGAGCACGGTCCCGGGCATCGGACTGCTCACCGGTCCGGCACCGCCCGCGGCACCGGCGGCCGAACGCAGTCTTTCGCGCTCGCCGATCGCGAAGCTGTGACCGTCACGCGCGAGCCACACGGTCTTCCCGCTCCCGGCCGCGTGCCGGTAGCGGTGGAACCCGGTGGGATGCCGGACTTCCAGCAGATCGCCCTCGCGCCGCGCGGAAACCCGCACGGCTTCGGCACCGTCGACACTGACGAGAGCGTTCGCCGGGGTGCCCTGCACTCGCACCACGGCTTCGGAACTCCCGGATTTCAAAGCGAAGTCGATGCCGCCGGACGCGCCGAGCCGCCAGCCGTCGGGAACGTCCCACGGATCGATGACCGATCCCTGCGGCTGCAGGGAAAGCAGCCTGTCGAGCGCGGCCGCCACGAAGAACTCCGGCGGCACCTCTTCGGAGACCAAAGTGGACAGTCGGCGGTCGACGAGTTCGGTGTCGAGTTTGCCTTCGCGGACGTCGTCGTCGGCGAGAAGCCCGCGCAGGAAGGCGACGTTCGTGCCCAGACCGAGCAACGCGGTGTCGGCGAGGGCCAGATCCAGCCGGTGCAGCGCGGCCGCGCGGTCCGGTCCCCAGGCGATGACCTTGGCGAGCATCGGGTCGTAGTTCGAGCCGACGACCGCGCCCTCGCTCATCCACGAGTCGACGCGCACGCCCTCGCCGGACGGCTCGTGGACCGCGAGCACGGTCCCGCCCGTCGGGATGAATCCGCGAGCGGGATCCTCGGCGTAGACGCGGGCCTCGACGGCGTGGCCGTCCAGCCGGACGTCGTCCTGGGACACGGTGAGCACGTCGCCCGCGGCGATCTTGACCTGCCACTCGACGAGGTCGAGACCGGTCACCAGTTCGGTCACCGGATGCTCGACCTGCAAGCGGGTGTTCATCTCCATGAAGAAGAACTCGTCCGGCGCCTTGGCCGACACGATGAACTCGACCGTTCCCGCGCCGACATAGCCCACCGAGCGCGCGGCCTCGACGGCGGACGCGCCCATCCTGGCGCGCGTGACCTCGTCCAGCAGAACCGAAGGCGCCTCTTCGATGATCTTCTGGTGGCGCCGTTGCAGGCTGCATTCGCGTTCACCGAGGTGGATCACGTTGCCGTGGGTGTCGGCGAGCACCTGGATCTCGATGTGGCGCGGCGTCGTGACGAAGCGCTCCATGAGCAGCGTGTCGTCACCGAAGGAACCCTTGGCCTCACGCCGGGCGGACTCGACGGCGGCGTCCAATTCGGACAGTTCGGTGACCAGCCGCATGCCCTTCCCGCCACCACCGGCGGACGGCTTGAGCAGCAACGGGAACCCGACCTTCTCCGCCGCGTCGGCGAACCCGCCTTCGGGAATGTCCACATCGGACGCCCCGGGTACCACCGGGACGCCCGCCTCGGACACCGTCGCCTTGGCGCGGATCTTGTCGCCCATGGCGTCGATCGCCTCGACCGGCGGGCCGATGAAGACCAGTCCGGCCTCGGCGCAGGCTCGGGCGAATTCCGCGTTCTCCGCGAGGAAGCCGTAGCCGGGGTGGACCGCTTGCGCGCCCGTGTCGAGCGCCGCCTGGACGATCGCCGGGATGGACAGATAGCTTTTCGCCGCCTCGGCGGGGCCGATGCGGACAGCCGTATGCGCCTCGCGGACGTGCCGCGCGTCGGCGTCCGCGTCGCTGTACACCGCGACCGAGCGGACGCCGAGCCCTCGCAGCGAACGGATCACGCGGACGGCGATCTCACCGCGGTTGGCGACCAGAACCGTGTCGAACATGCTCACATCCTGAAGACGCCGTAGTTGACATCGGACAAAGGCGCGTTGGCCGCCGCGGACAGCGCGAGGCCGAGCACCGTGCGGGTGTCCGCCGGGTCGATCACGCCGTCGTCCCAGAGCCGCGCCGTCGAGTAGTACGGGCTGCCCTGCGCCTCGTACTGATCGCGGATCGGATCCTTGAAGGCCTCTTCGTCCTCCGCGGACCATTCGCCGCCGCGAGCCTCGATGGCGTCGCGCCGGACGGTGGAGAGCACCGAAGCCGCCTGCTCGCCGCCCATCACCGAAATCCGCGCGTTCGGCCACATCCACAGGAAGCGCGGCGAGTACGCGCGGCCGCACATCGAATAGTTGCCCGCGCCGAACGAGCCGCCGATGACGACGGTCAGCTTCGGCACGCGGGCGCAGGCCACCGCGGTGACCATCTTCGCGCCGTGCTTGGCGATGCCGCCGGCCTCGTAGGCGCGGCCGACCATGAAGCCGGTGATGTTCTGCAGGAACAGCAGCGGGATCGAGCGTTTGTCGCACAGCTCGATGAAGTGCGCGCCCTTCATCGCGGACTCGGCGAACAGCACGCCGTTGTTCGCGACGATGCCGACGGGGTGGCCGTGGATCCGGGCGAACCCGGTGACCAGCGTCGAGCCGTACTCCTTCTTGAACTCGCCGAACCGGCTGCCGTCGACGATCCGCGCGATGACCTCGCGGACGTCGTAGGGCACGCGCGGATCGGTCGGGACGACGCCGTACAGCTCGTTCGGATCGGCGACGGGCGCCTCCGTCGGGAGGACGTCCCACGGGCGCGGCGTGCGCGGACCCAAAGTAGACACGATCGAGCGAACGATGCGCAGCGCGTCCGCGTCGTCTTCGGCCAGATGGTCGGTGACGCCGGACTGGCGCGAGTGGACGTCGCCGCCGCCCAGCTCCTCGGCCGTGACGACCTCGCCCGTCGCGGCCTTCACCAGTGGTGGGCCGCCGAGGAAGATCGTGCCCTGATTGCGCACGATGACCGCTTCGTCGCTCATCGCGGGGACGTACGCGCCGCCCGCCGTGCAGGAGCCGAGCACCGCGGCGATCTGCGGGATGCCGCGCGCGGACATCGTGGCCTGGTTGTAGAAGATCCGGCCGAAGTGTTCACGATCCGGGAAGACCTCGTCCTGCCTCGGCAGGAACGCGCCGCCGGAGTCCACCAGGTAGACGCACGGCAGGTTGTTGTGCAGCGCGACCTCTTGCGCGCGCAGGTGCTTCTTGACCGTCATCGGGTAGTACGTGCCGCCCTTGACCGTCGCGTCGTTGGCGACGATCACGCATTCGCGGCCCGAGACCCGCCCGATTCCGGTGATGATCCCGGCCGACGGCGCTTCGTCGTCGTACAGTCCGGTGGCGGCCAGCGGGGACAGCTCCAAAAAGGGCGAACCCGGGTCGAGGAGGGTGTCGACCCGGTCGCGCGGCAGGAGCTTTCCCCGCTCGACGTGCCGGGTCCGGGACTTCTCCGGGCCCCCGAGCCGGGCGGCGGCGAGGCGCTTGCGCAGGTCCTCGACCAGCTCCGCGTGGGAGGTGACGCTGCGGGTGTACTCGTCGCTGCCGGGGTCGGCGGAAGTACTCAGTACGGGTGTGTCCATGGCTCCTCGTCGCCAAGTTAGCCGTCGTTAACTCGTGCCGTCAGGTTAACGCCCACTAACCTCGCTTGTCCACCGCGCCCCGGAAGTACATGAAGGCCCCCTTCCTGTACCTAGGCGCAAGGAAGGGGGCCTTCATGTACTTGGGAGCGGGACTCAGCCGATCGCGGAGACCAGCGGGTTGTAGTAGCCACCGCGCTGGCCTGCGGCCGTCGGGTGGTACGAGTTCACGATCGGCCAGGTGAGACTGTGCAGGTAGTCGTCGGCCGACGAGCAGATGTTGTGCCCGGTGAAGGCACTCCGCACGTCGACGAACTTCGCGCCGTTCGCGGACGCGCGGGCCGAGAGCACCGACGCCAGCGCGTCGGAACCCGAGTTGATCGCCGAGCGCTTGGTGTCGCTCAGCCCGACCGAGCACGAACCCGGCACCGTGTAGAAGCGCGGGTACCCGAGGACAACCAGCTTCGCGCCGGGCGCCTTCGCCTTGATCTTGGCGTAGACGTTGTTCAGCAGCCCGGGAAGCGTGTTGTTCACGTAGGTCTTCGCGGTGTTGACCCGGTTGACGCAGGTCTGGTCGCTGCCGGTGGTGCAGGTGGTCATGACGTCGGCGAACCCGGCGTCGTTGCCGCCGACCGAGACCGTCACCAGCGTGGCGCTGGAGGTGACGTTCGCGATCTGGTTGAGGACGTCGCCGGTGCGCGCCCCCGAGCACGCGACGAACTTGAAGGTGGTCCCGGCATGGGCGTTGGCCCACAGCTGGGGATAGGAGTTGGCACTGCGCATGCAATCGCCCGAGTTCCCGTAGCTGCCGGCACCGACGCCGGACGAGTACGAGTCACCGAGCGCCACGTAGTTGGTCGCCGCCTGGGCGGTGCCCGCGAGACCGAGGGTGGCGAGGACGGCGACCCCCAGCGCCGCACCTAAACGAGTGAAGGAAAGTGCTTTGATCCGAGCAGGGACGGACATGGTCACTCCTTTGTGACAAGTTAACGAGTCACAGCATTACCAGGTGGTAGCCCAACGCAAAAGGGTCATTTTCCCAGGTAACCCGCTTGGCTCAGGCTGGAAGTACGGCCGTGTGTTAGCGCTCGCTAACACACGGCCTTAATATGGCCAGATGCCGGCGAACCCCACCCCACTCGTGAACGGCGAGAAGGCGAACAGGCGCGAACAGATCATGGCCGCCGCCGCGGAGCTCTTCGCCCACCATGGTTTCCACGGCGTCGGCATCGACGACATCGGCGCGGCGGTCGGCATCTCCGGCCCGGCGCTGTACCGGCATTTCCGCAGCAAGGACGCCATTCTCGGCGAGATGCTGAACTCGATCAGCCGCTATCTGCTCGACGGCGGGACGGCCAGGGCGAGTCAGCGGGACGAGCCGGGCGAGGTTCTCGAAGCACTGGTGAATTTTCACGTGGACTTCGCGCTCGCGCATCCCGCGTTGATCACCGTCCAAGAGCGCAACCTCGCCAACCTCACCGACAGTGACCGCAAACAGGTCCGCGCCATGCAGCGTCAGTACGTCGAGGTCTGGGTGCGCGCGATCAGCGACGCCGTCCCCGGGATCGGCGAGCGGCAGGCGCGCTCGGCGGCGCACGCGGTCTTCGGGTTGATCAACTCGACTCCGTACAACCGCCATCTCGGTGACAGCGAACTAGCCGAAATGCTCTGTCGTCTCGCGCTGGGTGCACTGCACGCCGCGAAGTGACCACGTCCGGGTTTCGGCCTATCCCCACTTTTCGGTCCTCTGGTGTTTGATAGGCACGTGGAGCCGGACAGGAGCGAGTACGAGCGGAGGCTCGTCGAAAAGGCGCAGCGTGCGCTCGTGGCGATCAGCCTCGGGGAGGACGCCGAGGCGCTCGACGAGCTCACGCCGACCGCTGTCGAGCCCCGGGCCCGCTCCGAAGAGACCAAAGAGCTCGTGATGATGCTCTTCGGCGAATGCAGCGCCATGGTGTCGACCCTCGGCGACGGCGGTAGTGCGCCGGTCAAGGTGCAGGTGTTCGACGAGGACGGTGAAGAGGTCTCGATCGACCAGGCGGATCCGCCGGTGCGGACGGCCGTGCGCACGCTGCTGGCCGAGGTGCACGGCAACAGCGAGGCCGCGCAGGAACAGGTCGAGATCGCGCTCGCCAACGCCGCGCCGGACGAGGTCGACAGCCTGGTGCTGCAGGCGCTGCGCTGGACGATCCGGCTGTCGGCGGAATGCCTGGACCGGGACCTGCCCGTGGCGCCCTGGATCTCGGACGCCGTGGCGGACTGACGGTCGCGAGCAGGCCCACGCGTTTCGTCCTCTGGATGCGGTAGTTGCGTGTGCAAGTACCGCATCCAGAGGACGAAACGCGTCAGATCTCCAGTCAGCTAGGCGAGCAGTGGCTTCACCAGCCGCGCGATCTGCTCGGTCTCGATCAGGAACGAGTCGTGCCCGTACGGCGAGCCGATGACGGCGAACTCGGCCCCCGCGACCCCGTCCGCGATCGCCTGCGACTGGTACAGCGGGTAAAGCCGGTCACTGTCCACCCCGGCGGCGACCGTGCGCGCGGTGATCCGGCCGAGCGCGTTCGCGACGCCGCCCCGGCCGCGGCCGACGTCGTGGGTGTTCATCGATTCGGTGAGCACCACGTAGCTGCCGGCGTCGAATCGGCGGGACAGCTTCCCGGCGTGATGGTCCAAATAGGACTCGACGGCGAACCGGCCACCGTGCAACGGATCTTCGCCGTCCTGGTAGCGGCGGCCGAAGCGTTGTGCCAGCTCGGCTTCGCTGCGATAGGTCGCGTGCGCGATCCGGCGGGCGACGCCGAGACCGGCGTGAGGACCACCGCCGGGGACGTCGTGGTAGTCGCCGCCGTGCCAGCCGGGATCGGAGCGGATGGCGTGCAGTTGCGGCGCGGCCCAGGCGATCTGGTCGGCCGACGCCTGCGCCGTCGACGCCAGCACGAGCAGTGCGCCGACCCGGTCGGGCTCGCTCACCGCCCATTCCAGCGCGCGCATCCCGCCCATGGAACCGCCGAGCACCGCGGCCCACCGGCCGATGCCCAGCGCGTCCGCGAGGGCGGCCTCGGTGGCCACCTGGTCCCGCACGGTCACGGCGGGAAACCTGCTGCCCCAAGGACTTCCGTCCGGATGCGGAGAAGACGGCCCGGTCGAACCCTGGCAGCCGCCGAGCACATTCGGGACCACGACGAAGAAGGCGTCCGTGTCGATCGCCTTGCCCGGCCCGATCAGACCGTCCCACCAGCCGGGGCTGACGTGTCCCTCCTCCGCCTGCCCGACGGCATGGCTGTCCCCGGTGAGGGCGTGCTCGACCAGAATCGCGTTGGAGGCGCCGGGATTCAGCGTCCCCCAGGTCTCGTAGGCGAGCGTGAACGGGATCTCGCGCCCGGTTTCGAGCGGCTGGACGCCGGTGACGAACCGGCGCCTGCCGGGCGGATCTCCCTCCCGCCACGCACCGGTGGCGGGAGGGAGATCGGGAGCCTGGGTCACAAAGCCGCCTTGGCCGCCCGGAATCCGGCCTCGAGGTCGGCCTTGAGGTCCTCGATCCCTTCCAGCCCGACGGCGAGCCGTACGAGACCCGGCGTGACGCCGCTGGAGGCCTGCTCCTCCGGGGTCAGCTGGCTGTGCGTCGTGGAGGCGGGGTGCACGATCAGGCTGCGCACGTCGCCGATGTTGACCAGCTGACTGTGCAGTTCCGTACCGTCCACAAAGGCCCGTCCGGCTTCGACACCGCCCCGCAGGTCGAACGACAGCACCGCGCCGGCGCCCTTCGGCAGGTACTTCTTCGCGGCCTCGTGGTACGGGCTCGACGGCAGACCGGCGTAGTACACCTTCTCGACCTCGTCACGCTGCTCCAGCCATTCGGCCAGTGCCTGCGCGTTGGACACGTGCCGCTCCAGGCGCAGCGACAGCGTCTCGATCCCTTGCAAGATCAGGAAACTGTTCAGTGGCGCGATCGCGGCGCCGGTGTCGCGCAGGATCTGGACGCGGGCCTTGGCCGCGTACGCGCCCGGCCCGAGCGCCTCCCAGTACTTGAGACCGTGATAGCTCGGGTCGGCCTCGTTGAAGCCCGGGAACCGCGCGGGGTCCTTGCCGAAGTCGAACGTGCCGCCGTCGACCAGCACCCCGGCGACCGTGGTGCCGTGCCCGCCGAGGTACTTGGTCGCCGAATGGACCACGACGTCGGCGCCGTGCTCGATCGGCCGGACGAGGTACGGGGTCGGCACGGTGTTGTCCACGATCAGCGGGACACCGGCCTCGTGCGCGGCGTCGGCGACCTTGCGGATGTCGAGGACGTTGCTGCCCGGGTTGGCCAGCGTCTCGGCGAAGAACAGCTTGGTGTTGGGCCGGACCGCGGCCTTCCACTGCTCGATGTCGTCCTGGTCGTCGACGAACGAGACCTCGATGCCGAGTTTCGGCAGCGTGTAGTGGAAAAGGTTGTAGGTGCCGCCGTAGAGCGACGGGCTGGAGACGAAGTGGTCACCCGAGTTCGCGATGTTGAGGATGGCGGCCGTCGTCGCCGCGGTCCCGGAGGCGAACGCCAGCGCCGCGACACCGCCCTCGAGCGCGGCGAGCCGCTGCTCCAGCACGTCCTGCGTGGGGTTGTTGATCCGCGTGTAGATGTTGCCCGGCTCGGCGAGGCTGAAGAGGTCGGCGCCGTGCTGGCTGTCGCGGAACACGTACGAGGTGGTCTGGTAGATCGGGGTCGCCCGCGCGCCGGTGGCGGTGTCGGGCGCCGCACCCGCGTGGATCTGCTTGGTCTCGAACGACCATCCGTCCGCGCTCATCGCGATTCTCCTAGCGGTTCAAGGGGTTTCGGCTGTTGCCACCGAAGCTAGCTCCGCCGAACGGAGCACCCAACCGCTCTCAGGACGTGGGATTCCGTTCCGAAAGGGCGAACGGCTGCCTCTCCGGGCGTGCCCGTCACACGATCGGGGGAAGCGACCTCGACCCACCGGCTCCCTTTGTATCTGTCATGGACAGGGTGGGATCGGAGTGTCCGCTCCCCGGATGGCCGACGGCAACCCGCGGCTCACGGGCAGGGTCGGCGTGAACCAGGTCTGACGTGTGCCCGGCTCCCACCTGCTGGACAATCGCACCATGGTCTCCGTACGCAGCGTCGTCGACAGGGTCGGCCCGACGCTGCTGCACGCCCTCCAGGTCCCCGAGGAGTCCCCCGCCGTCGGTGACGTCGTCATCGCCGAACCCGGCAACACGCTCGCCGCGGGCGACCTCGTCCTCGGCGTCGCGATCACCGAAACGCCCGAAGCCGCGGAGCTCGTGAAGCACAGTGCGGCCAAAGGCGCCGCCGCCGTCCTGCTGAAGCCGCCGCTCGCGGCGAAACCGTCGGTGAAACGGGCGGCGAAATCGGCGGACATCGCGTTGATCGAGGTGCGCTCGGCGACGTCGTGGGCCCAGCTGGTCTGGCTGCTCAGGACGGTCCTCGACGCGCTGGCCGACGAGTCGGACGCGCTGGAGGACGGCGGCGGCCCCGGTTCCGGCGACCTGTTCCGGCTCGCGGACGCGGTCGCTTCGGTGGTCGACGCGCCGGTCACCATCGAGGACACCAACTCGCGGGTGCTCGCCTACTCGGCCCGGCAGGACCTGACCGACTCGGCCCGCGTGTCCACGATCATGGGCCGCCGGATTCCCGACGACGTCCTCGCGCGGTTCCGGTCGCGAGGGGTGTTCCGCGAGCTTTCCCGTGGGCGGCAAACGATCTTCGTGCCCGCGCAACGCGACGGCACGCTGCCCCGGCTCATCGTGCCGATCCGGATGGGCGGTGAGCTGCTGGGGTCGATGTGGGCGGTCGTCGCGGGCCCGGTCTCCGACGAACGCGCGGCCGCGTTCGCCGACGCGGCGCCCGTCGTCGCGCTGCATCTGCTGCGCCGCCGCGCGCACACCGATTCCCAGCGCCGGGTCTCGGCCGAGCTCCTGCGCGCCGTGCTCGAAGGGAAAGCCAGCCCGCGCAAGGCGATCGCGGAACTGGACCTGTCCGAGGAGCCGCACCGCGTCGTCGTCATCGAGGTCTCCGGCGGTGACGGCCGCGACGACGAGGGGCTGCGGCTCGCTCTCCTCGAAAGGATCTCGCAGGGCGTCGGCAGGCGACCGGTGGCCACCGAACTCGGCGGCGTGCTCTACGCCGTCGTCCCGGACGGCGACGGCTGGGGCGAACTCCGCGCCGCGCTCGAAGCCCTGCCGTCGTCGAGGAAGGGCGGGACACCGCGGGCGGCCGCGGGTTCCGCCTGCGAGATCGGCGAGCTCGCGACGTCGCGCGCCCAAGCCGACGAGGCACTGAGCCTGCTACGCGCGAAGCTCGTGCCGGGCCGCGTCGTGGTCTTCGACGAGGCGTGGACGGCGCTTTCGCTGCACCGCGGAGCGGCGGCGGCCAGCACGGCGAAGGTGGCCGAGCTGGGTCCGCTCGGCTTGCTGCGCGCGCACGACGAAGCCCACGAGAGCGGCTACGTCGACACGCTCTACCAGTGGCTGAGGCATCCCGGCGACCCGCGCGCGGCCGCGAAAGAACTTCGCATCCATCCCAACACCTTGAGATATCGCATGCGGCGGCTGCTCGACCTCGTCCCGCTCGATCTCGACGATCCCGACGTCCGGCTGGCTTTGATCACGCAACTCGTTTCCCTGCGCTGGAGCTGACCGGCATTCCACGAGAAACTGTTCAAAGACGAACACTTTGTAGTGCGATGAAACTGCGCGCAGACGTCAGGAAAGGGTCTTTCAGGACGAAAAACGTCTTGAAAGACCCTTTCCTGACATCCGACAGATTAGTGCGCGCTGGCGCGATATCCGTCCTCAATGGTCTGCCGTACCGCGGCGAGCAGATCGGCACCGGGGTAAAGCGGCAAAAGCACACCGGGGCCACCGTCGACCCGCAACGCGGCTTCGTAGCCGTGCCCGGGGGTTTCGACCAGGCCAACGACGACATCGGCCGGATTGCCTTCGGTGTCGACGGTGCGGACACGCCGCTCCCGCCGCCAGTCCTGATTTGTCATGCGGAACAGAATGGCAGCTTACCGGCCAGTAAGATCAACATCTTGACTCGATCGTGCTGCATTTACCGATCCGCAGGTTGCACGGCCGCGCCCACCCCCCGCGAACGCGGCCGTGCGTCATACCCGATAACCGAGGTCTTCGGCGACGAATCGCTTCGGCACCATCCGGAGCCAGACCGTTCCCGCGACCTCGGGATCATCGTGCAGGTAAGAAAGAAAACGCGCATCCCATTTGTCCTCGTCGGACCCGAGATAGCGGCTCAGCAGCCGCCGTCCACGTGGGACGTCGAACGGCAGCACCTCCGCCTCGCCGCGCGCGAGCACCTGCCGCACCGTCCCGGTGCCGACGTCGCAGACGTCGACCGTCACCGCGATCGCCGGTGACTCACGGACGAGACCGGCCAGCTTCGCCCACGGTCCGGTGAGGATCCAGAAGGCCCGGTCCTCCCAGAGGTACCAGGTCGGGCGCACGGTCGGCCCGGTCGTGGCGACCCTGGCCGTGAGCGGACCGGCGAGGAATTCGTCGACGTCGAACATCAGATCTCGAGCACCGTCTTGCCGATCGCGCCGCGCGACTGCATGACCGCGTGCGCGTCCGCCGCCCTGGCGAGCGGGAACCGTTGGCCGATCACGGGTTCCAGCCGTCCGGCGGCGGCTTCGGCGAGCGCGGACTCGGTGAACGCGCGCATCTCGGCCGGACCGCCGAGGTCCCGGATCACCGTGACCCCGCGCGCGGCGGCGTCCTCTTCGGACACCTCCGTCCACGAACCACTCGACAGGCCGTAGATCAGCATCCGGCCGCCGAGCCTGAGTAGCCCGAAGGACGTCGTGCCGATTTCGCCGCCGACCCCGTCGAACACGACGTCGACCTCGCCTGCCTTCGCCGCCCAGTCCGGCTCGCGGTAGTCGACCGCCAGATCGGCGCCGCGCTCCCGGACGTGCTCGACCTTCGCCGGACCACCCGCCGCGCCGACGACCTCGGCGCCCGCGGCCTTGGCGAGCTGGACGATCAGCCCGCCGACCCCGCCGGCCGCGGCCTCGACCAGCACGCGTTCCCCCGGCCGGATACCCGCCGCCGTCACCAGCGCCGTCGCCGTGCGGCCGTCGGCGAGGATCGCCACCGCCGCGTCGAGCGCCAGGCCGTCCGGCACCTCGAAGACGGCCTCCGCGGCGACAGCGACCCGTTCCGCGTATGCCCCGGAGCCGCCGGTCGAGGTCACGACTCGCTTCCCGACCAGGCCGAGGTCGGTCCCCTCGCCGACCGCGCTGATCACGCCACCGACGCCGTTGCCGGGGATCAGCGGCGGTTCGGCACGGAACGGCCCGCCCCCGCCGGCGCGGAACTGCGTCTCGACGAACGTGATGTTGGCGAACGCCACCTCGACCAGGACCTGCCCCGGCCCGGGCACCGGATCGGGCGCCTCGCCCGCGACGAGCACTTCGGGTCCGCCGAACTCTTTCAACCACACCGCTCTCATGTCACCCAAGGTGCAAGCTCCAGTCGACTGGAGGTCAAGCGATTGTGCCGAGAAAACCATGATCGGCTCTCAATCTTGTCCCCGGCACACGATGACACCGCCGTCCGGGTACATCACCGTGAGTGGCAGCACTTGTCGTAGACCCGCCGCCAGGAGGCATTCCGTGCGTATCGCCGTCCCCCGTGAAATCAAGAGGCACGAGTACCGCGTGGCGCTCACCCCGGCGGGCGTGCACGAACTGACCGGGCGCGGCCACGACGTCTTCGTCGAGACCGGCGCCGGCCTCGGCTCGTCCATCACCGACGACGAGTACGTCGCCGCGGGCGCGAAGATCCTGGCGACCGCCGAGGAGACCTGGTCCGAGGGCGAGCTCGTGCTGAAGGTCAAGGAGCCGATCGCCGAGGAGTACCCGCGGCTGCGCGCCGACCAGGTGCTGTTCACCTACCTGCACATCGCCGCGGACCGCCCGCTGACCGACGCGCTGCTGGCCGCGGGCACCACCGCGATCGCGTACGAGACGGTGCAGACCCCGAACCGCGCGCTGCCGCTGCTGGCGCCGATGTCCGAGGTCGCCGGGCGGCTGGCGCCGCAGGTGGGCGCGTACTCCCTGATGAAGCCGAGCGGTGGCCGCGGCGTGCTGCCCGGCGGAATCCCCGGTGTCCACCCGGCGCGCGTGGTCGTGATCGGCGGCGGTGTGGCCGGCCTCAACGCGGCGCGGGTCGCGCTGGGCCTCGGCTCGGATGTCGAGATCCTCGACACCAACGTCGACAGGCTCCGTCAGATCGACAACGACTTCGGCGGCCGCATCCGCACGGTGACCTCGAACGCGCTGTCGGTCGAGCAGTCCGTGCTGGAGGCCGACATGGTCATCGGCGCGGTGCTCGTGCCCGGTGCGAAGGCGCCGAAGCTGGTCTCGAACGACCTCGTCTCGCGGATGCGTCCGGGCAGCGTGCTGGTGGACATCGCGATCGACCAGGGCGGTTGCTTCGCGGACTCGCGGCCGACCACGCACGACGAGCCGACCTACCAGGTTCACGAGTCGGTGTTCTACTGCGTCGCGAACATGCCGGGCGCGGTGCCGCGGACGTCGACCTACGGGCTGACCAACGTGACGCTGCCGTACGCCGTCCAGCTGGCGGACCACGGCTGGCAGAAGGCGCTGCAGGCGGACGCTTCGCTGGCGAAGGGCCTCAACACCCACGCGGGTGCCCTGACCAACGCCCCCGTCGCCGCGGCGCACGGCCTGCCCGCCACCGACCTGGCCTCCGTCCTCGCCTGACCCCCACGCCACTCTCCTTACACACCCGCTTCGCCCGCTCCACCCCGCAAGCCACTTTCCTACGCGAGGGACCTTTGCCGCCCCAGTGAGCAAAGGTCCCTCGCTCCCAAGTACATGAAGGCCCCCTTCCTTGCGCCTAGCCACAGGAAGGGGGCCTTCATGTACTCAACCGAAGCCAGGGACCTTTACTCCCGCTGAGCCGGATCCTCTCCAGGCGAGGGCGCCCCGCGCCCGAGGCCGGAACCACTCGCGAACCGCAGCTTCACGCACCGTGGGGGTCCGGGGGGCTCGGCCCCCCGGGTGATACGACGAAGCCCCGCCTCGGGGCAGATGCGTCAGCATCAACCAAGGCGGGGCTACGGGGCTGAGGGCGGCCCGCTCAACCAACCTGGGGGTCATTGGGAGCGGGCCGCCTCCTACATCGTAGGTAATAAGTCGCCGCCGCGCTGCATGGGGTTGCCATGTCTTCCGAATTACTTCTTCACAGACCCTCTCCACAGTCGGTGATTTTCCGCGCTTTACGACGCATATCCGGTAGTCAGAGGCCATTCGGTCCAGTGTCGGGTGCGCTGAGGGATGGCATCGTCACAGCATCGAACGTGACGAAGGTCGCTTTCGGCGGATTGACCCCTTCCGCGGGTGCGGACTCACCCGGTGAGGCAGGATGTCGCGTGATCGGCCTTCGTCAACAAAAGGGGACGGTATGCACGACGGCAGTGGCCGCATCGCGGTGCAGAATCTGAGCAAGCAGTTCGGTGCGGTCAACGCGGTCCAGAATCTGAGCTTCACGGTGGAGCCTGGTTCGGTGACCGGCTTCCTGGGGCCCAACGGGGCCGGGAAGACCACGACGCTCCGGATGCTGCTCGGGCTGGTGACGCCCACGAACGGCACGGCGACCATCAACGGGCGCCCGCACGACCAGCTGGGGAATCCGGCCCGGGTCGTCGGTTCGGTGCTGGAGAACGAGGGCTTCCACCCGGGGCGGACGGCGCGGAATCACCTGCGCGTGTACTCGGCGGCGATCGGGATGCCGGATCAGCGGGTGGACGAGGTGCTGGGCCTGGTGGGCCTTTCGTCGGCGGCGGACCGCAAGGCGGGCGGGTTCTCGCTCGGTATGCGGCAGCGGCTGGCGCTGGCGACGGCGTTGCTGGGGAATCCGCAGGTGCTGGTGCTGGACGAGCCGACGAACGGGCTCGACCCCGAAGGCATCCTGTGGCTTCGGAACTTCCTGCGCGCGTACGCGCGTGAGGGGCGCACGGTGCTGGTCTCGAGCCACCTTCTGAACGAGGTGGAGCAGACGATCGACCAGGTCGTGATCATCAGCCAGGGCATGACGCGGTACAACGGCTCGCTGGATCAGTTGCGCAAGAGCAACCAGTCGCGGGTGCTGGTGCAGTCGGCGGACGCGAGCGGTCTCGTCTCCGCGTTGCAGGAAGCGGGCATCACGCAGGTCTCGCCGATGCCGGACGGCCGGGTCGCGGTCGCCGGTGCGACGGTGCAGCAGATCGGTGACATCTCGGCGAAGGCGAGCATCGCGGTCTACGGCATGCAGGAGGAGACCGCGGATCTGGAGCGGATGTTCTTCCAGCTGACGCAGGGTCAGTACTCCGCGCCGCAGCCCGGTTTCCAGCAGCAGGGCCCGCCGCCGGGCTACCAGGGTCCGCCCCCGGGTCATCAGGGCCCGCCGCCCGGATATCAGGCGCCGCCTCCCGGCTACGCGCCGCAGACGCCGCCCGGATTCGCGCCGCCGAACACCCCGCCGCCCGGTTTCGCGCCGCCGCAGCAGTACCAGCAGCAGGGCCAGCCCCCGCAGCAACAGCAGCAGTACCAGCAGGCGCCGCCTCAGCAGCAGGCGCCGCAGCAGGGCCAGAACGAGGGCTGGGGAGGCCAGGGCTGATGGGCAACCTGATCAAGGCGGAGTTCCGCAAGACGCTCACCCTCAAAGCATGGTGGGCGCTGATGATCCCCGCGGTGGTCTTCGCGTTCGCGTTCGCCCTGTTCTGGGGCATGGTCACGAACGACTTCAGTGACTTCCTCGGCCGCTCGGACACGCGTGAGCTGACCGAGGCGCTGGGCATCTCGACCGGTGAACTGCCCGTCGGCCTGCTCGCGCTGGGGCACGGCATCAACATCGGCACGATGATCCCGATCATCTTCGGCGTCTTCGCCCTCGCCGGCGAGTACACGAAGAAGACGATCACCACGACGTTCCTCACCGCCCCGAACCGGGTTTCGGCGTTGAGCGCGAAGATGATCACCTACATCGCGTGGGGCGCGATCTACGGTGTGATCATCGTGGCCGCGGCGAGCCTCGGCACCGTGATCACGGTCGACAGCCAGCGGCTGCCGTCGGCGGGCCAGTGGCTGGGCGTGCTGGGCGCGGGTGTTCTCGCGACGATCCTGGCGACCTTGTTCGGCATCGGCGTCGGCGCGGTCTGGCGCAGCGTGGTCGGCAGCATCATCACGCTGACCATCTGGATGCTCGTCGTCGAGAACGTCCTGGTGTTCGTCATGTTCGGCGCCGCGGACATCACGTGGCTGGGCGGGGTCCTGCCGAACGGCACGGTCAACGGCATCGTGGGCGCCATCGGCGCGGAGGCGTTCGGCGCCGCCGGCGTGAAGGTGCCCGCTCTCCAGGACGAGACGGCGTGGGCGCTGCAGTACGCGGCGGGTGCGCCCGGCGCGTTCTCGTGGTGGGCCTCGGCGCTCATCTTCTTCGGCTGGACGATGATCTTCTTCCTCGCCGGCTGGGCCGTGAACCAGAAGAAGGACATTACTTAATTGATCGCGCGCTGACTGTGGTTGTTTGATCGCGCGCTGACGTAAACGTGCCGAAGGGGCGTCGACCCGCTTCAACCTGCAGGTTGGGCGTGGAGGCGCCCCTTCATCACGTTTCCGTGGGCCTTCGGCCCGAAAGAGGGCGCGCGACGGGTGAAGTCTCCGTCGGGCGCGGGGCGCCCTTGGGGAGACCGTTCGGTGGCGGCGACGTGTGGCACGACGAGTTCGGCGAAGGCGAACCTTGCCCCGGCCGGACGTGGGTCACCTTCCCATCCGACGTGGGTCACCTCTCACACACGCCATGAAAGGTCCTTTCCTTGCGAAATTTGCAGGGAAAGGACCTTTCATGGCGTTCGGCCCTGCGCGAACCGGCCGATCATGTCGGTGGAGCGGCCTAGGCTGGCGGGGTGACTACTGCTCCACCTCGTCCGCGTCAAGCCAGTCCGGCTCGTGAGACCACCCCCGCACCCGCCGGAGGCTGGATCCGCCGCCTGGCCGCTTCGTGCTGGAAACACCCGTGGCTGGTCGTGCTGTCGCTGGGCGCGGCGATCATCGGCGTCGGGTTGCAGGCCGCCGGTCCGCTGCTGATCCGGGAAGCGCTCGACAGCGCGGTCGCGGGCGACACCTCGAACCTCGGCCTGCTCGCCGCCGTGATGGCGGTGCTGCAAGTGCTGACCTTCGGCAACGCCTTCGCCCGCCGGTACGTCGGCGGGCGGCTGGCCCTCGACGTCCAGCACGATCTGCGCCGCCAGGTGTTCAACGCGGTCTCCCGGCTCGACGGCGGAAAGCAGGACGCGCTGCGCACCGGGCAGGTCGCCTCCCGCGCGATCTCGGACCTCCAGCTGGTCACCTCGGTCCTGATGCAGGTGCCGCTCTCGGCCGGTTCGGTGATCTTCGCGCTGCTGTCACTCGGCGCGATGCTGTGGATGTCGCCGACGCTGACCCTGATCGCGATGGTGGTGGCCCCGGCGATCGCGATCATCATGGCGGTGAGCCGGAAGCGGCTCTTCCCCGCGACATGGGCCGCGCAGCAGCGCGCGGCCGACGTCGCGCAGCAGGTCGAGGAGACCGTCACCGGCGTACGCGTCGTGAAGGGCTTCGGCCAGGAGGCGCGCGAAGTCGCGAAGCTGGAGAAGACGGCGAAGAAGCTTTTCGCCGAACGCATGCGCGCGGCGAGGCTGTCCGCTTTGCCCACGGCCACGACGGCGGCGCTGCCCGCGGCCGGTCAGGTCGCGGTGCTGGCGGTCGGCGGTGTCCTGGCGCTGAAGGGGGAAGTCAGCCTCGGCACCTTCCTGGCCTTCGCGACCTATCTCTCCATCCTGATCGGCCCGGCGAGGATGATCTCGAGCCTCGTCGTCCAGGCGCAGCTGACCAGGGCGGGCGCGGAACGGGTCAACGAGCTGATCGACGCGCAGCCGGACGTCGTCGACAGCCCGGACGCGCGATCGCTGCCCGAAGGACCGCTCGGCGTCCGGCTGGAGGACGTCTCCTTCGGCTACACGCGGTCGGATCCGGTGCTCGACGGTCTCACCCTGGAGGCCAGGCCAGGCGAAACGCTCGCGCTGGTCGGCACGGCCGGTTCGGGCAAGTCGACGATCTCCTTGCTGCTGCCCCGGTTCTACGACGTCCACGACGGTTCGGTCCAGGTCGGCGAACTCGACGTCCGCGACGTCCGGCAGCACGACCTGCGCGGCGCGATCGGCGTGGTCTTCGAGGAGGCGTTCCTCTTCTCCTCGTCGGTGCGCGACAACATCGCCTACGGTAGGCCGGACGCGAGCGACGAGGAGATCCGCGCGGCCGCGCGGGCGGCGGAGGCGGACGAGTTCATCCAGCGGCTCCCCGAGGGCTACGACACGCTCGTCGGCGAGCGCGGCCTCACGTTGTCGGGCGGGCAGCGTCAGCGGCTCGGCCTGGCCAGGGCATTGATGACGGATCCTCGCGTGCTGGTCCTGGACGACGCGACGTCCGCCATCGACACGGTCACCGAGGCCGCGATCCACGACACGCTGCGCTCGGTCACCGCGAGCCGGACGACCCTGCTGATCGCGCACCGGCGCTCCACCCTCGCCCTCGCCGACCGGATCGCCGTGTTGGACAAGGGCCGCGTCGTCGACGTCGGCACCGAAGAGGAACTGCTGGCGCGCTGCGCGCTGTTCCGCGAACTCGTCGCGGGACCGGGTGACGACGTCGAGGAACCGCATCGCTGTGAGGGCCTCGATTGTGGTCCCGCGGGCATCACGCCCGCCCTGTGGCCGGAGCAGGACAAGGCCGACGAACTGGCGGGCGAGCGAAAGGGCACCGGCGGCGAGTGGGACGTCAACCTGCCGCCGAGCGAGGAACTCATCGATGGCGTCCGGAAACTGCCGCCCGCCACGGACGTCCCGCGCCTGCCGGGCACCGACGTCACCGCGCCCGAACCGAAGTTCCGCCTCGGCCGCCTGCTGAAGCCGGTGCGTGGCCCGCTCGCCGTGGTGATCGGCCTGGTCGCGGCGGACGCGCTGGCCACCATCGCGATGCCCGCGCTGTATCAGCACGGCATCGACAACGGCGTGCGCGCCGGCGCGGAGGCGGTCATCTGGCTGGCCGCCGGGATCGGCGCGCTGGTGATCCTCGCGGACTGGCTGGTGGTGTACCTCCAGACCAAGATGACGGCGCGGGTCGGCGAGACGGTGCTGTATTCGCTGCGCGTACGCAGTTACGCGCATCTGCAACGGCTCGGGCTCGACTTCTACGAACGCGAACTGTCCGGGAAGATCATGACCCGGATGACGACCGACGTCGACGCGCTCTCGACGTTCCTGCAGACCGGTGTCGCACAGGCTGTGGTGAGCGCGCTGACCTTGGTTGGGATCGCGGCGGCCTTGATGATCACCGATATCGGGCTGGCGGCGTACGCGCTCGCGGTGCTGCCGATCCTCGTCGTGGCGACGGTGATCTTCCGCCGGGCTTCGTCCAAGGCGTACACCGAAGCCCGGGAACGGGTCAGCGTCGTCAACGCGGACATGCAGGAGAACGTGAACGGGCTGCGGGTCGCGCAGGCGTATACGCGCGAAGAGCGCACGGCGGAGAAGTTCGCGTCCCGCAGCGATGAATACCGGCGTTCACGGCTTCGCGCCCAGCGTCTGGTCGCGACGTACTTCCCTTTCGCCGCGATGCTTTCCGGACTCGCCGAGGTCGTCGTGCTGATCGTCGGCGCGAACCGCGTCGCGGCGGGCACCCTGTCCGCCGGTGTGCTGGTGGCGTTCCTGTTGTACCTGGGTCAGTTCTTCTCGCCGATCCAGCAACTGTCCTCGGTGTTCGACGGATATCAGCAGGCGCGGGTCGGCCTGACGCGGATCGGCGACCTCCTGCGCACGCCGACTTCCGTTCCGGAGGCGGAGAAACCGGTCGCGGTCCCGGAGCGACTGCGAGGCGAAGTCTCCTTCAAGGACGTCGATTTCGCTTACACCGCAACGGACGAGCCCGCCCTGACCCAGCTTTCCCTGGACGTCGCGCCCGGGGAGACCGTCGCGCTGGTCGGCGCGACGGGCGCCGGGAAATCGACGGCGGTGAAGCTCGTCGCGCGTTTCTACGACGCGACGGGCGGTGTGGTCCGGATCGACGGAACCGACATCCGCGAATACGACCTGGCCGCCCTGCGCACACGGATGGGCGTGGTACCACAGGAAGCGCATCTGTTCTCGGGGACCGTCGCGGACAATGTGCGCTATGGCAGGCCTTCCGCGACGGACGCGGAAGTCGAAGAGGCGGTCCGGTCCGTCGGCGCGCTCGACGGTGTCGCCGCGCTCCCCGCCGGTTTCCATCAGCCTGTCGGTGAACGCGGACGGTCGCTTTCGGCCGGGCAGCGGCAACTCGTCGCCCTCGCCCGCGCCGAACTCGTGGACCCGGACGTCCTCCTGCTCGACGAGGCGACAGCGGCACTGGACCCGTCCACCGAAGCCGCCGTCCTGCGCGCGACGGAACAACTCGCGCGGCGCCGCACGACTTTCGTGGTCGCGCACCGGCTCGCCACCGCCGCCAAGGCGGACCGGATCGTGGTGCTGGACCACGGCCGGATCATCGAGCAGGGCACCCACGAAGACCTGGTGGCCGCCGGGGGCCACTACGCGCGCCTGTGGTCCTTGGGCTGACGTCGGTCGCGGTTGCCATTCGGGTTACCGGGCCGAAAGCCAAGGAGCGTCAGGTCGGATGGCGAAGTCCGTGAAGGCCTCCTTCCCTACTTTCAGGGTAGGAAAGGAGGCCTTCACGGCCCGGTGCAGGCCATCACCTTCCGCCGGGCATGACCTCCAGCAGGAGAGCGTTGCGAAAGCCACTTTCGCAACCTTCAACGTTGTGAAAGCCACTTTCGCGACACTGGGCGCCGGACAGCACCGGGTCGCACGGTCGTGAGCGGCTACATCGCCGCCGAGACCCACGCCCCCGGCCGCGTCCTGGTGCGGATGTCCCAGGGCCACTGATCCACCCGGACACGGACACGTCACCGCCGCTTCGGCCACCTGAAGTCCGTGAAGGCCTCCTTGAGGGACCCTGGGTCCCTCAAGGAGGCCTTCACGGACAGGGCCTCGGTCTCACTCACGAGCCCGCGGCCGCGAGATCCAGCGGGAACTGCGCCCCCGGAGCCGTCGGCTCCCACCCGCGCTCCAGCGCCAGCCGGATCGCCCCCTCCACATCGGAAGGCAGCACCGCTTTCGACGGGAATCCCCGATAGTTCAACGGATGCGCGTGGTCCGTCTGGACCACCAGCACCGCACCCCGCGCGTCCTCGAGTTCCACCGCGTAGGACAGGGGACATCCGTCCTCCTGCGAGTAGGTCGGCTTACGCCGGACGATCCACCGGTAAGCGGTGTCGTCGACCACGATCCGTCGCGAACCCTTGCGCAGCAATGCCATGACGTCAGCATGCCCCGGCGGGCAAGGGAATTTCGGTCGCATACGAACATCGCGCCTGTCACGCTGAGCGGCAAATGAAAGAAGAGATCCCGGCGCGGCAGATCCGCGCCGTCCACACCGAAACCACGATCCGCGTCTATCAGGCGTACTCGCCGGCCATCGCCGACGCCGCCCTGAAGGCGGGCACGTTCGTGCCGCCGTTCAAACGCGAACGCATGACCTGGATCAAGCCGTCCTTCCTCTGGATGGCGTACCGCTGCGGCTGGGCCGCGAAGCCCGGCCAAGAGCGCGTGCTCGCCCTCGACATCACTCGCGAGGGCTTCGCCTGGGCACTCGACCACGCGGCGCTCAGCCACTACGACCGGGACGTCCACCCCGACCAGAAGGCGTGGCGGAACGAGGTCAAGACCAGCCCGGTCCGCATCCAGTGGGATCCGGAACGCAGTGTCCGGCTCGGCCCCCTGAAGCATCGTTCGCTCCAGATGGGACTGAGCGGCGAGGCCGTCGATCGCTATGTCGACAAATGGATCACCGCGGTCACCGACGTCACCCCGGTCATGCGCGAGATCGGTGCCTTGGTCGCGGCGAACCGCATCGAGGACGCCGAAGCACTGCTACCGGCGGAGCGCCCGTACAGCGCCTAGGGCCGCCACTTGAGGCCGCTCATCCCGGCGACCTCGACATCCCGCTCCGAAGCCCACCGGAAGGTCCCGGGCCGGACGTGCACCCCGGCCGTCACCGCCCAGTCCGGCTCGTCGGGCTCGACGTGCTCCATCTCCTTGAAGTCGGCGAGCGTCGGCCAGACCGCCGAGCACGAGTCGCACATCAGGACGACCTTGCCGGATTCGGTGACCAGCGGGCGCACGCGCCCCTCGTCCCAGAACGACGGGCACTCGTCCAGCCACATCGGCTGCCACCACCTCGCGGGCGATCGGCGGCCGGCACGACACCGGCCGCATCCTCCACCCAGCAAAACCCGCCGACGTGAACTCCAGGCTGTCCGGGCACGACCACCCAGCCAACCTTTACCGACCAATCCGTGACCTGACCTGCGCAGACGGTGAAACGACAGCAAAGGTCCCCTGCTCCCCCGAACGGTCGCGGCCCGGTCGGCGGAGCGGTCCGGTTTCGATCTCTTGATCGAGACAGTGACCCATCGCCTAGTGCGCCACGCCTCACACAGGCCAGTTCCATCACACGGCCGCCACCGAGGGGGTTAGCCTGGTAGGCGCATCAGCGGTGTTCAAGATCTCGAGACGGATAGAGGCGAGTCCAAGCCGTGTCCAGCAGCAGCCCTGCGTCACAATTCGGCCCCAACGAGTGGCTGGTCGAGGAAATGTACGACCAGTTCCTCGCCGACCCCAGCTCAGTCGATGCCGCCTGGCACGACTTCTTCGCGGACTTCAAGCCAACGCAGGACGCGAAGACCAAGGCTGACGACGCACGTCAGACCTCCTCGGAGACCACCAAGGAGGCAGCGGGCGCCAACGGCCAGGCCACCAAGCCGTCGCCGCAGACCGTCCGCAAGGCCGAGTCCACCGCGAAGCAGACAGCCCCGGCGAAGCCCGCCCCGAAGACCGAAGCGAAGCCCGCTCCGAAGGCGGCGGCGCCCAAGGCCGCGGAGAAGGCTCCCGCCAAGCCCGCCGAGAAGGACGCCGAGCCGGAGTCGAAGCAGCTCCGCGGCGCCGCGGCGGCGATCGCGAAGAACATGGACGCCTCGCTGTCCGTGCCGACCGCGACGAGTGTGCGCGCCGTCCCGGCGAAGCTGATGGCCGACAACCGCATCGTCATCAACAACCACCTCAAGCGCACGCGCGGCGGCAAGATCTCCTTCACGCACCTCATCGGCTACGCGATGGTCCGGGCGCTGAAGAACTTCCCGAACATGAACCGGCACTACCAGCTGATCGACGGGAAGCCGTTCGCGATCACGCCGGAGCACGTGAACTTCGGTCTCGCGATCGACATGAAGGGCAAGGAAGGCTCCCGCACGCTCGTCGTGGCCTCCATCAAGGCCACCGAGAACATGACCTTCATGCAGTTCTGGCAGGCCTACGAGGAGATCGTCAAGAAGGCCCGCAACGGCAAGCTGACCGCCGACGACTTCGCCGGCACCACGATCTCGCTGACCAACCCCGGCGGCATCGGCACCAACCACTCGGTGCCGCGCCTGCAGGCCGGTCAGGGCGCGATCATCGGCGTCGGCGCCATGCAGTACCCGGCGCACTTCGAGGGCACCAGCGAGAAGGCGCTGGTCGACCTCGGCGTGTCGAAGATCATGACGCTGACCTCGACGTACGACCACCGCATCATCCAGGGCGCGGAGTCGGGCGAGTTCCTCAAGCGCATCCACGAGCTGCTGCTGGGCGAGGACGGCTTCTACGACGACGTCTTCACCAGCCTGCGCCTGCCCTACGAGCCGATCCGCTGGGTCGCCGACATCCCGGACGGCCCGGTCGACAAGACCGCGCGCGTGATCGAGCTGATCGACGCCTTCCGCATGCGCGGTCACCTGATGGCCGACACCGACCCGCTGAACTACCGGCAGCGCAGCCACGCCGACCTCGACGTCCTCTCCCACGGCCTGACCCTGTGGGACCTGGACCGCGAGTTCCCGGTCGGCGGCTTCGCCGGCCAGGAGCGGATGAAGCTGCGTGACATCCTCGGCGTGCTGCGCAACTCCTACTGCCGCACCGTCGGCATCGAGTACACGCACATCCTCGACCCCGAGGAGCGCCGCTGGATCCAGGACCGCGTCGAGATCCCGCACGAGAAGCCGGACCCCGCCGTCCAGAAGTACGTGCTCTCGAAGCTCAACGCCGCCGAGGCGTTCGAGACCTTCCTGCAGACCAAGTACGTCGGCCAGAAGCGGTTCTCCCTCGAAGGCGGCGAGACCGCGATCCCGCTGCTGGACACGCTGCTGGACAAGGCCGCCGAACACGAGCTCGACGAGGTCGTCATCGGCATGCCGCACCGCGGCCGCCTGAACGTGCTCGCGAACATCGTCGGCAAGCCGATCGCGCAGATCTTCCAGGAGTTCGAGGGCAACCTCGACCCGGGCCAGGCGCACGGTTCCGGTGACGTGAAGTACCACCTCGGCGCCGAGGGCAAGTACTTCCGCATGTTCGGCGACGGCGAGACCAAGGTGTCGCTGACCGCGAACCCGTCGCACCTGGAGACCGTCGACCCCGTCCTCGAGGGCATCGTCCGCGCGAAGCAGGACATCCTCGACAAGGGTGGCGAGGGCTTCACCGTCCTCCCGGTCCTCATGCACGGCGACGCGGCCTTCGCGGGCCAGGGCGTCGTGGCCGAGACCCTGAACCTCGCGCTGCTGCGCGGCTACCGCACCGGCGGCACCGTGCACGTCATCGTCAACAACCAGGTCGGCTTCACCACCGCGCCCGAGCACTCGCGTTCGAGCCAGTACGCCACCGACGTCGCGAAGATGATCGGCTCGCCGATCTTCCACGTGAACGGTGACGACCCCGAGGCCGCGCACTGGGTGGCCAAGCTGGCCGTCGACTACCGCCAGGCGTTCCACAAGGACGTCGTGATCGACCTGATCTGCTACCGCCGCCGCGGCCACAACGAGGGCGACGACCCCTCGATGACGCAGCCGGCGATGTACGACATCATCGACACGAAGCGTTCGGTCCGGAAGACCTACACCGAATCGCTGATCGGCCGCGGCGACATCTCCGTCGAAGAGGCCGAGGCCGCGTTGCGCGACTTCTCCAGCCAGCTGGAGCACGTGTTCAACGAGGTCCGCGAGCTGGAGAAGCACCCGGCGAAGGCCAGCCCCTCGGTCGAAGAGGAGCAGCAGGTCCCCGCCAAGGTGCCCACCGCGACCACCGCCGAGGTCATCGAGCACATCGGCGACGCGTTCCTCAACGTCCCCGAGGGCTTCACCCCGCACCCGCGGGTCAAGCCGGTCATGGAACGCCGCCACAAGATGTCCCGCGAAGGCGGCATCGACTGGGCGTACGGCGAGCTGCTCGCCTTCGGTTCGCTGGCCATGGAAGGCCGCCTGGTGCGGCTGTCCGGTCAGGACTCCCGCCGCGGCACCTTCACCCAGCGCCACTCGGTGCTGATCGACCGCAAGACCGGCCAGGAGTACTCGCCGCTGGCCAGCCTGGCCGAGAACCAGGGCCGCGTGATGATCTACGACTCGGCGCTGTCCGAGTACGCGGCGGTCGGCTTCGAATACGGCTACTCCGTGGCCAACTCCGAAGCGCTGGTCATGTGGGAAGCGCAGTTCGGTGACTTCGTCAACGGCGCGCAGACCGTCATCGACGAGTACATCTCCTCCGGCGAGGCCAAGTGGGGCCAGCTCTCCGACGTCGTGCTGCTGCTGCCGCACGGCCACGAAGGCCAGGGCCCGGACCACACCTCCGGCCGCATCGAGCGCTTCCTCTCGCTGTGCGCCGAAGGCTCCATGACCGTCTCGGTCCCGTCGACCCCGGCGAACTACTTCCACCTGCTCCGCCGCCACGCGCTCGACGGAGTCAACCGCCCGCTGGTGGTCTTCACCCCCAAGTCGATGCTGCGCAACAAGGCCGCGACCTCGGCGGTCGAGGACTTCACCGGCCAGACGAAGTTCATGTCGGTCATCGACGACGCCGACGTCGACCCGTCGAAGGTGCGCAAGGTCCTGCTGACCTCGGGCAAGCTCTACTGGGAGCTGGTGGCCGAGCGCACCAAGCGCGAAGCGAACGACGTCGCGATCGTGCGGGTCGAGCAGTACTACCCGCTGCCGAAGAAGAAGCTGCTGGCGGCGCTCGAGCGCTACAACGGCGCGCCCGCGGTCTGGGTCCAGGAGGAGCCGGAGAACCAGGGTGCGTGGCCGTTCTTCGGCCTGAACCTGCCGCGGAAGCTGCCGGAGGTGTTCTCCAGCCTGGACGTCGTTTCGCGCCGTCCGATGGCCGCGCCGTCCGCCGGTTCGTCCAAGGTGCACGAGGTCGAGCAGAAGGCGCTGATCGCGCGGGCCTTCGACTGATCGCCTGACAAGTACGTGAAGGCCCCCTTCATTGCGCTAGACGCGGTGAAGGGGGCCTTCACGTACTTGGGGTGTCGAAAACGGTGAGGCCCGTTCGTATAGGGGGCAAACGACCGAAGGAGACACCATGAAGACCCTGCTCGACGGCCTCAAGCTCCCCGAATCCGCCCGCTGGCACGACGGCAGGCTCTGGCTGGCGAACTGGGGCGGCGGCGAGATCCTCGCCGTCACCCCCGGTGGCGAGAGTGAAGTCATCGCGACCGTGCCGAACGCGATGCCACTCACGTTCGACTGGCTTCCCGACGGCCGCCTGATCATCGTCGACGGCCCGAACGCCAACCTGCTCAACGCCGACCTGAGCGTCTACGCGGACATCGCCCCCGTCGCCGCCTTCTGCAACGAGGTGGTGACAGACGGCCGCGGGAACGCCTTCGTCAACGGCTCGCACGACCTCCAGGCACCCGGCGTCCTCGCCCTCGTCACCCCGGACGGTGAAGTGCGCGAAGTCGCCGACGGCATCCTCTTCGGCAACGGCATGGCCGTCACCCCGGACGACAAGACGCTGATCGTCGCCGAGTCGTACGGAAACCGCCTCACCGCGTTCGACATCGGCGAGGACGGTTCGCTGTCCGGCAGGCGCGTGTGGGCGGACCTCGGCGGCGATCACCCCGACGGCATCTCCCTCGATGCCGAGGGCGCCGTCTGGTACGCGGACGTGGCGGCCAAGCACTGCGTCCGCGTCCGCGAAGGAGGCGAAGTGCTGAAGAAGGTCGAGGCCGACCGAGGCTGCTTCTCCTGCACGATCGGTGGCGAGGACGGGCGTGAGCTCTACGTCCTCGCCGCCGAATGGCACAGCTGGGAGAACCCGTTCGGCGACGGGCCGACCGGGCAGGTCCAGGTCGAGAAGCTCGCCTAACCGATCGCCTCGGAGGTCGCCTTGGCGACCTTCAGGGCGTTCTCCTTGCACAGCTTCTGGTCGATGGGTTTGGTGGGCTCGGCACCGCTCACGATGATCTGCGCTTCGACGTTGCCCTGGTAGAGCTTGATCGAGCACTGCCCTTCGGATCGGATGTTGTTGTAGCCGGCCTTTGTCGCCTTCGCGAGCGTAGGGATCACTTCACCGCCGTCACTCATGGCGTTGTCGTAGCCCGCCTTCGCCCAGTCCTCACCGGAGCCCGTGCCCGGTTCCTTCGACTTCGCCAGGTACATGGTCACCAACGCCGAGGGAGCGCCGTACTCACGCCAGGAACACGACGAGGACGTGTAGACGATGTCGTTGTTCGAGGTGCTCGCCGGTTCCTCGCCCTTCGGCGTTTCGAGCGGCGGCAGGTTCCGCACCCCGCTGCCGATCTTCTCGCATCCCGGCATCGACGTGTACTTGTCCGGCGGCCCGGTCTTCTTGGACGAGGTCGGCGCCGCGGACGAAGACGAACCGGAACCGTCGGAGAGCAGCAGGAAGGCCGCGACGCCACCACCGCCGAGCACCACCACCGCGCCGAGGACGAGCCCGATGATGAGCCCGGTGTTCGATTTCTTGGGCGGCGGACCGTAGCCGGGCGGCGGATACCCCGGATATCCCGGATATCCCTGCGGTGGGTACGGCTGCTGAGGTCCCTGCTGATAGGGCGGTCCGGGCTGCATGCGGAAGAGGGTAAGGCTTTCCGACCGTCCAGATAGGACGAACGCGGCAATTGCCGGGCGAATCACTCTCCGGACACCGGAAGGCCCCCTTCCCAGCAGGAGGAAGGGGGCCTTCACGTACTCCAGGGGTGGATCAGACGGTCAGCGACCAGCTGTTGAGCGAGCCGGTGTCGACCCGGTACACGTCCTGCACCTTGAGCTTCCAGGCGCCGTTCGCGGCCTCGGCCGCGGCGTTGACGGTGTAGGTGGTGTTGATGTTGTCGGACGAGTCGTTGCTCGAACCCTTCAGGCGGTACGAGGTGCCGTCCGGCGCGACCAGGTCAATGACCAGGTCACCGACGTAGGTGTGCGTGATGTTCACGGCGACCTTGGTGGTACCCGAAGCGTTGCGGGCGCAGTTCGCGACGGTGATCGTGCTCGTCACGGCGGCACCGGCGTCGGGGATGGCGACGACGCCGCTGTTGGTCTGCGTGCCGCAGGGCGTCGGCTCGGGGCCGGGGCCACCGCCGGAACCGGTGTTGAGCAGCACGTTCGGCGAACCGGTGCCCGGGCTGGTCACCTTGCCCTTGACGCCGGCGTTGACCAGCGCGTCACGGACCTGGGCCGGGGTGGCCGACGGGTTGGCGGAGACGTAGAGAGCCGCCGCGCCGACGACGTGCGGGGTCGCCATCGAGGTGCCGCTGATGGTGTTGGTGCCGTTGTTCAGCCACGTCGAGGTGATGCCGCTGCCCGGCGCGAAGATGTCGAGGCAGGTGCCGATGTTGGAGAAGTCGGACTTGGCGTCGGTGTTGGTGGTCGAGCCGACGGTGATCGCCTCGGGTGTGCGGGCCGGGGAGGTGTTGCACGCGTTGGCGCCGTAGTCGTTACCGGCCGCGACACCGTAGGTGACGCCCGACGCGATCGACCGCTGGACGGCCTGGTCGAGGGTCGCCGAAGCGCCGCCACCGAGGCTCATGTTCGCGACGGCGGGCTTGACGGCGTTCGCGGTCACCCAGTCGATACCGGCGATGACACCGGCGGTCGTCCCGGAACCGGAGCAGTTCAGCACGCGGACGGCGACGAGCTTGACGCCCTTGGCCAGACCGTGGGCGGTACCGCCGATGGTGCCGGCGACGTGGGTGCCGTGGCCGTTGCAGTCCGTGGCGTCGTTGTCGTTGTCGACGGTGTCCCGGCCGTGGGTCGCGCGCCCGCCGAAGTCGGGGTGCGTGGTGAGGATGCCGGTGTCGACGACGTACGCGGTGACGTTCGACGCCGTGGTGCTGTAGCTGTACTTCTGGTCCAGCGGGAGGCTCTGCTGGTCGACCCGGTCCTGGCCCCACGACGGCGGGTTCAGCTGATCCGTCGAGGCCGAGACGGTCTGGTTCTGCTCCACGTAGGCGACGGCCGGGTCGGCGGCGACGCGCTTCGCCTGCTTTTCGGTCAGCACGCCGGAAAAGCCGCGGACCGACGAGGCGAAGGTCTTTTCGACCTTCCCGCCGTGGCGGTTCGTGACGCTCTTCGCGGTGGCCTCGACCGACGAGCCGTCCTTCAGCACGACGATGTAGCTGTCCTTGATCGCCTTCGCGCTACCCGCGTTGACGATCGAACCCTCCGCCGCCGACGCGACGGTGGCACCGCCGAGCGCGGTCAGCACGGCGACGGCCGCCGTGACACCGAACACCGGCAGTCGTCTCTTCAAGGATCCCAGGGAATTGTTCAAGATATTCCTCCCAGGCAGGGTCGACCCACGGGCATGAATTGCCCGCCGGATCGTTGGGGTGAATCAGAGGTGAAGCGCGTTCACTTGCTGAACGCAGGCTGAGACTAAGTCCCGTTTTCACCCCAAGGAAGACCTTGCATTACGGACATCCGGGTAGTAATGGGCGTCACATCGACGCAGCTCGGGCACCGTTCAGCCCCCGCCTTTAGTCGCGTTTTGCGCCCGTACGGCCCACGAAGAATTGGGAATCCGCACATCTGGTGGTCGTTTCCCGGACCACCGATCGTTTCAGTGGCGTGGAACTACACACGGATGGCCGCCTACTAAAGTCGCGACCGGCAGGCGCGGAAAACGATTTCCATCCTACCTTCGGATGGAGCACACTCGGGCGCATGTTGCTCCGACAGGAAACCCCGGCCGACCGCGAGGCGATTCACGCCGTACATCTGGCCGCGTTCGCGAAACACAGTGTCCCGGTGGTCGAGGCGAAACTCGTCGACGCACTCCGGGAGGACGGCGACCTGATCGGCACACTGTCCATCGTGGCCGAACGCGACGGGAAGGTCGTCGGCCACGTCTGCTGCAGCCCGTCCCGGCTCGGCGCCGACGAGAAGTCGACGGTCGGCCTCGGCCCGCTTGGCGTCTTGCCCGAGTATCACGCGTCCGGCATCGGCTCCGCGCTCGTGCACGCCGTGCTCGGCGCGGCCGACGCGCTCGGCTACGGCGCGGTGATCCTGCTGGGCGACCCGAAGTACTACTCCCGCTTCGGCTTCGTGCTCGCCGGACGGCACGGGATCACGCCGCCGGTCGCGGAATGGGCGCCGCATTTCCAGGTCCGCACCCTGAACGCGTATCGCCCCGAACTCCGGGGCGAGTTCCGCTACTCCCCCGCCTTCGACCGCCTCTGATCTTCCGCATTTCGTCCTCTGGATGCGGTACTTGCGCGTGCAACCACCGCATCCAGAGGACTGAACGCGTGGGGTCAAGCCGGCGCGAGGAGATTGTTCTTCCGCAGGAACTCCTCGGCGACGTCGAGCGGGTTCCGCTTCTCCTCGCTGAACTGGACGTTCAATTCGGTCAGCTGATCGGTCGTGAGCGCCGCCGAGACCCGGTTCAGCGCGTCGGCCTCCTTCGGCGACAGCGTCCCCTTCGCGACGAGGGGGACGATGTTCTGCGCGGGGAACATGTTCTTGTCGTCCACCAGCGGCACGAACCCGTTCGCCGCGATCGAGGACGACGTGCTGAACAGGTCGGCGACCTGGACGTCGCCGGACTTCAGCGCGGCGACCGTGACCGGACCGCCGGTGTCGGTCGTGCGGATCTCGGCGAACTCGCAGCCGTACAGCGTCTTGATCTTGTCCTTCCAGCGGCTGCTCCACTGACCCGGACCGCCGAACACGAACTCCTTGCACCGCTTGCCGAGATCGGAGAAGGTCCGGATCCCGGAATCGGCGAGTTCCTTGCGCACCACCAGAAGATCCTTGTCCTCCGCGGGCGCCTGTTCGAGCACCTCGAATCCGGAGGGCAACTTCTGCTTCAGCTGCGCGTAGACGTCCTGCGGTGTGGTGGCCTGGGTGTCCTTGTCGAAGTAGCGCAACAGGTTGCCGCTGTAGTCCGGCACCACCGAAAGCGACTTGTCCTGCAACGCCTTGACGACGACCTCGCGGCTGCCGACCGGCGGGCGCACGGTCACGTTCTCCGCGCCCGCGTTGCGCAGCGCGCCCGCGTAGATCTGGGCCAGCAGCAGGCTTTCCCCGACGTCGGACGCGCCGATGATGATGTCGCCGGTCGCGCCGCCTTCGGCACCGCCGGCGAGCGGGTTGCCACAGGCCGTCGCCAGCAAAGCGATCCCGGCGAGCAGCGCCGTCACCGTCCGCTTCATACCTTCGCCTTCTTCCCGCTCGCGACCTGCGCCAGCCGAACCCCCTTGGGCACCAGCAGCCGCTGGACGCCCGCCAGCGCCAGATCCAGCACGACGGCGAGCAACGTCGTCAGGAGCGCGCCCGCGACCACCTGGGGATAGTCCAAAATGGCCAGTCCGTCGAGCAGGAACCGGCCGAGTCCGCCGAGCCCGACGTACGCGGCCACGGCCGCCGTCGCCACCAGTTGCAGCACCGAGTTCCGCACCCCGCCGAGCACCAGCGGCAGCGAAATGGGCACCTCGACCTTCCACAATCGTTGCCAGCCGGTCATTCCGATGCCCTGCGCCGCGTCGACCACGCCGTGATCGGTCGCCTGCAGACCCGCGTACGTCCCGGCGAGGATCGGCGGGATCGCGAGCACCACGAGACCGATGATCGTCGAGATCTCGCTTTCGGTGAAGAGCAGGAACAGGAAGGTCACCAGGCCGAGCGTCGGCAGCGCGCGGATCGCGTTGCCCCCGCTCACCAGCAGCACCGCGCCGCGGCCGGTGTGCCCGACGTAGAGCCCGAGCGGGATCGCGATGATCAGCGCGAAGAGCAGCGCCAGCGCGGTGTAGCCGAGATGCTGGAGCAGCCGGGCCGGGATGCCGTCCGTGCCCTGCCAGTGCGCCGGGTCGCCGAACCAGTTCAGGACGTCGCCGATCATTTCGCCCCCGCCGTGGTCGCCACCCGGTCCCAGGGTGTGAGGAGATTGCGGAGCTGGACCAGCACCAGGTCGACGATCAGCGCGAGCAGCAGGGTCGCGACGATCCCGACGACGATCGGCGAGAAGTACTCGCGCTGGAAGCCGTCGGTGAACAGCACGCCGAGCCCGCCGGTGCCGATCAGCGCGCCGACGCTGACCAGGCTGATGTTGCTGACCGAGGCCACCCGGACGCCCGCCGCGAGCACCGGCACCGAAAGCGGCAGCTCCACGCTGAGGAAGCGGCGGGCGGGTTTGTAGCCGACCGCCGTGGCCGCGGCGACGACGTGCGGCGGGACGGCGTCGAGCGCGTCCAGCACCGGGCGCACCAGCAGGGCGGCCGTGTAGACGGTGAGCGCGACGATGACGTTGACACTGTCGAGGATCTTCGAGCCGATGATGCCCGGGATCACCACGAACAAGGCGAGCGACGGGATCGTGTACAGCAGGTTCGACACCACCAGCAGCACGGACCGCGCCGGGCCGAACCGGTGGCCGAGCCAGCCGGCCAGCACCGCGATCACCAGGCCCAGCACCAGTGGGACCAGCGACAGATAGATGTGGTCGAGCAGGTCGCCGAAGAACTGCGATCGGTTGTTGGCGCTGCTCAGGTAGCGGCCGAGCTCCGCGAAGAAGTCCCCCATCAGGAGCTCAACGACGGCGCTTCGATCACCTCGAGGACTTGCTGGGCTCTGACCACCCCGAGGACCTTCTGGTCGGCGTCGACCACCACGCCGAGGCTCGCGGGCGAAGACAGCGCCGCGTCGAGCGCGCCGCGGATCGGGGATCCCTGGACGTACAGCGAGCCGCCCGCGACGAGATCGGTCTCGGCGAGCTCTCCGTCCACAGTGGACCCTGGCCGGAGCCAGCCGCGCGGCTGACCTTCGGCGTTGACCGCGACCAGCCATTCGTCGGACGGCCCGGCAACGGGCTTTCCGACCTCGACCCGCTTGACCTCTTCGACGACGATCCCTTCCGCGGAAAGGAAGGAGAGGCCGCGGTAGCCGCGGTCCTTGCCCACGAACGACGCGACGAAGTCGTCGACGGGATGGCGCAGCACCTCCGACGGCGTGCCGTACTGCGCGAGCACACCGCCCACGCGGAGCACGGCGATCTTGTCGCCGAGCCGCACGGCTTCGTCGATGTCGTGGGTGACGAACACGATCGTCTTCCCCAGCTGCGACTGCAAACGCAGCAGTTCGTCCTGCAATTCCTCGCGGACGATCGGGTCGACGGCGGAGAACGGCTCGTCCATCAGCAGCACCGGCGAATCCGCCGCGAGCGCCCTGGCGACGCCGACGCGCTGCTGCTGTCCGCCGGAAAGCTGGGCGGGGTACCGCTTGCCGAGTTCCGCGGGCAGGCCGACGGTTTCGAGCAGTTCGGCCGCGCGCTTGCGTGCCTTGCCCTTGTCCCAGCCGGACAGCAGCGGAACGGTGGCGACGTTGTCCAGGACTGTCCTGTGTGGAAAGAGGCCGGCGTGCTGGATGACGTAGCCGATGCCACGGCGCAGCAGCGCCGGGTCGCCGTCGCTGACGTCCTTGCCGTCGAGCAGCACGGCGCCCGACGTCGGCTCGACCATGCGGTTGATCATCCGCAGCGACGTGGTCTTGCCGCAGCCGGACGGCCCGACGAAGACGGTGATGGTGCCGTCCTCGACGGTGAGGTTCAGGTCGTCGACCGCGACCGTCCCGTCCGGATACCGCTTGGTCACGCCACGGAACTCGATAGTCACGTGTCTCTCCCCATGTCTGGTCGAAAAACCGTAGCCCACATCGGCCCTGTTGGCACGGTGTCCCAGGGATCGAGTCACTAGGCTGCGGGCTGTGAGTTCCTCCGTCGATGACGTCCTCGCGGCGCACGGTGTCCACGTGCGACCGCTCCATCAGGTGATTTCCCTGCTCCGGACGGATTGGCGTGACCTCGGCGAGCTGGTCCGGATCAGCACCGCGCCGCGCCGGAGTGTCGAAGACGTCCTGAACGCCCTCGGCGGCGACCTCGAGCGGAACGAGTCCCGCTTGCGGCTGGCCCCCGCCGCCCGGGAGAAGTACGCGCGCTTCGGGCCACGGGACCGGAAAACCGACCCCGACCTGCTGAAGACCATCACCAGCTACGTCGAGAACGTGCCCGCGCCGCTGGCCGCGCTCGACCACGTGCAGGCGACGCCGCGGACCGTGCTCGACCGGGCGCTGTGGCTGGACGAGCGCTACGACCTCGACACGGCGAAGCTGCTGTTCCTCGGCGACCACGACCTCACATCGCTGGCCGTGCGCGCGTTGCGGCCCGACGCGGACCTCACCGTCGTCGATCTCGACGATCGTGTGCTGGCCTACATCGACGAACTCAGCGAGCGGTCCATCCGCACCCTGCACACGGACCTGCGGGTCGGGCTGCCACCCACCGTGGCCGGGCGGATGGACCTCGTGTTCAGTGATCCGCCTTACACCCCGGAAGGAATGGGCCTGTTCGCCGCGCGCGGGGTCCAGGCGCTCGCCGAACCCTCGGACGGGCGGCTGCTGCTCGCTTACGGCTACAGCCCCCGGCATCCCGCTTTGGGCGCACAGGTGCAGCGGGCGCTCGCGACGCTCGGGCTGACCTTCGAAGCGATCCTGCCGGACTTCAACCGGTACTTCGGCGCGCAGGCGATCGGGAGCGCGGCGGACCTCTACGTCTGCCAGCCGACCGCGAAGTCGAAGAAGAACCGCGGCGGCAAAGGGAAGGCCGCGATCTACACGCACGGACCGCAGTCGGTGGAGTCCACCGGCGGGGCCAAACCCTCTCTGCTGGACAAGCTGCACGAGATCGCCACCGAGGGCGGGCTGGCGCTGGAGTCGCGGCCGGTCGACTGGTCCGTTTCCGGACCGGAAGGCGACGCGGTCGCGATGGACCTTTCGGCCGACCCCGGCCCATGGCTGCTTCGGACCCTGCTCGGCACCAACGCGCGGCGGCTGGCGCTGCTGGTGCCGAATTCGCACCCCGACCTGACGAACGCCGAGGCGCAGGGCGCGCTCAACCGGCTGGTCGGGGCGAAGTACAAGCTGCGGCTGCTGCGGAGCACCCCGGACAACCGGCACGCCGTCGTCGTCGCGGACGCCGTCGAGCACCAGGAAGAACTGCTGACGCGGGCGCACGCACGGCTGGCGAACGTCTCGCTGGACGTCCCCTCGGACCTGACGGACGCGCGGTTGATCGACCTGCCTCGGCACCGCCTCGCGGAACTGCTCGGCTGAGGTGCGTGTTCGCGCGCTGCTTCGCAGGTGTCGCGAAAGCCACTTTCGCGACGTTCAGTGTCCCGAAAGTGGCTTTCGCGACACTTTCCGGCGAGGCCGGTTGTCCAGTGGGCAACGGCCACCCGCGCCTGCCGTCATCTGGCCGTGGAGGCCTCCTTCCCTACCCTGAAGGTAGTGAAGGAGGCCTTCACGGACTCGGCACCTGACTCGATGCCTTCGGCCTGGTGCGGCCTGACGGAAAGATGGCGTTGCGAAAGCCACTTTCGCAACGTTGAAGGTTGCGAAAGTGGCTTTCGCAACGCGTCTTCCAGGACTGCTTCGGCCCACCGCACCAACCTCAGCCGTCAAGCCCCGTCATCGGGCGGAGGCCCTCCCCTGCTTCGGAAAAGAAGCTCGGCTGAGGTGTGCGGCGACCCTGCCCAGCTGGATTGCCCCTGGAGTGTCATGAGGGGTCCCCATGGGACGTTTTTCGTCCCATGGGGACCCCTCATGACACCCCGGAAGGCACTCGCCCGTCGCAACCCCCACACGCTATGAAAGGTCCTTTCCTTGCAAATTTTGCAAGGAAAGGACCTTTCATAGCGCTTGAGCGAGCGTGAAAGGAACCGTCAGACGACGCCGTCCGCCTCGGCGGCCTTCGCGACCGCGGCGGCCACCTCGGGCGCGACCCGCGGGTCCAGCGGGCTGGGGACGATGCGGTCCGGCCCCAGGTCGTCCTGCGCGACCGCGAAGATCGCTTCGGCCGCGGCCAGCTTCATGTTCTCCGTGATCGCCCGCGCGCCGGAGTCCAGCGCGCCGCGGAAGACGCCGGGGAACGCCAGCACGTTGTTGATCTGGTTCGGGAAGTCGCTGCGCCCGGTCGCGACGATCTTGGCGTACTGAGCCGCCACGCCCGGGTGAACCTCCGGGTCCGGGTTCGACAGCGCGAACACGATCGCGTCATCGGCCATCCCGGCCAGCAGGGACTCGTCGATGGTCGCCCCCGACAGGCCGAGGAAGACGTCGGCACCCTTGAGCGCTTCACCGAGGCCGCCGCGCAGACCGGCCGTGTTGGTGGTCTCGGCGAGCTTCCGCTTGATCGGGTTCAGCCCGTCGCGCCCGGAGTGGATGATGCCGCGCGAGTCGAGCACGGTGACGTCCGCGACGCCGGCGTTCTGCAGGATCCTGGCGCAGGCCACACCCGCCGCGCCCGCTCCCGAGACGACCACGCGCTGGCCGGAGATGTCCTTGCCGAGGACCTGGTTCGCCCCGCGCAGCGCGGCCAGCGTGACGATCGCCGTGCCGTGCTGGTCGTCGTGCATGACCGGGCAGTCGAGGGCCTCCTTGAGGCGGTCCTCCAGCTCGAAGCAGCGCGGCGCCGAGATGTCCTCCAGGTTCACCGCGCCGAACGACGGGCGCAGCCGGACCAAGGTCTCGATGATCTCGTCGACGTCGGTGGTGTCGAGCACCAGCGGGATGGAGTCGAGCCCGCCGAAGGTCTTGAACAGGACCGACTTGCCCTCCATGACCGGCAGCGAGGCACTCGCGCCGATGTCACCGAGGCCGAGCACCGCCGTACCGTCGCTGACCACCACGACCAGCCTGTCCGCCCACGTGTACCGCTTCGCCTTGGCCGCGTCCTCGGCGATCGCCCGGCTCACCTTCGCCACCCCAGGCGTGTACGCGACCGAGAGGTCACGGGGCGAGGAGATCGGGCGCGTCGCGGCCACGGAGAGCTTGCCGCCCTCGTGTCCTTCGAAGATCTCGGTGTCGGTCACTGGCGTGGTCATCGTGGTTCCCGTCATTGCTTCCGCCGTGTCTAAGGACGGCGAAGTCTCGATTCGAGCGAAGGTCATGTGATTCTCCTGGGACTGCGAGCGGGGGAACTGGCCGGTGAGCAGGCCAAACTGGGCGTGGCCCGGCCACCTGGGGTAACTCGTCCTCCGACACGGCAGCCCAGCGCGGTAGCGCCGGCCTGTCGGCGAAGCGTCCAATCGGCCATCGATGCCGTGGGTGTGGCGACGGCCGCGGACGCAGCGGTCAGATCATTGTGACAGGCATGCGGACCAGTGTGCCCCTCTGGTGCGGTTCATGTCACAAACGCGCCCGGATATCCGCAGCTCAGGAGAGGTTTCGCAAGACGTCCGTCCGGTTTGGGAACACCGCTTCGGCCCTGGTTAGCATGAGAGGTATGCAAGCCAGGCGCCTCAGCATCCCCGACTGTTTCGAGTTCACCCCGCGCGTTTTCCCCGATCACCGAGGCCTGTTCGTGGCGCCGTTTCAGGAAGAGGCCTTCGTCGAAGCAGTCGGGCACCGGCTTCGCCTGGCGCAGACCAACACCAGCGTTTCCCGGCGCGGCTCCATCCGCGGCGTGCATTTCGCGGACACCCCGCCCGGGCAGGCGAAATACGTGTACTGCCCGAGCGGTTCGCTGCTGGACGTGATCGTCGACATCCGGGTCGGCTCGCCCACTTTCGGCGAATGGACGTCCGTGCTGCTCGACAGCGCCGAATACAAGGCGGTCTACATCGCCGAGGGCCTCGGCCACGCTTTCATGGCACTCGAAGACAACACGGTCATGGCGTATCTCTGCTCCGAGCCGTACAACCCGGCCGCCGAACACGGCGTCAACCCGCTTGACGCCGATCTCGCGCTGCCGTGGCCGCAGGACATCGAACCCGCGGTGTCCGAAAAGGACACTGAGGCGCCTTACCTGAAAGAGGCCTTGGAGCAGGGATTGCTGCCGCGGTACGACGAATGCGTCGAGTACTACGGGAAGTTGCGGGCCGCGGGCTGAATCAGCGCGACACGTCCTCGGCCAGCACCCGTTCCACGTTCCGCTCCGCCAGCGCGGTGATCGTCACGAACGGGTTCACCCCGGTACTGCCCGGGATCAGCGAACCGTCGGTCACGTAGAGGTTCCGGTAGCCCTTCACCCGGCCGTATTGATCGGTGGCCTTGCCCAGCACCAGCCCGCCCAGCGGGTGATAGGTGAACCGGTTCTCGAACGACCTTGTGTCCCCGAACAGGTCACTCCGGTAGATCGTGCGATTCGCCCGGTTGACCTTGTCGAACAACGACTTCGCCGCGTCGATCGACGGCTGTCCCTGCGAAGCGCGCCACTGGAGCCGCGCGGAGTCGGTCGCGGCGTCGTAGGTGAAGTGGCCGCGTTCGGGGTTCTTCGTGATCGCCAGGTACAGGCTCAGCCACGTCTCGATCCCGGCGGGCACCGGCGCGACCTCGGCGAAGACCGGGTTCACCGGGTCGTCCCACGCGTCGATGCCGAGCGCGGGCATCCCCGATTGCAGTGATCCGCAGAGATCCCACGCGTGGTTGGCGCGGCCCAGCATCACGTTGCCGTTGGTGCCCCAGCCGCGGCCGACCTCGTCGCCGAGTTCGGGCAGCGTCCCGGTTTCCCTTGCCCGCACGAGCAGTTCCGTCGAACCGAGGCTGCCGGCGCCGAGGAACAGGTACTTCGCGCCGAGCTGTCTCCTCGCCACGACCGAGCCGTCCTCGGCGGTTTCGTGCACCGTGAGGACGTAGGTGCCGTCGGTCTGGCGGGTGATCCCGCGGACTTCGTGCAGCGTCTTGATGGTCACGTTCCCGGTGCCCAGCGCGGCCGCGAGGTAGCTCTTGTCGAGGGAACGCTTGCCGTGGTTGTTGCCGTAGATGACCTCGGACGCGAGCGCCGACCGCGGCGCCGTGCCCGCCTCTTCCCGCTTCATGTGGTCGAAGTCGTAGACACTGGGCACGAAAACGGTCTTGAGCCCCGCCCGCGCCGCCGCCTTCCGGGAAACCCGCGCATAGCGGTAGGAGCGGCAGCTTTCGAACCACTCCGGGTCGATGTCGTTCACACCGAGCGCCTGGTTGGCCCGGGGAAAATACTTCCCGTACATCTCGTCGGCGTCGACGTCCGGCAGGATCTCCTCGAAGTACGACCGCCTCGGCGTCACGGCCATCGCGCCGTTGACCAGGGAACCGCCGCCGACGCCCCGGCCGACGTAGACGGACATGTCGCCGTGGTTCACCCTGTCGAGGACTCCGGGGTACCGCTTGATGTCCCGGTTGGCCACGTCCAGCCAGAGGAACGACGCGAGCGGCGCCTGCGTGCGGTTCTTGAACCACGCGGCGCGCCGGTCCGGACGGAGCATGTCGCAGAAGACCTTGCCGTCGGGGCCGGGGTCGGTCCACAGCCTGCCCATTTCGAGCATGACGGTGGGAATCCCGGCCTCACCGAGGCGGAGCGCGGTGACCGCGGCGCCGTAACCGGTGCCGACGACCACCGCCGTCGAGAAGCCCGGGGCCGGTTCTTCGGCCCGCGCGGTGGAAATCGTGGTGAGCCCGAGAGCGGCGGCGGAGTTGAGCGCGGTGAACCCGAGGAACTTGCGGCGCGACAGTGGGGACATGGGCCGATGATCGCCCGCCGTTCGAGCCACCTTCAAGACCGAATCCGAAATGGATTCGCGTCAGCTGGGTAAACACCGTTTAGTTTCACTCGAACGTGGCAATCTCCGGGCCCCCTTGGGGGTCTTCCCCGATGTGCCCCAAACCGGCACAGACCACTCTTTCGAGTCATGAGACGCCTTCTCGCAGCGGCCGCGGCCGCACTCTCCGCCGCAGCCCTCGTCGCCCTCCCCGGCCACGCCTCCGCGGCGTCGTCCCCCGTGCCCGAGTTCGACTTCTCCGCCTGCCCCGCCCCGCCCGCCAACGCCGACCCCGGCACCTGGCGTTGCGAAGCCTTTGTCTCCCAAGGAGTCCTGACCATCGGCGACCGCGAGATCCAGCTCGGCGAGATGCGGCTGACGTTCTCCGAGGGCGAGGTCGACGGGAAATTCGCGCAGGTGTTCGGCGAACTGCGGCACACCCCCGCCCCGGTCCGCGGCGCTTTCGGCGCGACCATGCAGCTGAAGTACGGCGGCTACTCGGACTTCCTGTCCAACGACGAACGCCGCGGGGAACTGGACCTCTACGCCGTTCTGCGACACCCCCTGCTGCCCAAGGAATGCACTGTCGGCACGCTGGACGCGCCACTTCATTCGGTGGTCAAGGACGATCCCGCGGTGCCCTTCGAGGTGATCTCGCAGAACCTGAAGACGGTGAAGTTCGGCGTCGTCGACACACAGCTCGCCCTGCCGCGCACGACCGGCTGCGGACCGCTGTCGCCAGTGGCCGACCACCTGCTCGGACTACCGTCGGCGAGCGGGAAGAACACGTTCAAGCAGCTGACCTACGTGCAGTTCAAGCCCCTCTGACCCTCGCATTTCGTCCTCTGGATGCGGTAGTTGCACGCGCAAGGACCGCATTCAGAGGACGAAACGCGGTCGTTCGAGGTGGTCGTGAGTGCTCAGTGTCGTTCTATTGAGGGGTAAGGCAAAGGTGCCTTGGTGGAGGTGATGTCCGTGAAGGCCTCCTTGAGGGACCCTGGGTCCCTCAAGGAGGCCTTCACGGACTTTGCGCTCGGGAGACATGAGTGTGGTGAAGGGGACTTTCCCCTCATCACATGAGAGGAAAGTCCCCTTCACCTCGTGCCTTGCGGG
>NZ_NMQT01000189.1 GCF_002234405.1 Amycolatopsis thailandensis | reverse complement strand
CCGGGTGGTGTTCGTGTTGTTCACTGGCGGCATCGGGGTGGTGTAGCCGGTAGTGGACGGAATCGGCCTGTTGGCGAACGGTGGCACCGACGCGCAGGGACACCTTCTCCGAGACTGAGCCCCTCCGGCCCAGGAATGTCATGAGGGGTCCCCTTAGGACGAAAATCGTCCTAAGGGGACCCCTCATGACATCGGGTCAGTTCCGGTCGCCGCCGGTCTTCCAGTCGTCCCAGGACATCTGCCACACCGACCAGCCGTCGGTCGGCTCCAGCACCTGCGGGCCCGAGTTGGCGACCGTGATGATGTCGCCCTTCTTGGAAGTGTCCATCAGCCACTTCGCGTTCTCGGTCGAGAGGTTGATGCAGCCGTGGCTCACGTTCCGCTTGCCCTGCGAACCGACCGACCACGGCGCCGAGTGGTAGAAGATGCCGCTGTTCGACATCCGCACCGCGTACTTCACGAACGTCCGGTAGCCGGCCTTGCTGTCCGTCGGGACGCCGTAGGTGCTCGAGTCCATCGTGTACCCGGTGTGCTCGCTCATCACCGTGTAGGTCCCGGCCGGGGTGCTGCTCGACGGCTTGCCCATCGAGATCGGCATCTGCTTGACCTCTTGGTCGTTCACCACGACCTTCATCTGGTGCGTGCCGCCGTCCGCGGTCGCGACCAGCTTGTCACCGACGACCACCTTGGCCGGCTTGTCCTCACGGCCGAAGGTGTTGTTGCCGAGGTTTTTGCCGTAGATCGCCGCGTTGACCGAGATCTTCGTGCCCGCCTTGAAGTACTCCTTGGGCCGCCAGATCACGGTCTTCTCGCCGAACCAGTGGAACGCGCCCTCGGCCTGCGGCTCGGTGACGATCTTCAGCGCCTTCTCGGTCGCCGCCTTGTCCGGCACGTTGCCGGTGAAGGTGAAGATCAACGGCAGCCCGACGCCGACCGTCTCGCCGTCGACCAGGTTGATCGAGACGCCGATCTGCTTGCCCGGCTTAGACGTGGAGAACGTCGAGGTCGCGGTGACCGGCTTGCCGTCCGTCCCGGTCGCGGCCGCGGTGACGGTGTAGGTCTTGCCGTAGCCGAGCGGTTCCGCCGACTCCCAGCCCGAACCGTCCTCCTTCGGCTTGCCCGCGACGACCTTGCCGTCGGCACCGGTCAACTTGACCTCGCCCACCTTGCCGTCGACGACGGCGACCGTGACCGGCTCACCAGGGGCCACATCAGCCGCACCCTGCGCCGGGGTCAACGTCATCGCGGCGGGCTTCGGCTCGGGAGCGGGCGCGCCGCTCTGCTGCGAACCACCGGGCGCGCCACCCTGCGACGGCGTTTCACCCGACGGTGTACTGGTGCACGCGGCCAGTGTGAACCCGGCCACCAAAGCCACCAACGCCACCCGCGACCGCCCCGTCGCTCCCCAGACCCTCATGCACACCGCCCGTTTCGCGTGGTACCAACCCCAACGTCTGGCTATAGTCTGCCTGACCGGCCGCAACGCCTGCGGCCGGATGGCCGAATCCAGGTCGGCCGATCGTTAGGGGACCCCCCTGAAACGGGCCCCAGCAACCCTGTGTTAATGTTTTCCACGTCGCCGAGGGGAACACCAAAGCGGCGGAACAAGCAGGCGCCATTAGCTCAATTGGCAGAGCAGCTGGCTCTTAACCAGCGGGTTCGGGGTTCGAGTCCCTGATGGCGCACAGTAGTAAATCGAAGCCCACCTGTAGGATTTCTCTTCAAAGAGGATCTTGCCGGTGGGCTTTGGTCACGAGTGGGACTGGCGTGAAGCCAGAATAGGCCGTACCGCCACCCGCCTATTTTCTCGGCCTTCACGCCGCAGCTCGGACTTCCTTTCCACTGTCGGGCGTATCCCCTGCCTCACAGTGATGTCGCAGCGTTACGGCCGCTTTCGCAGCGCGATGAGCCAGGCAGAGCAGGACGCCGGCGTAGGTGTCGGCGGGCTTTGCAAGCAGGCAGAGCTTACTCGCTGCCGATGACGGTCAGGTCGTCCCAGTGCGAGATGACGGCTCTCCGCGCGCTTCGGAGCAGGCCGTCCAGCAGCGCCAGGCTGCGCGAGTCACGGGTCGGCTTGCCTTGTTCGGCTGCTTTTCGTGCCGCATCGTGCACGTGGCGCAGCAGGTGTGGTTGCACGATCACCACCTGGGTCTTGTCCAGGGTTGTGCGCGCCCGCAGTGCGGTCACGAACCCCGAGAGTTCCGTGTGCCGGATACCGTCGAGCCAGGCCGCCGGGCGTGCGATCCGCGGGGTGGTGAAGCGTTCGACGAGCGCCTCATTGTCCAGCAAGCGCAGGTTCTTCACGGCTTGCGCCACAACCTCCTGGTACGCCGTCACCGCCACGTTTCGGGTCGACGAGGTGCTCTGTGCGCCCTTGACGTGAATGGCGGTCAGCGTGCCGTCGACTAGGTGCAGGAAGTCGGCGACCTCGCCCGCACCATCGTCACAGACGAGCCACCCGGTGGCGTAGGTCGCTTTGACCCAAGCGAACAGCGAGTGGTCGTTGATCAGTCCGATCGCGTCGTGGATGGCCTGGTCACCGCGCACCGATGGCTTTTCCTGGTTCACCTGGTGAGCGCCGAAATCGACGAAGTCCAGGTTGACGAACGGCGGCGCGGTCTGGTTCTGCAAGTTGATCTGGTGCTCGTCGAACGTGTGCCCCGACTCGTAGTAGATCCTCAACAATTCACCATTACCGATGGCGTCCCGGATCTGCCGTGCCATCGCGTCGTTCGACGGTGTTCCGGCGAAGCGGACGTCCAGATCGAAGCCGTCTCCCCGAGCGACCGGTTTGATCGACAGTGAGCCGACCTCTGCCCCTTCGCGACTTACGACCGCGGTGAACGCCGGGGACTTCGAGTGTCCACGCACTTCGAGGAACGAGTTGCGCAGCAGCTCCGCCCGTTCCGTCAGCTCCCCGTCCGAGTCTGCCGCGTCGGGGAGTTCATCCGGTTCGGCGATGGTGACGTCGTACGCGCCGTACACGTTGGCCAGGTCGGTCTCCGGCACCGCCAGCTGCCAGAACTGCTCCTCCGGCGGTTCGACCGCGAGAGACTTCTCGAAAAGGTCGACGGTTTCGGTGGCGGCGGCGAGGAACGTCGGCAGATCGACCCGGAATTTCCAGTAGAGGTGCGACTTCGCCGGGCTGACGGTCAGCCTGCCACGCACTATGGCGGATCCGTCCAGGGGAACGTAGTCGATCGCGGCCGCGCTCAAGGCGAAGCTGCCGTCCTCATCGTCGAGCACCTCCTGGATCCGCAGCCCACCCAAGGTTTTACTGTCGGCCTTGGTCACGCGGCGGCGATGGACCCCACGCAGCCACACGGTCTTCCCATCTCCCTGGAGCGCACCCCTCAGGATCGCACTCGGCAGGTACCGATAGAGCTTGTTGAACTTCTGCGACCACTTGCGCAAAGCCTCGTCGCTCACCGGCGTGTGTATCACCACGAAGGCTCCGCAGCGCACCGCGACCGTCAACTGGTTGGCGATGTCGAATACCTGCCGATGTTCCACGGACCAACTCGGCATAGTGCGACGCTCACGCGCGGACGCGTAAAGGCCGTCGATGCCCAGCTCCAACAGTGATCCGATTCCTTCGATCTGGTCGGACTCGGCGAGCACGACCTCGCCGAGGCAGCGAACCGATTGTGCCCGGCCCCGCGACTCCAGCGTGGTCCGGAGAAAATTGACGAGCGAGCGGAACGCGGCTTTCGGGTTCGCATCCGGGTGGCAGCGCAGCACGAACACCGAGAAGGTCGGTGTCAGCTCGGCCAGGCCGTCCAGTCGGGGCACTTCCGAGTCCACATGGGATTTTTCGATATCCATCGCGCTGCCGTCCTTCCAGCACCGTGCGGCGCCTACGGAAAGCATGAACTCGCTACGCGTATCGAATGTGGATAGGATGTGGACCACTCTTGGGGACGATGGCACGCGGTTCGGCGATGAACAGCAGGTTGACCAGTTTCGAGTTCGCAGGTTCGTCAGCGCGAACGGGCCGAGGTGGTTCGTACCGAACGGAACACTCCGGTCAGCTCACGTTCCAGACCTGCTCTTCGGCGGAACCGGTGTTCCGCGGCGCGCTCCGATCCGCGCACGAACAGTGTTGCTCGTAGAGTTCGTTCTCCACCTCATCACCGTCCCAGCGCGCACCGTAGGAGCGACCCGGTGAAAGTCGCCGGAATCGCTGGTGTATTTCTCCCGCGCGGTCCACCCGTTGTTGGTGACCACCGTGCGAACCGGTGGCATCGCGCAATGTCCACACCTGGCGTGGAATGTGATATCTGGCGAAACGCACGCGCAGGTCGAACAGCTCGCAGGGCTGTTCCAGTTCACGCACCACGTACGACCGCAGCACTTGCGGCCGAGGAAAGCGATATCTCACGGCGAAGGCGTGCGTCTCGCCTTTCGCGAGCGGTTCGGGCGGAGTGAAGGAAACGCGCCCCCGCGCCGCGCCACCGGCGCGCAGGGTGCCCCCATAAAGTACGTCCACCTCGAGTGGGCCTCGCAGTTCGAACGCCGGCGAGGTGAAGTCGAGTTCGTACAGTCCGTCGCGGTCGGCGACGACGCGGTACTGCTCCAGCACCTCGTGCTGTGGCCGGTCCAGCGTCACCACCACGTTCAGTTCCGCGGTGTGCCAAGCCCCGTCCGGCAGGGGCGGGATGGTAACCATCAGTTCCGCGAGCTGGTCGAGGGCCTCGTCGACCCGTCGGCGCACGGTACGCGTGTCGCGATCGATCCGGGGTGCGGCCCAGCCGACGCGGTCCTGGTACAGCGGCATGCGCACGTCGGCGGTGAGCCCGAAGGCGGCCACGGTGACCAGGCGCAGGTCCTCCGGCAACTGCTCGGCCAATTCGGCCAACCGCGCGACGAGCTTCTCCCGGATGGTGACCGGACCGTCGTCCTTCGCCACGCCGCACAGCACGCGCAGCGCCGGGCCGATCCGCTCCCCGATCCTCCCGGCGTGTACCCCGCGGCCCTTGCGCAACGACTTGAGTTCCCGCACCAGTTCTTCATGGGTGTTCATCTGCAAGCCTCCCCGTCGACCTCCGACGACCGGCAGCTTGCGACGGGTAAGTGGACCAGAAGTGGACATTTCGTGGATCAGTCCTCGCGCCGGTAGCCAGTACTCGTTCCACCAGCACGCGCTACCCCGGAAACGAAGGGTGTCCGCGCCTGATGGCATACAGGCCGAAAATTGGCCATTTTCGGTGACACACGAATGGGCGCTTGCACGACATAGTGATGGACATCAAGCTCGCAAACAGGGAGGCGGAGTGGATTTTCGGATGCTGGGCCCACTGGAGGCATGGCACGACGACGTTCCAGTATCCCTGGGCGACCAGCAGCAGCGCTTCGTGCTGATCGTGCTTTTGTTGCACGCCAACAAACCGCTCTCTGCCGACCGGCTGACCGAGATCGTCTGGGGAGCCAACCCCGAGCGCCGGACCCTGATCCGCGGCTACATCAACAAGTTGCGCAAGGCCTTCGACTCGGCCGACGACGTCGCGATCGAGACCACCGCGACCGGCTACCTGCTACGGGTTTCCCCGCAACAAGTAGACCTCCACCGCTTCGACCAGTGGCGTGAGCAGGCCCGCCAGGAGCAGGACCCACGCCGTCAGATCGAGCTGCTCCGCGCCGCGGTCGACCTGTGGCGCGGTCGCTTCCTCGAGGACATCGACATCGACCGAGTAGGCGGCACGGACGTGATCTCGCCCGCCGACAGCTATTTCGACACCGTCGGCGACCTCGCCGAACTGGAACTGACCACTGGCGACCATCGATCGGCGCGCGACAGGTTGCGCCGCATCGTCGGCAAGGAACCGGACCGCCAGCGCCACGCCGAGTTGCTGATGCGCGCACTGCTCGCCAACGGTGATCGCGTGGAGGCGATCCGGGTGTTCCACAGCACCCGCGACGCGCTCGCCGAACTCGATCTCGAGCCGGGACTGAAACTGCGCAACATCGCCGCCCGGGCCGAACGCGGTGAGCCAGCCAGTTCTCTGCCGTCCCGGCCTGGTGGTTTCACCGGCCGCGAAAACGAACTCGACCTGGTCGCCACGGCTGTGGGCACCGGCGAGAAAGCCGTGTGGGTCAGCGGCGCACCGGGAGTGGGTAAGACCGGCCTGGCCGTGGAAGCCGCGCACCGGCTACGGGAGCGCTTCCCCGACGGACAGCTACTGTTACGGCTGAACGGTTTCACTCCGAACGTCGCCGCGATGACCATGGGCGACGCGCTCACCCAGCTCCTGCTCGAACTCGGGGTACCCGCCGAGCAGATCCCCGCCTCGCCGGGACGCAAGATCACGATGTACCAGAACGAGCTATACGGCACCCGGACGTTGATCCTGTTGGACAACGCGAAATCCGCCGAGCAGGTCCGAGCTCTGCTCCCGGAGGCTCCGGACTGTTTCGCGATCGTGACGAGCAGGCGGGTGGGCGAGCCGGACACCGGGCAGCAGGTGCGGCTGGCTCCGCTGCCGCCGGACGACGCCGCCGCGTTGTTCTGCACGCTGGCCGGCCCACTGCGGGTCACCGGCCGTGCCTCCGAGGTGGCCGCGGTGGTCAAGCGGTGCGGTCACCTGCCGATGCCGATCCGCGTCGCCGCCGCCTTGTTCCGCCGTCACGATCGGTGGCCGCTGGAACATCTGCTCCGATTACTGGCCGAAAGCGGACCCTGGCACGCCGACACCGATGACGGCGCGGGCGCCACGGCCGTCCGGGTTTCTTACCAGCAACTGGGTGAGGACCAGCGGGAGATGTTCCGCCTGCTCGGGCACACGCCAGGGCCGCACGTCGCCGTGGCAGGTGCCGCGGCGCTGGTGGACAACGCCCTCACCCACGCCCGGCTGGTGCTCGACGAACTGCACGAGGTGTGTCTGGTCGAGGAGCTCACGCCGGAGCGATACCGGATGCTGGACCCGCTCAAGGAGTTCGCCGTGGCCGAGCCCGGCGAGCACACCGGTGCCGTGCTCCGGCTGCTCGACTTCTACCTGGTCACCCTGGCGGACGCGGTGGGGGCGGCCTATCCGTTCGAGCGCGCCCGTCTGCCCGCGGTGACCCGCACGTCGCCGGTGGCCCAAACCTTCGAGACCCCCGAGGCCGCGACGGCGTGGATCACCGCCGAGCGGGACAACCTGGTGGCCGCCATCCGCTACGCGGCCACGCACGACTTGCCCGAGCACGCCTGGCGGCTGGCGGTGCTCATCTGGCGCTACTTCCACACGACGAGCCGGTTCGACGACTGGGCCGAGACGATGGAACTGGCTCGACGGCTGGTGACCGCGGACGAGGACAACACGGTCGGCCAGGCACACGTGCTGCTCAGGCTTGCCACCGTGCACAACCGCCGCGGGGAACTGGCCGAAGCCTTGGAGTTGGCGCGGCGGGCGCTGCCCTGCTGGGTGCGGCTGGGCGACGCCAGGGGCGAGGCCACCACGTTATGCGCCATCGCCATCCCGACCATGGAGCTCGGCAGGCACGCCGAAGCGATCACCCACTTCGAGGCGGCGCTGGAGAAGTACGAGGAAGTCGGTGATCTGCGCGGGCAGGCGCACGCACTGAGCAATCTGGGCTATCTCAACGAGCTGCACGGCAACCTGGACGTCGCTCTGCGCCAGCACCGCGCCGCGGTGCCGATCCTGCGCGAAACCCGGCACATGCAAGGGCTGGCGCACGTGCTGAACAACCTCGGCTCGGTCCGGCAGCGTCTCGGTTTCCCTAGCGAGGCACTGGTGGATCACCAGGAGGCACATCACCTCGCCGCCGAACTGGGTGACGCCTGCATCATGGCCTACGCGCTTTCCAACATCGGCAACGTGCACCGCTCCGCGGGCCGGATCCCAGAAGCCGAGCGCTACCAGGAAAAAGCCGCGAGTATCGCGGCCGGGGTCTTCGACGCGGACCTCCGCACCCGGCTCTTCCGCGACCGCGCGGCGACCGCCCAGGCCAAGGGCGACCTCGTAGAGGCGTTGCGTCTCTACAAGGCCGCGCTGGAGCTGGCAGCCAAATCGGGGAACCGAGGCCATCGGGCTCACGCCGATCGAGGTGTGGCGCAGACCCTGCACCAGCTGGGCAGGCACGGGGACGCCGTCACGAACTGGGAGGCGGCCGAAAAGGAGTTCACCGCGCTGGAACTGCCCGAGGCAGGCCAGGTGCGGGCCGAACGGGCGGAACTGACCTGCGCCTGCCGCGACGGAGCGGTCTGAGCTTCAGACTCGCTGGTACAGCACGCGCCGCAGCTCCGGGTAGATCTCGCGGACCGACGCGTGGTTATGCCACCGGCCGACGTGCCTGGCCAGTTCCCGCAGGTCGAGCCGAATCGTCGCCGAATCGACGTGGGCCGCGTCGTCCAGCGTTTCGGTCAGGGTCCGGCAGCTCTGGTCGACCTCGCCGGCCAAGGCGTAGGCCAGCGACCTGCGGACGCCGAACCGCGCCCGCGTGCGCCGCGAGTCCGCGGGCAGCCGGGCCAGCTCCCGGTCCAGGAGTTCGGCCGCTTCACCGGGCCGCCCGAGGTCGCACAACGACCAGCCCCGGGCCAGGCCGATCGGGTCGGGGGCCGTGGAGCCGAGCACCGGGTACGCCGATGGGTCCGTATACGCCGCGTCGAAGTGGAACAGCGCCTTGTCCAGCGCGCGTTCGTACTCGCCGCGATCGCCGGCAAGGGCGTGGCCCTGCGCCTCCCGACGTGCCGCCAACGCGAGGGTGCGCGAACCGGCCGGTCCCGCCTCCTGGGCCCGGCGCGCCAGTTCGATCGTGGCGATCGAATCGTGCCGGTAGAGCGCGAGGCCGGCCTCCCGTACAAAGGCGTAGACGCCGATCTCGTCGTCACCGCCCGCGACGGCCAGTTCCGCTGCCTTTCTCGTCCAAGACAGCGCGCGCCGATCGTCCCCGGCTTCCTGATGCATCCACCCGGTGTACTCGGCGATCCGCCCGGCAAGCAGCAATAGGTGCGACCTGGTCGGCTCCGGGTTCTCCCCGGCCAGCGCGCCGAGCATCTGCACTTGCGCTGTCAGCGATTCCAGTACCACCACCGGACTGGTCTGCATGCCGAGGCGCCGGAGGTGCTCGAAGGTGGTCCGGATCCCAAGGACCACTCGTTCATCCGGCACCGGCCGTGGCCCGCCCGCGAGCGTCACGCCGAGCACGGTGCCGGCCACCAGCACTTGGCGGCGGTCGAGGGTCACCGCGCTCTCCCTCGCCGTCCGTGCCGCCGCCAGCAGCGCGCCGTCCGCACCGAGCTCCCCGTCGCAGAGCCGGGCCATCGAATCGTGGGGCGATTTCACCCCGTTTTCGATCTTGCTGAGATATCCCTTGCTGTAGTGGATACGCTTGGCCAGCTGGCCCATCGACAGGCCGGCGGCGATACGGTATTCACGCAGCAATTCCCCAAATGTTCCAGTCACCAAAGCCTCCGCTCCGACTGACTTCGAGTACAGCACCTGCCCTGAACCAACGCAATCACCCGGTCGCCCGCGAAGTGATCGCGAGCGACCGGGAGAGCCTTACCGGTAACTCAGTCGTGCCAGGGGTTTCCGTCCGGATTCGGCGCGGAGGTGGTGGTCGGCGGCGCCGCGGGCGGCTCGTCCGAGGACAGGGCGAAACCGCTGGCGGAACCGGCCACAGCCAGGCACAGCACGGCGGTGCCCGAAGCGACGATGGCAGCGAAAGTGGACATGGATTTGGACATGACGAATCCTCCCGATTAATTGGTTAATTGATTTCGGGCCTTTCCGGATCTGTTCCGGCGCCCATATCGAGGATTCATCAGAGCCTGGACGGCCAACAAGGAGGTGACCGTTTTCCCCGCGGTGGTCAACGGGAAACGGTGGGATCCACACCGCGTCCACTTCTGGTCGACAGCGGTAGTGGAGTCTGCCCCGGTACTCGTCGGCGTGGCGCCGGCGGCGACCAGGAAGGGTGGGTTAATGAAGGAAAATGCGGCCTACGATGTAGCCGTTTCATTCACCGAGCAGTCGCGGATCGCGGTCGGCGAGGTGGTCGAGTCGATCCGGCAGCGCGGACTGACGGTCCTGCACGGGCCCGACCAGACCCACGAGTGGTGGGGGCACAAGGACCGGGGAGATCTGCCGACCGCATCGGTGCGCTTCTTCCTGCCCTTCATCTCCACCGTGGACGATTTCGACGCCGCGATGCTGCGCGCGGTCAGGAACGGGGACGAGCACGTGCTGCCGGTGCTTGTCGGTGAGCTCGCCGTGCCCGCCGAGCTGCGTCACCCGCACGTGAGCTACCTGCGGTTCGACCCCTCGCGGCCCGACCTGCTCACCGAGGCACTGGCCGCCCGGGTCGAGGCCGCCGAGTCGGCGGGGGCCGAGCAGGAATCGGTCGCCGAGGTGGTGACAGGCGCCCGCCGGCTCACCTCCTCACCGGCCGTGCCTGCCACGTTCAGCAGGTACGCCGAACAGGAAGCCACCCTTCGCTACCTAGGCGACCAGCTCACCGCGGCGATGCCGGGCCTGGAACGCAGCGGGTTCGTCGGCACGGTGCACCGCGGTGACTCGTGCGTCAGCGTCCGGGTCGAGCAGACCGGTGAAACGGTGTACGCGCTGGACATCCAACGCGGGGGCATCGGCGGCGACGAGACGGTGAACTTCGTGGTCGGCAGGCACCAGACCGACACCGGCAGCGTGTGCAGCAACGGCTGGGCCCGTCCGGTATACAGCACCGAAACCGATACCACCGTGCTCGAACTGCACGACTTCTCAGTGCTCGGCCGCAATACCGGCGAGCCCCGCGTCTACCGGCGAGAGGACCTGTTCGCCGCGCTGTGGCAGCGCATCAACACTGTGGTCGCGGCCGTGGTGCGCTGACCTCACACGAAAGCGCCCCTCACCCTGAAACGGATGAGGGGCGCTTTCGCCGTCGGTCACTGGTGTCTGTGAGCCCGGTCCAGCACTTCTTCGAGCCGCAGCGGACTCTGCGGGTGGTGGCTCAGGCACAGCGGCACCCGCATCCGGCGGAAGGCGAAGTTCTCGCCGGTAGCGTAGAACTGCCCGCGTTCCAGGCGCGAGATGTTGCCCACTGAACTGCTCTTCGCCTTGGCCATCTCGGTCGCGGCGGCCACCTGTGCCGGGCTGTTCAGCCTGCCGAAGAATTGCGTAGTGGCATTGCCGACCACCTGGTTGTGCACGCCCTTCGGTGCTTGGGTGGCCAGCACCAGGCCGAGCCCGTACTTGCGTGCCTGGGAAGCGAGCAGGATGGTGCTCTGAGTACTGGCCGTCAACGCCGTCGACGGCGCGATGGTCTGCGCTTCGTCCATCACGAACAGCCCGCCGAGCGGCCGACCCACGGCCGGATGGCGTTTGATCCACGCGAACACCTCCCACTGGAGCTGGCTGACGAAGCCCTGCCGCTGCTCCTCCGACGGCAATCCGATGAAGCTGATCACCGAGATCCGGGCCCGGCTGCCTGCCGACGGCGTGAGCAGGACCCCGGGATCGGTCGCTTCCCCCGGCCCGCCGAGGAGCGGGTCGTTGACCACGGCCGCCCGCAGGGTTTCCGCCAGATCGGCGGCCATCGCGACGCCGGTGCTGAGTTTGCTCACCCCCTCCGGCAATTCGGCGAGCAATTCGATGAACCGATTGAGATCCCGATTCCCGGAACGGGCGTAGTGCGTCAACGCCTCGCGCAGCACCGCCCGGCCGCGAACGGCACCCTTGGTACCGTTGGCGACCCTGGCGTGCGGCACCAGCCGCGCCACGGCGGCTTCGACCGAGGCCGCGAACTCGTCGGCGTCCTCGCGGACTTCGGCGAAGTCGGGCAACGGGTGGAAGCTGAGCGGACGTCCGCCCGCTCGTCCGGGTGTCCACACCACGACCTCGGTGTTGGCCAGGTACTCCGCCGATTTGACCGCGTCCCCGGGCAGCCAATCATCAGGCGGTTCGGGCCAGGCGTCGCCCAGGCGCGCCAAGTCGTTGTTGGGGTCCAGCACGATCGCCGACACCCCGCGCAGGGCACACTCCTCGACGATCCGGCGCAATAGCACGGTTTTCCCGCTGCCAGACCCCGCGAACACGATGACGTGTTTACGCAGCGACTCCAGCTCGATGCGGATTTCCCCATCGAGCCCGAGCACCAGTTCCTCGTCTGCCGGTGCGGCAGGGGGTTCGGCTGGTTCTGCGATCGGAGCCTTCGGAGAGGTGGGCTTCGGCTCGACGAAAAGTGAAGTGGCAGGTCTCGCCGGAGCGAGTTCCGGCGGCGGCCGCGTTTCCTGGTGGCCGCTCCGGGTCTGTGTGGGCGGGGGCAGGACGTGGCGCAGCAGCGTCCGGCTGCTGGCGGGCTTGCGCGCCACCAGCCAGGTGAGCAGCCGGTGGGTCGGCGTGGCCAGCATTTCCCGGAGCGCGCTGAAGGTTCTCAGATCCTCGTCCGACATGTCGAGCCGCCGCACTCCCAGTCGCTCCAGTGCGGCGAACTCCTTGCGGGTGGTCGGCCCGGTCCAGCCGCGGTTGCCCCAGCGGATGAGCACGAGGTGCCGGTCCTTGGCCCCGGCCCGGATCCCCGCGGCGTCGCGGGCGTTGCGCAACCGGTGCAGCACCGTCGTGCCGTGGGCCCCGGAGATGACGCGGAAGGTCCACTGCTCCCGGATGTCGAGCGCGTCGTTGAGGAGCCGGCGCAGGCCGGCGTGCAGTCTTTTCTCGTCCGACAGCGACTCCGCCTCCCACTTCAGGTCGTCGTTGCCGATCTCGGTGATCCACGCCTTCAACCCGGCCAACAGCAACGGTGGAGTGACCTCGTTTTCATTGTCCTTGCTGATGTCCAGCTCGCTGAGGTCGACCTCGCTACGCAGCCGGGCGAACTCCTCGTCTAGTTCGTCGAGGGAATGATCCGGTGGTACAGCTACGAGTACCGGCTCGGTCACCTTCTCATCGAAGGAACCCAGTTCCCGAATCTCGCCGTGCAGGCAGGCTTCAGCGTGGGCGTGGATCCGCTTGAGCAACTGCCGCGGCGTGTAACTCGACCAGCTCTCACCGAACGCGCCAGCGGCGACGGGCCAGGTCGAGTGCGGTGGTTTGACACCGTGCTTTTCGTAGATCACCCGAAGCCATTTCTCGACCAGTTTCTTGCCCAGTGCCGGATCCTGGATCGCTCCCAGGAAGGAGGTCTGGGTGAACCGGTCGCCCACCGTGTCGCTGGCCACTTCCTTCAACCGCATCCAGGTGTTGGGCAGGCACGCCACGATGGTCAGCGTCCGCTGGGTGGATTCGCGCAGCGCCATCAGGCCGTCGGAGATCAGCGCGATCTCCCGGGTCACCTCGGCGTCGGTCTCCGGGGTGTCGAGGGCGTCCTGTCCTTTGTTGACCAGGGTGTCCAGCTGGTCAACCCCTACGACGCACGGTCCCGTCAGAGCGAGGACGCGGGAGATGTCACGCACGAGCACGCGGGGTGACTTGGCGCGGTGCTGCATGCCCCAGGACCGGCGATCCTCCTCGCTGCCTTCGTGGCCCTGGAGATATTCCAGGCCGATGTCCGCGGCGTCGGACCCGTAAAGAACCAGAGCCCGGATGGTGTCACCGCATTCCACGGCGATGCGGCCGTCGGCCTTCCTCAGGCCGTTGAGCAGTGCACGCAGGTGGTCGGGCCGCAGTGCCGATTCACCCACGATGGCTCGGCTGACCTCTTCGGACACTGCGGCACCTGCGCACAACTGCCGCAGCAGCACGGTGAGCTGGCGCTCGCCCTCGTCATTGGCCCGGTGCAGCTCGCTGCGCATCGCCTCGGCGATGTCGTCCCAGAACGCGTCCCCGGTGGTGAGCTCCACCAGGAAGAAGTAGCCGCCCTTGCGCTGCACCATGCGGCGCACCGTGCCGAGCAGGTGGGTCTTGCCTACGCCCTTCTCCCCTTGCACGGCCACACCCACCGGGCTGGGGCCAGTGCTGGCCCTGGCGTCCTCGATGGCTGCCATGATGTTGTGCTCGACCCTGGCGTGCAGGCCGTCGATGTGCGAAGGCGAAGTGTGCCAGACATCGTCCAGGGTCTCGACGAAATTGATCCGCAGGACGGCCAGGACCTCACGTAAGTCGTCGGTCATGATTCCTCGATCGCGATGAGATGCTTGTCCTCGCCACCGACCTGGACGGCGGCGGCGTGGTCGGCGTCGGTGAGCACCTTGCGGTTGGAGTCGGGGGCCAGATGGACCGTGCCCGTCTTCGCCATCTTGACCAGCGCGGCGTCCACCTCGTCCTTGTCCGCACCGTTGAGCTTCGGCCGCAGCCGGGCCAGGCGGATCCAGTCCTGCACGCCCACCGACAGCTCGGCGTAAACGCCGCGGATGAGCGACTCCAGGTCACCGGACCGCAGCGCCTCGGCCAGTAGGCCACGCTGGCGCAGGAACGGCACCAGCCGGCGCAGCAGGTCGAGTTGCTGCCGGGCCTGCGGCCCCGAGCGGGACGGTAGTTCCGAGCGAACCAGGTCGGTCATGCACCAGTCGATCCCCTCGTCGGTGATGCGGTGCACGAATGGCCGGACGTTCGTCGAACTCTCCAGAAGTCCGGCGGCGTTCAGCCGGTCGCGTTCGTCTGGACCGAGCCGGACCTTGTGGTCCTTGACCAATTCGGTGTTGAGCATGTCCCGGTTGGCCAGTACCAGCGCCAGTAGTGCGGCTCTGGCATTCGTGGAGTACTGCTCCGGCATTTTCGCCGCCTCTCATTCGGTGAACGCGTTGATCCTTCGGTCGATCCGGCTCAGCAGTGCCCTCGTCACGGCGAGGAGCGCCTGGGAGGCGGGCACCCCGGCACCATCGCCGTGGGCTCTGCCGAGGAAGTCCAGGTCCGCCGACCGGTCGAGCAGCAGGGCCAGGTCACCGTTGTCCAGCGCGGTGGCCATCCCGCGCACGGTGTCCTCGACCAGGACGAAGCGTTCGGCGTAGGGCAAAGTGTCCGGCAGCGCGCGGAGAGCCGCCGCCGCGGCCCGCAGTGCCTCCTGGTCCGGTCCTGCCCCGGTGGCGGTGAGCAGGTGGTGCAATTGCCTGGCCACCCGGACGGGCCGCACGTCCGGCGTGAATTCCAGATGGTGCAGATTTCGCACGAAGCCCGGCAGTTCGTCGCGATCGATGCCGCGGGCGATCAGGCAGAATAGTTGCCGATGTCTGCCCTCCGGCCCGAGCGTGTGCCGCAGGAATCGTTCGGACTCGGTGATCTGCCAGCGGTTCAGCGGCCCCTCCACCACCAGGCACAAGTGCTGGGCCGAATCGGTGGCCTCGGCCAGGAATCCCGGGTCGCCGGACAACGAACGGTCGGCGCGTACCCCGAGCAGGTGGAGTTCTTGGATCAGTTCCGCGGCGACCTTGGACTGCCGCGCGCTCGACACCAGCACGTCCAGATCGAACTCACGGCACCGGTCCCGCGCGGCGGCCACGTAGGCGTCGCGGTTGTCGGCAAGCACGTCGGTACGGTCGAAGTCCTGCGCGATGACCGACGCGACCGTTTCCAGCGCGTAGGAGATCTGGTCCGCCTTGGGCACTTCCTCCTCCAGGACCGGCAACTGCTCGCCGAAGCTCCAGTAGGAGACGTAGGGCACCGTGAGGTGGCGCATCATCAGGTCCACCGGGACGGTCTGTGCAAGCCAGTTGCCGAACAGTGGCGCCACGGTCTCGGCGCATTTACGCTGCCATCGCTCGGCACGCTCATATTCGACTCGATTGTCCAATCTGGACAGAATGGGGAGTACCGAGTGCCGGGGCCTGTCGTAGGGCAGGCGGTCCCGGGCGCGGTCGGCCCGCCGGGCGACATCCACCACGTCGTCGAGGTTCTGGTCGTTGGCGGTGAAGACCACGACCAACCGGTCCGGCAGATGCGCGGTGCAGATGCCGGCGATGTCGGAGACACCGGTCCGGCTGTCGAGCAGTACGAAGTCGTAGTTATCGGTCCACTCCGCCCGGCACCGCTCCAGGTACGCGGCGAACCCGCGCCGGTACAGCTCCTCCCAGTTCAGCGCCTGCATCCGCTTCGAATAGGAATCGTCCAGCTTGCCGGAAACCACGCGTCCGGCGGCGAGCAGGTCGAGACGGCCGCCTTCGACGCCGACCCGGACCGTGTAGGACTCCAAGTCCCGCGGGGCATCCTGTGTTCCGGCATCGGGCAGGAAGTCGTGCGCGAGGTCGACCACCCCGCGTTCGGGCTGCTCGACAAGTTTCGGTCCGAAGTAGTGGTGCAGCCCGGGTGCTTCGAGATCCCAGTCCACCGTGAGCACCCGAAAACCCCAGCGCGCCAGCAGCACGGCCACGTTCGCCAGCGTGAAACTGCGGCCTACTCCACCCTTGTACGAATAGAAGGTGAGCACGGTGCCGGTCGTCATTCGAACCTCGGCAGCGGAGGAGTCGGCAGCAGCACCGGGTCCGGTACTTCGACGAGCGGCCAGTCCGGCTGCCATGGTGGCGCCTGGGCCACCAACTGGGCCAGGTCCCTGGCCAGCTCCTTGACCTTGTGGTGGAATTTGTTGTACTCAATGCTCTGCTGATAAGACGGATCCGGATAGGCGACATCCTTGAAATCCCGCCAGGCTCGCACCCTTCCCTCTTCGGGAAAATTTTCCGAGTCTCCATATAAGATCGGGTAGATCAACCCCTGGGAAGAAACGCCGTTTCCCGCGAGTCCGAGCATCTCCTCCCTGGCCTGCATGCTGCGCATCTCGGCCATGCACCAGGGTGACTGAAAGTAGGGCGGGGTGAGCAACTGGACCATGATCTTGCTGCGCTGCAACGCGTCCCGCAGATTGGACGGCCAGTGCACCGCGCTGGGCATCTGCCGATCCATGTACACATTCAGGCTGCCGTACTCGTCGGCGAGGCTTTCACGCAGTTTGCCGTAGAAGTGGTTGAGCAGCCATTTCTGCACGCTGCCGTGACGGCTGTAACTGATGAACAGATCGTACTCGTACTCGGACACGCCAACGATGATATGCGGCAAACAACGGGCGGAAATCGACAGATAATGGAGATTACCGGGACAACTGGCCAGCCAACTGGTCAAAAAAGGGACAACAACCAGAAACGCCGTCAACGTGCGAGTGTCGTGGTGGGTTACTCCCGAGCGGCGGAAACCGCGGCGCGGTCCTCGCCACGTGATTCCAACGAGTCCTCGCAGTGCCCAGAGACTCCGGCATCACTCACGCCGCCCACCATCTGAGGCTTCCGGGTCGTCATCAGATCCCGTCCGGGGCGAAGTACGGCATCAGCTGGAGGTCCGGCTGCTCGATGACATATCCGACTCATGCCAACCAGGCGATAATGAACCATGGGTTTCAACCTGCAAGCCGTCGTCGCCACTCAGGTGGTCCTGAGCAAGCTGGCCGGTAACACCGACGCCGCACATGTCGTGCCGTTGGGGCAGCAGCTCTCGCTACTCCCGATGACCGACGAACTGTTCGACGCGGTCACCGACGCCGACGCACCCCGGCTCGGCGGATTCTGGAAGATGCCCGCGGGATTCGACCGCAGGCTGGCCGATTGTTCGGCGAGCGGTCCGGTGGCCTACCTCGAAGCCGAGTACTTCGGAGGGGTAGGCACACAGAGCGCACAGGTATGGGACAAAGGGCGGGTCGTCCTCGGACCGCTGCACCTCGAGGAGAACCAGCCGACTCCACCTGGCGGCAGCCCGATCTCCCAGGCGCTCCGGCTCCTCGGGGTCGGCAAAGGTGACCATCACGACGAGTTCGAGGCGATCGGGCTCGGCAGGCATCGTGACACCGACGGCTGGATCGACCTCCCGGCAAAGGGGTGAGGCAGGGGTTCCCCACGGAGAACCCCTGCCGTCCGATCAGGCCTCGCCGGGAGTCGGAGCGAGGACGAGGGACACGAATCCCCAGCTGTCCCGGTAAACCCGGAGCCATTCGGTCCGGCGAAGGTTCGCCATCGCGAGCGCTTCCGCGCTGTCCGGATCGGCGGGATGGTCAAGAGCCCAGGAGGCCAGTGACCCCCAGCAGGACCATTCGTAGGCGTCCAGTTCGTGGCGCGTGCTGACGTGCCCGTGGACCGGGGTCCATCCGTCCGCGACCACGCGGTCCACGGTGGTCGCCAGATCGGCGCCCTCCCCCAGCATCTCGACGGCTTCAGCGGACGGCGTCCGCTCCCAGAAGCCGTCTCCGATCAGGACACGGCCGCCGGGCGCCAGATGCCGCCGGGCCGCGGCCAGTGTGGGGAGCAGGCCGCCGAAAGCGTGCGTGGCACCGACGCTGATCACCAAATCGAACTGGTCGGCCGAAGCGAAACCCGCGGCGTCTTGGTGGTGCAGGACGAGGCGGTCATCGGCGGCAAGGCGAGCCTGGTGCAGGGCGTCCTCGGAGACGTCGACGCCCTCCGCTCGCAGGTCCGGGCGGGCGGCCAAGGCGCGCAGCAACCATTCCCCGGTGCCGCAGCCGAGGTCGAGGACGCGTTCATCGCCTCGCGGAAGTCCTGCTTCCAGCAGCCTGTCGACCGAGGTGTCGTCGAGCGGCGACTTGATCGGGTGATCAGTGTGGGCGATGAGTGAGATCTGTTCGCGGTTCAAGTGTGAGGCCTTTCGAGAGGACGACTGTCGAAATCGGGTTCGACGGCTCGACACTTGTGCGCATGTGCTGCACACCTCCTCCTCTGGAACGGGCCTGGCCGCCCGCACCCTAGTCAGCCGGGAAGCGCGTCCACAACGCGTTTTTGGCTGAACCGCAGCATGTTCCCGGATGGGTCGAGGAACGCGCAGTCGCGGACACCGTGGGGGCGGTCGATGGGTTCTTGCATCACTTCGGCGTCGGTGGCCTCGATGCGTTCGAAGGTGGCGTCACAGTCGTCGGTCGCGAAGGTGAGACTGCCCAGCGACCGCTCGTCCGGCGTCGTGAGGACGATCCGCAGTTCCGGCTGCGACGGCGGGCTGACGCTCACCTTCTGACCGTCGTCATGGACCTTGAAGCCGAGCACATCGCGGTAGAAACCGATCGCTTCGCCGAGATCGTGGACGGCGAGAGCGCAGCACGAGAGTCTGAGATCCACGTGTCACTCGCCCCCGAGGTAGACCACGTCGAGGTCACCGAGGAGAGCTGGATCGGCCTGGAGCTCTATACCGGTGATCTTCCCGTCGTCGACAGTGAACGTGAAGACGACCTGAGGCCGGCCGCGATGTGCCCAGACCGCCGCTGGAACGCCGTCGACCAGGGCGAGCCGGGCGGCCTCGGCCCGTCCGGAGAAGACGGCCGCCACCGCGTCGGCGCCGCGGGCCTCGGCGGTCGCGCCCATCCTCACGGCCGCCGGGTCGGCGACGAGCACGGCGTTCGCGTCGAGCAGCGAGAGCAAGGCGGCGAAGTTTCCGTCGCGGGAGGCGGCAAGGAACGCCTCGACGACCTCGCGCTTACGCGATCTCGCGGCGTCGGAGGCGGCGGCCGCTCCCTGTACCCGCCGCCGGGCCCGGCTGGCGAGCTGCCGGGCCGCGGCCGGCGAGCGGTCGATGATCTCGCCGATCTCGCCGAACGACACGGCGAAGATGTCGTGCAGCACGAAGGCGAGCCGCTCGGCGGGAGTCAGGGTGTCCAGCACCACCATCAACGCCACCCCGACCGAGTCGGCCAGCAGCGCGTCGTCCTCGGGGCCCGCCTGCGACGAGACGGGCTCGGGCGGCAGCGCGCCGGCGGGCTCCTCGCGCCGGACCTGACGCGCCTCGAGCATGTTCAGGCAGACCCGCGCGACGACCGTGGTCAGCCATCCACCCGGATTTCCCACCTGGCCGGTGTCCGCCCGGCTGACCCGCAGCCACGCCTCCTGCACCGCGTCCTCGGCGTCGCCGGGGGAACGGAGCATCCGGTAGGCCACCGCCCGCAGGCGATCGTGGTGTTCGGCGAACCGCTCGGTCAGCCAGTCCTGTTCGACCATCTGTCACATTCCTCCGTCCGGACCTGTCATCCCGTTTGACCGGCGACACCACGCCGATGTGACAGCACGAAGGAGACAGGGAATGAAAGCGCACGTCAGCTCGATCCTCCTCGCCGTCGAGGACATGGACCGGGCCAAGCGGTTCTACACCGAGGGGCTGGGCTGGAAGATCAAGAACAACTACGGCGTCTCCGTGTTCTTCGAGTCGGACGGAGCGTCGCCCGTCGGCTTCTACCGGCGCGAAGGACTGGCCGACCAGGTGGGCACGAGCGCTGAGGGCAGCGGTTTCAGCGGGCTGGTCCTCACCTACGTCGTCCGCAGTGAGGAGCGTGTCGACGAGATCATCGCCGAAGCCGAGAAGGCGGGCGCCACCGTCCTCAAGCCCGCCGGCGCCTTGCCGTGGGGCGGATACGGCGGCACCTTCGCGGACCTGGACGGCTACATCTGGAGCCTCGGCTACAGCGCCCAGGGAACGGACCAGCTCTACGCGGAATAGCCGGGTCCGGCCTGCCGAACCCGGTTCAACCGGACTCGGCAGGCCAGGTCCAGGTCATCCCCCGGATCCCGGGCGTCACCGCGCTCGTGAACGCGATCGCGGGAGAAAGCGTCGAGAGCGGCACGTCGGCGACGTCCCGCTCCGGGCCGGAGACGTGGTCGATCCGATACGAATGACAGCTCGATGGCATCGCCTCCGGAGCGAAGTGGATCTCCAGGAGGTACTCCGGCGTCGAATGGCGGAATCGGCGGTCGTAGCGGTCGTCGGGGACGCCGTCGGTGTACTCGAACTCGTACTCGAAGATCGCGGTCTCGCCGGGCGCGAGCATCCGGTTCGGCACCAGTTCGCTGACGATGAGCGCCTGTTCGGTGAGCATCTCGGTGCGGCCGGGCACGCAGTACCGGGTCGCCACCAGCTTCGGCGGGCTTCCCGGCGCGCAGCCGCGCAAGGCCACGACCCTGGTCTGGACCGGTTCGTCGGTGGCACGGACGACCTCGCGCACCCGCTGCCGCGTCAGCGTCCGATCGGCGCCGACGTACAGGGATTCGTGCAGGCTCAACAGCACGACGGAAGGCTCGTCCGCCGATTCGAACGAGTGCAGCACGGAAAGCACCGGCTCTCGCGGATCCCACAGCCGGTCCCAGCCGACGACGCGGCGAATCGCGGAACGTTCGCTTTCCGGCCGGTGCAGCAGATCCCGCAACGATGCCGGGGGAAGCCCCAGCAGGTCCTCCAGCAAGGCGACGGCCCGCAGCGACTCGGGGCGCTCGGGGCGGGTCCGCCCGGTCCGCCAGTAGCTCAGCGTCGTCGTGCTGATCGACACGCCCGCTCTGGCGAGCCGCTCCTTCACCCTGCCCAGTCCCAGCCCGCTGCGGTCGATGGCCTGCGACAAAGCCTTACTGAAGGGCCCGGTGGCGAGCGCGCGCACCAGTTCCTCGTCGGCGCGGGTGCCAGGGGTGACGGCGAACAGCGACATCGGCTTCTCGACCTCCGCTGTGATCTTGGATCGCCTTTCGACGGAGGCGCAATCCGCAGAAAGTACTGTCCTGTTCCGTTGCCAGGGATTTCTATCCGGCACACATAATCCCCGGGCGCGAACCTTTCGACGATGACCGTATTCCGGACAATTCGGAGAAACCATTCCTACGGCCCGATTCCCGGACGGCTTGTTCCCGATCCCGAGGCGTGAACGTTCCGGGCTTCCGGCGGTGATGACTTGCCTCTCAACGGAAAAACCGAGGCGAGCCAGTGTTCCGCCTCCTCTGCCCCAGGCGGAACGATCCGCGACTTTCGTATCCCTACCTACGAAGGTATTCCGCCTCTCCTCTTGTCGGACATCTTTGATCGGGCCGGCATCGAGCACCTCTGCCGGATTCCCCATCCCCCCGTTCACCCACGACCACCAGGCGGCTTTGCCGCCCGATTGTGAGCAACCATGCGAAAACTGGCTTCAGTCGCTCTCGGGATCCTGGCGGCGGCACTGGCGGTGTCCGCACCCGGAATCGCGAACGCTCAGACGGACTCGGGTGTCCAGCCCTCGATCATCGGAGGCGGCACCGCCACCGAGACCTACAGCTTCATGGTCTCGCTCAACAACGGCTGCGGCGGCAGCCTCGTCGCGCCCCAGTGGATCGTGACGGCCACCCACTGCGGCAGCGCTTCGCAGGGCCGGATCGGTTCGACGAACAAGAACTCCGGCGGCGAGGTCGGCAGGATCGACCGCCGGGTCAACAAACCCGGCACCGACCTGACCCTGATGCACCTGTCCACGGCCGTCCGCGCCACCCCGGTCCCGATGGCCACGAGCAACCCGGCGCCGAACACCACGGCGCGGCTCCTCGGCTGGGGCTGCACCAGCTGGCCGAGCTGCAGCACTCCGACCACGTTGCGCCAGATCGATCTCCGGGTGCTGCCCAGCAGCTCCTGCTACGCCGGCGGTGGCGGCTCCGGTGACGTCTGCATCTCCGGCGACCGCACGCATTCGGCCTGCCACGGCGACTCCGGCGGACCGGCTGTCGTCGGCACCACCGGACGCTGGACCCTGGTCGGGGAGACGCACGGCCCCGGCGACAACGGCGGCGAATGCGCGACCAGCACCCTCTACACCGGCATCGCCCAGCACCTGAGCTGGATCAAGCAGCAGACCGGCGTCTGAGCGCCGTAGCACGGAAAAACGGCACGCCTCGTCCATCGAGGCGTGCCGTTTTTCGTCCATTTTGGACATCGGCGCGCGGCGCAATCCTCCGAAAGAACTGTTCTTTCCCGTTGATCCGTTCGGGTCTTCTCGCGGATTTCCCGGAGCACCTCGGCTGAATACGTTCGAAGTGTCCCCCTCCCCTGCGTTTTCCCGAGGAGTCCCCATGCGTGAGAACACCGGCAGCGTCGCCCGTGCCATCGCCCTTCTCGCCGGTACCTGTGCCGCGTTCGCGACCCTGGCCGCCGCGCCCGCGGCGGCGAGCGCCCCGACCGCCCCGGTCTCGCCCGGTGCCGCGCCGTCGATCATCGGCGGCAGCACCGCCCAGAACCCCGGCTACATCGCCCGGTTCAACGGCCACGCCAACGGCTACACCTTCTTCTGCACCAGCACGCTGATCAGCTCGCGCTGGGTGCTCACCGCCAAGCACTGCCTGTACGACAACAACGGGCAGCGTCTGAAGGACATCGACCTCTACATCGGTTCCAACAGCGCTTCCGGTGGCGTGCACGCCAAGGCTTCGGCGACCTATCTCTACTCGGGCGGCGACCTCGCCCTGATCAAGCTGAACGCAGACGGTGGAAGCACGTTCGCGAAGCTCGCGAGCAGCTCTTCCGACGCTCAGGAAGGGGATTCCGCCCGCGTGTACGGCTGGGGCGCGACCCAGGCCGACCACGAAGGCGACCACCAGTCGAAGGTGCTCAAGCAGGCGACGGTCCGCATCTCCGACACGAACGCCCAGGACAACTACGGCGGCCCGGCCATCGACGCCGACACCCCGAACGGCGCGGTCGCGGGCGGGGACTCGGGCGGCCCGATGATCGACGACGGTGTCCAGGTCGGCGTGTGCTCGACCAGCGACCGGTCCAGCACCACCAGCTACGGCAGCGTCGCCGCGGGCCGTGACTGGATCCGTCAGACCAGCGGGGTCTGACGGCGAGGGCGGGCCGCCTGCCGATCCACGCCGGCGGGCGGCCCGCCCTCGTTCCACTTCCTAACGACGAGTGAGAACTCGCTTCGCCAGCCAACCCGCGTAGACGGCCAGCCCCGCGACACCGGCCTTCCGCGTGGGGCCGGCCGCGATCGCCAGGCCGATGGCGAGTTCGGTGGCGCCGTTGCGGTAGGTCCAGTTGCGGACGTCGTCGGCGAAGGCCATCTTCGTCACGGGTTCGAAGGCGGCGGGGGCGGCGAAGTGGGCGAGACCGGTCGCGGCGATGCCGAGGCCGAGGACCTTGCCGGTGCGTGCGGACATGGAGTTGCCTTCCTTGTTCAGTCGAGGACGCCGGCGCGGCGCCAGAGCCGTCGGCTCGGACCTCCGATGAGGCCGATCTCGGTGAAGTATTCGACGGCCTTGGCCGCCCACGACGCCTTGGTGCGGCGCCAGTGCGGGTTCGCGTCGGCGACTTGGCGGGCTTCGCGGGGGTCGAGGCCGACAGAGGTGTATGCCTTGGGGTGCAACAGTTCCGACGTCGCGACGTACGCCATCCCGGCGATCGCCCAGCGGATCAGCTCGCGGCCGACCCGGCCGTGCCGGGCCCAGGCGCGGCCCAGCTCGTCCTTGGCGAAGCTGATGTGCCGGGCTTCTTCGATGACGTGGATGCGGGAGATCATCCGGATCATCGGCTGCAGGCTTTCGTCGCGCATCATCTCGCGCTGCATGCCGTCGGCGAGCTCTTCGACGTAGATGGCTCCGGCGAACAGCAGCGCGGGGCCGCAGACCGCGCCGAACACCTTGCCCGCGCGATGCGCCGAGCGGCTCGGGCGCCGGACGACGCCGCCGCTCTTCGCGATCGATCGGGCGAACATGGTGCTGTGACGGCATTCGTCGGCGATCTCGGTGAGCGCGTACTGGGCGTTGTGCGTCGTCGGATCGCTGTTGTACACGTGGCGCACGAGGCCCTGCATCAGGATCAGCTCGAACCAGATGCCCGACGCCGCCGCGGCCGCCGCTTCCTGACGGCTCAGCTCACCGCGCTGGTCTTCGTCGAGCCGGTCCCACAACTCGGTGCCGTACAGGGAACAGCGTTCCGGCGCCTTGCCGTAGGCGCCGTCGACCAGCGGTGCCAGCCAGTCGACGTCGACGTCGGGGTCGTAGGAAAGCCGTGCGGAGGAGCGCTGCAGGCGCTCGGCGACGCGTTCGCTTTCGGTGTTCGCGGTCATGACGACCTCCCAGGATCGGAGCTTCCCAGCGCGCGCAGGGTGAAGGTGACCAGGTTCGGGATCGTGTCCGGGCCGCCGTTCCCGGCCAGGGGGCCGACGAGCGTTTCCGCACCGGCGCCGACCAGCGCCGCGGCGGTCGCTTCCGCGTCCTGCGGCGGCAGCAATCCCCTGGTGACGCCATCCGCGATGGCCTTGGCGATGACCTCGCGGAACGCCCGGCGGAACACCAGCCGCTCGGCCTCGACCACGGCGTCGACCGGTTCGGCCAGCAAGGCGTACGCCAGTCTCGGCGCCTTCAGGGCCCGGCCGGCGAAGGTTTCGATCACCGCGACCACGCGCTCGCGGACGTCACCCTGCGCCGCGGCCGCCTCGACGCTGGCGATCTCACGGGAGACGACCTCGCGGAAAACCTCGACGATCAGGTCGGCCTTAGACGGGAACTGCCGGTACACGCTGCCGGTGCCGACGCCCGCCCGCGCGGCGACCGCGGCCATGGAGCAGCCCGCGTAGCCGGTCTCGGCCAGCAGCGCGACGGCCGCGGCCAGGATCTCGCCTCGCTGCGAGTCCAGTCTGGCCTGCGTCTTCTCGGTACGTCGGTACGGCACGGAAGGAGTGAAGCACGGATTCCGCACTTCAGCAACGGGTTGCTCGCGGAAGTCCGTGAAGGCCTCCTTGAGGGACCCTGGGTCCCTCAAGGAGGCCTTCACGGACTTGCCTACGCTCAGTTGCGGGTGAGGGTGAAGGTGCTCGTCGTGTTCCGGATGTCCTGGGCGTTGTCGCTCAGCGTGAGCCCGGTGAACGTCGCCGAGCCGACGGCCGGGCCCTGACCCGGCTCCGGCAGCTCGTTGACCCAGATCCCGATGCCCGACTTCGCGTCGAACTCGTCACCGCTGCGGTGCGCGCCGGTGATCGACACGTTCGTGAGCATCGTGTCCTCGACCGGGTTTTCCGGACGGCCGCCGGTGTACTTGGTCTGGAACATGATGCCACTGTAGGTCGGGCTCTGGATGTCCACATCGGACACCCGGATACCCCGGAACTCCTTGGAGGCGGAGAACATCCACAACGCGGGGAACGTCTGCTGCCCCCAGAAGTGACCGCCGGTGCGGACCAGCGAGACGTTCTGGACGGTCGTCGGCTGCGGGCCGAACCCGAGGAACGGGTACCCGAAGTCGAGCGAGCTGACCGTGATCCCCGAGTACGTCAGCGTGTCCGCGATGTACAGGTTCCGGAAGGTGTTGCCGTACCCGCCATAGATCGCCAGCCCGGCCGCACGCCACGGCAGCAGTACGGTCAGGTTCTCGAACACGTTGTCGTACTGGTTGCCCTGGTTGAGATCCGTGGCGGCGAACAGCGCGAAACTGTCGTCGCCGGTCGAGCGGGCCTCGTTGTTGGTGACCCGGTTCCCCGTGCTGCCGTTGGTGAAGTTGACGCCGTCGGCGAACGTGTCGCGGATCCGCGAGTTCTTCACCGTGGTGTTGTCCACATTGGTCGCCCAGAGCAGGCACATCTGGTGCTCCACCCAGATGTCGTCGATGGTCATGTTCGAGACGTTCGTGAAGTCGAAGACCTTCCCCGGCCCGTCGTTGCGGGAGGTGTAGTTCCCGAACACGGCGAACCCGCCGAACGTCGAGCCGCTCGCGCTCGCCTGCGCGTCGAAGCCGATGTCGGTGTTCTCCTGCCCTGCGGGCGCGGTGAACTTCGTGAACCACGGCCCGGCGCCGAGCACGGTGACCGGCTTGCCGTACACGGTGACCTTGTTCGTCATCGGGTACTGCCCCGGCGGCAGGAAGACGCCGGTGAGGTTCGGGTCCTGGCGGACCTTGTCCAGCGCGGCCTGCACGTCCTGCTGCGTGAACCCGGCCGGGACGGCGTAGCGCGCCGGATCGGGGTTCGCGGTCGCGGTGGCCAGCTCGAAGTTCACGAAGTCGATCGCGTAGTTCAGGCCGTTGCCCGAGTCCTTCTGCAGCTTGATCTTGTGCCCGGCGGGCACGGTGGTGCCGAGCAGCATGCTCGCCTCGTCGTAGACATGGCGGGCCGGACCGGCGCCCGGTGAGTTCTGCGGCGAGGCTTCGGGGCCGTAGAGCCAGGCGTGACGCGAAGTCAGATCGATGGCCTTGAGGAACGTGCCGTCGACGTAGACGTTCAGTGTCGAGTTCTGCCCGCCACCGCCCGCGGCGTCCGGCATCGAGAACCGGGTCACCAGGGTGTTCGTCGCCGCGCGGGTGGTGAATTCGACCGAAGAGCCGGTCGAGTTCAGTGTGACGGCCTTGCGGCCCGACGCCTCGCCCGCGAGATCACCGATCCTCCGGTTCGGCCCGATCACGGACGCGCCGCCCGCGACCACGCCGTCCTCGGCCTCGTACAGGTCGTAGGGCATGTTCGCGCCGCGGCCGACGAACAACGCTTGTGTGCTCGTGTTGTTGGCCTGCTTGGCCGGCAGTTCGTTGGTGTCGTTCGCGACGACCGTCTTCACCGTGTAGCGGCCGTTCCCGGCGGTCCAGGTGCCGGCGTTCACCGGCGGCGCGGTGGCCCCGGCGGCGATCGTGCCGGTGTACGCGCCGTTGAGCGTCTTGACGACGGCGCCGTTCTGATCGGTGATCGTCACCGTGACGCCGTGGGCGCCGCCCGCCGAAGTGACCGTGCCCTGATTGCGCACCGTCGCGGAGAAGGTCACCGTGTCACCCGCCGTCGGGTTGTTCGGCGACCACGCGGTGGCCACGACCAGGTCGGAGCTGGCCACCGGGCTTACGACGAGCGCCGTCGCACCGGTGTAGGAGTTGTTGCCCTCGTCCTGCTCGATGACGGCGTTGGCTTCGTCGACTTTCGCGGTGATCTGGTGGCTGCCCGCCTCCCGGGCGCCGATGTTCGCCGACACGGTCGCCGACGCTCCGGCCGCGAGCGCGCCGACCTGGGCGGTACCTGCCTTCGTCGTGCCCAGGTAGAGGTTCACGTTCGTCGCGCCCGAGGCCGCGCTCCCGGCGTTGCGGACGGTCGCCGACACGGTGATCGCGTCGGTCTCCACCGGATTCCGCGGCGACCAGGACACACCCGAGACCGTCAGGTCGGGGTTCGGCGCGGGGACGCCGAAGACCTGGAACTCCGCGGCCTGACCGCCGGGGGCACCGGAATTGGCGGTGATCCGCAGGCGGACGTCGGCGGCGCGGCCGCTGACCGGGATCGTCACGGTGTTGCCGCTCGAAGGAGTGAAGGTGTACGTCTTCGCGGGCGCCAGCGTGGTGAACGCCATCGCGCCCTGGTCACGTCCTTCGACGGCGATCGTCTGCGTCCGCTGTCCCCAGGCCGGATCCGGATTGAGCTTGATCACGACCCGGTCAAGTTCGGCGTCGGATCCGAGCGCCACGGTCAGCAGGTCCGGGTACGCCGCGCCTTCCCAATAGGTGGTCACGGAATCGTCGTTCGCGTTGGCCGCGACGTAGGTGTGCTGGACCGAAGACGCCGTGATCTGCTTGCCCAGCGCGAGATTCGTCCCGGCCTGGGTCCCTGTCCGGGTCACCGTGCCACTGCTCGGTGATTGATTGCCGGCCGCGTCGCGGGCACGCACGGAGTAGGCGACGGTCGCGCTTTCGGGCTGGTCGTCGGTGTAGGTCAGGACGTCCCCGGCGACGCTTCCGCGAAGCTGCCCGTTGGCGTAGACGTCATAGCCCGCGACGCCGGTGTTGTCGGTCGACGCCGACCAGGTGAGCCGGACCTTCCCGCTCGACGGTTCGGTGTAGGCGAGGTTCTTCGGCGCGGACGGCGGCTGCGTGTCCCCGCCCGCCGGGCCGTGCACCTCGAACTCCGAGAGCTGAGCGGCGGGCCAGCCGGTGTTGGCGGTGATGTTCAGCCGCACGAAACGGGTGTTCCCGGTGACGTCGAGGGCGACCGTGTTGCCGGTCGCCGGATCGAACCGGTAGCCGGCCGACGGTACGAGGTCGCTGAAGCTCGTACCGTTCGCGCTGCCCTGCACCGAGAACGTCTGGGTGCGGGCTTCCCAGCCGGAAGGCAGTTCGAGCACGAGCCGGGCGATGTTCGTGGCCGCGCCGAGATCGGCCTGGACCCACTGCGGGAACTGGTTGTTCGCGCTTTCCCAGTAGGTGGCCTGGTCGCCGTCCCCGACGTTGGACACGGCGTAACCGGCCAGCTGACTGCCGGCGGTGTACGTCGCGTCGGCGGCTTCGACGGCGGCGGCGGTCACGGAAGCGGCTGGGGCAGGGGTCTCGCTCGCAGCGATGGCGGGCGGGGCCAGAAGGAGGGACAGGGCGGCGTACGTCATCGCGCGCGAAAGAAGGCGCTTCGTTCTCATGACATTCCTCTGCTCCGGTGCGGGGGACTGAGCGGGATCTTCCTGACTCTTGTCATGTTCTTGCGCTGAAATGTCCAAGAATTACAGCCCATGGCGCGCGTCAAGTCAACGCCCGGCCTTAAATCGCGTGACCGGCCGGAAACCCGCTGCTAACGTCCGGCGGTCCAGGTGCTTCCCGAGAGAAGGAGAACGGCGTGCGCCGAGCTGTCGAGTTCCCCAGTCGTACGGACCTTTCGACAGCCCTGGAGCCGTTCATCCATGACGTACCTGAACATCGGGATCCTCGCCCATGTCGACGCCGGTAAGACGAGCCTGACGGAGCGCCTGCTCCATCACACCGGTGCCATCGGCACCCTCGGCCGCGTCGACGCCGGGGACACCCGCACCGACACGATGGAGCTGGAACGCCGTCGAGGCATCACCATCCGCTCGGCTGTCGTGTCCTTCCGCATCGGCGACCTGCGCGTCAACCTGATCGACACCCCGGGCCACCCGGACTTCATCGCCGAGGTCGAGCGCGCGCTGCGGGTGCTCGACGGTGTCGTCCTCGTCGTTTCCGCCGTCGAGGGGGTGCAGGCGCAGACCCGCGTGCTCATGCGCGCGCTCGCGCGGCTGCGGATCCCCGTGCTGATCTTCGCCAACAAGATCGACAGGGCGGGCGCCCGCGACGACGACCTGCTCGCGGATCTCACCGAACGCCTCGGTGCCGTGTGCGTGCCGATGTCGGAAGTCGACGGCCTCGGCACGGCGGACGCGAAAGTCCGCCCGCGCGTGGTCTCGCCGTCACCCGGATTGGCCGAACACCTCGCCGAGCACAGCGACGCCTTCCTCACCGCGTACCTCGAAGACACGGTGACACCCGAGGACTATCGGGCCGAGGTCGTCCGCCAGACCCGGCTCGGCGTCGTCTCACCCGTCTTCTTCGGCTCCGCGCGCAGCGGCGAGGGGATCGGCGACCTGACCTCCGGCATGCGCGAATTCCTTTCCGGAGCGGGAAAATCCGCGCCGGACGACCGTCTGCGTGCCTCGGTGTTCAAGATCGAACGCGGCCGCGGGCACGAGAAGATCGCTTACCTCCGCGTGTTCTCCGGCGGGATCGGCGCGCGGGATCACGTCGAGTTCCACCGCCGTGGCCCGGGCGGGACGATCACGGCGGAGGCGAAAGTGAGCGCGGTGCGCGTCTTCGAACTCGGTGACGACACCGTCGAGGGCCGCGCGCGGGCCGGGCAGATCGCCAAGGTCACCGGGCTCAAGGAGATCCGGATCGGCGACCGCGTCGGTGTCCCCGACACCGAGGGCGCCGTCACCCAGTTTCCGCCGCCCGCCTTGGAAACCGTGGTCACCCCCGCCCGGCCCGCGGAAACGGCGTCCGTGTTCGCGGCCCTGCAGGAACTGGCGGAACAGGATCCGCTGATCACCGTCCGGCAGGACGACGAGACCCGGCGGATCTCGGTGCGGCTCTACGGCGAGGTCCAGAAGGAGATCATCGCGGAAACCCTGTCCGCGCAACACGGTCTCGACGTCGGGTTCAGCCTCACCCGGCCGGTCTGCGTCGAACGACCGACCGGCACCGGGGCCTCGGTCTGGCTCATCACGGAGAAGCGGAATCCGCACTTCGCGACGCTCGGGCTGCGGGTCGGTCCCGGCACGCGGGGCTCCGGGCTGACCTTCGGCCTCGACGTCGAACTCGGTTCCCTCCCACTCGCCTTCCACAAGGCCATCGAGGAGACCGTGGACGCGACGCTGCGGCGGGGCCCGTCCGGACGTGAGGTGATCGACTGCGTGGTGACCGTCACCCACACCGGCTACTTCAGCCCGGTCAGCGCGGCGGGCGACTTCCGCAAGGTCACCCCGCTCGTGCTGGCGGAAGCGCTGCGGGAAGCCGGGACAGAGGTGCTCGAACCGGTCAGCCACATCGAGGTGGAACTGCCGGCCGACGCGGTGACCGCGACGCTCTCCAAGCTGGTCGAATGCGGTGGAACCGTCAGCGGCTCCGTGGCGCGCGGCGACCGGGCCGAGCTGACGGGCGCCCTGCCCACGGGCGAGGTCACCCGGTTCGAGCGGCAACTGCCCGGGCTCACTCACGGTGAAGGCTTGATGACCGCCGAGCCGGCCGGGTACCAGCCGGTTGGTCCGAATCGGTGAATGCCCCGCCAGCCGGAACGAGTACGTTTTGGGGAGGCGGTCCCGACCGGGACGGCCGTGGGAAAGGGACACGATGGATCAGTTTCGCGACACCGCGTCGGCGTTGCGTGAGCTCACGGAGTCGATGCGGCTCGACGAGCCCCGCGACGAGTTGCTGGAACGGGTGGCGAAGAAGGTAGTCGGGCTGCTGCCCGGCGCGGACGCGGCCACGGTCACGTTGTACTCCGACAACGAGCCGAGCACCGTCGCCGCCACCGACGAGTCCCTGCTTCCCTTGGACAAGGCGCAATACAGCGCGGACGAGGGGCCCTGTCTGAAGGCCGCCGAGAGCGGGACGATCGTCCGGACCCGGCTGGATGTCGACGCGGCCGATCGCTGGCCGGAGTTCGCGGCCTCCGCCGAACAACTCGGCGTGCGGACCGCGCTGGCCTGTCCCCTGTTCGTCCCCGGCGACTCCCAGTTCAAGCGGCGTGATTCCGAGCCGCTGTCCGGCGCGCTCAACGTCTGGAGCTTCCAGGCGAACGCCTTCGACCCGGTCGAGGCGGCCCTCGTCGCGATGTTCACCTCGGCCATCTCGGCGATAATCCTGACCGCGTCCCGCTGGGCCGCCGCCGAACGGCAGGCGGAGACCCTGGTCGCCGCGTTGGAGACCAGGGACGCCATCGCCACCGCGAAGGGAATCGTGATGGCGCGTCTGGAGCTGAACGCCGAGGAAGCCTTCCGCTGGCTCACCGAGGCGTCGCAGCACACGAACCGCAAGATCCGGGAGATCTCGGTGCTGATCGCCGAGGACCCGGGAACGGTTTTCGGCCGCTAGCCCAGCGAGATCCGGCGGTTCTCGCGTGAGGACTCGAGGCCGGCTTCCGCGAGCCGGATGCCCCGCACCCCTGCCATGAAGTCGTAGGGGTGCGGCGCGTCGTCGACGACGTGGCGGATGAACTGCTCCCACTGCGCCCGGAAACCGTTGCCGAAGTCCTCGTTGTCCGGCACTTCCTGCCACTGCGCGCGATAGGAGCGCGTCTCGGCCAGATCCGGGTTCCACACCGGCTTCGGCGTGGCCTCTCGCGGCTGGATGACGCATTTGTGCAGGCCCGCGACCGCGCTGCCGCGCGTACCGTCCACCTGGAACTCCACCAGTTCGTCGCGGTGGACCCGCACGCACCAGGACGAGTTGAGCTGGGCGATGACCCCGCCTTCGAGCTCGAAGATCGCGTACGCGGAGTCGTCGGCCGTGGCGGCGTACCGCTCGCCCTTCTCGTCGACGCGCTCCGGGATGTGCGTGACGGCCTTCGCGGTCACGGCGTTGACGGCGCCGAAGAGGTTCTCCAGCACGTAGTTCCAGTGACAGAACATGTCGACGACGATGCCGCCGCCGTCTTCCGCGCGGTAGTTCCAGCTGGGGCGCTGCGCGGCCTGCCAGTCGCCCTCGAAGACCCAGTACCCGAACTCGCCGCGCACGGAGAGGATCCGGCCGAAGAAGCCGCTGTCGATCAGCCGCTTCAGCTTGAGCAGACCGGGCAGGTACAGCTTGTCGTGGACGACGCCGTTCTTGACCCCGGCGGCCTCCGCGTGCCGTGCCAGCGCGAGCGCGCCTTCGACCGACTCCGCGACCGGCTTCTCGGTGTAGATGTGCTTGCCCGCGTCGATGGCGCGGATGATCGACTTCTCCCGCACGGCGGTCAGCTGCGCGTCGAAGTAGAGCGGGAGGTCGTCGTCGCCGAGGGCGGCGTCGAGGTCGGTGGTCCAGCGGGTCAGCCCGTGCCGCGTGGCGATCTCTTCGAGCTTGTCCGCGTTGCGCCCCACCAGGACCGGCTCCAGCTGGACCCGCGATCCGTCGGACAGTTCGACCCCGCCCGCCTCCCTGATCGCCAGGACCGAGCGCACCAGGTGCTGCCGATAGCCCATCCGCCCGGTGACGCCGTTCATCACGACGCCGAGTTTCCGCGTGGTCATCCGTTCTCCTTTGAAAGCGCTTTCCTGACCACATCCTGAAAGCGCTTTCTCGTACTGTCAAGACCGGAGGCGGCTGAAGGGGACTTTCCCCACATGAGACGCGGCGAAGGGAGCTTTCACCCCGTCGGATGCGGGGAAAGTCCCCTTCAGCTCAACGGCGGGCGCGGACGGCGTCGAGGTACTCGGTGATGGCGTCCCGGTTGCGGAGCAGGCATTCGGCGCGCCTGGTCATGCGGTCGCGCTCGGCCTCCAGGGTTTCGAGCATCTCCCTGGTCGCGTCCGGGAAGTAGATCTGCCGGGGTTTGTCCAGGCACGGCAGGATCTGTTTGATGATCCGGGTCGGCAGCCCGGCGTCGAGCAGGCCGCGGACCTGGATCACCCTGTCGACCGACGGCTCGTCGTAGTCGCGGTAGCCGTTGGCCTGCCGTTGCGAGATGATGAGCCCCTGCTCCTCGTAGTACCGCAGCAGACGGCGTGACGTCCCCGTCCGCTCCGACAGCTCCCCGATCCGCATGTGCGCCACCTCACCCCGGCCGACTTGACCTTCACATCTATGTGATGGTTCGAGCATACGGATCATGACTCCGAAACTCCCCCTCGGCGCGCTGCTCGCGCTGACCACGGCGGCGTTCGTCACCGTCCTTACCGAAGCGCTGCCCGCGGGCGTCCTACCAGCGATGAGCGCCGGTCTCGGCGTCGGCGAAGCGGCGACGGGCCAGCTGGTGACGGTGTACGCGATCGGCACCGCCCTCACCGCGATCCCCCTGTCCGCCGCGACGGCGGGCTGGCGCCGCAAACGCTTGCTCCTGGCCGGGGTGGCCGGTTTCGCCGTCGCCAACACGGTCACGGCGCTGTCCACGAGCTACCCGTTGACCCTCGGCGCGCGATTCGTCGCCGGGATCGCGGCCGGCGTGGTCTGGGCGCTGTTGACCGGGTACGCCCGGCGGCTGGCGCCGGAACCGGTACAGGGCAAGGCGATCGCCATCGTGATGACCGGTATCCCGCTGGCGCTCTCGCTCGGCATCCCCGCCGGGACCTTCCTGGGCGGTGTCTTCGGCTGGCAAGCGACGTTCGCGATCATGTCGGTGCTCGCGCTCGGCCTGCTCGGCTGGATCGCGCTGGCCGTCCCCGACTTTCCCGGGCAGGCCAAGGGCGGCAGGCTGCCGGTGCGCAAGACCCTCGCCGTGCCCGGCGTGGCCGCGGTCTTGTTCGTGACGCTGACCTTCGTCCTGGCGCACAACATCCTCTACACCTACATCGCCACCTTCCTCGAACACGTGTCGATGGGCGGCTCCGTCGACCGGATCCTGCTGGTGTTCGGGGTGGCGTCGATGGTCAGCATCTGGTTCGTCGGCGTGCTCATCGACCGGCGGCTGCGCGCGCTGACCGTTGCGGGCACCCTTCTCGTGGCGCTCGGGGCGACGCTCTTGGCTCTGCTGGGCGAAAATCCGGCGCTGGTCTACGTCGCGGTGACGCTGTGGGGGCTCGGCTGGGGCGGCGTCCCGACGCTGCTTCAGACCGCCGCCGCGCAGGCGGGCGACAAGGGCGGCGCGGCGGACATCGCGCAGGCCATGCTGGTCACCCTGTGGAACGCGGCGATGGCGGGCGGCGGGATCGCCGGCGGTGTCCTCCTCGACGGCTTCGGCGCCGAGGCGTTCCCCTGGAGTGTCCTGGTGTTGCTCGTGCCGACGCTGGCCGTGGTGCTGGTGGCGCGGCGGCACGGGTTCACAACGGCAGTTCGGGATGACTCCGGATCGCTTCGAGCACCAGGTCGACAGCGGCGCGAGGCGCGGACCCGCGCCTGATCGCGGCGGTGATGGAGCGGTCGACCGGCGTCGCGAGCTCGCGGGTGGCGACGCGGTAGCGCCTGTCGACGGCGAGGCCGGGCAGGAGCGCGATCGCGAGCCCGGCCTCGACGTGCTGCAAGGTCATCATGTAGTTGCTGAACCGCGCGACCACACGCGGCTCGAAGCCCGCTTCGCGGCAGAGCCTGGTCGCGAGGTTCGCCATGTACGACTGCGGGATGTCGAACGCCCAAGGCTCGCTCGCGTAGGCGGCGAGGTCGGCGGGGCCACGGCCGGCGGCCGGATGACCGGGCGGGACGACGAGCACGATCGGGTCGGTCGCGAGCGGCACCAGGTCGATGTCCGGCCCCAAGGGCTGTTCGACGAAGTCCGTGGTGGTGACGATGACGTCGGCGTCGCCGACCCGGAGCGCGGCCATGCTCACGTGCGGTTCGAGTTCGAGCAGTTCGATGTCCAGCTGCGGATGCGAACGGGCCAGCCGGGTCACCGCGGGGACGGCGATGGTGTGGATCGCGCTCTGGAACGCGCCGAGCCGGACGAGCCCCGCCGGCTCCTCGCCGAGACCGCGCAACTCGGCCTCGACGGTGTCCATGTGGTCGAGGATCGCCCGCGCGCGGCGGGCCAGCATCAGCCCGGCCGGGGTCAGCCGGACGCGGCGGCCGGTGCGTTCCAGCAGCTGCGTGCGGGTCTCGGCTTCGAGGACCGCGAGCTGCTGGGACACGCTCGACGCGCTCAGGTTGGCCGCCTTCGCGACCGCACGGACGGTGCCGAGCGTGTCCAGCCTGCTCAGCAGGCTGAGCCTCCAAGGATTGAGCATGACGCCATTGTTGTACGGATCAGCCGAACAGCACAGCCGGAATTGTGAGATGGACGTGTCGCTCGACTCCGTTTTACCGTCGGGACATGGCTGCTCCGACCACCGACCTGTCCACCGCCGACCGTTTCTGGGCCGACGCCGACCGGCACCTCGTGCGCTACGCCGGGGCCGGCGACTTCACCCGCGAGATCATCGACCACGCCGCCGGGAGCTATCTGTTCACCGAGTCCGGGCGGCGGATCCTCGACTTCACCTCCGGGCAGATGAGCGCGATCCTCGGGCATTCACATCCCGAGATCGTCGAGACCGTCCGGCGCCAGATCGGCTCACTCGACCACCTGTTCAGCGGGATGCTGAGCCGTCCCGTCGTCGACCTCGCCCGGCGGCTGGCCGAGACTTTGCCGTCACCGCTGGAAAAGGCGTTGCTGCTGACCACCGGGGCCGAGTCGAACGAGGCCGCCATCCGGATGGCGAAACTGGTGACGGGGAAGCACGAGATCGTGTCGTTCGCCCGTTCGTGGCACGGGATGACGCAAGCGGCGGCGAACGCGACCTACAGCGCGGGCCGCAAGGGCTACGGCCCGACCGCGCCGGGCAACTTCGCCATCCCCGCGCCGAATTCCTACCGCCCGGACTTCCTGACGCCGGAAGGGGAACTGGACTGGCGTCGTCAGCTGGACTTCGGGTTCGAGATGATCGACGCCCAGTCCGTCGGCAGCCTCGCGGCCTGCATCGTCGAGCCGATCCTCAGCTCCGGCGGGATCATCGAGCCGCCGGTGGGCTACTTCGCCGCCCTGCGGGAGAAGTGCCGCGAACGCGGGATGCTGCTGATCCTCGACGAGGCGCAGACCGGCTTGTGCCGCACGGGAAACTGGTACGCCTTCGAACGCGACGGCGTCGTCCCCGACATCCTGACGCTGTCCAAGACGCTCGGCGCCGGACTCCCGCTGGCGGCGGTGATCACGAGCGCGGAGATCGAGCAGGAGGCGCACGATCGCGGCTATCTGTTCTTCACCACGCACGTCGCGGACCCGTTGGTGGCGGCGGTCGGGAACACCGTGCTCGACGTCCTCACGCGAGACCGCCTCGACGAACGCGCGACCGGACTGGGCGCCTTCCTCCGCCGCGGCCTCGACGAGATCGCCGGCCGTCATCCCGTCGTCGGCGACATCCGCGGCCGGGGCCTGCTGGTCGGCGTGGAACTCGTCGCGGACCGCGCCACGAAACAGAGCACGGACGAGCTGGGCGCGCGAGTCACGCGACGCTGTCTCGAACTGGGGCTGCACATGAACATCGTGCAGTTGCCGGGGATGGGCGGGGTCTTCCGGATCGCCCCGCCGCTGACGGCTACCGAGGACGAACTGGCGGAAGGGCTGGCGGTGCTGGATCAGGCGATCGGGGACGCCGGTAAGTGAGTGATCCGGGTCGTTCTGGTGAAGGGCAGGCGAAGGTTTCGTACTCGCTCGCCCGGCTTCGGCTGTTGCGAAAGCCACTTTCGCAGCCTTCAACGTTGCGAAAACGGCTTTCGCAACGCGCCCGCCGGGCCGGCACGTCCTTTGAGGCGTCGGTGCAGGTGGTCGTGAGTGGCGTTTCGGGTTATTGAGAGGTATGGCAAAGGCGTCCTGTCGGGTACCAAGTCCGTGAAGGCC
>NZ_NMQT01000188.1 GCF_002234405.1 Amycolatopsis thailandensis | reverse complement strand
AGAGCCCGCTCATACCCCGCCCTCCGCGACGGGTGGCCCGGCGGCCTTGGCGGCCCTCGCCGCCTTGGCCACCGCGGCTGTCCGCTGCAGCAGGGTGATCACCGAAAGCACCGCGAGCAGCCAGAGCGTGATGTCCACGGTGTACGGAACGCCCAGACCGTGCAGTCCGGTTCCCACGAGGGCGATGATCAGGCGTTCCGCGCGTTCGACGAGCCCGCCGTCCGCCTCCAGGCCGGAGGCCTCGGCGCGGGCCTTGACGTACGAGATGACCTGCGCGAGCACCAGGCAGATCAACGCGGCGGCCGCGGCCGGGCGGTTGTCGTCGTGGACGAAGCACCACCACGCGATCGCGGCGAACAACGCGCCGTCGACCAGCCTGTCGCAGGTCGCGTCGAGGACGGCCCCGAAGGCCGTGCCGTACCCGCGGGCGCGGGCCATCGCGCCGTCGAGCAGGTCCAGCATCGCGAAGCCCCAGACGGTGAAGGTGCCCCACAGCAGCATGTCGTTGGG
>NZ_NMQT01000187.1 GCF_002234405.1 Amycolatopsis thailandensis | reverse complement strand
GCAAGTCCACGCTGATCAAGACGCTCGCCGGGGCCCACCGTCCCGACGGCGGTGAGATCTTCTGGCAGGGCGAGCCGGTCACGCTGCCTTCGCCGGTCGCCGCGCTGAAGATCGGCATCGCGACCATGTACCAGGAACTCGACCTGGTGCCCGGACTTTCCGTCGCGGACAACATCTTCCTGGGCCGCGAGCGCGCGACGTTCGGGTTCACGCGGATCAGCGAGTCCCGGAACAAGGCCGCCAAGCTGATGGCCCGGCTCGGGCATCCCGAGATCACGCCGTCGACCGAGGTCGGCAAGCTGTCCGCGGCCGGGCAGCAGCTGGTCTCGATGGCGCGGGCGCTCGCGTACGACGCGAAACTGCTGGTGATGGACGAGCCCACCGCGGCGCTGGCGGGCGAAGAGGTCGACAACCTGTTCCGCATCGTCGGCGAGCTGACCGCCGAGGGCGTCGCGATCATCTACATCTCCCACCGGCTCGAAGAACTGCGCCGGATCGGGCACCGCGTCACCGTGCTCAAGGACGGCAAGACCGTCTCCACCGGCCTGGACGCCAAGGAGACGCCGACCTCCGACCTCGTCGCGCTGATGGCGGGACGCAAGGTCGAGACCGTGTTCGGCCCGCGCCACCAGGAACACGTGGACGCGAGCAACGAGGTCCTCAAGGTGGAGAACCTGACCACCGTCGGCGAATTCGAGAACGTGAACTTCACCGTGCACGCCGGTGAGGTCGTCGGGATCGCGGGTCTCGTCGGCTCGGGGCGCAGCGAGCTGCTGGAGACGATCTTCGGCGCGCGCAAGCAGGACGCGGGTTCGGTGTCGGTCGACGGCGAACCGGTCCGGCCGGGCAGCGTGTCCGCGGCGGTCAAGGCGGGCATCGGCCTGGCACCGGAGGAACGCAAGAGCCAGGGACTCCTGCTGGACCTGCCCGTCGTGCACAACGTGACCCTGGCGAGCCTGGGCAAATACGCGACGTTCGGCTTCACCGAGCGGGGCAAGGAACTCGACGACGCCGGGGAAAGCCTGCGGCGCCTCGATCTCCGGCCCGCCGACCCGCACCGGATCATCCGCACGCTCTCGGGCGGCAACCAGCAGAAGGCGGTGCTCGCCCGCTGGCTGGTGCGTGGCTGCCGGGTCCTGCTGCTGGACGAGCCGACGCGCGGGGTCGACGTCGGCGCGCGGGCCGAGCTGTACCGGCTGATCGAGGAACTGGCCGCGACCGGTGTCGCGATCGTGCTCGTCAGCAGCGAGATCCCCGAAGTACTCGGACTGTCCGACCGGGTGCTGGTGCTGCGTGAAGGACGTGTCCTGGCTGAAAAGCCGTCTGCGGAGCTGACAGAGGCGGATGTGCTCGACGTGATTCTCGAAGGGAGTGCGGCGTGACCGACCAAGCCGAGTCGGTGCGTACGGAAGCCGCCGTGGAAACCGTGCCACCCAAGAAGAACGGATTCAAGTTCACCGCCGACCCCCGGTTGCTCGGGCTGACCGGGGTGCTGGTGATCCTGTGCGTGGTCGGCCAGGTCACCCGGCCCGACCAGTTCTTCACCGACGGCAACATCTCCACGATCCTGCGCCTGGCCGCGGCGATCGGGGTGGTCAGCGTCGGGATGACGTTCGTCATCATCGCCGGGGGCATCGACCTCTCGGTCGGGTCGATCGTGGCGCTCTCCAGTGTCTGGCTGACCACGTTGGCCACCCAGTCCTACGGCCCCTGGGTGATGATCCTTTGTGGACTCCTGGTCGGTCTCGGCTGCGGGCTGGTCAACGGGATCCTGGTGTCCTACGGGAAGATCGTGCCGTTCATCGCGACACTGGCGATGTACGTCTCGGCCCGCGGGCTCGCGGAACGCATCAGCGGCCGCCGCACGCAGGTGGTGTCGGACGCGGGCTTCCTCGAGTTCTTCCGCGGCGACCTGCTCGGCGTCCCGGTGCTGATCTGGATGTTCGCGCTGGTGTTCGCCGTCGGCTGGGTGGTGCTGAACCGCACCACGTTCGGCCGCCGCACCTTCGCCGTCGGCGGCAACGCCGAGGCGTCGCGGCTGGCGGGCATCAACGTCAAGCGCCACACCGCACTCGTCTACGGCGTCGCCGGTCTGTGCTGCGGCATCGCCGCGCTGATGGTCGTCGCCCGCACCACCGCGGGCGCCTCGACCAACGGCATGCTCTACGAACTCGACGCGATCGCGGCGGTCGTCATCGGCGGCACCCTGCTCACCGGCGGCCGCGGCTCGCTCATCGGCACCCTGATCGGCGTGCTGATCTTCACCGTGCTGTCCAACATCTTCACGCTCAACAACCTGGACACCGACATCCAGAACATCGCCAAAGGCGTGATCATCGTGCTGGCCGCGCTGCTCCAGTTCCGCTCCGTGAAGAAAACCAAGACGAGTACCTAGTGGTCACCCCCGTCACCGTGGATGGAGAGTCGTCATGACCGAACAATCCCTGCACCGCCGCCGTTTCCTGCTGGGAGGCGCGGCCGTCGGAGCGGGTGCGCTGCTGACCGCGTGCACCTCGAACGAGGCACCGGCGCAGAACAACGCGGCCAACGTGGCCAACGCCGGGGCCAACTCGCAGCCCGGAACCCCGGTCACCATCGGGTTCTCGGCGCCCGCCGCGGACCACGGCTGGATGGCGGCCATCACCAAGAACGCCCGCGCGCAGGCGCAGAAGTTCAGTGAGGTCACGCTCAACGCGACCGAGGGCACCAACGACGTCAACCAGCAGATCTCCCAGGTGGAGACGCTGATCAACGCCAAGGTCAACGTCCTGGTGATCCTGCCGTTCGATGGCAAGGCGCTGACCGCGGTCGGCCAGCAGGCGATGGACGCCGGCATCCAGGTGATCAACCTGGACCGGGTCTTCGACACCCCGCTCGCGTACCGCACCTGGATCGGTGGCGACAACTACCGCATGGGTGTCAACGCGGGCAACTACATCGCCCAGCAGATGAAGGCGAAGAACATCGCCAGCCCGGTGATCGGCGAGGTCGCCGGCATCGACTCGCTGCCGCTGACCCAGGAACGCAGCAAGGGCTTCAAGGACGCGTTGGCCCGTCAGGGTTTCGCCGTCGGCCCCCGCGTCTCGGCGGAGTTCACCCCGGAGTCGGGCGAGAAGCAGACGTCGAACCTGCTGCAGTCGGCGTCCAAATTGGACGCTCTGTGGAACCACGACGACGATCAGGGGGTCGGCGTCATCGCGGCGATCAACAACGCCAACCGCAAGAACTTCCTGATGGTCGGCGGCGCCGGTTCGAAGAACGCGATGAACCTGATCAAGTCCGACGCCGAACCGCTGAAGGCGACGGTGCTCTACAGCCCGTCGATGGCGTCTTCGGCGATCTCGCTCGCGCGTCTGCTCGGCCAGGGCAAGGGCGCCGGTGACTTCGCCGAGCACGAGATCCCCGCCGAGATCACCACGTACTCCGCGGTGGTCACCAAGGAGAACGTCGACAAGTACATGGACGTCGGCTTCGACTCGTAAGACCTGCGTACCCGACACACGCACGCTTATCTAGGAGGGGCATGAGCACGGCAAAGGAAACGATCGGGATCGGCATGGTGGGCCACGCGTTCATGGGTGCGGTGCATTCGCACGCGTGGCGCAGTGTGCACCGGTTCTTCACGCCACCGCTGATCCCGAGACTCGCCGTGCTCGGCGGCCGTGACGAGGTGCGGGCGAAGGCCGCGGCGGAGCGGTTCGGCTGGGAAGACGTCGAGACGGATTGGCGTGCGCTGATCGCCCGCGACGACGTCGACCTGGTCGACATCTGCACGCCGGGCGACAGCCACGCCGAGATCGCGATCGCCGCGCTCGAAGCCGGAAAGCACGTGCTGTGCGAGAAACCGCTGGCCAACACCCTCGCGGAAGCCGAAGCGATGGCCGAGGCGGCGGCGAAGGCGCGGGCGAACGGCGTCCGGTCCATGGTGGCGTTCAACTACCGCCGGGTGCCCGCGCTCGCGCATGCCAGGGAACTGGTGGCGAGCGGGGCGCTCGGGGAGATCCGCCATGTGCGGACGGTGTACCTGCAGGACTGGCTGTCTGACCCGGCCTCGCCGATGACCTGGCGGCTGCACAAGGAAAAGGCGGGCTCGGGCGCGCTGGGCGATCTCGGCGCGCACATCGTCGACGCCGCCCAGTTCGTCACCGGCGAGACGATCACCGGGGTTTCCGCGCTGACCAACACCTTCGTCAAGGAGCGGCCGGACGGCGACGGCGGCACCGGACAGGTCACGGTCGACGACACCGCGCTGTTCCTCGGCCGGTTCAGCGGCGGGGCTGTGGCGAGTTTCGAGGCGACCCGGTTCGCGCTGGGCCGCAAGAACGCGATGCGGCTGGAGATCAACGGATCGAAGGCGAGCCTCGCGTTCGACTTCGAGTCGATGAACGAACTGTCCTTCTTCGACGGCGGCCAGCCCGCCACCGAGGCCGGGTTCCGCCGGATCCTGGTCACCGAACCCGAGCATCCGTACGTCGGGGTGTGGTGGCCGCCGGGGCATCTCCTCGGCTACGAGCACACCTTCACCAACGAGGTCGCCGATCTGCTCACCGCGATCGGCGACGGCACGGATCCCGAGCCGTCCTTCGAGGACGGGTTGAGGGTTCAGCAGGTCCTGGACGCGGTCGAGCGCAGTGCGTCCGACGAGGCGCGATGGACCGCTGTACCCGGTGTGACCACGAAGGGAAGTAGCTGAGAAGTAGTTCCAGCCGAAAGTCGCATGGACGGAGAACACCGCGACTTGGTTCGATCCGAAACGTCCGACCATCCGAACACAAACGCCGTTGGACTTTTCGGGTTGGGAAAGGTGGAGGAAATGCCTGCTCAGGAACGCACGGGCATCTGGTTGATCGGGGCGAGGGGGTCTGTCGCCACCACCGCCGCGGTGGGGCTGCTGGCGCTGCGCGCGGGGGTGACGGGCGGAGGCGGCTGTGTCAGCGAACTGCCCGCCTTCGCGGAGGTTCCGTTGCCTGGCTGGGATGATCTGGTCCTCGGTGGGCACGACATCGTGCACACCCCGCTGGAGAAGCGCGCCGAACAGCTGGCCCACGCCGGCGTGTTCGGGCACTCGGTGTTCTCGGCGGTCCGGTCCGGGCTGGCCGAAGTGGACGCCGAGATCCGCGACGGCTACCACCCGGCGACGCATACGGGTGCCCAGGCCGACGCGGCCGCCCGGCTCACGGCGGACATCCGAGCTTTCGCCGACCGGCACGACCTCGCGCGGGTCGTGGTCGTGAACGTTTCCTCCACCGAGGCCCCGTGCCCCCACCTGCCCGAACACGAAGATCTCGACGCACTGGAAGCGGCACTGGCCGACCCCGCCCGGGCGGTGCTGCCCTCCAGTTCCCTGTCCGCCTACGCGGCTCTGAAGGCGGGGAGCCCGTACGTCGAGTTCACGCCGTCGGCCGGGATCACGTTGCCCGCGCTGCGGAAGCTCGCCGAGCGGGAAGGCCTGCCGTACGCGGGTTGCGACGGCAAGACCGGCGAGACCCTGCTCCGCACCGTCCTCGCGCCGATGTTCAGCGCGCGGGCGCTGAAGGTCCGCTCCTGGGCGGGCACCAACCTGCTCGGCGGCGGCGACGGCGAGACCCTCGCCGACCCGGTGACCGCGAACAGCAAGCTGGAATCCAAGGCCCGCGGGCTCGCCGCGTTGCTCGGCGACGACGTCACCGCGCCGCTGCACATCGACAACGTGCCGGACCTCGGGGAGATCAAGACCGCGTGGGACCACGTGTCGTTCGAGGGCTTCCTCGGCGCGCGCATGAACTTGCAGTTCACCTGGACCGGCTACGACTCCGCGCTCGCGGCGCCGCTGATCCTCGACCTCGCCCGGTTCGTCACCGCCGCGCACGCCGGCGGGCAGAGCGGCGCGCTGACCGAACTCGGGTTCTTCTTCAAGGATCCGCTGGGCAGCGACGAACACCGCTTCGCCGAGCAGACCGCTCGCCTGGTCGCCTGGGCGGGAGCCCTGTGAAGGCGCCCGCTTTGAATTCATACGTGGAACTCGTGCGGGCGCCCGCCGCGCTGACGGTGCTCGGCGACACGGTCGCCGGATCCGCCGCGGCGGGGCTCAAGATGACCGGGCGGCGCCTGCTGCTGCCGTTGTCCTCGGTCGCCTTCTACTGGGCGGGGATGGCCCTCAACGACTGGGCGGACCGGAATCTCGACGCACGAGAGCGGCCCGAGCGGCCGATCCCGTCCGGACGGGTGAGCGCGGGCGCGGCGCTCACCACCGGCGCCGCGCTGACCGCGGC
>NZ_NMQT01000186.1 GCF_002234405.1 Amycolatopsis thailandensis | reverse complement strand
GGATCGGCGACACAGTCGCCCGCCAACTCACCCTCGACAGATCAGTACGCTACCAACCACTGAACAAACCAAAACTGTTCACGAAGTCCTGAAACACATCTGTTCACGAAGTCCTGAAACATGACATGTCGTTCTAACGGCATTTACCACTCACGAGCCCCGGCGCTCAGCGGTCCTGGCCTGGCTGTCCGCGATACCGGAAAAGTCGCGCTCGCGGGCCCGACCTTCACGCCCCGTCGAGGTACATGAAGGCCCCCTTCCTTGCGCCTAGGTACAGGAAGGGGGCCTTCATGTACCTAAACCGGTTGCGAGAGGGTCGCCATCGTTTTAGCGTCGCTTATGGCCGCCACTTTGCGAGCGCTCGAATTCGCCGCGCACGACCCGCAAGGTCTCGAACGATTCTGGTCCGGGCTTCTCGGCCGGGAAATCGACGACACCGGCTTCCGGCTGAGGTTCGTGAAGAGCGACGAACCGAAGACCCGCCAGAACCAGATGCATTTCGACCTGACGAGCCAGTCCCTCGACGACCAGCGGCGGACGGTCGCGAAGGCGCTCGGACTCGGCGGGCGGCACATCGACATCGGCCAGCTTCCGGACGAGAAGCATGTCGTGCTCGCCGACCCCGAGGGCAACGAATTCTGCGTCATCGAGCCGGGCAACGACTTCCTCGCCGATTGCGGTTTCGTCGGCGCCGTCGCGAGCGACGGCTCGCAAGAAGTCGGCTATTTCTGGAGCGAGGCACTGGACTGGCCGCTGGTCTGGGATCGGGACCAGGAGACCGCGATCCGGTCTCCGCGCGGCGGCCCGAAGATCACCTGGGGCGGCCCGCCGTTCACCCCGAAGACCGGACCGAATCGGCTCCGTTTCGTCCTGGACGGCCCCCTCGCGGAGATCGACCGGCTCGTCTCGCTCGGCGCGGCCCGCCTCGGTCCACAGGAAAACGGCCGCGTGGAAATGGCCGATCCCGACGGGAACGAGTTTTCTGTCGTGGTGCTTGGCTAGCCTCCGCGGTATGGACATGAGAGCCGTGGCCGAAAGCCTGGTCGACGGGGAACGCGTCAGCACCTGGGAGCTGAAAGACGCCGGACCGGACGATTTTCCCGAACTACGCGAGATCCGGCGCACCGGGGATCAGTCGCTGCGCAACGCGGCGCGCGCTCTGCTGTTCGGCCTGGGCGGCCCGGAGGCGCTCGGCGAGCACGACCTCGCGCTCGTCCGTCGCCTGATCCGGGGCAAGATCGCCGACGAGGTGCCGGTCGCGATGCGGAGTTGCGAGTTCTGGTACGCCATCCCGACCACGGACCAGGCGGCGGTGCTCGACGCGTTCGGCCTGTCCGATCCGGAACCGGTGACCATGTCGCTGGGCGCCGAAATCCGGAACCAGCACTACCACGGCTCCGGGCATCAACGCTGTGCGCGGATCTACGTCAGTCCCGTGCTCGACGGGTGGACGTTCGTCTTCGGCAGGCCGTCGGACGACCAGCACCCGGCGAGCGTCACCGACGAAAGCACCTGGAGCATCGAGCCGCGCGAGCAGTATCAGGCCATGCTCGCGAACGAGAAGGTCCGACGCGAAGTGGACCGTGACCGCTGCGTCGTGTTGAGCCGCCGGTTCGGCGCGGCGCACCAGTACTGGCGCGGCTACGGCGACTCGACGACTTCGTGGTGCGTCGCCGAAAAGGGCGAGCTGGTCCGGTCCTATGACGTCTCCGCTCCCGAGGAGTCCGTCGGCGAACTCGCGGCCGAGAACGGCTACCTGCTCCCCCACGAGGACACCCCGCTGCCCGAAGGCTGGGCCGACGACATCGTGCACACCGACAATCCCTTGGACTGGCAACGGGAATGGGTCCGGCGCCACCGGCGTCTCAAAGCGGAGCTCGGGCTACCGGACCACTGTGACGCGGATACGATCGCGGAGGCGATTTCGGTGCACCCGGGCAAGATAGGGCCGGACACCCGTATCGAAGGGCACGGGGTCATAGCACTCACGAGATGTGGCCGAGAGTATGGCCACCCGCGAACCCTGTTGCGAGGCCTCACTTACACGCCGGCGCCGGAACCCCCCTCGCTCCTCGACGAAGACCAGACCTGACGAACCACAGGTACGTTCGGCCATACGGCACAGGATGGAAATTGGTCTACACCTATTGACGCGCGTCGCCTCGGCGGCTCAAGCTGCTCTGACCGAGGGCCATCTTCCACTGTCGGAGGTTCGGCGTGCCAAGGAGAACCAGGAAACTACTCCCCCTGCTGGCGTCGCTCATCACGCTGGCCGGACTCATGATCGTCGTCATCAGCCCCACCACGTCGAGCGCGGCAGGCCACGAGGACTGTCGTCCCGACGGGCTGTACCGGACACCCGGCGTCGACACCCCCTACTGCACCGTCTACGACACCAACGGACGGGAATCCCTGGGAGAAGGGCATTCCCGTCGCGTGATCGGCTACTTCACCAGCTGGCGCACCGGCAAGAACGGCGCACCGGCGTATCTCGCGAACAACATCCCGTGGACCAAGGTCACCCACCTGAACTACGCGTTCGCGCATGTCGACGCGCAGAACAAGGTGTCGGTCGGCACCCCTGGCCCGAACAACGAGTCCATCGGCATGGAATGGCCGGGCGTGCCCGGCGCCGAGATGGATCCGTCGTTGCCCTACAAGGGACATTTCAATCTGCTGAACAAGTACAAGAAGCAGTACCCGAACGTGAAGACGCTGGTTTCGATCGGCGGCTGGGCGGAGACGGGCGGCTTCCTGAACCCGGACGGCACGCGCAACGCGTCGGGCGGGTTCTACAAGATGACGCAAAGCCAAGCGAGCATCGACATCTTCGCGGATTCCGTCGTGAAGTTCCTGCGCGACTACGGATTCAACGGCGCGGACATCGACTACGAGTACGCGACTTCGGCGAACTACGCCGGAAACCCGGACGACTACTGGATCGCGCAGGCCAACCGCGGCACGCTGTGGGCTGGCTACGAGAACCTGATGCGCACGCTGCGCCAGAAGATCGACCAGGCGGGCGCCGCCGACGGCAAGCACTACCTGCTGACCGCGGCCGTCCCCGCGTCCGGCTGGCTGCTGCGCGGCCAGGAGGTCTACGGCGTCACGCAGTATCTCGACTACGCCAACATGATGAGCTACGACCTGCACGGCGCGTGGAACCAGTTCGCCGGGCCGAACGCGGCGCTCTACGACAACGGCAAGGACGCGGAACTCGCGCACTGGCAGGTGTACACGACACCGCAGTACGACGGTCAGGGTTATCTCAACACCGACTGGGCGTATCACTATTTCCGCGGCGCCATGCAAGCCGGCCGGATCAACATCGGCGTCGGGTTCTACACCCGGGGCTGGCAAGGTGTGTCCGGCGGGACGAACGGACTGTGGGGCACCGCTCCGTTGCCGGACCAGAAACAATGTCCACCCGGCACCGGATCGCAGGTCGGTTCGACGGTGCCGTGCGGTAACGGCGCGATCGGCATCGACAACCTCTGGCACGACATGAGCCTGACGGGCGCCGAGGTACCGGCGGGCGCGAACCCCATGTGGCACGCGAAGAACCTCGAAAACGAGATCACCCCGGACTACCTGGAGAAGTACGGGCTGGACCCGAAGAACAACCCGAAGGACCGGCTCTCCGGCACCTACAACCGGTATTACGACAACAGCATGGTGACGCCGTGGCTGTGGAACAACGACAAAAAGGTGTTCCTGTCCACTGAGGACGAAGAGTCGCTCGCCACGAAGGCCAAGTACGTGGCCGACAAGGGCATCGGCGGCGTCATGATCTGGGAACTGGCAGGCGACTACGCCTTCGACAGCGCCAAGGGCCAGTACTTCATGGGCGACACGCTGATCACGAAGATCAACGACGGCCTGCGCGGCGCCGCTCCGTACGGCAACAGCAAGTCGTCGCGTCCGGCGCCGTCTTCGGTGCTGAACGCGAACGTCAAGCTGACCGGCTTCGCGCTGGGCGACGCGAACTACCCGATCACCCCGCAGATGCGCATCACCAACAATTCGACCACCACCATCCCCGGTGGGACGAAAATCGAGTTCGACTACGGCACGAGCGCACCCGGCAGCATGTCCGACCAGTCCGGCTTCGGCCTGGCCGTCACGAGCAAGGGACACAGCGGGCCCAACGTCGGTGGCATGAAGGGAGACTTCCAGCATGTCGCGGTGACCGTGCCGTCCTGGCAGAACATCGCCCCGGGTGCCACGGTCGAGGTCCGGCTGAACTACTACATGCCGATCGCGTCCCCGTCGAACTTCACGTTCACCTTCGGCGGGACGACCTACGCGATCGCGTCGGACAACCCGCGCGGCGGCGGCGCTCCGCCGACGACGACCACCACCCCCACCACGACCACGGGTACGACGACCACGTCACCCACCACCACGACCAGTCCGACGACGACCCGGACGACCACCACCACACCGACGACGACCACCTCGGTGCCGTCCGACGCCTGGAAGCCGAACGTCGATTACGCGACCGGTACCCGGGTGACCTACAACGGCGCGGCTTACGTGTGCCGTCAGGGCCATCGGTCCCTGCCGGGCTGGGAGCCGCCGAACGTGCCTGCCCTCTGGACAGCCGCCTAGACCCCGGCAGCGCGCCATGAAAGGTCCTTTCCTTGCGAAATTTGCAAGGAAAGGACCTTTCATAGCGTCCGGATGTCATGAAAGGGTCGTTCAGGACGAAAAATGTCCTGAACGACCCTTTCATGACACACCGGGGGGGGAAGCGGTGCTCAGTAGCGCCCGGCGGTCAAAGTGTCGAAGTCCGGGAAGTCCCCGGCCAGCGTGGCGCCGGTGAAGTTTCCGACCCACCCGCCGTCGTCGTGGAAGAACCGGACGGACACGTAATCCGGCCGCGTCCCCATGTCGAACCAGTGCGTGGTGTTCGCGGGCACGCTCAGCAGGTCCCCCGCCTCGCACAGCACCGCGTACACCTTGCCGCCGACGTGCAGATAGAACACGCCGGACCCGCGCGCGAAGAAGCGGTCTTCGTCATCGTCATGGGTATGTTCGGCGAGGAACTTCTGCCGCGCTTCGGCGGCTTCGGCCGCCCAACCCGGCTCGTCGGACGGCGTCATGCGGACGGCGTCCACGAAGGTGTAGCCCTCGGCCGCCGAGACCTTGCCGATCTGCTCCTCGTACGCGGCCAGCACCTGCTCCGGCGTCACTTCGCGCGGCAGGTCCGGCACCAGGTCCCACCGGTCGAACCGGACGCCGAGCCGCCCCAGTTCGCCGGTGATCACGGCCGGGTCCTCGGTCCTGAGCGCGATCTCGCCGGGCCGGTCGTCCGGCCACACGGTCAGCAGGGTCATCGCACTCCCCTTTCCTCGGCTACGAGTCTTGTCTCTACCCGGAACCGGAGCAACCACTCCAAACATTCCAGGCGATGACGCGCGTGGCGCAGGTCATCCCCCCAGACGTAGATCCCGTGCCGCGCGACGATCACCGCCGGCGTGTCCGCCCGGAACCCCGCCTCGAACGCGTCACCGAGGACGCGCATGTCCTGTCCGTTGGCGATCACCGGGATCGTCACGAGGTCGTCGTGCGCGGCGCGGCCGAACCCTTTGAGCATCTCCAGGTCCCGCAGTTCGACGCCGTCCGGCCAGTGCTCGGCGGCCACCACCGGCGCGAGCGCGTGCACGTGGATCACCGCGCCCGCACCCGACACCGCCGCGATCCGGGCGTGCAGTCCGGCTTCGGCCGAGGGCACCTTGTCCGGACGCGGCTGGTCGGCGACGGCCAGCCCGTCTTCCCCGACCACCACGACGTCGTCGCTGGTCAGCTCGCCTTTGTCCCGGCCGCTGACGGTGACGGCTACCCGCAGCGGATCGCGGCCGAGCACCACCGACAGGTTGCCCGAAGTGCCCCGCATCCAACCAAGCCCGGCGAACCGGGCGGATTCCTCGGCCAGCGCGCGGCCGGCGAGTTCCAGAACGCTCATCGAGGTACGACCTTCACCTCGTCGAACGTCCGGATCGTCCGGTGTGTCCCGAAATCCGCGTCGCCGAACGGTTCGCCGTCGCGCGCGAGGCCGACGGTCTGCCAGCCGTCGGCTGCCGCGCCGTCGAGCTCGGCGGGGACGTCGGAGAAGAACACGACGTCGCCCGGCTCGGCCTCCAGCGCGGAGGCGATCGCGCGATATGACGGCGCCTCCCGCTTCGGCCCCGCGTTGACAGTGTCGAAGTGCTGTTCGAACAGGCCGGTGACGTCGCCGTCGGTGGTCCGCGAGAACGACGCGACCTGCCCGGCGACCGAGCCGGAGGAGAACACCGCGAGCCGCAGACCCGATTCGTGCCACGACCGCAGCGCCGGGGCGACGTCGCCGAAGAACTCCGTCGTCAGGTCGCCGTCGGCGTACCCGCGCTGCCAGATGAGGCCCTGCAACGTCTTCAGCGGAGCGATCTTCCGGTCCGCGTCCATCCAGCCGTGCAGCACCCGCACGACGTCCACTGTGGACGCGTCCGCCGGGAGCCCGCCGAGTTCCTTGATTTGCGCGACGGCGCCCGCGACCTCCGGGTCGTCCGGGTGCTCGTCGATCCACGGGCCCAGCCGCGGGCGCGCGTAGTCGTAGAGGGTCACGTGCACGTAGCTGGTGGCGGTCAGCGTGCCCTCGATGTCGAGGACCACCCATCGGGCGGTCAGCGTTGCGGTCACTGGTTCGCTTCCCCTTCTGCGTAGTACTCGCGGAGCCGCCCGGGTTCGAAGGCCCCGCGGTCGGTCACCACCGCGGTCACGAACCGCGGTGGTGTCACGTCGAAGGCCGGATAGTGCCCACGGACGCGTTCGCTGGCGACGCGGTGGCCGAGCGCGCTCAGCACCTCGTCGCCGTCGCGGTATTCGATCGGCACGTCGGCGCCGGTCGGCGTCGCCTGATCGGGCGCCTGGACCATCGCGTAGAACGGCACACCGAACGCGTCCGCCGCCACCGCGAGCCCCAGGGTGCCGATCTTGTTGACGACGTGGCCGTCCATGGCGACCCGGTCGGCCGCGGTCACCAGTGCGCCGACCTCACCCGAGGACAGCACCGCGGCGCCCATCCCGTCGGTGATCAGCCGCGTGTCGGCGCCCATCTCGGCGAGGGTCTCGGCGGTCAGCCGCGCGCCTTGCAGGTACGGCCGGGTTTCCGTGCAGAGGAAGGAGAATTCCTTGCCCTGCCGCCGCGCGGCCAGCACGAGTTCGACCAGGTACAGGTCCGCCCAGCAGTGCGTCAGCACGGTCGCCTTGTCCGGCACCAGGTCCGCCGTGTGCGCGCCGAGCGCACGGCTGCGCGAACGGTACAACTCGTCACCCGCTCGCGCCCCCGCCGTCGCGGCCTCGACGAGATCGCCTGCCGATTTGTCCACTTCGGACAGGACGGCGGCGACGGCCTTGCGCAGATGGTTGTTCGTCTCGCGGGTCGCGACGATCCGCTCCCCCGCCCGTCTCAGGTAAGCGCGAGGATCAGCGAGCCCGGACGCCTCGCGCGCGGCCAGCACCATCGCGCCCAGCGCGGCGAAGTACGGCCCGGACGACTGTGTGACCATGTCTTCGATGGCCACCGCGACCTCTTCCGAAGTCCGGCACAGCAGCCACTCCCGTTTGAACGGGAAGACCCGGCGGTCGAGGATGTGCACGCCTTCGTCGTCGAGGCGGACGCTTTCGGCGAGGATCGGCAACGTCATCAGCTGTACCCCGAAAGACACGGCGGGATCGCGTTGAGGAAGTGGTCGCCGACCTCGCGCGCCTTGTAGGTCACGGGATCGTGCAGGGTCAGCGTGCGGGCGTTGCGCCAGAAACGGTCGAAGCCGTACTTGGTCGCCGTGGCCCGGGCGCCGGTGAACTCGAAGACCTTGCTCGTGGTCTCGACGGCGGCCCGGCTCGCGACGATCTTCGCCGACGAGATGGCGATCGCCGCTTCGGCGCGTTCGGCCGGGGTCAGGTCGAACCCGCGCTCGTCGGCCTCACCGAGAGCGGAAACCGCGGCGTCGACGGCGAATCCGGCCGCTCGCGCCGTCGCCACCAGCTCGCCGTAGCCCGCGAGGAGGTACGGGTCCTGAGTCGCTTTGTCCACATCGGACAGTGTCCAGGCTCGCGCGGTCTCCCGCGTGTAGACCGCGGCGGCGTCGAGCGCGCCGAAGGCGAGGCCGACGTACACCTGCGCCAGCATGAGCTGGAAGCCGATCGCGGCGAGGGAGATCCGGGGCACCTTCGGATCCGACTGGTCCTCCGGCTGGGCACCGAGGACGTCGTCCTGCGCGATCCGGACGGCCTCGAACCGGACAGCGCCGCTCGCGGTGAGCCGCTGCCCGATGTTGTCCCATTCCCCGGGGAAGGTGATGCCGTCGGCCCGCGCGTCGACGACGAAGGTCAGCTTCTCGCCGTTGTCCGTCCTCGTCGCGCTGACCACCAGCCGATCGGCGACGGCCGCGCCGGTGGCGAAGGTCTTGGTGCCTTCGACGGTGAACCCGCCGTCGCCCGGGGTCAGCAGCAGAGCCGCGTCGAGTGGATTGCTCACGCCCGCCCAGAACCAGCCCGGTTCGCTCGCCGCGCGCGGCCCGAACAGGCCGGTGCGCCACAGTTGCAGGTAGTGGTAGCCGAGCAGATGACCGATCGAGGCGTCCGCGGCGGAGACGATGCGGGTGGCCTGGTTCGCGGCCGCCCAGCCGGCGGTGTCGAGCAGGGGCAGAAGCCCGGACTCGCGCAGCAGGCCGACCTCGTGGACCGGGAGACGTCCGGCGAGGTCCCGCTCGGCCGCGTCCGCCGTCAAGGTGCTCGCCAGTTCGAGGGCCGCCTTGCGCCACACCTCGGTCATTCCGCTCCCTCCAACTCGACCAGCGCGTCCAGCGCGACACGGGTCGCCCTGGCCACCCCGGCCGCCACGACGTCGCGATGCGGGTCGTAGGCCGACGGGTCGGGATGCTCGGGCCGCGCGTCGCCGTCGATCACGAGCACACCACCGGCCCGCAGGCCGCGCAATGCCGCGAACACCAGCAAGGTGGAGAGTTCCATCTCAATGGCGATCACCCGCGCGGCCAGGTAGTCGGCCATCGGGAGGGTGAGCACCAGCGGGCTGAACGCCGCCCGCGTCCACACCACGCCCCGGTGCGCCTCCGGAGCCGCGCGGCTCAGCGCCACGACCGCCTCCGGGGTGGCGAACGCCGGAAACTCGGGATGGATCAGCTGCTGGGTGACGCCGTCGTCCCGGACCGCCGCCTCGGCGATGACGAGGTCGCCATCGGTGATCCCGTCGGCCAGCGAACCGGCGGTGCCGAGCCGGAGGAAGGTGCGGACGCCCGCTTCGGCCAACTCACCGAATTGGCAGAGCGCGCCAGGGCCGCCGACGCCGTGCGAGGACACGACGACCGGGACACCCTTCCAGGTGCCGGTGTAGCTGCGGTATTCGCGGTTCTGGCCGATGAGGGCGGCGTCCTCCAGTGACTCGGCCGCCGCGGTCGCGCGGTCCGGGTCGCCCACGACCAGCGCGCGGGGCGGCAGTCCGTGCCGGGGGATCTTGGTGATGGGCAGGACATCGCTCACGCGGGCTGTCCCTTCTCGCGTTTCAGGTTGGACAGGAACAGCGCCACGAGCGTGACGACGTAGGGAGCGGCGTCGGTGGCCTGCTGCGGCAGCCCGATGCCTTGGAGCCGGAAGCCGAACGCTTCGGCGAGGCCGAACAGTAGGGCCGCGAGGAGCACGCCGAGCGGATGCGCGCGGCCCAGCATGACCGCGACGACGGCGATCCAGCCGCGACCGGCGGTCATGTTCTCGGCGAACAACGTCACCGAACCCAGCGCCAGTTGCGCGCCGCCGAGCCCGCACAGCGCTCCCCCGGCGAGGATCACTCCGTAGCGGTACTTGGTCACGTTGACGCCGAGGCTGGACGCGGCTTCCGGGCGTTCGCCGACGCCGCGCAGCCGCAGCCCCCATGGATGCCGGTACAGCAGCACGGCGAGCGCGGGCACGGCCAGCCAGGACAGGTAGACCAGCAGCGACTGCCCCGGGATCGGGCCGAACTGGCCCAGCCCCTGCAACGTCGGGTCGCTGAAGGAGCCTTCGGTGCCGAAGACGGTCCTGATGAGGAAGCTGGTCAGGCCGACCGCGAGCAGGTTGCTCGCGACGCCCAGCACGATCGGGTCGCCGTCGAAGGTGATCGAGCCGATCGCGAGGATCAGCGTGTACGCCGTCGCCGCGATGACCGCCACGACGACGCCGATCCAGGCGCTTCCGGTGTACCAGCTCCCGGCGACGGCGCCGAAGCAGCCGACCAGGAGCGAGCCTTCGAGGGAGATGTTGAAGACCCCGGCCCGCTGGCACAACGCGCCCGCGAGCGCGGCGAACAGGATCGGCGTCAGCGCGGTGAGCGCCGAGGAGAAGAGGCTCGCGTCGATCATGCCCGCCCCGCCTTGCGCTTGAAGACCCCCGAGGTGGCCGCGAGGAAGATGATCAGCACCGCCTGCAGGACCGCCGTCAGCTCACGCGGGACCTGGGTGGCGCGTTCCATGGCGAACCCGCCGCTGGTCAGCGCCGCGAAGAACACGGCCGCGAGCAGCGTCCCGAGCGGGCTGGCCCCGGCGAGCAGCGCCGCGAGCAGGCCGATCCAGGTGTACTGCGGCGTGATCAGCGCGCCGTCGATGAACCGGTACGGGAAGCCGAGGACGGCGATCGCGCCGACCAGTCCGGCCGTCCCGCCCGACGCGGCCAGGAGCCGCAGCGTGAGTTTCGGCCGGTCGATCCCGGAGTAGGCGGCGAACCTCGGCGCCCAGCCGGTCACCTTGGTCTCGAATCCGGCGGGTGTGCGGGCGTCGAGCACCGCGTAGACCGCGATCACCGCCACCACCAGGAAGATCCCGGTCGTCACGCCGTCGATTTCGGGCAACCGCGCGCCTTCGGCCAGCTGCGGGCTCTGCGGCAGGCTGGAACCGGCGTCCTTCAACGGGAACCGCACCAGGTATCCGGCCAGCGACATCGCCGGATAGCTCAGCAACAGCGTGCTGATCAGCAGCGGAACACCCAGGCGGTTCTCGCAGACCGCGGCCAGCGCGGCGTACGCGGCTCCGGCGACAGCGCCCGCGAGCAGCGCCAAGATGACTTTGACCGGCCCGGGGCCGGGGACGTACAGGCCGACGGCGAGCGCGCTGATCGCGCCGAGCACCAGTTGTCCCTCGCCGCCGAGGTTCACCATGCCCGCGCGGAGCGGGATCGCGAGCGCGGTGGCCATCCCCGCGACGGGGACGGCGTAGGCGAGGGTGTCGCCGATGCCGTCGGGGCCGAACGCGCCGGAGACGATCGCGCCGTAGGCGGCCAGCGGGTCGGTTCCGGTGGCCAGCAACAGGATCGCGCCGAGGACGAGCGCCGCCGCGACCGGCACGGCGACGAGACGGACGCGGGTCATCCGGCACCTCCGGCCATCGCCAGGCCGACCGTGTGCGGATCGGCCTCGTCCTTGGTGAACTCCGCGACGACGCGGCCTTCGAACAGCACGAGCACGCGGTCCGACAGCGCGAGGACTTCGCTGAGCTCGGCGGAGATCAGCAGGACGGCGTGCCCGGCGTCGCGGTGGGCGACGAGCCGGGCGTGGATGTTCTCGATCGCGCCGACGTCGACCCCGCGGGTGGGCTGCTCGACCAGCAGGAACGGGGCGTCGTGGGTGAGTTCACGGCCGAAGATCGCCTTCTGCTGGTTGCCACCGGACAGGGTTCCCATCGCGGCGGCGGGGCCGGACGCGCGGACGTCGTAGGCCTCGATGATCGCCGACGCGTGCTCGTCGATCGCCTTGCGGCGCAGAAAACCCTTGCGCGCCAACGGTCGCTTGCTGTGGAAGCCGACTGCCAGGTTCTCGCGGAGGCTCGCCGTGGGGGCCGAGCCGACCTCGGCGCGGTCTTCCGGAACGTGGGCGAGCCCGGCGTCCCTTCTGGCCCGGACGGACAGCCCGTCGAGGCTCTGTCCTTTGAGGACGACAGTGCCGCCGGTCTTCAGGAGACCGGTGAGCGCGCCGGAGAGTTCAGCCTGACCGTTGCCCGCGACCCCGGCGACGCCGACGATCTCGCCCGCGCGCACGGCGAGGGACACGTTGTCCAGCAACGGCTTTCCTTCCGCGCCGGGAACGGTCAGGGAACGGGCTTCGAGGATGACCTCACCGGGTGTCCCGGCCGGGTGGACGCGGTCGAGGTCGACCTCGCGTCCGGTCATCGCGGCGGCGAGCCCGGCGGCCGTCTGGTCCGCCGTGCGCCCGCGAGCGCTGACGCGGCCGTCGCGCAGCACCGTGACGTGGTCGCTGACGGCGAGGACCTCCTGAAGTTTGTGCGACACCAACAGGATCGTGCGGTCTTCGGCGGCGAGCGCGCGCAGCACGCCGAACAGCCGCTCGGTTTCGGGCGGGGTCAGCACGGCGGTGGGTTCGTCGAGGATCAGGACGTCCGCCTCGCGGTACAGGAGCTTGAGGATCTCGACGCGCTGCCTGAGTCCGACCGGCAGATCACGGACCCGGTCGCCGGGCCGCAGCCGCAGCTCGTGCCGCTCGATCAGTTCGGTGACGCGGGCGGTCGCCGCCTTGCGGTCCAGCAGGCCGCGGCGGGTCGGTTCACTGCCGAACACGACGTTCTCGGTGACGGTGAGCTCGCCGAACAGGGCGAAACCCTGCTGCACCATGCCGACACCGGCGTCGGTGGCCTGCGCGGGCGAGCCGAAGGAGACTTCCTCGCCGTGCAAGGAGATCGTGCCCTCGTCGGGCCGGTGGAGACCGTAGAGCACGGACATGAGCGTGGACTTGCCCGCGCCGTTCTCGCCCATCAGGGCATGGATCTCGCCTCTGCCGACGTCGAGGTCCACGTGGTCGTTCGCGAGCACTCCGGGGAACCGCTTGACGATCCCCCGGAGTGAGACGGCGTCAGGATTTGGCGGGGTCATCGACGACGATCGCGCCCGAGATGATCTGGTCCCGCAGCTCGCCGACCTTGGCCAGCACGTCGGGGTGGCTCGCGACGACGCACTGCGACGTCGACGCGTCCGGCTCCAGCCCGGTCAGGGAGATGCCCTTCTCCTTGACCCCATAGGACTTCGTCTCGCCGGTCTTGCCGCCGAGGATCGCGTCGACCCCGTCGCCGATGACGACGTTGGTGCGCTTGATGACGTTGTCCACGACCTGTCCCGGGCTGGCCGGGCACTGATTGGCGTCGACGCCGAACGCGAAGAACCCGCCCTGCTTGGCCGCCTCGAACACGCCGAGGTTGCCCGCCGCGGAGGCCGCGCCCATGACGTGGTCGACACCCTGACCGGCGAGCGTCGCGGCCAGCGCCTTCGCGCGGGCCGGGTCGTTGAACGGGTTCGCGCCGCCGATGAACAGCGGGGACAGAGTGGTGCCGGGCTTGGCCTTCTCCGCGCCCTGCCCGAACGGGATCGAGTACCGGCGGAACTGGGGCGCGTCGAGCACGACGACCGCGCCGACCTTGCCGCTTTTGCTCAGCAGCCCGGCTTCGGCGCCGGCGAGATAGCTGCCTTCGTGCTCGCGGAACACCGCGCAGGTGACGTTCGGGAACGGTTTGGTGGTGCAGGAGTCCACGAACAGGAACTTCTGCTCGGGATTACGCTCGGCCTCGGCCGCGATCGCGTCGGCGAAGTTGAAGCCGACGGCGACGATCACGGCGGGCTTCTCACGGACCGCGGCCGCGAGGTTCTGCTGGATCGACGCCGGATCGGTGCTCTGGAACACCTTCTGTGTCCCGTTGTGCTTCTTGGCCGAGTCCTCGATGCCCTGGACGGCGAGCTTGAGGAAGTCGTTGACCCCGACCGGGCTCGGTGTGATCAGGACGAGCGCGGGCCCGGCGGCGTTCTGCGCGGCCGGATCCTTGGCCGAGGCGTTGCACGCGGCGAGGAGCGTGACGGCGGAAACGGCCATGACGGCCCGCAGGAGGGTTCTCGGCGACATGTCCCGGACTGTATGTCGCCGGTCCACGATATGGCACCGAGTCCCACCATGCGGAACCGTGTAGGTCGTTATACGCCCTGGTTCGCGCCCCCGCGAGATGAAGGGGCCTTCCCCGCATGCGACGCAAGGAAAGGCCCCTTCACCCCACTCGACCGGAACGAAAACGCGACTCGCGTGATCAGACTCCGATCTCGCGTGCTTGAAGGCGGATCTCACGTGATTGAGGGCGGGACTCGCGTGATTGAGGGCGGGACTCGCGTGATTGAGGGCGGGACTCGTAGT
>NZ_NMQT01000185.1 GCF_002234405.1 Amycolatopsis thailandensis | reverse complement strand
GCGAAGGCCACCGGCATCGTGTTCGCCGGCGCCGCGCACACGGGCACGAAACACCCGCACGCCAACGAGATCGCGCCCGGCCTGTTCGCGCCGGTGCACCAGCACCTCTTCTGCGCGCGACTGGACGTGGCGATCGACGGCGAACGCAACTCGCTCGTCGAGATCGACGTCGAACGGGTGCCGATGGGCGAGCAGAACCCGTACGGTAACGCTTTCACCTGGAAGGAGACCCCGCTGCGGTCGGAGCTGGAGGCCCGGCGGCACGCGGATCCGGCCAAGGCCCGGGTCTGGGAGATCCGCAGCGCGGAACGGACCAACCGGCTCGGCACCCCCACGGCGTACCAACTGGTCCCCCGCCCGTCCGCGACCCTGATGGCGCAGCCGGAATCGACCGTCCACCAGCGGGCGACGTTCGCCACCCGTCACCTGTGGGCGACGCCGTACCGCGCCGACGAGCGCTACCCGGCGGGCGAACGGCCGAACGCCCACCCCGGTGGCGCGGGCCTGCCCGCGTGGACCGCCGCCGACCGGGACCTGACCGACACCGATCTCGTGCTGTGGCACGTCTTCGGCCCGACCCACATCCCGCGCCCGGAGGACTGGCCGGTCATGCCGGTCGACTACTCCGGTTTCTCCTTGCGCCCCTATGGCTTCCTGGACCGCAATCCGGCCCTCGACCTGCCTTCCGGCGCTGCCGACGAGCACTGTTCCGCCCACGATCACTAAGAGCCTGTTGGCGGAGCTGAAGTTGTAGACCAAAACCGACCGACGAGTGAACCCGCCCGGCCGAAGGCCCCGCTATC
>NZ_NMQT01000184.1 GCF_002234405.1 Amycolatopsis thailandensis | reverse complement strand
TCTTTGCCACTCACGACCCCTTCCCAAATCTACGCAAAGCGCCCAAAACGGGCGTTCCGACCGGAATAAGTGTCTCATGTGGACGGTTGAGGTCGCGATCCGCTCGCGCGGGCCGCGAAAGCCTTGCCCGACAGGAGACTCGATCGCGCCACATTTACCTTGCCCGTCAATAACCCGAATCGCCACTCACGACCCCATGACGGAATCGCCCACAAGTGTCCACAGTGGACTCCTGGAGCCTGGTCGACCAGGGCAACCAAGCGCGCGACCTGCGGCGACCGTCACCGGCGACGATCAAGACCTGTCCAAGATCAATTCAAGCTACGTGGCATTGGGTTAGTAGGCTCACTTGTCACTCACGACCCACCGCGACGTCTCAGCGGTAGGTGAACTTCGGCGGCCTCCGCGCGAGGAAAGCGGCAACGCCCTCGGCGTAATCCTCGCCGTGCAGGGCGCCGAGCCGGATCTCGTCCACCTCGGCGTCCGATTCCTGTTGTCCGGCAACGATCTTCTCGATGATCCGGTTCATCCCGCGCACCGACGCCTGCGACCGCGAAACCAGCGTCTCGACGAACTTCGCCGTCGACGCCTCCAGCTCGTCGGCCGGGAAGACGTCGTTGAGCAGACCGATCTCCCGCGCCCGCCGCGCGTCGACGAGTTCGCCCGAGAGCAGGAAGTACTTCGCGTGCGCGGGCCCGACCAGCGAGACCAGCCGCCGGGTCGAATCGAAGTGGTAGACGATGCCGAGCTTCGCCGGCGTGATGCCGAACCGCGAGCCCTCCGCGGCGAACCGGAAATCGCAGGCGACCGAGATCTGGCAGCCGCCACCGATGCAGTTTCCCTGGATCATCGCCACCGTCGGCTTCCGCGACGCCGTCAGTGCCGCCACCGCGCCGTCGACGGCCTTGTCGTAGGTTTCGGCCGCGTCGGCGGTGGACCGCAGGTCACGGAACTCGCTGATGTCCGCGCCCGCCGAGAAATGCGCGCCCGCGCCGGTCAGCACGAGGACCTTGATCGCCGGGTCCGCCTCCACCCGCGCCACCACGTCCGGGATCGCCGACCACATCCCGTAGGTGATCGCGTTCATCTTCTCCGGCCTGGTGAACGTCAGCCTCGCGACCTCGCCGTCGCGAGTGAAATCGAACCCGTCAGTCATGTTCCGCACCCTAAGTGCGCGCCTCCACCTGAACCAGCCGGATGTGGGCAAGATGGTCCGATGCGTTCGAGACCGGCTCGACGGCTCTGGCTCGCCGTCGCCCTCGTCGCCGGGACGGCCGGGCTGTTCTGGCTCACTTCATGGTTGCTGGGCAAGGGCAACGACGGCGCGGGTATCGCCAACGTGCTCGCCCTGCCGGTCGAGGTCCTCGGCAGCGTGGCCGCCTCCGTCGCCCTCAGGTCGCACCCTGAAGCCGACGAAGCCAAGCTGAAGGCCTGGGTTTCGACCCTGCTGGACCAGGTCGTGACGACCGAGGCCAGCGCCTAGGAAGCCGACGTCACCCGGTAGACGTCGTAGACGCCTTCGACGCCTCGGACCACCTTCAGCACGTGTCCGAGGTGCTTCGGGTCGCCCATCTCGAACGAGAACCGGCTGACCGCGACCCTGTCGCGTGACGTCGTCACCGACGCGGACAGGATGTTGACCTTCTCGTCCGCGAGCACCTTGGTGACGTCCGAGAGCAGCCGGTGCCTGTCCAGCGCCTCGACCTGGATCGCGACGAGGAACACCGACGACGCCGACGGCGCCCATTCGACCTCGACCAGCCTCTCGGGCTGGGCCCGCAGATCGTCGGCGTTGGTGCAGTCGGTGCGGTGCACGCTGACACCGCCACCGCGGGTGACGAACCCGAGGATCTCGTCGCCCGGCACCGGCGTGCAGCAGCGGGCGAGCTTGGCCCAGATATCACTGGCGCCCTTCACGACCACGCCGACGTCGTTCGAACCACGACGGCGGGTGACGGTGGACGGTGTCGCGCGTTCGGCGAGCTCTTCTTCCGCCTCGTCGACTCCACCGATGAGCGCGACCAGCCGCTGCACGACGTGCTTCGCGCTCGTGTGGCCCTCGCCGACGGCCGCGTACAGCGAGCTGATGTCCGGGTGCCGCAGTTCGGTGGCGACGGCGCCCATCGATTCGGCGGAGACCAGCCGCTGGATCGGGAGGCCGACCTTGCGGACCTCCTTGGTGATGGCCTCCTTGCCGCCTTCGATCGCCTCGTCACGGCGTTCCTTGGCGAACCACTGCCGGATCTTCGCGCGGGCCTTAGGCGAACCGGCGAACTGCAGCCAGTCGCGGCTCGGGCCCGCCGTCTCGGCCTTCGAGGTGAAGATCTCGATGACCTCGCCGTTCTCCAGCTTGCGCTCGAGCGCGACGAGCCTGCCGTTGACGCGGGCGCCGATGCAGCGGTGCCCGACCTCGGTGTGCACGGCGTAGGCGAAGTCGACCGGGGTCGAATCGACCGGCAGCGTGATCACGTCGCCCTTGGGCGTGAACACGAAGATCTCGCGCGAGGCGAGCTCATAGCGCAGTGACTCCAGGAAGTCGCCCGGGTCCGCGGCTTCACGCTGCCAGTCGAGGAGCTGGCGCATCCACGCCATCTCGTCGACGTCCATGGCGTTCCCGTTGTGGGTGCCCTTGGTCTCCTTGTACCGCCAGTGCGCCGCGATGCCGTACTCGGCGGTGCGGTGCATCTCGTAGGTCCGGATCTGGACTTCGAGGGGTTTGCCGTCCGGGCCGATCACCGTGGTGTGCAACGACTGGTAGACGCCGAACCGGGGCTGCGCGATGTAGTCCTTGAACCGGCCGGGGACCGGCTGCCACAGCGCGTGGACGACACCCATCGCGGCGTAGCAGTCGCGGACGTCCTCGACCAGGATCCGCACGCCCACCAGGTCGTGGATGTCGTCGAGGTCGCGTCCGCGGACGATCATCTTCTGGTGGATCGAGTAGTAGTGCTTCGGCCTGCCCTCGACCTTGGCGGTGATCCGCGAGCCTTCGAGGTTGCCGGTCAGCTCCGTGATCACGGACCGCAGGTACGTGTCGCGGGAAGGCGCGCGATCGGCGACCAGGCGCACGATCTCGTCGTACTTCTTCGGCTGCAGGATAGCGAACGCCAGGTCCTCCAGCTCCCATTTGACCGTCGCCATGCCGAGCCGGTGCGCCAGCGGGGCGAGGACCTCCAGGGTCTCCCGAGCCTTGCGGGCCTGCTTCTCCGGCGGCAGGAAACGCATCGTGCGCATGTTGTGCAGCCGGTCGGACAGCTTGATGACCAGCACTCGCGGGTCGCGCGCCATGGCGATGACCATCTTGCGGATGGTCTCGGCCTCGGCGGCCGTGCCGAGTTTGACCTTGTCCAGCTTGGTGACGCCGTCGACCAGCTCGCCGACCTTCTCGCCGAAGTCCGCCTTCAGGCTCTCCAGCGAGTACCCGGTGTCCTCGACGGTGTCGTGCAGCAGAGCCGCGACCAGCGTCGTCGTGTCCATGCCGAGTTCGGCGAGAATGGTCGCGACGGCGAGCGGATGCGTGATGTACGGGTCGCCGGACTTGCGCCGCTGTTCGCGGTGGAGCTCCTCGGCGACGTCGTAGGCGCGCTGGAGCTGCGTGAGGTCGGCGTTCGGATGCATCTCGCGGTGGATGACGGCGAGCGGCTCGAGAACCTGCTTGACCGGCGCGGCGCGCTGCGCGGTGATCCGGCGGGCGAGACGGGCACGGACCCGGCGCGTCGCGGACGGTGTCGGCGCGGCCCCCTGTCGCGTCGCACCGTTCTGCTCGGTGCCGTCCTTCGAGGACACCGCGGCATCGAGCTCTTGGCTCACCCGCACCTCCTGCGCTTCGTGCGGCCTTCGGACGTCAAGGGTAACCGCTCCCCCTCGCGGCTCACTTGGTACGCCCGTTCAACACACCCGGAGGGCCTCCACACGACGCCCCTCAAGCACGGAACGACCACCGAGCGCCCCGAGTTCCATGACCACCGAAACACCGGTGACCTGCACCTTCGCGTCTTCCAGCAGCTTGCAGGTGGCCGCGACCGTGCCGCCGGTGGCGAGCACGTCGTCGAGGACAGCGACACGCTGGCCCGGCAGGACGACCCCTTCGGGCAGTTCGACGGTCGCCGTGCCGTATTCCAGCGTGTACCCGACCCGGCCCGCGACCCGCGGCAGCTTGCCGGGCTTGCGGATCAACGCGACACCGAGACCACGGGCGTAGCCGACGGCGGCGGCGAGCAGGAACCCGCGCGCTTCCACGCCCGCCAGCAGGTCGGCGCCGGGATCGACGGTGTCGGCCAGCGCGTCGGTGACGGCCTTGAAACCGGCCGCGTCGGCGAACAGCGGACTCAGGTCCCGGAACAGCACACCGGGCTCCGGGAAGTCCGGCACGTCGGCGATGAGGTCGAGTGCCTTGTCCAGCTCCATGTACTTCCTTGCTCTCAGCTTGCGTGGTGTTCGTGGCCGGTCGCTATGAAGGGGCCTTTCATTGCAAATTTTGCAATGAAAGGCCCCTTCATAGCGCTTGAAACCCGGGTTACCTCTTGCGTTTGCCCGACGGACGACCCTTGTGGGCCTTCTGGTTCCGGGCCGGGACGCTCGCCGCGGCGGCGTACGCCTTCTCCTTGCGGAGTTCGGCGGCGAGCGAGTCCTCGTCGTTCGGGTCGAAGTCGTCGTCTTCACGCTCGGCGGCCTTGCGGGCCTGGTTCGCGCGCCGCGCGTGGACCCGATCCGCCTGCTGACGGAACTTCGGGTCACGCATCTTGAGGTCCACCAGCAGCGGGGTGGCCAGCGCGACCGAGGACAGCACGCCGACCACGGTGCCGGTGAGCTGCACCAGCGCGAGGTCCTGCAGCGTGCCGGAGCCGAGCAGGATGTACCCGACGACCAGCAGGCCGAGGATCGGCAGCATCGCGATCAGCGCGGTGTTGAACGACCGCATCAGCGTCTGGTTCAGCGCCAGGTTGGCCGCCTCGCCGAACGTGCGGCGGGTGAGCCCGAGCAGGCCGCGCGTGTTCTCGCGGACCTTGTCGAACACCACCACCGTGTCGTACAGCGAGAACCCGAGGATCGTCAGCAGACCGACCACCGTCGCCGGCGTGACCTCGAAGCCGATCAGCGAGTACACACCCGCCGTCACCACGATGTCGTGCAGCAGTGAGATCAGTGCCGCCGCGGCCATCCTGGTGTCGAAGTACAACGCCAGGAACAGCGTGACCGCCAGCAGGAACACCCCGAGCGCGATCAGCGCCTGCCGCGAGATCTCCCCGCCCCAGGACGCGCTCACCGCGCTGTCACTGATCGCCTGGACACTCGGCTGCCCGTTGGACCCGATCGGACCCAGCTTCTCGAACAGCGCTTCCTTCAGCTTGTTGACCTCGGCCGTCTCCAGCGTCTCCGAACGAAGCTGGATCGTCGAGGAGCCGCCCGTTCCGACCTTCTGCGCCTCGTCGGCGGGACGGCCCAGCGCCTCGGCGTAGACGTCCTTGGCCTGCTGCTCGGTGATCTGCCCGTTCTTGCCGTTGGCGGGCATCTGGAGCTGGGTTCCGCCTTCGAAGTCGATCCCGAAGTTGAACCCCTTGATCCCCATCGACGCAACGCAGACCAGGACAAGCGCACCGAAGAACAGGTACCAGCGCTTGCGCTTGCCGACCACGTCGAACGCGCCCGTGCCCACGTAGAGGCGGCGGAAGATGCTCTCCCGCTTGCCCGCGGTAGTGGTGTTGTCGTCGACCACGGTCACGCCTCCTTGACGTTCGGGCGGCCGGCGGCCGGACGGGCCGCCTTGCGCTCCGAGCCCACCTGCTGCACGGCACCGAGGCCGAGGTTCTTCGGGTTGGACAGGACCTTCGACTTCGACTTCGAGATCATCGCGACCAGCGGATGCGTCACGAGGTAGACCACCACGAGGTCGAGGACGGTCGACATGCCGAGGGTGAACGCGAAGCCCTTGACCTCACCGACGGCCAGCCAGTACAGGATCGCCGCGGCGAGGAAGCTGACCGCGTCCGACGCCAGAATCGTGCGCTGGGCACGGGACCAGCCGCGCGGGACCGCGGACCGGAACGTCCTGCCTTCCCGGATTTCGTCCTTTAGTCGTTCGAAGTAGATGACGAACGAGTCGGCGGTGATACCGATCGCGATGATCAGGCCCGCCACGCCGGCGAGGTCGAGGGTGTACCCGATCCACCGCCCCAGCAACACCAGCACCGCGTACACCAGCGAGAACGACAAGGCGAGCGACAGGATCGTCAGCACACCGAGCAACCGGTAGTAGAACAAGCAGTAGATGAAGACGATCAGCAGGCCGATACCGCCCGCGATCAGACCGGCCTGAAGCGAGGCGAGGCCCAGCGTCGCGGACACCGTCGTCGCGTCCGAGGACTCGAACGACAGCGGCAGCGAGCCGTACTTCAGCACGTCCGCCAGGTCCTTCGCCTCGGCCTGGCTGAACCGGCCGGTGATCTGGGTCTGGCCGCCCAGGATCGCGGACTGGATGGTCGGCGCGGAGACGACCTGCGTGTCGAGGACGAACGCCGCCTGCTTCTGGATGTTCTTCGAGGTGAAGTCACCCCAGATCCGGGACCCGTCGCTCTTGAAGTTCAGGTTGACGACCCACTGGGAGTTCTGGGTGTCGTAGCCCGAGGAGGCGTCGGAGATCTCCGTCCCGGGCAGGAACTCCGGCTCCAGCAAGTACTTCGCGGTGTTCTTGTCACCACAGGCGACCAGCGGCTTGTCGGTGAGGTCGTTGCCGACCAGCGGGTCCGACACCTTGGGGTCGCAGTTGAGCGCCGCGAAGGCCTTCTCGGCGGCCGCGGCCTGCTTCGCCTGGTCCGTCGAAAGCAGATCGGGGTTCTGCCGGAGGCTCCGGGCTTGCTCGATCTCCTTCTTGGTCTGCTCGTCGGAGTCGCCACCGGGCTGCTGCTGCGGCGCACCGGCGGCGCTACCGCCACCGTTGGCCGGGCTGCTCGGCGGAGCGCTCGGCGCACCCGAGGACGGCGGCGGCGCCGACGAAGGCGCGCCCGAGGACGGCGGGGTCGACGGCTGCTGGACCGGGGTCACCGGCTGCGACGTCACGACCTTCCGGAAGCCGAGCTTCGCGGTCTTGCCCAGGGTCTTGGCCTGGTCGCCCTGCTCGCCGGGGACGGTGATGACGACGTTGCTGCCGTCGAGGACGACCTCGGTGCCACCGACGCCGATACCGTTGACCCGGCGCTCGATGATCGAGCGGGCCTGTTCGAGGGACTCTCGCGGAGGGTCGCCGCCGTCGGGATTTCGGGCGGACAGGGTGACCCTCGTGCCGCCTTGCAGATCGATGCCGAGTTTCGGCGTCGGCTTGCCGCTACCGGTGAAGAACACCAGGGCGTACAGCGCGACCACGATCAGGGCGAAGAAGGCGAGATAGCGTCCCGGGCGGAGATGCCCGGCCGGTGCGGCCACTGTGCTTCGGTCTCCTCGGACGGACTGGGTTTTCCCCAATGGACTTGGCTGTTCACTCGCCGGACGGGAGTCCGGTGGTACCGCGAACCTGCCTCGATGACGATGCCCGGTGAACGGGCACGACTATGACGACGGACACGCACGCAGCACCGAGACACTACTCGGTGCTGCGTGAGCCCGGCGTTGGCCCCGCACCTACGAAAGTCGGGTGTCGGGGATGGCCTTGGCCCCTTGTCGGCGGAGCTGATGCGCGCCGACCGGAGATGACCGAAAGCCTGAACCCGCCCCGGCCGAAGGCCCCGCTATCGCGGTGCCACGGCGCCCTGTCCGCGAACTGTGCGCGGGAAGGCCGACCAGCGCCGTGGCGACGTCGATCGCGGTCGCGGGTTCACCGGAATGGCCCGGCGTTACTTCTTGCCGTGCTCCAGCGGAGGAGCGATCTGCGCGCCGGTCTTCTCCTCGACGCGCTCCTCGTCCTTCGACTCGATGGCAGGCTCCTCGACGACGGCCTCGTCGTCGACGATGTCCTCGTCGGTCTCGACGACCGGCTCGACCTTCTCGCGGACGGCCTGGCGCAGCCAGGTGGTCACGACGCCGGGAGCGATCTCGAGGTCGATCGTGGTGTCGGCGGAGGCGTCGGCGACAGACGCGTAGAGACCGGAAGTGGTCATGACCCGGTCACCGGGAGCGAGGCTCGAGAGCAGCTCCTGCTGCGCTGCCGCCGCCTTCTTCTGCTTACGGGTGCCCATGACGAGAGGAATCGCCACGACGGCCATCAGGAGCAGCGGCAGCAATAACTGATTCATGATTCTCCATTTCGAGCGGACGCCGCGCGGTGCGCTGTTTTGTCCGGTTTGGCGGGGTGTGCTCTACCCGAGTGTGCCAGGTGCCAGCGGAAACTCCACCACCACCCGTCGCCACCACAGGCCTCGGACCTCGCGAACGGTCCGGTCAGTCCTGGTCGAACAGGTTCGGGCCACCCTGCTCACCACGTGTGGCGCCGGCCGGAACCGGCAGGCCGAGATGTTCCCACGCGGCCGCTGTGGCGACCCGGCCGCGAGGAGTGCGCGCGAGCATACCGGCGCGGACCAGGTAAGGCTCGCACACCTCTTCCACCGTAGTCGGTTCTTCCCCGACCGCGACGGCCAGTGTGGACACGCCGACGGGACCTCCCCCGAAAGACCGGACCAGCGCCGTCAGCACCGCGCGGTCGAGCCTGTCGAGGCCGAGTTCGTCGACGTCGTAGACCTCCAGCGCGGCACGCGCGATCTTGCGCGTGACCTTGCCGTCGGCCCGGACCTCGGCGTAGTCGCGCACCCGGCGCAGGAGCCGGTTCGCGATCCGGGGTGTGCCGCGGGACCGGCGGGCGATCTCCGCGCAGCCGTCCCGGTCGATGTCGACGTCGAGGATCGTGGCGGCGCGGCGGGCGACGAGTTCCAGTTCGCTGTCGGTGTAGAACTCCATCTGACCGGTGAATCCGAACCGGTCGCGCAGCGGACCGGTCAGCGAACCGGATCGTGTCGTGGCTCCGACCAGCGTGAACGGCGCGATCTCCAACGGGATGCTGGTGGCGCCGGGACCTTTGCCGACGACGACGTCGACGCGGAAGTCCTCCATCGCGAGGTACAGCATCTCCTCGGCGGGGCGGGCGATGCGGTGGATCTCGTCGATGAACAGGACGTCGCCGGGCGCGAGATTGGACAGCATCGCGGCCAGGTCGCCCGCGCGTTCCAGCGCCGGTCCCGAAGTGATCCGGATGGCGGCGTTGAGTTCGGCGGCGACGATCATCGCCATACTCGTCTTGCCCAGTCCCGGCGGACCGGAGAGCAGGACGTGGTCCGGCGGGACGCCGCGGCGCCGCGCGCTCTCCAGGACGAGTTCGAGCTGTTCGCGCACCCGCGGCTGGCCGACGAACTCGTCGAGCTTGCGCGGGCGCAGCGTGGTCTCGACCTCGCGTTCGCCGGTCTGTGGCAGTGCCGACAACGTCTCGTCGTCGGCCTCGAAATCCGTCACGGCCTCATAGTCCATGTGGGCGGCTACCGCTTACGCCCGAGGGTGGCCAAAGCGGCGCGCAGCACGGAGGACGTCGTGTGGCCTTCGCCCTCGCTGAGCACCTTGTCGACGGACTGCTCGGCTTGTTTGGCCGGGAAGCCGAGGCCCGCGAGCGCTTCGACGACCTCGTTCCGCAGGGCGCCGGGCGCGACGACGGCCGGGGAGCCATCGGTCGGGCCGGCGAGCGCGGTGACCTTGTCGCGGAGTTCGAGGGTGAGCCGCTCGGCGCCCTTGCGGCCGATGCCGGGCACCTGGGTGAGGACGGTGATGTTGCCTTCGACCAGCGCGGACCGCAGCTTGTCGGGGTCGAGGACGGCCAGCGTCGCGAGCGCGAGCCGCGGGCCGATCCCGGAGACCGTCTGGAGCAGGCCGAACAGTTCGCGGGCGTCGGCTTCGGCGAAACCGAACAGTGTCAAGGAGTCCTCACGGACCACGAGCGCGGTGTGCAGCATCGCCTGTTCGCCGCGACGAAGGGTCGCGAGGGTGGCGGGGGTGGCCTGCACGGCGAAGCCCACTCCCCCGACCTCGATCACGACGTGGTCGAGACCGATGGAGAGGATTTCACCGCGTACCGAGGAGATCATCGAGCCGCTCCCTGCGTTTTGGCTGCTTTGGCCGCGGCGGCGAGCCTGGCCTTGTGGTTCTTGGCGATCTCGGCCGCCCTGGCTTCGGCTTCGGCGATCCGGACGCGCATCGGTTCGCGCCACAGGTGGCAGATGGCGAGCGCGAGCGCGTCCGCGGCGTCCGCCGGATGCGGTTTGACCTCGAGACCGAGAAGTCGCATGACCATACCGGTGACCTGGGCCTTGTCCGCGCGGCCGGAGCCCGTGACAGCGGCCTTGACCTCACTCGGCGTGTGGAAGACGACCGGCAGCCCGCGTTTGGCGGCCGCGAGCGCGACGACGCCGCCGGCCTGCGCGGTCCCCATCGCGGTGCGCACGTTGTGCTGGGCGAAGACCCGCTCCACGGCGACGGCCTCGGGCTTGTAGCGATCCATCCATCGCTCGGCGGCGTCGGAGATCCCCAGCAGGCGCAGGGAAAGATCGGCGTCCGGCGGGGTCCGCACGACGTCGACGGCCACGGCGCGGACGGTGCGGCCCGTGCCGCCGTCGACCACTCCGAGCCCGCACCTGGTCAGACCGGGGTCGACCCCGAGTACCCGCACGCTTTTCCTCCGCTCCCGGCGAACATCAGTTCGAGATCCGAGGCTACCCGGAGGTGCCGCCGGGCAAGATGAGGACATGCCGAGCCCCGACGACTTCACCCTTCATCTGGGTCTTCAGCCGCTGCCCGTGGAGGGCGGCCGCTGGGCGCAGAGCTGGCGCGACGAAACCGCTTCCGCGATCTACTACCTGCTCGTCCCGCCGGAAACCTCGGCGCCGCACCGGCTGGACCGGCTGGAGATCTACGCCCACCACGGCGGCGCTCCGGTGCGGATGCTGCTGCTGCATCCGGACGGCCGGATCACGCGGCCGGTGCTGGGACCGGACGTGGCGGCCGGGCAGCGTCCGCAGGTGGGGGTGCCCGCCGGGGTCTGGCAGGCGTCGGTGAGTACCGGTGAGTGGAGCCTGGTCGGGACCGTGGTGGTTCCGCCGTATACGGACGACTGTGTGGAGTTCCGCTCCGCGGCGGCTTTGGTGGCGGAGTGGCCGGAGGCGGCCGAAGACCTGGCGCCGTGGCTCGACTGAGCCCGCCCTGGTCTCGAGCGGCAAGTCCGTGAAGGCCTCCTTTACTACCTTCAGGGTAGGCAAGGAGGCCTTCACGGCCCGGACCCGCAGTCAGCCGACGCCGGCTACGCCCTT
>NZ_NMQT01000183.1 GCF_002234405.1 Amycolatopsis thailandensis | reverse complement strand
ATGACTCGCCGACTTGAGATGGATGACGACCGCCCTGCCGACGCTGATCGCGGACGCGGGTTCACCACCAGACACTAGGACTGCCCCGATGCCCGAACTGACCCTGTCCGACACGTCCACCTGGCTGCCGCTGGACGGCCTCGCCCCCGGTTTCGACGCGAACAAGGCCCCCACGGTCGGCGACCTGCACGGCCGCACCTTCGAACTCGCCTGCGAAGACGGCACCACGTTCACCGCGGGTTTCTCCGGCACCCGGATCGAATGGACCTACCACGGCACCGGCACCGACCGCTGCGAGACGTTCCTGGTCGACGACGACCTGTACTACGTCCAGTTCCACCCGCAGGCACGGCAGGAAGAGGCGTTCACCCTCCTGCTCGACCTGCGCCGCGGCCGCGCGCTGCTCGTGCTGAGCAAGATCGGTGACACCTCGCCCCGGGTCACGCAGCAGTTCGTGGCCGCCACGATCGGCGGGATCGAACCCAGCGGCGAGTCACTGGCCCCGACCACGTCGCTGGTCGGGCGCCGGGTGCTGTGGGTGTACAGCACGGAGCACGCCTACGAGCACGTCTACCTCAGCCCGCACTGGTACACGTGGCAGTGCCTGGCCGGACCGGAGAGGGGGCTCGCCGACACCGACGAGAACTCGGTCTACGAATTGCGTCCCGGCATCTACGTCTTCGCCTGGCGGGAGAAGGTCATCCCGTGCGCGTCGGTGACCGTCGCCGATCACCGTGACGCCAAGCGGCTGCGCTCACACGGTGTCCTTTTCGGACTGGACGCCACCGGGAGCACTCCGACCCACTTCACCTTCGGCGCGCACGGCAAGCTGCTGA
>NZ_NMQT01000182.1 GCF_002234405.1 Amycolatopsis thailandensis | reverse complement strand
GAAGGGGCCTTTCCGCGCATCGGATGCGGTGAAAGGCCCCTTCGGCACGTCGCGGCCCGGGTACTCGCGATCACCCGCCGCGGGCGCACCTGCCCACGCCTGACTGGACGAGAGTGGTGGTTCCGCGGCTGCCAGGCGCGACGATGTAGGAATTGGGACGTTGAACGTCCCAATTCCTACATCGTCGCCAAGGACGCCGGGCGCACCGGTGGCAGACGAGGTGACGGGGGAAGATTCCGGACGCTCAACGGCCGAAATCTTCCCCCGTCGACCGCACCGGCCCCCAGCACCGGCTTCACCCACCGTCGAGACGAAGCAGGGCCCGAGTGTGGAGGAACGTCACTTACCCACTCACGACCCCACGCAAAGTGCCCGAAACGGGCGTTGGAGCTGGGAAGAATGTCCGTTGTGAACCAGCGGGGTCGCGGTCGGCCCTGAAATCCAACGGAACGGTCGGAAGTACATGAAGGCCCCCTTCCTTGCGCCTGGCGCAAGGAAGGGGGCCTTCATGTACTTGCCGAGACTCAGCCGAACCGGCCCGAGATGTAGTCCTCGGTCGCCTTCTCGTCCGGGTTCGAGAAGATCTTCTCGGTGTCGTTCAGCTCCACCAGGCGACCCGGCTGGCCGACGCCCGCCAGGTTGAAGAACGCGGTCTGGTCCGAGACGCGCGCCGCCTGCTGCATGTTGTGCGTCACGATGACGATCGTGTACTCCTTCTTGAGCTCACCGATCAGGTCCTCGATGGCCAGCGTCGAGATCGGGTCGAGCGCGGAGCACGGTTCGTCCATCAGCAGCACGTCCGGCCGCACGGCGATCGCCCGCGCGATGCAGAGCCGCTGCTGCTGACCACCGGAGAGGCCGCCGCCGGGCTTGTTCAGCCGGTCCTTGACCTCGTTCCACAGGTTCGCGCCGCGCAGCGCGCGCTCGGCGACCTCGTCGAGCTCCTTCTTGCCCTTGGTGCCGCCGAGGCGCAGGCCTGCCACGACGTTGTCGCGGATCGACATCGTCGGGAACGGGTTGGGCCGCTGGAACACCATGCCGATCGTGCGGCGGACCTGCACCGGGTCGACCCCGGCGCCGTAGATGTCCTCGCCGTCGAGCAGCACCTCACCCTCGACGCGGGCGCCGGGGATGACCTCGTGCATGCGGTTCAGCGTGCGCAGCACCGTCGACTTGCCGCAGCCCGACGGGCCGATGAACGCGGTGACGTTCCGCGGCGGCACCGAGAGGGTGACGCCGTCCACGGCGTGGAATTTGCCGTAGTAGATGTCCACGTCTTTGACGTCGATTCGTTTGGCCATCTCAAACAGCTCACTTCTTCTTCGGGGCGACAAGACGGGCAAAGAGCATGGCGAGAAGGTTCACGATCGCGATGATCAGCACCAGGGTGAGCGCGGCACCCCAGATCCGGTCGAACGCGACGGTACCTTCGTCGAACGGGTTGCTGACCCGTTCGTTGTTCATCAGAAGCGGCAAAGCGGCCTGTTCGCCACCGAAGATGTCCCAGTTCACGTAGGCGGAGTACCCCACGAGGACCAGCAGCGGCGCGGTCTCGCCCATGACCCGGGCGAGCGCCATCATGATGCCGCCGATGATGCCGGACAGCGCGGTCGGCAGGACGATCTTCATGATCGTCTTCCACTTGGGCACGCCGAGCGCGTAGGAGGCTTCGCGCAGGTCGTCCGGGACGATCCGCAGCATCTCCTCCGACGAGCGCACGACCACCGGGATCATCAGCAGCACCAGGGCGAGCGACACGGCGAAACCGCTGCGCGGGAGGCCGAACGTCGTGATCCACAGCGCGTAGATGAACAGCGCCGCGACGATCGAGGGGACACCGGAGAGGATGTCCACCATGAACGTCGTGACCTTCGCGAGCTTCCCGCGGCCGTATTCGACCAGGTAGATCGCGACCAGCATGCCGATCGGGACCGCGATGATCGCGCAGACCAGGCCCTGCAGCACCGAGCCGATGACGGCGTGCAGCACACCGCCGCCGACCTCGTCCGACAGCACCGAGCCGAAGTCCTCGGTCCACCAGTTGCTGTAGGGGATCCGCTTGACGCCGTTGATGACCACCGTGGCGAGCAGCCAGACCAGCGGCACGACGGCGATCAGGAACGACAGCCAGATCAGGACCGTCGCGAGGCCGTTCTTGGCCTTCCGTGCCAGGCTGACCTGCTGGAAGGCGGGGGTGGTGGCGGGGGTCTTCTCGAGCGTGGTGGACATGCTCAGTCCCCCTTCTTGGCGATGATGGATCGCGCGGCGAAGTTGACGATGAACGTCAGCAGGAACAGCACGAGGCCGGCCGCGATGTACGCGCCCGCCGAGATCTCGTTGTTGAGTTCCGCGTAGTCCGCCGCGATCTTCGAGGCGAAGGTGGCGCCACCGTCGAAGAGGCTCCAGGTGAACTCGCGGCCCACCGCGCCGGTCAGGATGATCGCGAGCGCGATCGTCTCGCCGAGCGCGCGGCCGAGGCCCAGCATCGAGGCGCCGATGTAGCCTGCCTTGCCGAACGGCAGCACCGTGGTGCGGATGACCTCCCAGCGGGTGGCGCCCAGCGCCAGCGCGCCTTCGATGTGCGGGGTCGGGGTCCGCTCGAACACCTCACGCGACAGCGAGGTGATGATCGGCAGGATCATCACGGCGAGCACGATGCCCGCGGTGAAGATCGTGCCGCGCAGGTCCGGCGAGACGTTGCCCGCCGCGAACAGCGGGATCCACGAGAAGGTGTCGTTGACCCACTGGGAGAAGGGCTCGATCGTCGGTGCGAAGACCATCAGGCCCCACAGGCCGTAGATGATCGACGGGACCGCGGCGAGCAGGTCGATCACGTAGGCGAAGGGCCTCGCCAGCCGCTTCGGCGCGTACTGGGTGAGGAACAGGGCGATGCCGAGCGAGATCGGCATCGCGATGATCAGGGCCAGCAGCGCCGAGTAGACCGTGACCAGCAGCAGGCCCATGATGCCGAACTTCATGTCGTTCGGATCGGTCTGCCAGACCTGGCTGGTCAGGAAGTTCACGTTGTCGGCCTGGAGCGCCGGAATGGCCTGCACCAGCAGGAACAGTCCGATCAGGCCGATCAGCGAGACGACGAAGACGCCGGCTCCGGTGGTCAGGAACTGGAAGATGCGGTCACCGGGCCGCACCGTCCTGGAATTGGGGCTCGCGAGTGGCACCGAGGACTTCTCGGGCGGTGACGCGGCAGGTTGCTCCGAAATCGGGTCCTCCGTGAAGGTCTCGCGGACGCCAGAACGCCCACCGGGGTCGCCGGTGGGCGTTCTGGGCGAAGACGAATCGCTCATCGACTACTTCTGTCCAGCCTGTTTACTGATCGGCCTGAAGATCGGCAACAGGGTCAGGCGATGGCCTTGACGGCGGTCAGGACCTTGTCCTGCAGGCTCTGCGGGATCGGCACGTAGCCCTTGTCCGAGAGCGGCTTCTGACCGTCGGTGGCGGCGACGTTCAGGAACGCCTTGACGGCCTTGGCGACCTCGGCGTCGGCGTACTTGGAGCAGACGATCTCGTAGGTGGCGAGGATGATCGGGTAGGTGCCGGCGACGTTGCTGGAGTAGATCGCGTTCAGGTCCAGCGCGAGGTCGTTGGTGCCTTCCTTCTTGAACTTCGCCGCGTCGAGGGCCTTGGCGACGTTCGCCGCGGTGAGCTCGACACCGCCGGAGCCGCTGTCGATCAGGGCGGCGTTGATGCCGTCCTTCGCGAACGCGGACTCGACGTAGGTGATCGCGCCGTCGGTGGCCTTGACCGCGCTGGCCACACCGTTGGACTTCTCGGCACCGTTACCGACGCCACCGGCGAACTTCTTGCCGTCGCCCTGGGTCCAGGCGCCCTTCGAGGCGGCCTTCAGGTACTTCTGGAAGTTGTCGGTGGTGCCCGACTCGTCGGAGCGCGAGATGACCTGGATGGCCTTGTCCGGCAGGTTGACGCTCTCGTTGCCCTTGACCGCCTTGATGGCCGGGTCGTTCCACTTGGTGATGCCGCCGTTGAAGATCTTGGCGGTGACCTCGGGGGTCAGCGTCAGCTTGTCGACACCGGAAACCTTGTACGCGACGGCGACCGGGCCGATGACGAGCGGCAGGTTCCACGCGTCGGAGGCGCAGCGGGCCTTGGCCTTGTCGGCCTCCTCGCCGTCCTTGAGAGGCGAGTCCGAACCGGCGAAGTCGACCTGGTTCGCGTTGAACTGCTTGATGCCGGCGCCGGAACCGCTGGGGTTGTAGTTCACCTTCTGGCCGGAGCACTTGGCGGCGTACTGCTGCACGAAGATGTCGACCGCGGTCTTCTGCGCGGACGAGCCCTCGGCCGAAAGCGGGTTCTTGCCGCCGCATTCGACGTTGGCCGCGCCACTGGGCGCGGACGCGGCGCCCGAGCTCTGGGGCTTGGTCGCCGCCGGGTCGGATCCACAGGCGCCGAGCACGAGGGCGGCGGTGGCCACGATGCCGATCGCGCCCGCGGGCCGCATGATCTTCACTGCATTTCCTCCACTGGGAGACTTTCGCCGGATCGGTGGAACGGGAGCGTTCCTTCCGGACCCGGACATTAAGCACCGACAGTGGACAGGCGACCGTCTAAGGGTGAACGGCAAGTGAACAAGGCGGCCGATGTGAGCAGCGCGACTACTCCGAAAGTGGTCTGTGTCCCGGCCGTGACCTGCGCGTCTGCTCTCCGTGACCGGTCAAGTGCCGCACGTGTGAACGCGGTTACCGAGCGTATTGGACGTCGACCTCGTATCGGGTGAAGCCGAGCTTCGAATAGACCGCGAGCGCGGGAGCGTTGTCGCCCTCCACGTACAAGATCACCTGTCCCAGCCCGCGATCGCGGAGATACCGCAGGCCGGCGAGGGTGAGCGCCTTCCCGAGGCCACCGCCCTGCGCGTCCGGATCGATGCCGACGACGTAGACCTCGCCCGCGGGCTCGCCGCCGAACCGGCCGGGGACCGCCTCGTGGACCTTTGTCCAGTGGAATCCGATGACCTTCCCGTCCTCTTCCGCGAGGAAGAAACCCTCGGGGTCGAACCAGGCTTCCTTCTCGGTCGCGCGGACCTCGTCGGCGGTCAGGGCGCCCTGCTCGGGGTGCCAGTCGAAGGCGCGCGCGTTGACGCGGACCATCGCTTCCTCGTCCTGACCGGGAACGAACGTGCGCAGTGTGACGCCCTCGCGCGTCACGGGTTCCGGCCAGTCCGCCGCTTCGGCGTCGGCGTGCAGGATCAGCAGCTCACGGGCGCGCTCGAAGCCTTCGGTCCCGGCGATGTGGACGGCGGCGGGGTGGTCGCCGTGCGCCCAGACGCGCAGCGGCTTCCCGGCGACGTGCTCGGCCAGGGCCTTGGTGAGCGCTCTGCCGTGACCCGAGCGGCGGTGCGCGGGGTGGACGAACAGTTCGGCGACCTGGTTGCCGTGCGAGTCGCCTTCGGTGTCGAGGTGCGCATACGCGACCAGCTCACCGTCGACGTGCCCCAGGAGGTGCTCTCCACCGTCGAAACCGGTGTCCTCCGGGCGGCCGTCGGCCTCGCGCACGGCGAGGAGGAAGTCGTGGATCTCTTCCGTTTCCGGTTCACCGGTCCAAGCCAGATCCGAGACACTCTTTCCCGTCGAGGGTCCATCAGCGCCGTCAAGCATGAAACCGACCCTACCGGGGAACCAGTAAGCCGCCCGGACGTCTTGTCAGGCAGGAGAGGGAGGGACCTCAGTGCGCGGAAAGCTCGTTCGGCTCGTAGACGCTCGCGTCCGGGGCGATGGCCTGCTGCTTGGCCGCGGCGCCCTTGGACGGCCGCTCGAACTTGTAGCCGACGTTGCGCACGGTCCCGATCATCTGCTCGTGCTCCGGCCCCAGCTTCGCGCGCAGGCGCCGGACGTGGACGTCGACGGTGCGCGTGCCGCCGAAGAAGTCGTAGCCCCAGACCTCCTGCAGCAGCTGCGCGCGGGTGAACACCCGGCCGGCGTGCTGCGCGAGGTACTTGAGGAGCTCGAACTCCTTGTAGGTGAGTTCGAGGGTGCGCTTGCGGAGCTTCGCGGTGTAGGTCGCCTCGTCGATGACCAGCTCGCCGACGCGGAGTTCGGCGTCGACCTGCGCGGCGGCACCGTCGCGGGTGGTGACCAGCCGCAGCCGGGCGTCGACCTCGGCGGGACCGGCCGTCGGGAGCATGATGTCGTCGGTGCGCCATTCCGCGCTGACCGCGACCAGCCCGCCTTCGCCGACCACGGCGATGACCGGTGTGGAGGCCTCGTCCTCACCGGCGCCCTTGAGCAGGCGGCAGAGGCTCTTCGCGGAGGCGAGATCGGTGCGGGCGTCGAGGACGATGACGTCGCGGTGGCCGGCGTCGAGGAGTGCGGTCACCTCGGGAGCACGTACGCGTACGGTGTGGGGCAGCAGATCGAGAGCGGGCAGCACCGCGGTCGCGTCGGGTTCCGCAGTCAACACCAGAAGGTCCAGGCTCATCGCCGCACCGCCCTAACTCGTAGTCGCCTCGTACGTGGCTACAGCCGGTGCTTAGTGAGAATAGCGGGTGAACGGCCGACGACCTATCCCGTGCTGGATCGATCACACCTGGCCAAAGAGGTTTACGAAGGAGATTCGAAGCGATGGTGAGCAGGCCCGTGGCGCGTGACGAACGGCCTTCCCCCGGCCGGTCCGCCAAGCGACCGAAGCGGCGTGGACGGGGCTGGCTCATCGCCCTCGCGGTGCTCTTGGTCCTGCTGGTCGGGGCCGATTTCGGGGCGGCCGCGTTCGCCGAGCACACGATCTCCCAGAAGACCCGGGAACAGCTGAAGCTGGCCAACGATCCGGCGGTCACGGTGCACGGTTTCCCGTTCCTGACCCAGGCCCTCTCCGGTGACTACAGTCACATCACCATCAACGCCCAGGGCGTCGCCGTTCCGCCGAAGCTGAACGACGTGGACTTCAACGCCGACATGAGCGACGTCACGGCGCCGCTCTCGGACCTGACGTCCGGCAACACCAAGGCGATCACCATCGGCACGCTCAAGGGCGAGGTGATCATCAAGGCCGCCGACATCGCGCGGCAGGCGCCGCTGAACAAGATCGAGAACCTGAAGATCGAGCCGGTCACCGAGGACTACGTCCGCAACGGCGACAGCGGGCAGGGCGAGACGAAGCCCACGACGACCACGAACGAGAACGGCGAGCCGGTGGACACCGCCAGCGCCGGGATCCGGGTTTCGGGCAACGTGCAGATCGCCGGGAACAACACGGAGATCTTCTGCTTCGCGATGATCGAACTGGACGGGCAGAAGATCCGTCTCGAGCCGAAGCGGCTCCAGTTCGGGAATGACAAGGAAACCACCGTCGTTCCCCAGGCTGTGCAGCAACTGCTGCTGCCGAACTTCAACGCGACCATCGACACCGGCGCGATGCCGTTCTCGGTGACCCCGACGTCGGTGCGCGTGAACAGCGGCTCGGTGACCATCAAGGGTGAAGGCAAGAACGTCGCCTTCAGCGGAGCGAAGCCTCAGGGGTGATTTGCGGATGACCGGAGTGTGGGTGCTGCTGGGCGTCCTGGTGCTCGGCGGGGTGGCGGGCGCGCTGATGCAGGCGCGCAACGGCCGCATCCGCGCGGCGAAGGCCGGCGCTCCCGCACTGCCCGGTCGCGTTTCCGGCGCCCTCGCTCCCGAGGGCGTCACCCTGGTTCAAATCTCCACCACGTTCTGCGCGCCGTGCCGCCACACCCGCGTGATCCTGTCGTCGCTCGCGGAGAAGACCGACGGCCTCACGCACGTCGATCTGGACGTCACCGAGACCCCCGAAGTCGCCCAGGCACTTTCGGTATTGCGGACTCCGACGACGCTGGCCTTGACGCCGGACGGCAGGGAGGTCTTCCGCGTCGGCGGCGTTCCCCGAGGTCAGGAGCTTCTCGAAGCCCTGAAACCCCATCTGGCGAACGCCTGATCCCGAATTTTGGGAAGCGTCCCAAGGTGTGAACACGGTTCCCAACCTGAGGGAGCTCTGCGTACCCTCGTGCCCGTGAACAGGCTGCCCCGAACCTTGCTGACCCAGCGCCGCGCAGTGGATCTGTGCCGCGTTCGCAGCAGCCTGTGTCCGGCCTGCTGATCGCGCCTTCGAAGCCGCCGCGCGTGCCTGTCCGGCACGCACCTCTTTCCCTCTCGTTCGCAGGAGGATCCATGTCCGCAGGACCGGCCGTCGACCCCCGGGGTCCGCGTTTCGCCGCCATCCTGACGACGATCGTGCTCGCGATCGTGCTCATCACCCAGTGGTGGCCACTGCTCGCGGCGCAGGCGGTGGTGTTCGCGATCGGCGCCTTCGTCGGCCTGAAGCCGGCGCCGTACTCCCTCCTCTACCGCTACCTGGTGGCGCCGCGGCTGGGCCCGGCGACCGAACGCGAGGACGCGGCCCCGCTGCGGTTCGCGCAGGCCGTCGGCTTCGTGTTCGCCGTCATCGGCACCGTCGGCTTCGCCGCCGGCCTGCCCGCGCTCGGCTTCGTCGCGACGGCGTTCGCGCTGTTCGCGGCCTTCCTCAACGCGGCGTTCAACTTCTGTCTCGGTTGCGAGATGTACCTGCTCATCAAGCGTTTCAGCCCCAGCCCTCGCGCGTCCTAACCCAGAAAGAGAGTCAGCTCCATGAGCCGTGAAGACGTCCTGGTCACCACCCAGTGGGCCGAGGAGAACCTGGACACCCCGGGTGTCGTGTTCATCGAGGTCGACGAGGACACGACCGCGTACGACAACGGACACATCCGCGGTGCGGTGAAGTTCGACTGGCGCAAGGACCTGCAGGACGGGGTCCGGCGCGACTTCGTCAACAAGGAGGGCTTCGAGAAGCTGCTCTCGGAGAAGGGTGTCTCGAACGACGACCGCGTCGTCCTCTACGGCGGCAACAACAACTGGTTCGCCGCGTACGCGTACTGGTACTTCAAGCTCTACGGCCACGAGAACGTGCAGCTGCTCGACGGCGGCCGCAAGAAGTGGGAACTCGACGGCCGCGAGCTGAACTCGGAAGAGGTCAAGCGCGAGGCCACCACCTACAAGGCCAAGGAGCAGGACCTCTCGATCCGCGCGTTCCGCGACGAGGTCGTCCAGGCCATCGGCGGCAGCAACTTCGTCGACGTGCGCTCGCCCGACGAGTTCTCCGGCAAGCTGCTCGCCCCGGCGCACCTGCCGCAGGAGCAGTCGCAGGTCCCGGGCCACATCCCGGGCGCGCTGAACGTCCCGTGGGCGAAGGTCGCCAACGAGGACGGCACCTTCAAGACCGAGGACGAGATCAAGGAGCTGTACTCCGACGAGGGCCTCGACGAGTCGAAGTCCACGATCGCGTACTGCCGCATCGGCGAGCGTTCGTCCATCGCGTGGTTCGCGCTGCACGAGCTCCTCGGCTACGACCAGGTGAAGAACTACGACGGTTCATGGACGGAATACGGCTCGCTCGTCGGCGTGCCGGTCGAGTTGGGAGCTAAGTGATGGCTGACGACAGCTGCGGCGCGCCGGTCCAGGAGGCCACGCCCGCCGACTACGACACCCGCGGTCAGGTCGTGCTGGCCGGCAAGGTGACCGGTGCGGAGGGGCCCGTCGGCGGCGCCTTCGTGCGGTTGCTGGACGGCGGCGGCGACTTCACCGGCGAGGTCGTCTCGTCGGCGGACGGCGACTTCCGTTTCTACGCGGCCCCCGGCGACTGGACGGTGCGCGCGCTGCACCGCTCCGGCAACGGCGAAGCGTCCGTGACCGCCCAGGGCCCGGGCGTCCACCAGCTGGCCATCTCGGTCGCCTAAGACGGGCTGAAGGGGCCCTTCACCGCATGCGATGCGGTGAAGGGCCCCTTCGTCGCGTCACACGCGGGGAAAGCGTCCTTCAGCCCCTGTGGGCACTGCCACGGACCCTCAGCGGGCCTGTCCGGGCAGGTAGCGACTAAAGTGCGTGGCGTGGAGATCCTGTTTACGACCCTGCTGGTGCTCGCCGGCGTCGCGATCACCTGGTTCGCCGTGTACGTCGTCTACCGGCTTTACGCGGACCAGCGCTGACCCATGACGGCTAGTGGCGACGAGGCCATCCAGGCCGCGGAAAAGCGCGCGGAAAGCACGCGCGACCGGAACCTTCCCCAGTTCGACGACATGCCCGTCCCGGGCGACACGGCGAACCTGCGCGAAGGGCCGAACCTCAACGACGCCTGCCTGGCGCTGCTGCCGCTCGTCGGCGTGTGGCGCGGTGAAGGCGAGGTCGACTACCCGACCATCGACGGCCCGTACCGGTTCGGCATGCAGCTGACCATCGCGCACGACGGCCGCCCCTTCCTCACGCACGAGGCTCGCGCCTGGCTGCTCGACGAAGAGGGCAAGGTCATCCGGCCCGCCGCGCGGGAGTCCGGGTTCTGGCGTCCGCAGGCCGACGACACGATCGAGCTGCTGCTGACCCACAACACCGGCATCGTCGAGCTCTTCTACGGCAAGCCCCGTGGCAAGGCTTCGGTTCCGGCCTGGGAGCTGGGCACCGACGCCGTCGTCCGCACTTCGACGGCCAAGGACGTCACGGCCTCGCAGCGGCTCTACGGCATCGTCAACGGCGAACTCGGCTACGTCGAGGAGCGCGCCATGATGGGCCAGGAACTCCAGCCGCACACGTCGGCGCTGCTGCGTCGCGTGGTGGGCTGACCGTCTCCCGTGCGGTGGCGTGCCTACGGCGAGCACGCCGCCCTGCTCGACTGTGATTCCCTGACCCAGACGATCGCGGCGCACGCCACGGTCTCGTCGGCGCGCCCGGCCGGGATCGCCGAACTCGTCCCCGGCGCCCGCAGCCTGCTCGTGGTGGAAACCCCGGGCTCCGGCGCCCTCTCCGCCGTCCGCGAGCTTCTTTCCGGCGCCGATCTCGAACACCCGCCCGAAGGCGAATCCCGCGAGATCACCCTCGACGTCACGTATGACGGCGAAGATCTCGAACTGGTCGCGCAGGACGCCGGAGTGTCCATTGAGGACGTCGTCGGGTTGCACACCGGCGCCGTCTACACCGTGGCGTTCACCGGGTTCGCGCCCGGTTTCGGTTACCTGACAGGACTTCCCGAACCACTCCGGCAGCCGAGGCTGTCGTCTCCGCGCACTCGCGTGCCACCGGGTTCGGTCGGGATCGCGGGTGAGTTCACCGGCGTGTACCCGCGCGTCTCGCCCGGCGGCTGGCGGCTGATCGGCCACACCCGGACCGTCCTGTTCGATCCCCGCGCCGAGCGGCCCGCGCTGCTCGCACCCGGCGACCGCGTGCGGTTCCGGAGCGCCGGATGAGGGCGCTCGAAGTGGTCCGGCCGGGCCCGCTCGCGCTGGTCCAGGACCTCGGCAGGCCCGGCTACGCGCATCTCGGTGTCCCGCCGTCCGGCGCGCTGGACGTCCCGGCGCTGCGGCTGGCCAACCGGCTCGTCGGCAACGACGAGGACGCCGCGGGCGTCGAATGCCTGCTCGGCGGGTCTGCGCTGCGGGCGATCTCCTCTTGCACGATCGCGGTGACCGGTCCGGTCGTCGACGTCGCAATCGACGGGCGCGCGGTCGGCTCGCACGCGCCGGTGTGGCTGGCGGCGGGCCAAGTCGTCGAGATCGGCGCGCCCGCCACCGGTTTGCGCTGCTACCTGGCGGTTTCCGGCGGGATCGCGGTGGACGCGGAACTCGGCAGCCGATCGCGGGACGTCCTTTCGGAGATCGGACCCGCTCCGCTGAAGGCAGGCGACGTCCTCCCGCTCGGCACACCTTCCTTGCCTGGCGGCGCCGATGTCGTGCTGCCCACGGTCGCTCCGGCGTCGTTGGTCGTCGAGGTGGAGCCGGGCCCGCGTGCGCACTGGTTCGAGAACCTCGCGGGCGGGCTCGCGAAGACCTGGACGGTGACGGCGGAATCGAACCGTGTCGGCCTCCGGCTCGACGGACCCGCGTTGACTCGCGAGGACGAATACGTCGAACAGGAGCTGCCCAGCGAGGGCCTGCTGACCGGCGCCGTCCAGGTGCCGCCGAACGGGCTGCCGGTCGTCTTCTTGGCGGATCATCCGACTACCGGTGGTTATCCGGTGGCCGCGGTGGTGAGACGGGCGTCACTCCCGGCACTCGCACAGGCCCGTCCCGGAACCCTTCTCCGCTTTCACTCGTCCACGAGGGTGTGGAACAGGTAAAGGTCGACGGTGGCACGGGTGTCATCGACACGAATTCGGTCCCCTCGCAGCCCGAACTCCCGCAGTCGTTGCGGATAGCGCTGGCCACCGGCCAGATGCGGCGTCCGCTCGGCGACACGCTCCGCCCGCTTCTCGCCCTCTTCACCGACGGCGACTACCAGGTCACCGGCCCCGAACGGCTGGCCGAGGACCGCTACCTGACCCCGAGCGCCGATTGGCCGCCCGCCGACGTCTCGCGGGTCGGTTACTACCGGACGGCGATCAAGAGCGGGCACCGTCCGGTCGCGGTCGTGCTGGAAACCGCCGACGCGGCGGTGATCCTCGACGGGCACCACAAGATCGCGGCCTACCGCGAAGAAGCGATCCTTCCGCACCTGCTGATCATCAGCCCGCTCAGCTGATCGCGTACTCGCTCTCGTACGCGGCGGCCAGTTCGGCGTGGATCGCGCTGGAGTCGCCGAGCGTGACGCCGTCGAGCGTGTGCACCCTGGTCAGCTTGCGGACCGACGAGGCGAGGAACAGCCCTTCGCCTCCGGTGAGGTCCGAAACCTTGAGCGGTTCGACCTTGACCGACCAGCCCGCCCGCTCGGCACCACGGAACAGCGCGGCCTGCGTCGTCCCCGGCAGGATGCCGATGGTCGCGGGCGGCGTGTAAAGCGTCTTGTCCTTCGCGAGGACGACCGTCGAAGTCGGCCCTTCGAAGACCGAACCGTCGGCGGCGGTGAAAATCACATCGCTCGCGCCGCGGCGGCCCGCCTCCCGGAGCGCGGCCATGTTGACGCCGTACGAAATCGACTTCGCGCCCAGCAGCAGCCACGGCGCGCGCTCGGCGAGATCGGGCTCGATACCGCGTTCGAGGGTGATCGCCGCGACGCCTTCGACGCGGGCCCGCAGGACCTTCTCGTCGATCTCCACGCCGAGTGCGAACCCGAACGGCTTCGCTTCCGGGTCGCCGTCGATTCCCCTGGTGTACACCAGTTTCAGCGCGATTTCGGCGGTGCCGGACCAGTTGTCGATGACGACCTGCGCGGCGCGCTCCCAGTCGGCGAGGTCCGGCTCCGGCAGGTCGAGCATGGCCGCGGAACGGGCCAGCCGCTCGAGGTGCGGGCGGAGTTCACGGGGGCGTCCGTCGACGACGAGGATCGTCTCGAACACGCCGTCGCCGCGAAGCAATCCGAGGTCGTCCACCCGCAGGTGAGCGGCTTCGGGGTCGGCCAGGGTCCCGTCGAGGAAGGCAAGCACGCGCATGGGGACACGGTACTCACTAGCATGGGTTTCATGCCCTACCGCTCCCCCCTGCTCGACCTTCCCGGACCGATCGCGGCACCCGACGGGCATCCGGAGGAAGGTGTCCCGTGGCATTGGGGAGACCCCTTCGCCGAGCAACGGACGGCGGCGCGCGGCGCGGTCGTGATCGACCGTTCGCATCGCGAAATCCTGGCCGTGACCGGGGAAGAACGGTTGTCCTGGCTGCATTTGGTGATCTCGCAGCATGTCACCGGGCTCGCCGAGGGCACCGGCACCGAGGCGCTCGTGCTGGACAGCCAAGGCCGCGTCGACACCCACATGGTCGTCGCGCATTCGGACGGCACGGTGTTCCTGGACAGCGACAGGGGCGCGGTGGCCTCCAGCGCGCTGCCTTCCGGCGGCAAGCAGACTTTGCGCGAGTACCTCGAAGCGATGAAGTTCTGGTCCAAAGTGGACATCCGCGACGCGTCGGGGGAACTGGCGCTGCTGACCGTCCTCGGCCCCGAGGCGGACCGGGTACTGGACTCCGTGGGGGTCTCGCTGGGCCCGGACGCGTACTCGGTCGCGCCGATCCCCGGCGGTTTCGCGCGGCGGATGCCGTGGCCGGGACGGCACAGCGTCGACCTCGCCGTGCCCCGCGCCGAACTCGCCGACTGGTGGCGCCGGCTGACCGACGCGGGGGCGCGCCCGGCGGGCAGCTGGACTTTCGACGCGCTGCGAGTCGAGTCGCTGCGGCCGCGGCTGGGGCTCGACACCGACGAGCGCACGATCCCGCACGAGGTGAACTGGGTCGACTCCGCCGCGCATGTGGCGAAGGGCTGCTACCGCGGGCAGGAGACCGTCGCGAAGGTGCACAACGTCGGGCGGCCGCCGCGGTACATGGCGCTGCTGCATCTGGACGGTTCGCCGGAGATCACGCCGGAAACCGGTGACCCGGTGGTGCTGGGCGAGCGGACGGTCGGGCGCGTGGGCAGCGTGGTGCAGCACCACGAACTGGGGCCGATCGCGCTGGCGCTGGTCAAACGCTCGACGCGACCGGGCGCGGAACTGCTGGTCGGTGCCGAAGACCGCGTCGTGCAGGCGGCCATCGATCCGGACTCGGTGCCGGGTGAGGCTCCCGCTCCCGGCCGGGAAGCGGCCCAACGACTGCGGGGCTGAGCTGGGGTTTCGCTGACCTGGCGTTTTGAGTTCGCGTGCCGTGAAGGCCTCCTTCCCTACCTTGAGAGTAGGCAAGGAGGCCTTCACGACCTTCGGGACCATCACTTTCGTCCCAACTGCCACACCAGTCACAACGGTGTCGCGTGAAGGCCCCTTGCCTCGGCTGAGCGCAGGAACTCGGCCTTCACTCACGACCGAAGTACCGCCAGGTACATGAAGGCCTCCTTGCTTGCGCTAGACGCAA
>NZ_NMQT01000181.1 GCF_002234405.1 Amycolatopsis thailandensis | reverse complement strand
CCGCCGCTCGTCCGCTCTGGCTCGGCGGGCCGGGGCACTGTCTGCTCGCGCCCCCGGCCCAGTACATCGGCGGACTCCAGGTGCTGGTCCGCTCGCTCCTGGCCGGGACGACGCCCGCCGCGCTGCACGCCCCCGGTTTCCGGCCGGACGACTTCGCCGAAGCCGCCGCGCCGCTGCTGGCCCTCGACGGACCGCGCTACACCGCGCTCGTGCCGACCCAGCTCGGACGGCTGCTCGACGCGGGCGGCGCGGGGCTGGCGGCGGCCCGCGCCTTCGACGCGATCGTGATCGGGGCCGCGGCGACCACCGCCGGACTGCGCGAGCGCGCGGCCGAAGCGGGCGTGAAGATCGTCCCCGCGTACGGCATGAGCGAGACCGCCAGCGGTTGCGTCTACGAAGGCGTACCGCTGGACGGAGTACACGTCGAACTCGAAGACGAGCGGGTTCATATCACGGGTGACGTGCTCTCGCACGGCTACCGGCTGCGACCAGACCTGACCGCGGAGTCCTTCGAGGGCGGCCGCTTCCGCACTTCCGACCGTGGCCGGTGGACGGCCGACGGGCGGCTGGAGATCCTCGGCCGCGTCGACGACATGATCAACACCGGTGGGGTGAAGGTGGCCGCCGCGGCCGTCGAACGGATCTTGACCGCACAGCCCGGGATCCGGGACGCGTGCGTGGTCGGAGTACCCGACCCGGAGTGGGGCGAGGCCGTCGTCGCGCTCGTCGTCGGTGCTGGTTGCGACGTTGATTCCCTACGTGCCGCGTGCCGTGAAGAGGCCGGTGCGGCGGCCGCGCCGAAGCGGGTCGAGTTCGCCGAAGAACTCCCCTTGCGGGGTCCTGGAAAGGTCGATCGGACGGCCGTCAGGAATCTCCTACGAAGGTCGTGAATTCCCCACCGATTACTGGGACATTGTTGACACGATCATTACCCGCGGGTTTACGTCTAGGTATGACGCGCTGGACACGCACAGTATTGGCCTGCACCGCCGTCACGATGGGCTTGGTCGCTTTGGCCGGGCCCGCGCTGGCGGACGAACCGGAAACCGCCGTTCCGAACAGCGGCACACTCACCTGGACCCTGGAAGACACGATCAACGATCTGAAGTAGCTCGCTACGTCGCCTGCTCGCGGTGGCTCGGCACCGCGAGCGGGTGACGAGCCCCGCATACCGGCCGGTAGTCGCCAGGGCCAGAATGGCGGCATGGCGACTGCTGGTGAATGGATCGAAGGGGCGCGCCCGCGGACGCTGCCCAACGCGGTGGCGCCGGTGGTCGCCGGGGTCGGTGCCGCGCTCGCGCTCGACGGCTTCTCGTGGTCCCGATCGGTTCTCGCGCTGCTCGTCTCGCTGGCCCTGATCGTCGGCGTCAACTACGCCAACGACTACTCCGACGGCATCCGCGGCACCGACGAAAACCGTGTCGGCCCGCTGCGACTGGTCGGCTCCGGGGTCGCGAAGCCGAAGGCGGTCCTGGCGGCCGCTCTGGCGTCGCTCGGGCTGGCCGGAGTGCTCGGGCTCGTGCTCGTCGCGATCAGCGGCCTGTGGTGGCTGCTGGCGATGGGCGCGGTCTGCATCCTCGGCGCCTGGTTCTACACCGGCGGCAAAAAGCCTTACGGCTACTACGGTTTCGGCGAGATCGCGGTCTTCGTCTTCTTCGGGCTGGCCGGCGTACTGGGCACTGTGTACGTCCAAGCCGGACAGCTCAGCTGGACCGCGCTCGGCTGCGCGGTCGCCGTCGGCTCGTTCTCGACCGGCGTGCTGACCGCCAACAACCTCCGCGACATCCCGACCGACGTCGAATCCGGCAAGCGCACGCTCGCCACCCGGCTCGGCGACAAGGGCACGCGGCGGCTCTACCTGGTGCTGATCGCGGTGCCGTACGTCGTGAGCGTGCTGCTCGCCTTCGTGACGCCGTGGGCGCTGCTGGGCCTGCTGACCGCGCCTCTTCTGCTGAAGTCGGTCAAGGCCGTCGGCGGCGGCTCGCAGGGGCGGGCGCTGATCCCCGCGCTGCGGGACACCGGGTTCGCCATGCTGGGCTGGGCCGTCCTGACCGCGGTCGCTCTCGCGCTCTAGAGCCGGGCTGAAGGGGCCCTTCACCGCATGCGACGCGGTGAAGGGCCCCTTCGCTGCGTCTGACGCGGTGAAGGGCCCCTTCAGCCCACATCGGGTCGGCGCGCGAGGAGGCGTGAATGGTCCATTCATTCCTTGAGTTTCCCGCTTCGACCCACTACCTGTGCCTGCCGCGGGAGAGCCCGACCACAACTGGTGGCACCGGCGATAGCAAAGGTCCCCCGCTCCTTTGGTGATCCCGCGATCTTGGGGTAAGCCCTGCTCGACGCCAGAACCAGGACGCCGACTGTGTGGATTTCGGTGCGTTGGACGAGCAGAAATCCACACAGTCCCGCACCGGACAGCCGGCCCGCGGATCTCAAGCCTCCGGAGCGAGCTTTCCGCTCACCAGGAACTCCCGGTACTTCTCCAGGTAGGGCTCGATGTCGATGTTCTTCTGCGCCAGCCACGCGTCGTCGTAGTACGTGTTCGCGTACCGCTCGCCGCCGTCGCACAGCAGCGTGACGACGCTGCCCGCCTGGCCTTCCGAGACCATCCGCGAGATCAGCGTGAACGCGCCGAAGAGGTTCGTGCCGGTCGAGCCGCCCGCCCAGTGCCCGGTCCGCTCGCGCAGCACGCGGATCGCCGCGAGCGAAGCGGCGTCCGGCACTTGCAGCATCTCGTCGATCACGCCCGGCACGAACGACGGCTCGACGCGCGGCCGCCCGATTCCCTCGATCCGCGAAGGCATGCCGGTCGCGTAGTCGAGCGCGCCGGTCTCCCAGGCGCCGTAGAACGACGAGTTCTCCGGGTCGACGACGGCGATCTTCGTGGTGTGCCGCTTGTAGCGCACGTAGCGGCCGAAGGTCGCGCTCGTGCCGCCGGTTCCGGCGCCGACCACGATCCACGTCGGCACGGGGTGTCGCTCGGACTGCATCTGCGCGTACACCGATTCGGCGATGTTGTTGTTCCCGCGCCAGTCCGTCGCGCGCTCGGCGTAGGTGAACTGGTCGAGGTAGTGGCCGTTGCACTCCGAAGCGAGCCGCTCGGCCTCCGGGTACATGTCCGGCGCGCGGTCGACGTAGTGGCATTCGCCGCCGTAGAACTCGATGAGCGCGATCTTCTCCGGCGAGGTGCTGCGCGGCACCACGGTGATGAACCGCAGGCCGAGCATCCGCGCGAAGTACGCCTCCGAAACCGCCGTCGAGCCGCTGGACGCCTCCACGAGCACGGTGTCCTGCCCGATCTGACCGTTCACCAGGCCGTACAGGAACAGCGAACGCGCGAGCCGGTGCTTGAGCGAGCCGGTCGGGTGGACGGACTCGTCCTTCAGGTACAGGTCGATGCCCCAGTCGGCGGGCAGCGGGAAGACGTGGAGGTGCGTGTCGGCGCTGCGGTTCGCGTCGGCCTCGATGATGCGGACGGCTTCGCGGACCCAGCTGCGGCTGTGGAGCCGGCTCACGCCGTCCCGTCCGCTCGGTCGCCACGCAGCTGGGAGCGCAGTTCGGCACGGGCGCGAGCGCGCTTTTCGTTGCGGCGGGCGAGCCCGGCGGTCACGCGCGCGTTCAGCGAGCGGAACAGCAGCATGCCCAGCGGCAGCCCGACGAGCAGCCCGACGAGCAGCGCCACCAGCAGCGGGACGTTGGCCAGCAGCAACCCGCCGCCGATGACCCCGACCAGGGCGAACCTGGCCAGCAAGTACAACGTCAGGTCTCGGGGCAGGTGATTGTCGCTCACATCAACGCAGGCTACGCGTTGCCGTTCCGCTCGTCCTCCAGGCCCGCGTTGTTGGGCCGCCCTTCGAAACGGGTGGAGAGCACGACGGTGGTGTTCGTCCGGCCGACGCCGGGGATCCGCCGCAGCCGGTTGAGCGACCGCTCCAGATCGTCGACGGTCGCCACGCGCACCTTGACCACGAAGGCCTCGTCACCCGCGACGGCGTAGCAGCTTTCGACCTCGTCCAGCGCCGCGAGCGCGGCCGCCACGTCCTCGTCGGTCGCGGTGTCGGTGGGATGGATGCCGACGAGCGCCGTCACCCCGAGTCCGACGGTGCTGGGATCGACCATGGCGTGGTAGCCGGTGATCACGCCGGCGGCCTCGAGTTTGCCGACCCGTTCGTGCACTGACGACGCCGAGAGCCCGACAGACCGGCCGAGGTCGGCGTAGGTAGCCCGCCCGTTCTCCCGCAATGCCGCGATGATCTTCCGATCCACCTGGTCCACCGCTACACCTTAGGGGCCGGGGCCCGATTCGGGAGATCAGGGCGCGTTTTCGTACATCTGTGACAAGTCCTCGGGGCTCGGAGACCCATGTCGCGGTTGTCGGTTTTGACCTTTAAGGGCTCTTTACTGTTGGACAACCGTTCGAGTACCTGACGGGTGAGATGCAACGATTGCCGTGTTGGCTACCCGGCACGACGGGCACTGTGCCCGCCTCCGGTTTAGCAGTGAAGCCGTGAAGGAGGCGGAAAATGACCGCGACCATGGGCGGAAGGTTGCTCACCCCCGGTGAAGTGGCGGCCCTGTTCCGGGTTGACCCCAAGACCGTGACCCGATGGGCGACCGCGGGCCGGATCGGCTCGATCCGCACTCCCGGCGGGCACCGCCGGTTCCGTGAGGCCGAAGTGAACGAGCTCCTCGCCGAGCTCACCACCGACGCCAGCGAACCCGCTCGCAAGGTCTGAACAGGCATTTCTCCCAAACGGGACTCCGGTGACGAAGGGCTCAAGACGGCCCTTCGTCACATTGGGGTATCCGTGGGTCCCCCCGCGCGCGGCAAAGAGGCTAGCCTCGTGGGACTGAGCAACGTCCTCCACGCGGAAAGGGACCGAGCATGATCTATCTGCTCGCGGCCATCGGAGCGCTCACCGTCGCCGTGGTCTTGTGGCGCGCGTTCGGGATCGAGCGCGTCGGCGTGCCCTCGTCGCGGCCGACGCTGGCCCCGGACGACGACCCCGACTTCCTGCGCAAGCTCGGCGAGCAACAGCGCAAGGGTAAAGACGAAGACAAAGAGTAAAAACTAGGGCTGGATCGGCTGGTACTGCTGGCCACCGAAGCCGTCGGCGACGGTGGCGGCCAGTTCGAGCAACGCCAGTCGGGTGTCGGCATCGAGGCGGTCCAGTTCGATCTCGGCGCCCTCTTCCAGGTGCGGGTCGAACGGGATGCGGCAGACCGAGCGGACCCGCGCGCCGAAGTGCGCGGAGAGCTTGTCGAGGTCGACGGAGCCGCCCTTCGGCCGCACCGAGTTGATCACCGCGACGGACCGTTTGACCAGGTCGCCGTAGCCGTGCGCCTCCAGCCAGTCGAGGGTGGCCGAAGCACTGCGCGCGCCGTCGACGGAGCCCGACGAGACCACCACCAGCGCGTCCGCGACGTCCAGGACGCCCTTCATCGCCGAGTGCATCAAACCGGTCCCGCAGTCGGTGAGCACGATGTTGTAGAAGTGCTCCAGCAGGTTGACCGTGCGCCGGTAGTCGTCCTCGGAGAACGCCTCCGAAACCGCCGGATCCTGCTCGCTGGCGAGGATCTCCAGCCTGCTCCCGCCCTGCGACGTGTACGAACGGACGTCGCTGTACCTGGTGATCTTGTCCGCGTCACGCAGCAGGTGGCGGACGGTCGCGGTGGTCTCGATCGGGATCTTCTGCGACAGCGTCCCCCGGTCCGGGTTGGCGTCGACGGCGACGACCCGGTCACCGCGCAGCGACGCGAACGTCGAGCCCAGCGTGGTCGTCGTGGTGGTCTTGCCGACGCCGCCCTTGAGGCTCAGCATCGCGATCTTGTAGCACCCGCGCAGCGGCTGGTTGATCTGCGCGATCAGCTCGCGCTTGCGGGTGTCGGCCGGGCTCTCCCCTGGGTTGATGAGCTTGCCCGTGCCCACGTAAAGCGCCTTGCGCCAGCCCGACTGCGGCTTGCGCTTCTGCGGTTTGACCAGGCTCGCGGTGGCGAGCTCGTCCGGCAGCGCGTGCCTGCCCTGCGGCTGCGGGAGCCCCGGGACCGGCTGCTGCTGAGGCGCGTATTGCTGCTGCTGAGGCGGGTACTGGGCGGCAGGCTGCTGGACCTGCTGCGGCTGCAACGGCGGCAGATTCTGGTCGTAGGGCTGCTGGTACTGCCCGTGCGACGGCTGCGGCAGCGGCGGTTGCTGAGCGGGCTGCTGCTGCGCGTACTGCCCCTGCTGCTGCGGATACTGGGGCTGGACGACCTGGGTCGGCTCGGCCTCGAATGCGCTCGCGGGCGGATGCGGCGCCGAGTCCGTCCGGTCCTCGGAGAACAACTCCGAGGGCTGGACGCTCTCGGTGGGTTCGGGGTGGCCAGGAGCCGATTCTTCGCTGGGTCCGGTCACCGCTGAATTCCTCCTCCGCGCACGTCTTCCCCCGTTACCTCAGTATTGACGGTAGTCGGCTCGCGTGCAGCGGCGACGGTCAGCCCCCGGCGTAGGAGTGCAGACCGGAAGTCACCAGGTTCACGAAGAACAGGTTGAACACCGTCGCGGAGAAACCGACGACGTTGATGATCGCCGCCCGCTTGCCCCGCCAGCCCGCGGTGGCGCGGGAGTGCAGGTACGCCGCGTAGATGACCCACGCGACGAACGCGACGGTCTCCTTCGGGTCCCATCCCCAGAACCGGCCCCAGGCCGCTTCGGCCCAGACGGCGCCGCACAGCACGCCGAAGGTGAAGACGGGGAACGCGAAGATGGTCGTGCGGTAGGCGATGCGGTCGAGCACGTCCGCGGTCGGCAGCTTTGGGCCGAACTTGGGGAACTTGGCCGGGTTGTCGTCGTGGGCGGAGCGGAAGAGGTAAAGGACGCTCGCGACGCCGGGGACCAGGAAGACGCCCGAGCCGATGATGGCGGCGGAGACGTGGATGATCAGCCAGTACGACTGGAGCGCGGGCTGCACCGGCGCGGCCGTCGTGTACAGCATCGTGCCGTTGATGAACATCAGGATCACGACCGGCGTGAGCAGGAAGCCGGTGAGGTGGCGGACCGGGAACTTCCGCAGGATGACGATCCAGGTCAGGACCGCGATGAAGGTCGTGGCCATGCCGTACTCGTACATGTTGCCCCACGGCGCGCGGTGCACGGCGAACCCGCGCAGCACGATCGCGGCAAGGTGCAGCAGCGCGGCGAGCACCAGCAGCGCGGCGCCCATGCGGCCGATGCGCTCGGGGCGGCCGATCTCGCGCGGCGGCTCGACCGATGTCCCCGTCGTCAGCCCGGTCACCGGCGGACCGCCGGCGCCGACCAGTTCGCGGGCCTTCTGCTTGGAGCGCTCCGCCGCCAGGCGGCCCTTCGCCCCGAAGCCCTGCTCGATGAGCGCGAACATCAGCGCGAGGACGTAGATCGCCGCCGCGGTGGTGTAGGAGTAGTCGCTGTACTGGGACAGCGTCTCGTTGATCGGCATGACCTCTAGTTGCCTCTCTGCCCCTGGACCAGCTTGCCGCTGATCCGCTGGAACTCTTCTCCGTAGCCCGCCTGATCGGTGCGCGCCAGCCCGGCGACCTCGATCACGGTACCCGTCTCACCTTCGCGGGCCGGGGTCACCCGGATCCAGACCCGGCGCCGTTTGACCAGCAACGATCCGGCCAGCCCGATCAGCATCGCGACCGCGCAGACCAGCACCCAGCCCTGCACAGGATCGTGCGAGACCTGGATGGCGACCCATTCCTGGACGCCGTCGAAGCGGACCTTCGTGCCGTCGTCCAGCACGGTCTCCTGCCCCTGGTCCAGGTTCTGCCGGGTGAGCTTCTTGAGCCTGCCGTCCTCGACGAGCGACTGGTCGATCTGGAAGATCGACTGCCCTCGTCCGGCGTCGAGGCCGAGGTCGCCGCGGTAGATGTCGACCGCCACCGCCGGTTTGTTCGCTTCGGGCCGCGACGACGTCAGCACGTTGCCGTGCATGAACGCGGTCGGCGCGAGGAGGCCGGTGATCGCGAGCTGACGGGTGCGGCGTTCGATCGGGTCGGTGATGCCCGGCTGGTCGATCTTCGTCGCGCCTTCGGAGAGCTTCGTCGGCTCGTCGGCGGGACGCCACGGCGTGATGTTGGTGCGCACGGTGCCGTCGGGGAAGGTCACCGTGAACTTCGGCGAGTAGCCGAAGTTCAGCAGGTAGACGCGGTCGCCCGCGGTGCGCAGCGGCGAGTTGACCTCGAGCCCGTACGGCTTCCACGCGCCGGTCTTCAGGTCTTCGCCGGACTGGTACTCCATGTTGGAGTGGTAGTAGTTCGCTTGCCCGGTCGCGGTGTAGCGCGCCTCGAAGTCCTTCAGCCGGATGCAGAAGGGGTTGAGGTCGGTGCCGTCGACGCGCAGCCCGGCGTTGAAGGTGTCGTAGCCGAGGATGCCGGCGTTGCACCACTGGCTGTCGTCGGCCTGGACGATGACCTGGCCCTCGTAGCCGAAGAGCTTGCCGAGGGCGAAGAAGACGATCAGGCCGAGCATGCCGAAGTGGAAGACGAGGTTGCCGGTCTCGCGGAGGTACCCGCGTTCGGCGGAGATGCTTCGGACACCGTCGGCCTCTTCGCGCTCGACACGGCGCCAGCCCTTGAGGAGCTCGTGAGTGTCCTTCATGACCGTCTCGGCGGTCCGGTCGGTCGTGGTGGACACGTGATGCGGCATCCGCGAGAGCTTGCGCGGCGTGATCACCGGCTTCGCGCGCATCGCCTTCGCGTATTCGAAGCTGCGCGGCGCGAGACAGCCGATGAGCGAGACCATCAGCAGGATGTAGATCGCCGAGAACCAGACGCTGCCGTAGACCTCGAAGAACTGCGTGCGGTCGAGCAGTTCGCCCCACCAGCCGTGCGCGGCGATGTACTCGTCGGTCTTGGCGGCGTTGAGGTTCCGCTGCGGCAGGAGGGCGCCGGGCATCGCGGCCAGCGCGAGCAGGAACAGCAGCACCAGCGCGGTGCGCATCGACGTCAGTCCGCGCCAGGTGTTGCGCAGGAACGCGAGGACCCGCTTCAGCGGCGTCGGACGGTATTCGGTGGTCACAAGGGCAGCCTGATGTCGGTCACGAGGGTGTTCCGGATCCAGCCGGTCATGTCGCCCCACAGGCCGGTCACCAGCAGCAGGCCGACGATCAGCAGCAAGACGCCGCCGAAGACCTGCACCTGACGGCCGTGGCGGCGTAGCCAGTCGGTGGCGCGGACGGCCCAGCGGGTGCCGAACGCGATGAGCAGGAAGGGCAGGCCGAGGCCGAGGCAGTAGACCAGGATCAGCACGTACCCGCGCGCCGCCGCCCCGCCGGTGGCGCTGGCCATGGAGATGACCGCGGACAGCGTCGGCCCGATGCACGGCGTCCAGCCGAGCCCGAACACCGCGCCGAGCACCGGTGCGCCCCACAGTCCGCCGCGCGGCACGTGATGCGAGCGGAACTCGCGCTGCAGGCCGGGGATCCAGCCGAGGAAGACCAGCGCCATCGCGATCGTCAGCACGCCGCCGAGGCGCTGGAGGAGTTCCATGTTGACCGCGACGGCGTCGGCGATCCACACCAGCGTCCCCAGCGTCACCACGAAGACGACGGTGAACCCCAGCACGAACAGGGCCGCCGCGCCGACGACGGCGAACCGGCCCTTCTTGCGCTCCTCGTCGGCGCTGACCGCGGGGGCGTCCGCGCCGACCAGCGCCGCCAGGTACGCGAGATACCCGGGCACCAGCGGCACGACGCACGGCGACGCGAAGGAGATCGTCCCGGCCAGCAGCGCGACACCCGCTGCGAGCAGCAAGGGTCCCGAGAGAGCCAGCTCGGTAACGGAGTTCACCCGGCTGAGCGTAGGCAGTGTGGTCGGAGTGAAAACGCCGGGGCGCCCTCAACGGGACCTACGTCGCACCCGGTCAGGACGTTGGTCCCGTCGTCGTTTCCCGCGTTTCGTCCTCTGGATGCGGTAGTTGCACGCGCAAGGACCGCATCCAGAGGACGAAACGCTCTACTTGGGGGTGTCGGGCGGGGTGAGCGGGATGGTGGGGAACGCGGGCGCGGTGACCTCGGGCTTGGGACGGCGGTCCCGGAACACCCAGCCGCCGATCAGGCCGCCGAGGAACCCGAAGAGATGCGCCTGCCAGCTGACCCTGGCGTCCTGCGGGAACAGGCCGGCGAACTGATAGGCGAAGCACAGCGCCATCACCAGCCCGATGACGATGTCGATCTTGTGCCGGTCGAAGATCCCGCGCACCAGGACGTACCCGAAGTACCCCATGACCAGACCACTCGCGCCGACGCCGACCGTGCCGGAGTCGTGGAGCGTCCAGGCGCCGAGCCCGCTCAGCACCGCGATCAGCACCGTGACGCTGAGGAACTTCTTCACCCCGCGATACGCCGCGAGAAACCCGAAGATGAACAGCGGCCCCGAGTTGAACTCGATGTGCCCCCAGCTGGCGTGCAGCAGCGGCGCCGTGAGCACCGTCGGCAGCGAGCTGATCTCGCGCGCCCGTGTCCCGTACTCGTACATGAGGCTGTAGCCGTCCACCGCGTTGTAGATCTGGATCAGCCAGAGCACCACGAGCACGCCGACCATGACCCAGAAGGCCTTCTTGGCCTCCGCGATCATGGCCTCGGCGTCACTCTGCCCGGATCTGGGCACATCCGAAGCGGTCGTCATTTCCTTCTCCCCAGTTCAGAGCCGCTTCCGGGCGGCCGTGGCGAGGAGGATAACCACTCGGACCGACAGACCATCGCGTTTCGTCCTCTGAATGCGGTAGTTGCCCGTGCAAGGACCGCATCCAGAGGACGAAATGCGAGAGGGAGGGGTCAGGCGGGTTCGGCGGCCAGGCGCTGGACGACCGGCAGCAGGTCCGACGCCAGCAGGTCCCGCAGGAACACCGCCGCGACGCGGTGCTGTTTGTCCAGCACGATCGTCGACGGGATGATGTTGCGCGGGTAGCCCGAGAGCTGCAGCAGCGTCCGCCCCGACGGGTCGTAGATCGACGGGTACGTCAGCTTCCGGTCCCGAATGAAGTCCTGTGCCGGGGCACGGTCGTTGTCGCGCAGGTCGATGCCGACCACCTGGACGCCGGACGCCTTGGTCTGGTCGTAGAGCTTCTGCATCTCCGGCGCCTCGACGCGGCACGGCCCGCACCACTGGCCCCACAGGTTCAGCACGATGACCTTGCCGGGGAAGTCCGCGATCGAAAGCTGCTTGCCCTCGTTCATCAGGTCGTCGCCGGACAGCGTCGGCGACGGCTGGCGGTCCGCGACGTCGTAGGTGATGTCGACCTTCCCGCCCGGCGACACGAAGTTGAACGTGCCGCCGGTGACGACGGCGTCCTTGCCGGTGGTGCAGCCCGTGACGACGAGCAGCAGCACCGCCATGGCCGCCAGCGCGCGTTTCATGCCCCCGTCACCTTCGGGTCGGTCGTGCCGGCGGGCTCGCTGTAGACGATCCGCACGAGTTCCTCGCCTTCGAAGACCAGGCTGGTCAGCGAAGCGAGCGAGCACTGCCGGTTGCGCGGGTCGTGCCAGAGCCGCTTCGCCTCCAGGAACCGCCGTACGGTCCAGATCGGCAGCTGGTGCGAGACGCACAGCGCCTCGTGGCCCTCGGCCGCCCGCCGGGCCCGGTGGATCGCGCCGAGCATGCGGTGCGCGATCTCGACGTACGGCTCACCCCACGACGGCCGGAACGGGTTGACCAGCTTCGGCCAGTGCTTCGGCTGGCGAAGGGCGCCATCGCCGACGGCGACCCGCTCGCCCTCGAACTGGTTGTCCGCCTCGATGAGCCGATCGTCGGTCGCGACGTCGAGCCGGTGCGCGGCCGCGATCGGCGCCGCGGTCTCCTGAGCGCGCTGAAGCGGCGAAGCGACGACGTGCGTGATGTCGTGCGTCGCGACGGCCTCGGCGACGGTCAGCGCCTGGCGCTGGCCGCGGTCCGAGAGCTTGAAGCCGGGCAGGCGGCCGTACAGGATCTTGTCCGGGTTGTGCACCTCACCGTGGCGGAGCAGGTGCACGATCGTCGTCTCGCTCACGCCTGGACCGCCTCGGCCGCCGCGCGAGCCGCGACGCGCAGCGCGGAGGAGATGATCTCGAATTCGGCGTCGCCCATGGCCGCGTTGACGAACCAGGCTTCGTACGCGCTCGGCGGCCCGTACACGCCGTTGTCCAGCAGCGCGTGGAAGAACGCCGGGAACCGCCAGGTCTCCGAAGCCTGCGCGCCCGGGTAGTTCGTCACCGGGTTCTCGCTGAAGAACACGCTGACCAGGTTGCCCGCGTACTGCACGGTGTGCGCGACGCCCGCTTCAGTCAGCGACCGGTCGAACAGGTCGCCGAGCCGCTTCGCGTTGGCGTCGAGGGCCGCGTACACGGCGTCGTCGGCCGCGCGCAGCGTCGCGAGTCCGGCGGCGACGGCGACGGGGTTCCCCGACAGCGTCCCGGCCTGGTACACCGGCCCGCCCGGGGCCAGCTTCGCCATCACGTCGGCGCGGCCGCCGAAGGCCGCGGCGGGCAGCCCGCCGGACATCACCTTGCCGAAGGTGTAGAGGTCGCCGGCGACGCCGTCGAGGCCGAACCAGCCCGCCTTCGAGACGCGGAACCCGGTCATCACCTCGTCCATGATCAGGAGCGCGCCGTGTTCGCGCGCGATCTCCTTGAGCCCGGCGTTGAAGCCTTCGGCCGGGGCGATGGCGCCCATGTTGCCGGCGGCGGCTTCGGTGATGATCGCGGCGATCGACTCCGGATTGTCCACAAAGGACTTCCGGACCGCGTCGAGGTCGTTGTAGGGCAGGACGATCGTGTCGGCCGCCTGCGCACCGGTGACGCCGGGCGACGTCGGGAGGCCGAGGGTCGCGACGCCGGAGCCCGCTTCGGCGAGCAGCGCGTCGACGTGACCGTGGTAGCAGCCCGCGAACTTGATGATCTTCGACCGGCCGGTGAAGCCCCTGGCCAGCCGGATCGCGCTCATCGTCGCTTCGGTGCCGGAGTTGACCAGGCGGACCTGCTCCACCGGCTCCACGCGTCCGATGATCTCCTCGGCGAGTTCGACCTCACCGCGCGTCGGGGTGCCGAACGACAGCCCGTTGACGGCGGCATCGCGCGCCGCGGCGACGACGTCCGGATGCGCGTGCCCGAGGATCATCGGCCCCCACGAGGAGACCAGATCGACATAGCGGTTGCCGTCGGCGTCCCAGAGATACGGACCCTCGCCGCGCACCATGAACCGCGGGGTGCCGCCGACGGAGTTGAAGGCCCGCACCGGGGAGTTCACCCCGCCCGGGACCGCGGCCTTCGCTCGTTCGAACCATGCCTTGGACTGATCGACTCCGGTAGTCACGCCCCCAGTCTCGCAAATCCTCGATGACACCCGCCGCCGAGGCGTCGCGGTTCCGGGCACGGCGTGACCAGGCCCACTAGGGTGGGAAGCACTCCCGTCGAAACCCTCGCGGAGGAATCCCCGTGTCCATGGTGCCGTCTCCGCCGACCCACCACCGTCGCCTGCGCTGGCAGGCCCTGACCGGATTCATCGCCCTGTCCGCGATCGTGGGGGCGGTGGCCGCGCTCGCCGTGGCCACCCGCTCGGAAGCGCAGAACCTGCTGGCCCGCCCGTCGTGGGCGCCGCCGGGCTGGCTCTACGGCCCGGTGTGGTCGGCGCTGCTCCTCCTGGTCGCCGTCGCGGGCTGGTGCTACTGGCGAACCGACGGCGAAACGCGCGGCTTCGCCTTCTACGGCCTCTGCCTGCTGTTGACTCTGCTGTGGACACCACTGTTCTTCGCGGGCAGCGCACACGTCCTGGCGCTGGCCGACGTCGTCGTCCTGGACTTCGTGGTGCCCATCACGATGATGGAGTTCGCCCGCCGGTCGAAGCTCGCGGCCTGGCTGCTCGTGCCGTATCTGCTGTGGCTGCTGTTCTCGACCGCGGTCAACGCCGCCGTCGTCTGGCTCAATTAATCCTTGGGTTTGCGGCCCTTGGCCCGGACGGCGAGCAGGAACTGGCGGATCGCGTCCACGACGAGGATCGCGGCCAGCACGCTCAGCCCGATGGCGCCCGCGAGCGGACCGCCGAAGTAACGCTGCGATTCCAGCGTCGTCGTCTCGTTGTAGGTGATCACGACCGGGACGACACCGGCCTTCCAGCACGCGAAGGCGCCCCACACCGCGAGCGCGGCGAGGATCAGCTCGACGGCCCCCACCAGAGCGCGCAGGGGTTTGTGCAGCCGGGCCGCCGGCCGGGTGTCCTCCGGTGGCCACAGATCGGCGCCGGTCGGCTGAGGAAGGTCGATCACGGTGAGCAGTTTCTCATGACTCTGTGGTGCGAGCACGCACCAAATCCCGAAGAGCCTCGCGGAGGGCGTCCGGGTCTTTGGCCCAGGCGCGGACGTAGACACCGTCGTCGAGCTTCAACCCGACCTCGCCGTGCTTCTTGGGGATCGTCCAGCCGCCGCCGAGCACCCGCGACCCGATCGGCGTCTCCTCGTCCTCGATGACCTCGGTGATCCGCGCCGCCTCCAGGATTTCCCGGCCTTGCCGGTAGCCGTCGGGAGTGACTTCGAGCGAGAGATACCGGCGGCGGGCGTAGACCCACGGCACGGTGATCGCCACCAGACCCACCGCGACCAGGATCCAGGCGAGCCAGTGGACCGGGCCGCCGGTCGCCAGCTCGGCGAGCAGCCCGGCGGCGGCGAACAACGGTGCCCAGAGCAACGCCGTCCAGCCGACGCCGGGTTCGCCGTAGAGAGCCGGCTCGGACGTCATCGCAACTCGCGTCCGATCTTCGGGAAGAAGTCGGAGACGCTGGGCAGGTACATCAGGACCAGCGCGATCGCCACCAGCAGGGTGGAGACCAGCAGGAACACGTTGAGCGAACCGCGCAGGATCAGCAGCTCCACCAGCACCAGGAAGACCGCACCCACGGTGAGGACCGTCCTGGCCGATCGCGTTCCCTCGCGGGCCTTGTACGCGAACAACGCGAACAGGACGGCGAAGGTGACGGCGCCACCGAACAGCATCCACAGCAGGGTGGTCACGCCGGACGCGACCAGCGCCGGATCCGCGGGCTGGCCGGGGACCGGGTTCTTCTTGATCTGATCGAGGATCCCCGCGGTCAGCTCGTCTTTGAGCACGAGCAGGGCGATCTGCCCCGCCACCAGGACGACCCCGGCGAGGATCCACAGCCAGAACGAGATGGCGACCGGCTTCGGCACCGCGATCTTCGGCGGCGTCTGACCAGGCAGGATCGGATCGGGCGCCCTCCCCCGCTTGCGACGCTCGTCGTCCGTTTCGCCCGCTTTGCTGTCGGTCACGAACGGCAGCCTACGTGGTTCCGCAGGCCAGAGCGGTTCCGCCCGGGTAGCTTGCGCTCGAACATCATCAAGCAACTGGGGAAGCGCATGACCACACCGGCTCAGCCCGGCGGACAGCACTGGCCGCCGCGGCAGCAGCATCAGCACTGGCAACCTCCACAGCACCAGGGATGGCGACAGCGGCCGCACTACGGCTCCCCGCGGCAGGCGCCACCTCCTCCGCCACCCAAGAACAAGAAGTTCCTCTTCTGGCTGATCCCGCTGATCGTCATCGTGGCCGCCGCCGCGGTGGTCGTGCCGATCGCGCTGAGCGGAGGAGACCCGGCTCAGGAGCAGGCGGCACCGCCTGCCTCCGGGCAGCCTGCCGGGCCGCCGAAGGTCAAATGGGAACTGTCGGGAGCGAAGAAGGACGTCCCGGCCTACAAGAACGGCATCACCACCTGGCTGCACGAAGACGACCTCGTCGTCGTCCGCGACAAGTACGTCGCCGCGTTCACCAGGGCGGACGGCAAGCAGCGCTGGCTGGTCGAGGCGCCGGGCGGCAAGGTCTTCTGCGGTACCGGGGTCGAGCCGGCCGAAGGCAAGGTCGTCCTCGCCTTCGGCAAAGCGAAGGCCGGCAGTGAGGACGGGAGCTGCGACAACGCGACCGTCCTCGACCTCAAGACCGGGAAGCTCGGCTGGCAGGTGCCGATGGCCGTCCCGCAGAAGATGCAGGATCGGGTGACCACGGTCCAAGCCGTCGTCACGCAGATCATGGGCGACGTCGTGTTCGTCACCGCGGACCAGGGCTACGCGGCACTGGATCTGGCCACCGGCGCGATCAAGTGGACGAAGACCTTCTCCCGCAAGGCCGACGGGGAGGACACCTGCGCCGGGCACGACATGATGCCGCGGGACGGCAAGGCGATCGTCGTGGCGAGCTGCCTCACCGGCGACTTCTCGGTCACCGCGCTCCAGATCGACCCGGCGACCGGGAACGTCGAACTGGAGGACAGCGTCCCCCACGACGGTTACTCGGTCTCCGGGATCGGTCTCCTGTCGGTGAAGCCTGTGCTCGCCTACGGTTCCAACACCGAGCAAGGCACCTACTTCCTCTTCGACGACAACCTGAAGCTCAAGTCGAAGATCGACGGTGGCAAGCCCAATTCCCCCGACGAACTCGACGGCGTCACCTCGCAGGGCTTCGGGCACAGCACCTCGGGTACCGAGCACCATCCGGGTGCCGCCGTCGTAGCCGACGGCGTCCTCTACACCCCGACCAGGACGATCGGCGGCGAGGTGAACAAGCTCGTCGCGGTGGACCTGAACACCGGGCGGCGCACCTGGTCGGCGTCGGTTCCGGAGGGCACGATCCAGGCGCCGATCAAGATCGTGGACGGCCTGCTCCTCGCCCAGGTCGGCCCGGTGTCCACCACCGGACCCCAGCGAACGGTCAAGATCGCCCTCGCGGACGGGAAGGTGACGCCGTTCCTGGAGGCCCAGGTCAGGAACTCCGAACAGGACGAGACCGGGCCGATCCCGGGGTTCTACCGGTACCTGTGGGCCGACGATCGCGTCTACGCCGTGGCGGGCCGATGGTCGGACCTCAGCGTGGACGTGTTCCTGCTCCAGGCCGAGTAGCCATACGAAAGGGCCCCTTCATCGCGAAGGGGCCCTTTTCGGCTGTACGGGACTCAGTCCAGCCAGGCGGCGGCTTCGGCGGCCCAGTAGGTGAGGATCATGTCCGCGCCCGCGCGGCGGATCGAGGTCAGCACCTCGACGATCGTGCGCTCGCGGTCGAGCCAGCCGTTCGCCGCTGCGGCCTCGACCATCGCGTACTCGCCCGAGATGTTGTACGCCGCCACCGGAACCGGCGACGCCTCGGCCGCCGCCCTGATGACGTCCAAATAGGACAGTGCGGGTTTGACCATGACCATGTCGGCGCCCTCGGCGATGTCCAGCTCGATCTCGCGCAGCGCTTCGCGGACGTTGCCCGGGTCCTGCTGGTACGTCTTCCGGTCGCCCTTCAGCTGCGAGTCGACAGCCTCACGGAAGGGGCCGTAGAACGCGCTGGCGAACTTCGCCGAGTAGGCGAGGATCCCGGTGTCCGTGCGCCCGGCGCGGTCGAGCGCGGCGCGGATGACGCCGACCTGGCCGTCCATCATGCCGCTGGGCCCGAGCAGGTGCGCACCCGCTTCCGCCTGGGCCAGCCCCATCTCCGCGTACACGCGCAGGGTCGCGTCGTTGTCGACACCGCCGTCGGCGTCGAGTACGCCGCAGTGGCCGTGGTCGGTGAACTCGTCGAGGCACGTGTCGGCCATCAGGACCGTCGCGTCGCCGAGCTCGGACCTCAGGTCGCGCAGGGCGACGTTGAGGATGCCGTCCGGGTCGATCGCGCCGGAGCCTTCCGCGTCCCGCGTCGCCGGGATGCCGAACAGCATCAGGCCGCCGACACCGGCGTTGACCGCGTCGACGGCGGCTTTGCGCAGCGTGTCACGGGTGTGCTGGACGACCCCCGGCATGCTGGAGATCGGGCGGGGCGCGTCGATGCCCTCGGCCACGAACATCGGGAGGATCAGCTGGCGCGGGCGCAGCGACGTCTCACCGACCAGCCTGCGCATGGCCGGAGTGGTACGGAGCCTGCGGGGACGATGCTCAGGAAACACCTCTACGACGGTACTCCGACCCGCTTGAGAACCGGTCCGCAGGCGCGGTGAACGGTTCATTGGTCCGGTCGGGCGACCTTCCCTAAGAGACGGTAAAGAGTCGTGTTCGTCCGTTTTGCTCCAGGTGTGACGCGGGTTACGTTCCACCGCATGTCGAGTTCAACGGTGACCGACCAACTGGAAGAACCGCCCGTCGGCTGGCGCGCACGGCTGCGCCAGGTCGGACCCGGGATCATGGCCGCGGCGACCGGGGTCGGCGCGGGCGACCTCGTCGCGACCATGGTGGCGGGCTCGCGCTTCGGGTACACGCTGCTGTGGGCGGTGCTCGTCGGGACGATCTTCAAACTCGCGCTGGCCGAAGCCGTCGGCCGCTGGCATCTGACGTCGGGCCGGACGATCCTCGCCGGCTGGCGGACACTCGGGGTCTGGGCGCTGATCTACTTCGGGATCTACGCGGTGATCTGGGGTTTCGTCTACGGCGCGACCGCGATGTCGGCGTCCGGGCTGCCGCTGAACGCGCTCTTCCCCGCGCTTCCGGTGCGGTACTGGGCGATGATCTGCGGCCTGCTCGGCTTCGCGCTGGTGTGGTTCGGCCGCTACGCGATCATCGAGAAGCTGATGACGGTGCTCACCGGCGTGATGTTCGTGACCGTGGTCGGCACCGCGGTCCTCGTCGTCCCGGACTTCGCCGAACTGTTCAAGGGCGCCGTCCCGACCCTGCCCGACGGCTCGCTCGTCTACGTCCTCGGCCTGGTCGGTGGCGTCGGCGGCACGATCACCATGGCGGCGTACGGCTACTGGACGCTCGCGAAGGGCTGGCGTTCGGCGAAGTGGCTGCCGATGATGCGCACCGACAACGCCGTCGGGTACGTCATGACCGGGATCTTCGTGATCGCGATGCTGATCGTCGGCGCGGAACTGCTGCTGGGCCAGAAGATCATCTCGGGCGACAAGGGCCTGCTGTTCCTCGGCGACACCCTCGCCGCCGATTACGGGCAATGGGCACGGATTCCTTTCCTCATCGGCTTTTTCGCGGTCTCGTTCACGTCGGTGATCGGCGTCTGGCACGGCGTGAGCCTGCTCTTCGCGGACTGGTGGCGCATTCTGCGGCTGCCCGGGAACACGACGGAAAGCGTTGAGACGTACGAAAAGAAGGCCGGGGAACGCAGTGTCGCGTACCGGGGATACGTGCTGTGGCTGACTTTTCCGCCGATGGCCTTGCTGTTCCTGGACCAGCCTTTCCAGCTCACCGTGATCTACGGCGTGCTGGGCGCGTTGTTCATGCCGTTCCTGGCGGCGACGTTGCTGGTGCTGCTGAACACTTCGCGGGTGCCGCGGGAAGGTCGGTCCGGCTGGGTCTCGAATGGGCTGTTGGGCGTGTGCCTGGCGATGTTCGCGTACCTGGCGTACACGGAGGTCGTGAAGTTCTTCTCGTGAGCGGGTCGAGGACGGCTAGAGCCGACCGTGTCTTCGCTGGGGGTACGGCAAAGGTGGCGTGTTCTCGGCGGCCCAGTGCAGTCCGGCGCTCAGTGTTGCGAAAGGGACTTTCACAACGTTGAAGGTTGCGAAAGTGGCTTTCGCAACGCTCTCTCACCGGGGCCGTGCCGTGAAGGCCTCCTTCCCTACCCTGAAAGTAGGAAAGGAGGCCTTCACGGACTTCACCATCTCACCTGACGCCTTTGACTTTCGGCCCAGTAACTGTCTTCGGTCGGGCGGTTTGGCGTGACCAGACGGACGACACGCGTGACTGGGCGGACGGCACGCGTGATTGGGCGGACGGCACGCGAAGGTCGCGTCCCTTACCGCCGGATGATGGTCTTGCTGTTGCAGTCGAAAAAGCCGGCACAGGCCTTCACCGCCAACTGCTTCCAATCGCTCGACACCCAGGCCACGACCTCGAACACCCCATCGTCGACTTCGGCGATGGTGGTCTGGGGCGGCGGGTACGCGATGAACTGCGCGACGAGCGTCGAAACCCGCGAATTGTCGGTCAGCGTCGCGAGCACCTCCCCGCGATCCACGGTGCCCCGGACGCTCTGCGCCGCGCAGCCGAGCGGACTGCACACCTCGAAAGACACAGGAGCCGCGGCCGCGGTGCCGGCGAGTGCGGCGGAACCAAGAGCCAGCGCACCCAGGACGGTGGCGGCCCGTGCGAGAGACTTCATGATCACTCCCCAGTGATTGTCGAAGCCACGAAGCTACGCCCCGCCGCGACGCGCGCGATAACTTCTCACTAAGGAACGAAAAAGCCCCCTTCCCGCATGGCCGCGGGAAGGGGGCTTTTTCACGAATCAGGAGCGACGGGCCCGCTTCGCCTTGCGCGGCGGCGGAAGCGCACCTTCGGCGCGGAGCCGGGCGGCGTGCTCGGCGAGCGCGTCGACCAGGTGCGGGACGTCGGCCTTTTCGGGCTGGACGTCGACCCGCAGCCCGAACTCCACGGCGGTTTCCGCGGTCTTCGGGCCGATGCACGCGACCAGCGTGCGGGTGTGCGGCTTGCCGGCGATGCCGACGAGGTTCCGCACGGTCGAGGACGAGGTGAAGCAGACCGCGTCGAAACCGCCGGTCTTGATCATCTCGCGGGTCTCGGCTGGCGGCGGGGCCGCCCGGACGGTGCGGTACGCCGTCACGTCGTCGATCTCCCAGCCGCGTTCACGCAGGCCGGCCGACAGGGTCTCGGTGGCGATGTCCGCCCGCGGCAGCAGCACGCGGTCGACCGGGTCGAGGACGTCGTCGTACGGCGGGAACTCGGCGAGGAGGCCCTCCGAGGACTGCTCGCCCTCCGGGATCAGCTCGGGGATGATGCCGAACGAGCGCACCTTCGCGGCGGTCGACTCGCCGACGCAGGCGATCTTCACACCGGAGAACGCGCGGGCGTCGAGGCCGAACTCCTCGAACTTCTCCCACACCGCGCGGACGGCGTTGGTCGAGGTGAAGACGATCCACTGGTAGCGGCCGTCGACGAGGCCCTTGACCGAGCGCTCCATCTGGGCGGGGCTGCGCGGCGGCTCGACCGAGATGGTCGGGACCTCGTGCGAGGTGGCGCCGTGGCCGCGAAGCCGCTCCGCCATCTCACCGGCCTGCTCCTTGGTGCGCGGCACCAGGACCTTCCAGCCGTACAGCGCGCGCGACTCCCACCACGACAGCTTCGAGCGCTGGCCGACGGCCTGGCCGATGGTCACGATGAGCGGGCCGACGAGCTCGCCCGCTTCGTTCGCGACGGTGGCCAGCGTGGTGTCCAGGGTGCGCTGGGTGTTGATGGTGCCGTTGGACGTCACCGCGACCGGGGTGGTCGGCGCCAGTCCGTGCTCGGTCAGCGCGGACGCGGCCTCGGCCAGGTGCGCCGACGTCGCGTGCAGCACGATCGGGCCCGGGGTGGCGGCCAGTGCGGCCCATTCGACGTCGCCGCGGACGTCGACCTCGGTGTGCGTACCGCCGAGCGCGACACCGGCGTACGCCGGGACGGCGGCACCGGGCGAGACGCCCGGGATGATGTCGAACACGGCGCTGGTCCGGGAAACGGCCTGCACCTCGGCGACGACGGCGGGCTGGGTCAGCGGGTCACCGGCGATCAGCCGGAGCACCAGCCGTCCTGCCTTGGCTTCGTTCACCAGGTCCTTGGCGACCTCGGTGGCCTCGCCGACGGCGGGGCGCACTTCGGCGCCCTCGGCGGTGAGGGCCAGGACGCCCGAAGGGACGTCCGGGTCGGTCACCACGACCTCGGCCTTGGCGAGCAGCTCCTGAGCGCGGACGGTCAGCAGACCGGCGTCACCGGGGCCCGAGCCCACGAAGGCGACACGCCCGGTGGTCTTACGCGCGGGGGTCATCTGTGCGTTCTCCTCTTGAGCGGCCGCAGTCGAGCGCGGCCCTACCTTCAACGTTCTGACTCACTGGGCGGGGCCGGACAGCGCGCCCGCCCCCAGGTCGAGCAGCTCGGCGGCCAGTGTCCGGCCGAGCTGTTCGGCTTCATGCTTGTCGGCGAGCGCGGAAGCGCGCACCATGTCGACCGCGTCCCCGTCCCCTTCGACGGCGGCGGTGCCCCGCAACGAGATCCGCTCGACGACCCGCCCTTCGGCGTCCAGGTCCTCGACGATCTCCGCCAGCGCTCCGACCGGTGCGCTGCACCCGGCTTCCAGCGCCGCGAGCAACGCCCGCTCGGCGGTCGCCACGGCACGGGTGCCTTCATCGTCCACTGTGGATCCGAGCAGGTGCTCGATGTCCACGTCACCGGTCCGGCACTCCACCGCCAGCGCACCCTGCGCGGGAGCGGGCAGCATCTGGATCGGGTCGAGGGTCTCGGTGATCTCCTCCGCCCGGCCGATCCTGGCCAGTCCGGCACGCGCCAGGACGACGGCGTCGAGCTCTCCGTCGCTCACCTTGCGCATGCGGGTGTCGATATTGCCTCGGATCGGCACGATTTCCAAACCGAGACCGAGCGCGCGCAGTTGCGCGGTGCGTCGCGGCGAGCCGGTGCCGACGGTCGAACCCGGCGGGAGCTCACCGAGAGTGAGCCCGTCGCGGGCGATCAGCGCGTCACGGGGGTCCTCGCGGCGCGGCACGGCGGCGAGCGTGATGCCCGGCTCCGGCTTCGTCGGCAAGTCCTTGTAGGAGTGGACGATGACGTCGACTTCTTCGCGCAGCAAGGCTTCGCGCAGCGCGGAGGTGAAGACACCGACCCCGATCGTCGGGATCGGCGCGGACGACTTGTCGCCGGGGGTCGTCACGGTGACGAGCTCGACCTCGGCCCCGGTGGCGCGCAGGGCGTCGGCCATGGTGCCGGTCTGCGCGAGGGCGAGCTTGCTGCCGCGCGTCCCGATGCGGATGACTCTGCTCACTGGATGATCACTCGTCTTTCGTTGCGGTGGGACTCGCCACCGCGGCGGGTGCCTGCGGGTCGAGGCAGAACAGCTCACGCAGCGCGTTGGCGTAATCGGTGTCGGCCGTCTCGGCGGCCAGCTGCTTGACCCGCACCGTCGGCGCGTGCAGCAGCTTGTCGACCACGCGGCGGACCGTGCGGCCGACCTCCTCGCGGACCCCGGCTTCGAGGTCCGGCAGGCGGTTGTCCAGCCGCAGCAGCTCGGCGTCGACCACCTCGGCCGCCCGGCGCCGCAGCGCCGTGACCGTCGGGGTGACCTCGGCGCTGCGCTGACCGGCGAGGTACTCGCGCACCTCGTCGAGCACGATGCCGGTGGCCTTCGCGGTCTGGCGTTCGGTGGTCGGGGTGCCCGCTTCGCGCATGCGGCGCTGGATGGTCTCGAGGTCGACGACGGTGACGTCGGCCAGTTCGGCGACGTCGTGGTCGACGTCGCGCGGGAGGCCGAGGTCGCAGACGATCAGCGGCCGCCCGGCGCGGGCCGGGACGTGTTCGACGGTGAACACCGCGTCGTTCGCGCCGGTGCAGCAGACGACGACGTCGGCCTCGGCGACAGCGGCCGCGAGCCCGCTCATCTGGACGGCCTTCGCGGGCACGCCCTGCTCCACGCTCGCGGCGGCGAGACGAGCGGCCCTCGCCTCGGTGCGGTTGGCGATGGTGATCTCGCCGATCCCGGATTTACGCAGGTGGGACGCGGTGAGCGCGCCCATCGAACCGGCACCGACGATCAGCGCGTGCTTCCCGGCGAGGTCGCCCGCGGCGGCCAGCCCTTCGGACACGACCGACGCGCCCAGCTTGTCCAAGCCGGTCTCGGAGTGGACGCGCTTGCCGACGCGCAGCGTGGTCTGGATCAGCTCGTGCAGCGTGCGGCCGACGGTCCCCGCCTCACGCGCGGTGGCGTAGGAGGACCGGATCTGGCCGAGGATCTGCGTCTCGCCGACGACCATCGAGTCCAGCCCGGAGGTGACCGAGAACAGGTGCTCGATCGCGGCGCCCGCGTAGTGCACGTACAGCGAGTCGTAGAGGTCCGCGGGCCGCATCCCGGCCTGGCGGGCGAGCACGTCGGAGACGTCGTTCAGGCCGCCGTGGAAGGTCTCGACGACGGCGTAGACCTCGATGCGGTTGCAGGTAGAGACCAGGATCGCCTCGCTGACGTGCTCTGCCTGCTGAAGTTCGTGGAGCACCTTGGTCACGTCGGTCGCGGGGACCGCGACGCGTTCCAGGGTGTTCAACTCGGCACTGCGGTGCGAGAGCCCGACCGCCAACACGCTCATTTTCAGCGCACCACCATTCCATTGCCGTGGCCGTTCACGCTGCCATTCTCGGCGCCCCCAGGGCCACTGTCTCCTCCGCCATTGCCATTAGCGGCCAGATCCGCGCGGCGAGCGACGTGGAACGACAGGATCTGCAACTCGACCGCGAGGTCGACCTTGCGCACCTCGATATGTGCCGGAACCTGCAGCACCACCGGGGCGAAATTCAGGATGCACTGCACGCCACCTGCGACGAGCCGGTCGCAGACCGACTGCGCGGCGGTGGGCGGAGTGGCGATGACGCCGATGGAGATCTCCCGTTCGGCGCAGACTTTGGGGATCTCGTCGAGATGCGACACCGGGAGCCCGCCCACCGGGACGCCGACCAGATCCGGGTCGAGGTCGAACAGCGCCTCGACCGGGAAGCCGCGGCCGGGGAACCCGCCGTAGTTGGCCAGCGCGTGCCCGAGGTTTCCGATCCCGACCACGGCGACCTTGTGCTTGCGGGTCAGGCCGAGGATCCGCTCGATCTGGCTGACCAGGACCTGGACGTCGTAGCCGACGCCGCGGGTGCCGTAGGAGCCGAGGTAGGACAGGTCCTTGCGCAGTTTCGCGGAGTTGACGCCCGCGGCCTGCGAGAGCTCTTCGCTGGAGATCGTCGTCGCGCCCTGCTCGGCAAGCCCGGAGAGGACACGGAGATAGACGGCGAGGCGGGCGACGGCGGCCTCGGGGATCGACTTCGCGCGGGCCGCTTCCGGCTCGGCGGTGGCCTCGACGGCGGGCATCTCCGCGGTGGGCGCGTTGTCGGCGTCCGGTGTCACCCGGGTGCGCCGGCCTCGTTGCGACACCACGCTTGTCCGCTCCTCTGGTCCTGCTGACGACATGATTCGCCCGAACCTGGAAATCGGCTCTTGACCCGCGGCGCTGAGTCCGGTTCGATGCCGGGCGCTCCGGTGGCGACGTATCTACGGTAGCCACTTGTGAACGCAGGCACAAAGTCACAGGTAGAGGGGATGACGCACCCCACAGTGCCCAGGCGCGTGGATCGTGACTGGCGATTCGTGGAGCCAACCGAGTCTCAGGCACCTGCGGTCGCACGGTCTCACGTGCTCAAATGGACGACACGGGTGATTGCGGGGACGACACGCGTGACGGGGTGGACGGCACGTGGCGAGCCCTGGGGGTGAGCGTGTCGTCCAGCCAGTCACGCGAAAGCCCCGGTTCACGACAGTGACCGAAGCCCGCATCTAGCGCGCGTTGACCGTTACCTTGTGCCAGCCCGTGGCGCCGTCGGGGACCGTTCCGGCGATCTCTTGCGTCTGCGTGTAGCCCGACTGATCCGTCGCCCGGACGGCGATCTCGTGCTGACCAGGGCCGACCCAGACCTCGGTCCACCACATCCGCCAGGTGTCCTTCGACGTCTCCGCCGACAGGACGGTCTCCTTCCACGGCCCCTGGTCGACCCGAACCTCCACCTTCGCGACGCCGGTGTGCTGCGCCCACGCGGTCCCGGACACCACGACCTTCCCCGCGTTCACCGCCGAGCCGGGCGCGTCGATCCGCGACTGCGTCTTCACCGGTCCTTCGCGGCCCCAGCCGCGGTCGAGCCAGTAGGCCCGTCGCTCCTCCCACGTGGTGATCTCCAGTTCGGTCACCCATTTCGTGGCGGACACGTAGCCGTACAGCCCGGGGATCACGATCCGCGCGGGGAAGCCGTGCTCGATCGGGAGCGGCTCGCCGTCCATGCCGATCGCGAGCATCGCGCCGCGAGCGGGGTCCAAGGCGGCTTCGACCGGGGTTCCGCAGGTCCAGCCGTCGACGCTGGTCGCGAACATCTGCTCGGCGCCGGGTTTCACACCCGCTTCGAGCAGCAGGTCGCGCAGGTCGACACCGATCCAGCGCGCGTTGGAGATGTACGGACCGCCGACCTCGTTGGAGACACAGCACAGGGTGACGTCGCGTTCGATCAGCGGCCGCGAGCGGATGTCGTCATACCGATAGGTGACCTCGCGGTCGACCATCCCGCGGATCTGGAGGCTCCAGTCTTCGGTCCGGACCTGCGGGACCACGAGAGCCGTGTCGATCCGGTAGAAATCCTTCGAAGGAGTGAGGTAAGGCGGGGTGCCGAACTTCACGAAGTCCGCGTCGGGCGGGACCGGCGGCGCGGTCCTGGCCGGGACCAGCCTGCCGACGGCGGCGCGCGAGTCTTCGGCGTTCTTCCTGGTCCCGGCGATCTGCCCGACCAGCGCGGCGACACCGGCGCCCGCCGCGACGGAGACACCGGTGACCAGCACCTTCCGCCTATCCGGCCCCTCGCCTTCGCGGTCGTCGAAGAACACCTTCGGGCGGAAGAACAGATGCAGCCGGGTGAAGACGGCGAGCCCGGCGACCGTCGCGGCCACCGGCGCCAGCAGCGCGACCTGCCCGAGGTCGGTGCGCACGTAGACGGCGGCGACGCCCGCCGCGCCGAGGACGCCGACGAGCACCTGGCCCGACAGCGGCTTGCTCCGCGAGAGCTGCCCGGCGAGCAGCGCGAACAGCACCAGCACCACGGCCAGGCCGATCTTGAGGACGACCTTGTCCCAGGTCTCAAGCGTCTGCTCGGCCCAGGCGACGACCGCGTGCGGGCTGTGGTCGATGACGAAGTTCGCGACGGCGACGAACGGCGAGGCCGTGTACCCGACGAAGCCCGCGACGAGATGCCCCACGCCGAGGGCCGCCACGAGTGCCAGAAGTCCGGTCAGAGCGGCTTGGCCGAAGGTGAGCCTGCGTTCGTCGTCCACGACTCCATCTTCGGAGCGAAACCGCCTGAAGGTCGGTCGATCGCCCCTTACGGGTGTGTTACGCCAGTGCTTTCCGGAGCCTGTCCTCTTCGACGCGCCAGTAACCGTGCTCGGCGTCGTCGACGAGGATCACCGGCACCCGGTCGCCGTATTCGGCCCGCCACTCGGGGTCGCTGTCGACGTCCTGCGCCGACCAGGCGACGCCCAGCTCGCCGCAGATCCGCTCGATGTCCTGTTCCGCGACCTCGCACAGGTGGCAACCCGTGCGGGTCATGACGGTCACGTGGTGCGCCATGCGTCAATCCTTACCTGAGGCGCAAACGCCGGAGCTTCCCGGTGGCCGAATGCGGCAGCGACTCCGCGAACTCGACGGTGTGCGGCACCTTGTACCCGGCCAGATGCTCCGCGCAGTGCTCGACGACCTGCTGCTCCGAGAGCGACGCGCCCGGCGCGGGGACGACGACGGCCTTCACCGCTTCGCCGGTCCGCTCGTCGACGACGCCGACCACACCCGCCTCGACGACCTCGTCCAGCATCGAGATCACGTTCTCGACCTCGTGCGGGAAGACGTTGAAGCCGTTGACGATGATCAGGTCGTTGGCCCGGTCCACCAGGTGCAGGTCGCCGTCGGTGTCGAGGTAGCCGACGTCGCCGGTGCGGAACCAGCCGTCCTCGCCGGGACCGTGCGAACCATCGGGCCAGTAGCCGGAGAACAGGTTCGCGCCGCGGATCGACACCAGCCCGGTGCCGCCGTCCTCGTCGAAGGCGTCGCCGAGGTCGTCCGGGTCCAGCGGGACGGGTTCGGCGTCGCCGTCGCTGTCGACCAGCCGGAGTTCGACGCCGGGCAGCGGCCGCCCGACCGAACCCGGCTTCGGGTAGCCGGTGACCAGGGTCGTGGTGACCACGGGCGCGCATTCGGTGAGGCCGTAGCCCTCGTAGACGTCCAGCCCGGTGGCGCCGCGGAGCGCGGTGAGGATCTTGGGGTGCAGCGGCGCCGCGCCCGAGGTCATCCGCCGGACGGTGGACAGGCCCTGGCCGAGCTCGTCGGCGTCCATCGCGGCGAACTCGGCGTACATCGCGGGCACGCCGGCGATCGAGGTCACCCGGTACTCGGCGCAGTCGGCCAGAGTCCGTTCGGCGAGGAACCGTTCGGACAGGATCGCCGTCGCGCCGACCGACGTGGTCTGCAACAGACCGGGCCCCAGGCCGTAGACGTGGAACAACGGGATGGTGATGAGTACGCGGTCGCCGTGCACGAGCGGTGTCGGGACGATCCTGCTCAGCTGGTCGAGGTTCGCCAGCAGCGCCCGATGAGACAGCATCACGCCGCGCGGCGGGCCGGTCGTGCCGGAGGTGTACGAGATGACCGCGATGTCCTCACCGGCACCGGCCGCGTCGACCGGTTCGGCTGCTCCATCCGAGGTAACAGGCGGTGAGAGGCTTGTCACTCCATCGGGGAGTTCCTCGGTCGCTTCGCGTTCGAGGACGAGCCGCGCGCCGCTGTGTTCCAGCAGTCCGGTCAGCTCCGCCACCGGGGCCTGCGGCGAGATCGGGACGACCACCGCGCCCGCCCGGAGCGCCCCGAACAGCGAGACGGCGAAGGCGGCCGACGTCGGCAGCCGCAAAGCCACCCTGTCGCCGCGCTCGATTCCCGCGTCGAGCAGGGCGCGGGCCAGCGCGTGGGCGGCGTCGTCGAGCTCCGCCCAGGTCAGCGTGACCCCGCCGCCGGTCTCCTGAACGGCCAGCTTGCCGGGCCACTGCCGGGCGGCCTCGGCGAGCAAGGTGGGCACACTTGCATCGGCAACTTGCTCCGCGCTCAACTGCGAACCTCTTCCCTGGAGTGAACGGCGTTGCCAGTTTGTCATCTCGGCCACCGTCATGGGTGTCACTCGCTTTCGTCGCAGTTCCGTAACCCCGGCACCGCTACCTACTTCGCGGTAACTACACGTATGCTGCTGGGCATCGTCGAGTGGTGTTGATCACTCGATGGTGAGAAAAGGAGTCCGGACGTGCAGATCTTGCAGGCCCACGCGGCGGTGGGACATGCGGGCCGGTCTTCTCTGCCCGGAACGGGAGGTACCGCGTGACTCTTCCCGCGCCGAACCCCGTCTCGATGCTGGCGGGCCACATCCTCCGGCGGAGCGGTTTCCCCGCCACGCCGTCCGCACGGCCCAAGGTCGAAGAGAACGACGCCGCCGCCGAAGCCGCGAAGGCCGAGGCTTGGGAGCTGGTCAGCGCCGCGCAAGGCGGCGACACGTCCGCCTTCGGACGGCTCTACGACCGCTACGTCGACGTCGTCTACCGCTACGTCCTGTTCCGTCTCGGCGACCGGGACCTCGCCGAGGACGTCACCAGCGAGACCTTCCTGCGCGCGCTTCGCCGCATCACCTCGGTGAGCTACCAGGGGCGTGACGTCGGCGCCTGGTTCGTCACGATCGCGCGCAACATCATCCTCGACCACGTGAAGTCGAGCCGGTTCCGCCTCGAGGTCGTCACCGACGAGGTCGCCGAGCCGAACGGGGCGCCGATCGGGAACGTCGGCGTGCAGGCCGTCGCCGGGCCCGAACAGCAGGCGATCAGCCGCGCCACCCGCGCCGAACTGCTGCGTTGCGTCGCCGAACTCGGCGAAGACCAGCGCGAGTGCATCGTGCTGCGGTTCATGCAGGGACTTTCGGTCGCCGAGACGGCGGCGATCATGAAGCGCAACGAAGGCGCCATCAAGGCCCTTCAGCACCGGGCGGTACGCCGTTTGGCACAACTTCTGCCCACGGGACTGCGTTAAAGTTCCATATTTGGTTCCCACCGGGCCTTGCCGTAACCCTTGGGCGTCTCCGCTCGTTTTCACTGCCAGACCGGTGGTCAGGACCGGGCTGATCAGATGGAGACTTCGCCGTGGGCGTGCCGGGATGGTTCGCGCGTGAGCGGGCGGCCGGTGACCGCTTCGCGGACCTTGTCGACGGCACTGTCGGCACCGGAAGTCCGGGAGACGACGAGTTCGCGCACGAACTCGCGCTCGTCGGCGGTTTGCGCGAACTGGGTGCGGGCGGCGCTCCTGACGCGGAGACCCGGCAGCGGATCCGCGACGAGATCGCCGGACGTCTCGCCGAAGCCGAAGCACCGCCGAAGCGCCGTGGTCACACCGTCGCCAATCTCGCCGCGGCCGCCGTCGCCCTCGTCCTCGCGCTGGGCGGCATCACCCTGCTGCTGTCCAAGGACGCGTTGCCGGGCGATCCGCTCTACGGCATCAAACGAGCGGGTGAATCGGCCGCGCTCGGGCTCACGTTCGACGAGCGGGACAAGGCGAAGAAGCATCTGGAGTTCGCCGCGAACCGTGTCGGCGAACTCGACGAACTCACCCGGCAGGAAGCGCCCACCGCGGCGTACTTCACCGGCCTCGCCGATTTCGAGACCGACCTGCGGGCCGGCGTCTCGCAGCTGACGGCGCTCGTCACCGATCAGGGCGGCCAGACCCGGTTGACCGAACTCCGCACCTGGGCGCGGCAGCAGTCCGACAGGCTCGGCCTCCAGGTCGGTTACGCGCCCGCCGAGGCCCGCGACAAATTCGCCGCGGCCCGTGTCCTGCTCGACAAGGTTCAGACGCGCACGACGGATCTCGGTTCGCGGTTGGTCTGCTACACGATCACCACGGGCTCGTCCGACGACCTGGGCGCCGTCCCGGCCGCCGGTGATTGCGTCCGCGGCCCCGGCTCCCCCGACGCCGTCGTGCCACCGATGACGTCCACCCCGCCGTCGTCGGCGCCGGCCGGTTCGCCGCCGCCGAGCTCGGCGCCGCCGCCGTCGTCCGGCG